>JBJMLN010000145.1:0-5168 GCA_045805285.1 Actinomycetota bacterium | reverse complement strand
TCGACGTCCTCGTCACCCGCGAGCCGGGCGGAACGGCGGTCGGCGAACAGGTGCGTGAGCTCCTCCTCGATCCCGAGACCGGCCGGATCGAACCGCGCACCGAAGCGCTGCTGTTCGCGGCGAGCCGCGCGCAGCACGTCGCGACGGTGATCCGCCCGGCGCTCGCCGACGGAAAGGTCGTGCTCTGCGACCGCTACGTCGACTCCTCGCTCGCGTACCAGGGCGTTGCGCGCGGACTCGGAGAGCCCGACGTCCTGACGCTGAACGTCTGGGCGACGCAGGGCCTGTTTCCTGACCTCGTGATTCTGCTGCATCTGGAGCCGGAGCTCGGGCTCCTGCGCTCCACCGAGGCGCCCGACCGGATGGAGCTCGAGAGCGGCGACTTCCACGCGAAGGTTGCGGACGCCTATCTCAAGATCGCGGAGGAGCATCCCGAGCGGTTCGTGATGATCGAGGCGGACGAGGCGCCGGAGGTCGTGCAGAGCCATGTCGAGGAGGCGTTCCGCAAGCTCCTCCGCGAGCGCGAGGAGGGAGCTGACGACGCCCTCCCGTAAGGTTCCCGATGTGGGAGACGACGTCCGCCCCGTCCTCGGCACCGTTCCGGCGCAGGCAGACGCGATCGCGTTCCTCGACCGCGCGGTCGACAGGCCGCACCACGCGTATCTCCTCGCCGGCCCGGAGGGATGCGGCAAGCAGCTCGCGGTCCGCGCGTTCGCGGCTGCGCTGCTCTGTGCCGACGGCGGGTGCGGAACGTGCCGGACCTGCACGCTCGCACTCGACGACCGGCATCCGAACGTCGGGATCGTCGAGCCGGAGGGACGCGACATCCACGTCGAGACGATCCGCGAGGACATCTGGCACCCCGCGTACCGCACCGCGCCGGAGCCCGGGCGGAAGATCTTCATCCTCCGTGAGGCCGACCGCCTGAATCCGGCAGCCGCCGACGCGTTGCTCAAGGTGTTGGAGGAGCCGCCGGCCGACGCCGTGCTCCTCTTGATGTCGGCGCGCCCGGACGAGCTTCCGGAGACGGTGACGTCGCGTTGTCACGTCGTGGTGTTCCGTCCCCTCCCCGAGGCGTTCGTGATCCGGACCCTGACCGACGAGCGGGTCGACGAGCGGCTCGCGGCCGTGGTCGCTCGGCTCGCGGGCGGGAACGTGGGCCGCGCTCGTCGGCTCGCCGCGGGCGGCGAGGGTCTCGCGTTCCGCACTGCGGCGCTGGAGGCTTTGGAGGCTGCGTCCGAAGGCGCCGGTGGCGCGATCGCCGCGGCGGAGATCGCGATGGAAGCGAGCGATCGGTACCGAAAGGACCTGAAGGAGTCGCTCCAGGAGGAGCTCGCGCCGTTCCTCGACGACCGCGGACGGCCGGAGGAGGCGTTCCGCGGCGTGATCCGCCGGCTGGAGGAGCGTCACAAGCGCCGTCTCCGCCGGGCCGAGCGCGACTACCTGGACTGGATCCTGCTCGCGATGTCCTCGGTGTTCCGCGACCGGATCGCGTCTCGGGTCGGCGCAGAGGACTCGGGGCTGATCAACCTCGACCTGCGACCCGACCTCGACGGAGACGTCGCCGCGTGGACCGGCGCCTTCGCCGCGCTGGAGGAGGCCCGCGCCGAGCTCGCCGAGGATCTCAACCTCAACCCTCGGCTCGTCCTCGAGCGGGCGTTCCTGCGGCTGGGGCAACCGGCCGCCGCGTAGTCCTCCGTGCCTGGTTCCGGGTGGGAGGCATCCGCGCGGAAAGGCATGCTTGCCCCCTTTGCGCGAGGCCCTTCCGGTGAGAGGCTTCCGCTAGGAGGCAGACAACGGTGACCGTAGGAGTGCTGATCGTCGACGATCAGGAGCCCTTCCGCCTGGCCGCGCGCATGGTCGTGGAGGCGACGGACGGCTTCGAGGTCGTCGGAGAGTCCGAGACCGGCGAGGATTCCGTGACGATGGCGGCGGAGCTCGATCCCGATCTCGTGCTGATGGACGTGAACCTCCCCGGGATCAACGGGCTCGACGCGACGCGAAAGATCCTCGCGGAGTCGAACAACCGCATCGTCATCCTGTTGCTCTCCACCTACGAGGAGTCGGAGTACGCCCCGCGCGCGGCTGAGTGCGGAGCCGCCGCGTACATCCCGAAGGCGGTCTTCGGCCCCGACCGGCTCGAGGAAGCCTGGGAGGCCGCGAAGGCAGGCGCGGAGCCGAAAGTGGAGCCGAAAGTGGAGCCGAACGCGGAATCGAACGCGGATCCGATCTAGGTTTCGAGGGTCGCGCTTTCGGCGGCCACTATCTCGCTCGCAGGAATCCGCCCGATGACGGTCGTGCCCTTTCCGATCGCGCTCTGGATCGTGATGCTGCCGCCGAGCGCCTCCATGCGGTCGGCCATCCCCTGCAGGCCCGAGCCGCGCGGCGCGTTCGCGGCGTCGAAACCGCCGCCGTCATCGGTCACCTCGAAGGTGAGGTCGCCGTCGCCGGCGTGGAGCCGGATCCGTGCGCTGTTCGCGTTCGCGTACTTCGCGATGTTCTGGAGCGCCTCCAGGCAGCTGAAGTAGACGGCGGCCTCCACCTCCTGCGCGTAGCGCCCGACTGCGTCGGCCTCGACCGTGGTCCGAACGGCAGCCTTCCGCGACTGCGCTCGGAGCGCCTCCGCGAGGCCCTGGTCGGCCAGGAGCGGCGGATAGATCCCGCGCGCGAGGTCGCGGAGATCCTCGAGCGTCTCCGTCGTGTCGGCCTGGAGCTCCGCGAGCATCGTCCGCGCCCGGTCGGCGTCGCGCGAGGCGAGCTGCTCCGCGAGACGGAGCTTCACCGCCAGCGCTACGAGCCGCTGCTGCGCGCCGTCGTGGATGTTGCGCTCCAGCTTCTTCGCGCGCTCGTCCTGCGCTGTGACGATCCGTCGTCTGGACGCGCGGAGCTCCTCGATCAACCGCACGTTCCGGAGCACGAGCCCTGCCTGCGAGGAGAGGTCCTGCACGAGCTTTCGTTTCGCCGGCGTCATCGGGTCGTTCGCCGGCAGCTCCAGCTCGATGGCGCCGAGGAGCTCTCCTTGGTGGCGGACCGGGAACGATTGCCTCGGCTGCTCCAGCGGCGGGTCGTCATTCGGCGCGAGCAACGGGTCGCCGCGGGGATGACCGTTCGGCGACGCGGCGCTCGGAACGATCTCTCCGCCGATCAGGACGCCGACCCGGACGGAGGACGCTCCGGAGCTCTGCCGCACGAGCTCCACCATCCTCGGGAGGACGTCGTCGGTGGAGTACGCGTCCGCCAGCCGCTCGGAGAACTCGGACAGCACCTCATAGGGCGTCGCCCGCCGCCCGTAGACGATCCGGTCCGCGAGCCGCCGTGCCCGATTTCGCACCGGCTGGAACAGGATCGCGACCACGACCGTCGTGGCGAGCGCGAGCGGCGAGAACCCCCCGCTGCTTCCGGCGCCGACGATCAGGGTCGGGATCGCGACGACGACGAGCACGTACAACGCCGTGATGAACGCCGCGACGACGGCGAAGACGACGGTCTTCTTGACCACGACGTCCAGGTCGTAGAGCCGGTACTTCAGGATCGCGACGCCGCAGGCGAGTGGGATGCCGAGTGCCAGCGTGACGAAGAACGCGACGAACAGCGCGGTGCCGACCGCGCCGCAGGTCCCCCGGTCGCTTCCTCCGCACACCACGACGCTGAAGACAAAGCTCACCACGAAGAGCACGGCGATGACGGCGCCGACCAGGGCGAGCCAGCGCACCTGCTGGCGTTCCTCTCCGGCAGCGTTCCGGAAACGGAAGACGATCGAGGCGATCGCGAGGGCGGCGCTCGCCAGCAGCACGATCGCGTCGACGACGATGACGACGTCGACGCTGCCGTTGGGAGCGCCGACCCCGAACGGGTTCGTCACGCCGAGCCGGCCGACGTTCCCGAACGACTGCTTCAGGACGCCCGGCTTGACCATCCACCCGGCGACGCCGATGGCGGCCGACCCGACGATCAGCCACGCTAGCGGGCGCCATCGGTCCGACGGTGGAGAGCCGTTCGGGAACAGCAGGAACACCAGGAGCAGCGCCGGAACGCCCGCGATCGGCAGCCACGTCTGCGTCCACGCTGCAAGGCGGCCGAACGGAAGCGATCCGGGTGAGTACACAAGGGTGTGCGGCGCGTAGAGGCTCAGGGCGAGCGCGAGGGCGAACGTGAACCCGAGCCACACGAAGCATCGCCCCACCGCGTTCTTCGGATCGCGTGCCACGATCAACGCTCCGACGGACGCGACCACGAGCACGGACACCGACAGCAGGGCGTAGAAGATCGGGTCGCCCTTCTGCGGGTTGAGATGAGCTCGATCCACGATCATGAAGACCGTCTCCACGAGGAGCGCAGCGACAGTGAGGGCGAAGGCCGTGGCCGCAAGGCCGCGGCCGCCTCGGCGTTCGGCGGCCATCACGTTGTCGTCGACACCGGAACCGAGCCCACGATCGTCGTTCCTTCTCCCCGTCGGGACCGGACCTCGAGCCTTCCTCCGATCGCATCGAGCCGGTCGGCCATGCCCTGGAGACCGGTTCCGTAGCCCGTCGATGCGGGATCTAACCCGGCGCCGTCGTCGGTGACTTCGAACATCAGCTTCCCGTCGGCCTGGGAGAGCGCGACGGCGGCGTTCGACGCATTCGCGTACTTCTGCACGTTTTGCAGCGCCTCGAGGCAGCAGAAGTACACGGCCGCCCCCGTGTCTTGCCGATACCGTCCGGCATCGTCGGTGGAGACCTCCACGGGGATCGACGCTTTTCGGGCTTGTCCCTCGAGCGCGGCTCCCAAACCCTTGTCCGCCAACAGCGGCGGGTAGATCCCGCGCGCGAGGTCGCGGAGGTTCTCCAGCGCATCCTGCGTGTCCTGCTGGAGCGCCGCGAGCGTCTCCTTCGTCTTTTCCGCGTCACGCTCCGCGAGCTGCTCCGCGAGCCGGAGCTTCACCGCGAGTGCGACCAACTGTTGCTGCGCGCCGTCGTGGAGGTTGCGTTCCAGCTTGCGGCGCTCCTCGTCCTGCGCGGCCACGAGGCGCTGCCGTGACGCGCGAAGCTCCTCGATCAGCCGCACGTTGCGGAGCACCAGCCCCGCCTGCGCCGCGAGGTCCTCGATCAACCGCCCCTTCGCCGGGTTCATCGGATCCGAGGCCGGCATCTCCACCGAGAGGGCGCCAAGAAGCTCTCCTTGGTGGC
>JBJMLN010000144.1:0-15841 GCA_045805285.1 Actinomycetota bacterium | reverse complement strand
GAACACGTCGTAGAAGTCTCCGCCGACCTCGTTGCCCGCGCCGGACGCCCGGTATCGGGCCGCGAGGTCGAGCCCCTTGATCGCCGGCAGCTCCGGCGGCAGGAGGCTCCGCTGGAGCGCGACGGCGATGTGATCGCGCTCGTGGAACAGCCGCGCGTTGTCGATCGCGAGCGCCGCCCGCCCCGCGAGCTCCTCGACGAGCGGGAGGTCGTCCTGGCTGTAGGTCCGGCCCGACTCCGCCCAGACGAGCGTGATCGCGCCGAACACCCTGCCTCGAGCCGCGAGCGGAACGATCATCGTCGAACGGAGCTGGAGGTCCTCGAGGATGCGCCGGAGGTCCTTATCGATGCCGGCCTCGTCCAGCATCGACGGAAGGATCTCGGGAACGACCTCCGCCTTGCCCGTCCGGATCACGTTCGGAACGCCGTAGGGGGTGCTCATGCCGGTCGGATACCGGCGCTGGAGCTCCTCCGCCATGGCGACCTTGTCCGGATCGACGTGCGCGATCGCGAGCGACCGAAGCGTTCCGTCGTCCTCGAGTACCTGGATCGACGCCCAATCGGCGAGACGCGGCACGACGAGCTTCGCCACCTGCGAGAGCGTCTGCTCGTAGTCGAGCGACGCCGAAAGGAGCTCGCTCGCGCGCAACAGGAACGCGAGCTGCTCACGTGCTCGCTCCGCCTCCGCGCGCGCGACCTGTTCCTGCTCCAGGAGGCGGATGCGCTCCACCTCCGCCCGCTTGCGTTCCGTGGTGTCGAGGACGAAGCACACGGCCTGGTACGGGTGGGCCTGCAGCATCGTCGCCGCCAGGGTGATCGGCACGCGGCTGCCGTCCTTGCGGACGAACTCCTTCTCGAACGGCGCGATCACTCCGGTCTCGTAGACCTGCTCCCAGGCCCGCTCGTCCGCCTCCGCCCACTCGGGCGGCGTCATATCTGTCCAGCGCACGTCGCCCGCCCGGAGGTCGCTGCGCGTGTACCCCGTCATCTCGAGGAAAGCGTCGTTGGCCTCGAGGATCGTCGTCTCGTCCACGAGGATGATGCCGACGATGCTCGCCTCGAACAGGCGGCGGAAACGGAGCTCCGCCCTCCGCTGGGCCGTGATGTCGGTCAGCACGTTCACCGCAGAACGGACGTTCCCGGCGTCGTCGAAGACCGGGCGCGCGCTGACGGTCCGCCAGGTCGTCGAGCCGTCGGTGCGGTCGCGCACCTGCAGGACCGTTTCGGGCTCGTCCTCCCCGCGGAGCGCCCGACGACCCGGAAGATCCTCGATGGAGAACGGCGCGCCGGTCTCGTCCATGAGCTCGAAGCGTTCGAACACCTGGCTGTACGGCGTCGCGAGCATCTCCTCCGGCGAAGAGAATCCCGAGAAGCGCGCGGTCGCGTCGTTGACGTAGACGACCTTGCCCGACGCGTCCTGGATCGTGATCCCGTCGCCCGCGCCGGCGGTGATGACGTCGAGAAGATCCCGCGCCGCGCGAAGCTCCTCGTCGGTACGTCGTCGATCGATCCAGAAGGCCACGTGGTTGGCCATCGTCTGGACGTGCTCCAGATCGGCGGCCTCGATCGCATGCGGCTCCGCGAAGTAGACCATGAACTTCCCAAGCAGGTGGTCCTGATGGACGAGCGGGATGAACGCGAGCGCGCCGATCTGCTCCGCTTCGATCACGGAACGCAGCTCCGAGAGCGACGCGTCGGCTCGCACGTCCTCGACGAGGACGGGCTTCGGATGGGCCTCGTCGTCGAGCCACGGGTTGTGACCCTCGACCGCCTCGCGATAGCCGTCGGACAGACCGTGCCAGGTCCGGAAGCGCATCGCGCCGTCGTCCTCGCGTAGGAGCGCCGCCGACCGCTCGGCGCCGACCGCCTGCTCCACGGCGTCGAGGGCGAGATGGAGGATCTCGTCCTCGTCCTCCTTGCCGCGGAGCGCGAGGGAGAGCTGGGCGATCCGCTCGAGGCGCGCCTCCATCCGGCGACGCTCCGTGATGTCGCGCGCGATCGTCGAGGCACCGACGAGGGATCCGCGCTGATCCGCGATCGGCGAGATCGTCAGTGAAACGTCGAGGACGACGCCGTCCTTCCGCTTGCGTTGGGTCTCGAAGTGATCGATGTGCTCGCCGCGGCGGAGCCGCTCCATGATCGAGCGGAACTCGTGCGCGCGCTCGGGATTGAGGATCGAGATGTGCTCGCCGATGACGTCGTCCGCCGAGTAGCCGTACATCTTCGCCGCACCCGGGTTCCAGGAACGGATGATGCCGTCGAGGTCCTTGCCGATGATCGCGTCGTCGGAGCTCTGGACGATCGCGGCGAGCGCCGCGGAGGTCGGCGCGAGGCCGTCCCAGAGCGGACCGCCGATCTCGCGCATGATCGAGACGTAGCGGCGGCCGTCTTCGGATTCTCCGAGCGGAGTCGCGCGCGCGTCGACGCGAACGGTCTGACCGTCCTTGCAGCGGAGGTCCATCTCGCCGCGCCAGTAGCCGTCCGCGAGGAACCTCCCGAACTCCTCCGTCGCGAGATCCGGACCGCCGGCAACGAGATCCCCGACCGACATCCGCAGGAACTCCGACTTCGAATAGCCGAGAAGCCTCGTCGCCGCCTCGTTCGCATCGACGTACCGGCCGCGCTCGTCGGTCACGAGCGCTGCGTCGGCGATCCAATCGAACAGATCGCGTCCCGCCGGGCGTGGAACGGACGTGGGCTCGTCCTCCAACCGATGCTCCCGCTCGCTCAGGCCCATAGAGGTGTCCAAAAGGATACGCCGGACGGCCGCGGGCCGCTCCCCCGGGCACCGCAGAACGCCCCGAGCGTCGGCTATCTGACGCATCGGGGTCACGGGCTCGCGGCCGGACCGCCCTGGCCAGGACGCCTTGCGGCAGTTGGAAGCTCTAGGCGGCGGCCCCCAAGGTCCCGACGGGCTCCTCCAGCAGGTCGAGGACGGCGGCCTCCACCCTCGCCTGGAGGGACGGCTGCGTCAGGTGCGCCGGCTCGAGGTCCCGGACGACCCCCTCGATCGTCTGGCCCGCCCGGAACTGGTCGAAGACCCGCGGATCGATATAGGAGGCGCGGCACACGGCGGGCGTGTTTCCGAGGTACTGGGAGACCTCCTTGACCGCCCCCGTCACGGCGCGCTTCCGCGAGGTCTTGGTCATGGCGCGGGCGCGCGCGACATCGCTCCGAGCGACGAACACGGCCGCGAGGACCGTTCCGTGCCAGGTCCGGAAGTCCTTCGCCGAGAACGCTCCGCCCGTGAGCTCTCGGATGTACTCGTTGATGTCGCTCGAGCGGACGTCGTGCCAACCGCCCTCGTCGCGGAACGCCAACAGTTCGGATCCGCCGCCGCGGCGACGCTTGAGGGCGCGAACGACGTCGGCCACGTCGGGGTCGACGATCGACTGGACCCGGTGCTTGCCGCCCTTGGCGACGTAGTCGAACACGACCTCGTCGCCGTCGACGCGTGCATGGTCCTTCTTCATCGTGGCGAGGCCGTAGGAGCCGTTCTGCTCCGCGTATGCCTCCGAGCCGATCCGAAAGAAGCCGCGATCGAGGAGCCTCGTCGCGCACGCGAGCACGCGTTCCCGCGGAAAGCCCTCCATCGCAAGGTGTTTGGTGCTCTCCGCGCGAAGATGCGGAAGCGCCCGGGCGAAGTCGAGGGCATGGTCGAACTTCTGCTGGTCTCGGCGCTTGCGCCACCGCTCGTGATACCGGTACTGGCGCCGCCCGGCGGCGTCGGTTCCGACCGCCTGCAGATGTCCGTTCTCGTCGGGGCAGATCCAGACGTCGCTCCACGCGGGCGGGATCGCAAGCGCCTCGATCCGCCGGCGCACCGGGGCGGAGACGCGAACGCCGTCGGCACCGGTGTACGTGAAGCCCTTGCCGCTCCGCCGCCGGACGATCCCGGGCGTGGAGCAATCGACGCGTCGGAGGCGGGCCACGGTTCTCTCCGGCGTGCCTCGGGTCGTCCTAGGCAGCCGCGTTCCGCGACTTGCGAGGTGCCCGAAGCACGAACGTCCGCTTCGGCTCGTGCTGCCAGCAGAACTCGCGTGGGTTGTAGATCGAGAGCTGCGTCGTGCACGCGCGCTCGGAGCAGACCCGCTGCGCCGGATACGTGCGGCTCATGGAGCTCCCTCGTCCGGCCATCACGCCGTGGAACACCTTCGACCTGTCCTCCATGGGGTTCCTCCCTTCCGGGCCCTCGGCTCCGGCCCGCTCGAGGCCGGATCGCCTCCCCACCCGGCACGGCGGCCGGCGGCGACTCCATTCCCTCCAGATGGAGCCTCTATGCAGCCCGTCGAGAAATCCCGCGCGCGATCGGCCGACAGGGCTGGTTCGAGCCCGGGTTGGGGAAGATTCGTCCGAGCGAGGACGGGAGGCGATCGCAACGTTCTGGGTCGGAACGAGCGGATGGCAGTACGACTCGTGGAAAGGCCGCTTCTACCCGCGGAGCCTGCCGAAGAGCGCGTGGCTGGCGTTCTTCGCCGAGCGCTTCGCGACGGTGGAGGTCAACAACTCCTTCTATCGGCTGCCGTCCGACGCCGCGTTCGAGCGGTGGCGGGACGGAACGCCGCCGGGCTTCGTGATCGCGCCCAAGGTCAGCCGTTACCTGACGCACATCCGCAGGCTTCGAGATGCCGCCGAACCGATGGAGCTCTTCTGGTCGCGGGCGAGGCTGCTCGGGCCGAAGCTCGGGCCGATGCTCTTCCAGCTCCCCCCCACCCTCGCCGCGGACGAGGAGCGCCTCGCCTCCTTCCTGAAGCTGCTGCCGAAGAACGCGCGGTCGGCGTTCGAGTTCCGTCACCCGTCGTGGGATTCGGAGACGACGCGCTCGCTGCTCGACGACGCCGGAGCGGCTCTCGTCCTCGCGGACCGTCCCGGAGCACGCGTCCCGGGGCACGTGACCGGGGGATGGAGCTACGTGCGGTTCCATCAGGGCACGCCGCACGGATCGGCGTATCGGCGCGCGAAGCTTCGCCGGTGGGCGGACCGGCTCGTCGATCTGCCGGCTGACGACGTCTACGTCTACTTCAACAACGATCCGGGAGGCGCAGCCGTACGCGACGCTGCGACCCTCATCGAGCTCCTCGAGACGAGAGGCGCGAACGTGGCCGCGGCCGCGAACGTCTCCGAAGCCGAAAGCGGTTAGCTCGAGCTCGAGGAGGAGCCGGTCTTCGACGACGAGCCGCCCGATCCGGGCGCGCTCGAGGAACCGGAGGTCGACCCGCCTGAGGAGGAGGCGCCCGATCCACCGGATCCACCGGAGGAACCGGAGCCGGATGAGCCGGAGCCGGATCCGCCGGACGAGGACGACCCCGTACCGCTTTCCGAGACGGCGTTCTGCGTGGTCTCCTTCACGGCCGCCGTTGCGGAGACTGCCGCGTCGGCAGCGATCGCCTTTCCGCGGCCGACCGCCTCCTGCGCCGCATCGCGGGCGCCCTGCTTCACGTGATCCGCAACGGGCCCGAGCCGCTCGTTCTCCGCGGGCGTCGAGGGGACCAGCAACCCCGCGAGGAATCCGATCGCTGCGGCTCCGAAGGCGACGACCAGCGGGTTCCGCTTCAGCAGGCCGCCCTCGTCCTCCCAGCCCTCACTCGATGCGCTGCTCGTGGAACTCGATGCGTTGGTCGACATGGATGCACCTTCTTTCCTGGTCTCTGCGTCCAAAGGCTCGCGGACCGACTCGACGAACGACTCGGTCGCGGTGGAGACGATCTCGCGCACCTCGTCGATCTTGTCGCGGGCCCGCGCCTTGACGTCGGTCTTGTAGGCGAGCGCCTCGACGGCGTCACCCATGCGCTGGCGTGTTGCCGCTATCTCCGCGCGGATCGCGTCCGGCTCTTGAGCCATTCGACGTCCTCCTTCACGGTCTCGATCGTCTGCTGCGGCACGGGCGGCATCGCCCGCTTCAGCTGTTGCCGCCCGAAGAGGATCAGCACGAGCGCGATCACGGCCCATACCACCGTCACGATCAGCGCGGCGGCCCATGCGGGAAGTGGGATCGCCAACGCGAGGATCGCGGCCGCCGTCGCGGTCGCGATCGTCAAGCGAAGGAAGACGTAGGCGGCTCCGAACATCCCGAGCCCCACGCCGCCGGACTTCGCCTTCTGGGCGAGCTCAGCCTTCGCGAGATTCAGTTCCTGTCGGATGAGCGTGGACGCCTCTGCGGAGAGCGTCTTGACGACCTCCGAGATCGGCTGATCTCGCAGGTCGCCATCCGTTTGCGGGTCGCGAACGGCCATTCCCGCGCCTACCGGTTCGAGCCGGAGGCCTTGAGGAACCTCGCCCCGGCGACGCCCAGGAGGAACGCGGCAGCGATCACGAGCGCCGGCTGTCGCCGAGCGAGCGTGTCGAGGTCACGAAGAAGGGCGTCGGCGTCCGACTCGGTCAGATACGAGGCGACGCCATCGATCCTCTGCGCCGCGGTATCCGCGACGTTCGCGATCGAGGGGTTCCCCTCCTTGCGCAAATCCTCTCCGGCCTGTCGGAGCCCGTCCGCGACAGAACGGACCTGCGACCCGGCGTCCGTCGCCCGCCGGTCGACCTCTTGACGCACGCGATCCTTCGCGCGCTTTCCAATCTCGCGGCCGGCCTCCTGGACCTGACCGGACATCTCCTTGCTGGCCTCCTTGGCCTCCGTCAGCGGGGAGCCGTTGTTCTCCTCAGCCGTCACGCCGACGTTGCTCGCGGATTCACTCATCGGGACCGACCTCCTCCTGCTCGCATCCCGTGTACCCGAGGACTCGGGGAGGAAAACCCTACCGCGTGGCGGGAAGCCGCGGCCGGGGCGATTCGAGTGACGGTCAGCGGGATCCTTGCTCGGTGGGTGCGCCTTGCTTGCTCGCGTCGTCGGTCGAACCGTCCGTGAAGCTGACGTCCACATGCTGCTCCGGCCGGCGCTCCTCCTCCTTCGCGAGCTCCTCGAGCGACCGCTTGTCCGCAGCCGTCAGCGGGGGCTGGGTCATGCTTCGGGGCCAGAGGCGCCGCTTTCGGACGACGTTGACTTCTGCTGAGAAGAGCGCCACCTGCGCGCCGAGATAGATCCACCACAGCAGACCGATGACCACAGCGAACACCCCATACACGGCGCTCGCCTTCGATAGCTGATGCGACACGAGATACGCGCCGAGATACTGCAGCGCGCTCCAGACGACGGCTCCGCACGCCGCTCCGGGGAAGACGTCGCCCCAGGTGACGTCCTCCGCGGTCAGGATCCGGAAGGCGGCGAGGAAGACCGCGAGGTTCAACAGCACCGAGAGAACGACGGCAAGGGCGTGCGTCGCCGCGTTCCCACCGCCGGCCGACCCGAAGCCGCTCAGGACCGACGAAGCGAGGACGAACACTCCGAGGGCGACGAGCAGGATGAGAGAGCGCAGGCGCGACTTCCAGAAGTTCGGCTGGTCCTTGTACGGCACATTCCAGACGGCGTTCATCGCGTTCTGGCCCGCCTGCACGACGCCAAGCCCACCCCAGAGCGCTCCCAGAACACCGATGGCGAGGGCGACTCCGCTTCCGCTGATCGCATGGACGTTCTTCGCGATCTGGTCGCCGACGACCGGGAACTGCGCCACCGCCGAGTTGATGATCGTCTCCTGCAGCTTCGCGTTGCCCTCGATCACCATGCTGACGACCGTCACCAGGACGAGGAGCAGCGGAAACAGCGAGAAGAAGCCGTAATAGGCGATGAGCGCGGCGAGGTTGCCGGCACGGTCGTCGCCGAACTTCTTGAACACGGCGAAGGGAAATGCGAGCCACGACCGACGTTGCTGCGCAGCATCGACCCGGTCGGCGGCTCGCATCAGAGCATTCAGGGTCATCCCTCCTCGGACTCCTCGATACCCTAGTCTCGAAGTCCGGAACCGCAGCACCCCGGCGAACGGATCGCGGCCCACGCACGGAGGACGGACGATGGAGAACGGATCGGAGACCACCCACGGCATGAACGGCGCGGGCGACCTCGCGGCCTTCGTCTGGGAGACCGGCGTCACGCTGTTCGAGGACCTCGAGGACTACCTCGCGTCGGACCGCGGAGCGCAGGTCCGGCGCGCGCTCGCGGTCGGCCTGATCACGGGCGCACCGCTGATCGTGAAGCTGCCGTTGGTCAAGAACACGCCGCTCGGCCGGCTTCTCGTGTTCGCCGGCGGCGCCGCGCTGATCGTGAAGCTCGGCGAGCGTCTGCGCGACTGGGAGCCGGAACGACGCCTCTCCACGAGCACCGCGGAACCCGAGCCCGCCTGACCCTCCGCCTTCAGCCGGCGCCGAGGACGTCCGCCAGATCGAACGTCACGGGCTCCTCGAGCTGCTCGTACGTGCACGAACGGGGATCGCGATCCGGTCGCCAGCGGACGAACTGCGCGGTGTGGCGGAACCTCGCACCTTCCATGTGGTCGTAGCGGACCTCGACGACGCGTTCGGGCCGCAGCGGCACGAACGAGAGATCCTTTCCGGCGGCCCAGCGGCTTCCTTCGGAGTTCCGTGGCGTGCGATGGCCCTCCAGCTGCTTCGCCCAGTCCCACGGGTGGTTCTCGAAGCTCGTGACGAGCGGCTGCAGCTCTTCGAACAGCTCGCGGCGCCGGTCCATGGGGAACGCGCCGATCACGCCGACGTTCGCGAGGGCTCCGTCGCGGTCATAGAGGCCGAGAAGCAGCGATCCGATCCTGTCGGCCGAACCTTTGTGGAGCCGGTACCCGGCGACGACGCAGTCGGCGGTGCGCTCGTGCTTCACCTTGAACATCACGCGTTTGTCGGGCTGGTACGTGACGTCGAGCGGCTTCGCGACGAGCCCGTCGAGCCCGGCTCCCTCGAACTGCTCGAACCATCGCTCGGCGACAACGCGGTCTCTCGTCGCCGCGGTCACGTGCACAGGCGGGCCGGCCGACGCGAGCGCCTCCTCGAGCTTCTCTCGCCGCTCGGAGAACGGGCGCTGCATCAGATCGTCGTCGCCGATCCCGAGGAGATCGAACGCGACGAAGCGCGCCGGCGTCGTCTCCGAGAGCATGCGAACACGGCTCTCCGCGGGATGGATCCGCTGCTGGAGTGTCTCGAACTCCAGCCGGTCTCCGGACGGCCCGATCACGATGATCTCTCCGTCCACCACGATGCGATCCGGAAGCTGCGCCCTGAACGCCGCCACGAGCTCCGGGAAGTACCGCGTCATCGGCCGCTCGTTCCGGCTGCCGATCTCGATCTCATCGCCGTCGCGGAAGACTATCGAGCGGAAGCCGTCCCACTTCGGCTCGAAGCTGAGCTCGCCGTGTGGGATCTCCTTCACCGCCTTCGCGAGCATCGGCGAGACGGGAGGCATCACCGGGAGGTCCATCGCCGCGGAGTCTTACCACACGAAGAACGGCCCCCCGAAGGAGGCCGTTCTCGTGCTCAGCCGAGGTGACACGTCAGGCGTCGGTGTGCACGACCTCCGGCGCCCTCTTCGTCAGGAAGCCGCCGATCAGCGCGACGACCGAACCGGCGAGGAACGTCCACGCTCCCCATCCGATGCTGCCGGTCGCGAACGGACCCGGTACCCGGAACAGCTCGATCGTGTACAGCACGAACATCGCGATGCCGAGCGCGCCGGCGAGTCGTGTCAGCCAGCCCGACCGGAACGCAAGCCCGATCACTGCGACCAGACCGAGTGCGATCGCGATCGCGCCGACCGACAGAAGGAACGTGCTCGTCGTGAACGTCGTCTGCACGAGCGAGCGGTCCGTCAGTTCGGTGCCGGCAAGCGTCTGATTCCAGCTTCCGAACGCGCCCACGATCATCGCGGCCGCGCCGGCCAGCGTCAGGAGGAGCCGGGCGACGAAGATTCCACCGAACTCCGACGTGCTCTCGACCACGACGCGGCGCTCGGCCGGCGCGGTCGTTCGTTCTTCGACGACGGGGCGCTCCGCAACGACCGGCGCACCGTCGCGGTAGACGGTGGGGTCGTCGGTCGCAGGAGCCTCCGAAGCGTCGGGGTACCCGTCCGTTCGGCGCATCATGGATCTCTCCTTTCGGTCGAGTTCCGACTGCAGAGTTACCCGATGCGCCCCGCCCCCAACCGGGCGGCAGGAGTGGTGTCAGGAAGCGGTCTGGATCGCGAACCGCACGTCGGCGCGGCCGTTCGCCGTCTCCACGAACTCCGCGGTGGGGAACAGCGCGCGGATGAGCTCGTCGGAGGCGACCTCGACCGGACCGGATCCGTCGTCGATCGTCGAGCCGCCGTCGGGGATGGAGAACGTCAGCGCAGGAGCTCCGCCCTCGATGACGAGATGCACGCGTCGCCCCTGCGGCTCGTTGGCGCGGATCGCGACCGTGCACGCCTCGGAGACCGCTAGCTTCAGGTCCTCCACGGCCTCCTCAGGTGTTCCGAAGAACCTCGCGACCGTGGCGGAGAAGAGCCGCGCGGTCCCGATCGAGATCGGTTCCGGAGGGAGGTCGAGCGTGAACCGGTCGGTCATCGCCTCCGCCTTCAGGCCGGTATCGCGCTCAGCCTCGGAGCGCGTCGTCGACGGAGCCGTGGATCGCGAAGACCCTGTCGAGCCCCGTGATCGTGAGGACCTTGAGCGGCGAGCCCTCGGGACAGACGAGCACAAGGCGGCCTCCGCGCTCGTTGACGCGCTTGAGGGCGCCTACCAGCGCGCCCAGCCCGCTCGAGTCGAGGAATCCGACCTCCCCGAGGTTCACGACGATCCGGATGTGGCCTTCCTCGACGAGCTCCACGACGCGTTCCCGTAGACGCGGAGACGTATAGAGGTCGACCTCCCCCTTGACGTCGACGACGGTCCAGTCGCCAACCTCGCGAGTTTCGAGGACGAGTTCGATCGCTGCACCTCCTGCGAGTAGCCGACGGTCGAAGCGCAGCTAGTATAGGCCGGGTCCATGGACACCTCTGGCTCGACTGATGTGATCGTCTCCGTTCCCGCCAGGCCGGAGTTCACGCAGCTGCTGCGCGCCGCCGTCGGCAGCGTCGCGGCGCGCGTGGACTTCACCTACGAAGCGATCGACGATCTCCGGATCGCGGTGGACGAGGCATGCGCGCGCATCCTGTCCGTCCCCGGGACGCCCACGACGCTGTCGCTGCGGATCATCCCCGACGAGACCGGCATCGAGGTGGTCGCGTACACCGACGGCGAGGCGGACGAGTGGCCCCCGGAGCGCTTCGAGGAAAGTCTGACCGCGAAGATCCTCGACGCGCTCACCGACAGCGTGAGCTTCGAGCTGGTCGGACAAAGCCCAGCCGTCCGGGTGCTCAAACGGGCGACCCGAGGGACGTGAGCGGAACATTGGCCGAGTCCGCGCGCGACGACCGCTCGATCGACCGCGAACGCTCGGCCGAGCTCTTCGCGCGGCTGCCCGATGCGGCGGCGCGCGACGAGCTCGTCAAGCTCTACTACCCGCTCGCCGAGTACCTCGCCAGACGCTTCGCCGGCCGTGGAGAACAGGTCGCGGACCTGACGCAGGTCGCGAGCATCGGACTGCTCAAGGCGATCGACCGCTTCGAGCCGGAGCGCGAGGTGCAGTTCTCCACGTATGCGACGGCGACGATCGTCGGCGAGTTGAAGCGCCACTTCCGCGACAAGGGATGGGCCCTTCGTGTGCCGCGTCGTCTCCAGGAGACGGG
The DNA here is from genome assembly GCA_045805285.1 of Actinomycetota bacterium. GTDB lineage: Bacteria > Actinomycetota > UBA4738 > UBA4738 > JBJMLN01 > JBJMLN01. The sequence goes on along the minus strand of JBJMLN010000144.1, from coordinate 4,249 downwards.
CCTTCGCATCAACAAGGTGACGGAGGAGATGTGGCAACGTCTCGGCCGCACGCCGACGGTGAAGGAGATCGCCCACGCAGCCGGCCTGCCCGAGGACGAGGTGCTCGAAGCGATGGATGCGGTGCAGGCCTACTCCACCGCGTCGCTCGACGCGCCGCTCGGGGAGGACGGAGCGACGCCGGCACAGACGCTCGGGGCGGAAGACAAGTCGCTCGAGCACTTGGAGGAATGGGCGAGCATCGCGCCGCTCGTGGAGCAACTTCCCGCGCGGGAACGACGGGTGCTCTACCTCCGCTTCTTCGGCGACATGACGCAGACGGAGATCGCCGAAGACCTCGGCATCTCGCAGATGCACGTGTCCCGGCTGCTGTCGCAAACGCTCTCGCGTCTCCGCGACGCCGCGAGGGTCGAGGACGACGGCGCCGACTGAGGCTCGCGCCGCATAGACGTCCCGAGACGGAACCGGCCCGGAGCTCGCGCTCCGGGCCGCAATGTTCCGACGTCGTGGAAGGTCAGCCGAAGAGGCTGACGCCTCCCGGCCCGATCAACAGGCCGACGATGATCAAGACGATGCCGGCGAGGACAGCGCCGCGGATCAGCGTGACGATCCCGGCGATGACTAGAACCACCGCGAGGATCCACAGCAGGGTGGCGGCGCCACCGTCCACGGCGGCGAACAATCCGAGCATGGCTCGACCTCCTCTCGCTCAGATCGGGCGGGCCATGGGCCCTACTTCGTCAGGAGCGGGATGAGATAGAACGCGAGGAACGCCAGGATCGCGAGCACGATCACGACGATCGACGTGTACTTGATGGCCGCGTAACCGACCAGACCGCCCGAGCGCTCCGGCTCTACGGGCTCCTGATGGACATGCCTGTCTTCGTACATCTCTCTCCTCCTTTCGAGGTCCAGGAGATGTTCCCGGCGACCTGCACCTGCAAACGTCGAGGTCAGGCGCCCGCGGCGGCCTCGGGCCTCCCTCGAGGTGGCTCGTCGGACGCGCGTAGGCAGGCCGTCATTGAAGGCGACAACACATCTGCGCGACCACCGCGAGATGCTTCGCGTCGACTCCGACACCGCTCGCTGAAGTGGGCCGCCGTCCGTCGGGCGCCGATTTCCAACAGGGGCGATACCCAAGCGTCCCCGGAGGAGGAACCTCGGCCCGCCTACCGACGCACGCGCTCGCGACTGTCGGCGACCCAGTCTCGAAGCTCCTCGACGGAGAGGAAGTTCAAGACGCGTTCACGCGGGAAGCGCGCGCGGATGGCCGCCGCGACGCCGAACTCCTGGAACGCCAGTTCCCTCGTCGCGTGCGCGTCGGTGTCGATCGAGATCCACGCGCCCGCGTCGCGCGCGATCTCGAGCCTCTCCACGTCCAGGTCCTGTCGCTCCGGGTGGGCGTCGGCCTCGAGGGCCTTTCCCCTCTCGGACGCAGCGGCGAACACGCGCGGCCAGTCGGCCGTGAGCCCGAGGCGTCGGCCGAACATCCGGCCCCGTGGATGGGCGATCAGCTGGACATCGGGGTTCGCCACCGCCGCGAGGTAGCGGTCGGTCTGGTCCTCCTTCAGCCGGAGCTTCGAGTGGAAAGCGCCGAGGACGATGTCGAGCTCTCGGAGCAGCGCAGGATCCATGTCGCCCTCTCCCTCGGGCGAGAGGTTCATCTCGATGCCGTGGAGGCCCATCACCGCGGCGCCACCGTCCGCGGCCACCGCGGCGTTCGCGTCGCGGAGCTCCTCCGCCTGGACGCGGACGCGCGCCTCGTCCATACCGTTCGCGATCGGCAAGCCCTGCGAGTGATCGGTGATCGCGACGTGTGCGTGGCCGAGTGAGCGCGCGGCATCGAGCATCTCGAGGATCGTCGCCTTGCCGTCACTGTAGGTCGTGTGCATCTGCAGATCGGAGCGGAGCCCGCGCGTCCAGTCCGGGTACTCGTCGATCGTTCGACGCGCTTCCGAGAGCGTCAGGAAGCCGGAGCGAAGCTCGGGCCTTCGGAGATCTTCGGGCGGAGCTTCGAGCCACGCCACGAGGAGTCGCTCGACCCACGGCCCGACCGAGCGGAGCTCCGTCAGAGCGCGTCCACTCTCGATGACCTCCGACGCTTCCTCGGGCCAGAACATCGCAGCGCTGGAAGCTCGACGAAGCGCGCGGAGTCGATGACCCTCTTCGCTTTCGGCCGCGCGCGAAAGGAGTTCGGCGAGATCGCCGTTGGAAAGCGAACGTTCCTTCACCGTTCCGGTACCCTCCGCGGCCCAGGGATCGGAATATCGCCGAAAACTCACGACCTAGTAAAATTTCCCCCGCTGGGGTATACCTGTTTCCGACCGTGAGGAGCGCAGCCCTGGTGAAGACCATCTCCCTACTGGGATCCGGCGCTTTCGAGCCGTGGGCAGAGGAAGTGGACCGGCTGGCACTCGGATCCTCCTCCGGAGGTGCCCGCGCCGCGGTCCTCCTCCTGGGAGCGGCAGGCCGGGAAGCCGATGACCGCGCCGATGCCGCGCTTCGTCACTTCGAGCGTGTCGGCGCTCCGGCCGACGTCGTACGGGTGGAGTCCCGGCCCGACGCCTTCGCCTCCGAGCTGCAAGATCGCGTCGACGGTGTGTGCCTCGTGCATCTCTCGGCGTCGGACCCGGCGGCGCCGATCCGGTTCCTCGCAGGAACGCCGATGTGGGAGCGAGTGCTCGCCGCCGTCGACCGAGGCGCCGCGTTCACGGCATCCGGAGCGGCAACCGGCGCTCTGGGAGATGCTGCGTTCTTCGAGGACGAGCCCTCCGCACGTTGGGATGACTGGTCGTCGGGTCTTCGTCTCCTAGAAGGGACGATCATCGTTCCGCACTGGGACGAGCTCGGCCGGAGCCGGCCCGAGGTGCAGCGCTTCCTCGGTCGCGAGGCCCCGACCGACGAGACCGTGATCGCGATCGACGACCGCACCGCCCTGATCGGGGACGGGGACCTCTGGCAAGTGAAAGGCGCCGGACAGGTCCAGATCCGCATCGGCGACGTCTGGAACACCTACGGGAACGGCGCGGCCTTCCTCCTCCCCTCGTCGGTCACCGTGCTTCCCGAGGCCGAACCCGAGCGCATCGAGAGGCCGGCATCCGAAGCGATCGTCGTTCTGTCTGACGATTCGGACGAAGGACCCACGCAGGAACCCGACCTCCTCGTCGGTTAGCTCCGCCCGGTTAGCCGCGCGACGAACTGGAGACAACTCCGCGGTTCGCTACTGTCCGCTTTCCACTTGACGGCGGACGTGGATAGGGTGGCACGGACACAGGGGAAGCGAAGCCTCGGGCTTCACGGATTCGGAGGAGGACATCATGCGGGACCCGGACGACGAGTTGAGCGGATCGTTCGACGACGCGCTCGACGACGACGACGAAGCGGGCGACACGGTCGAGGCGGCGGATGACGCCGCGGACTTGGAGAGCCTCGGCGATCTCGCAGCGCTGGAGGACTCCGGGTCCGACGAGATTTCGGTGCGCGACCGCGCCGACGACGTCGTCGACGTCGCACGCGAGGGGATGGAGTCCGCAACCGAGGCGGCGCGCGAACATCCCGTGGCCGCTGGGGCGGCGGCTGCAGGACTTATCGGCGCCGCAGCGGGCGCGGCCGCCGGTGCAGCGACGGGAGCCGCGAGCGGCTCGCGTTCGAAGAAGTCCGCCGCGAAGCGTTCCGGCGGCACGCGGCGTTCGACGTCGAAGAAGTCGACGGCGAAGCGGCCGTCATCGACATCGTCTTCCCGGCGGAAGAGCACAGGCCGGAAAAGCACGACTCGCAAGTCGACGGCGAGGAAGTCGACCGGACGCAAGGGCACGACTCGCAAGTCGACAGCGAGGAAGTCGACCGGACGCAAGGCCACGACGCGCAAGTCGACGGTGAGGAATTCGACCGGACGCAAGGCCACGACGCGCAAGTCGACGGCGAGGAAGTCGACCGGACGCAAGGCCACGACGCGCAAGACGACGGCGAGGAATTCGACCGGACGCAAGGCCACGACGCGCAAGACGACGGCGAGGAATTCGACCGGACGCAAGGCCACGACGCGCAAGACGGCAGCTCGGAAGGCCGCCGCGACACGGAAGAAGACGACGGCTCGCCGGAAGAGCACCGCTCGGAAGGCCGCCGCGACACGGAAGAAGACGACGGCTCGCCGGAAGACGGCAGCGCGGAAGAGCAGTGCCCGCAAGAGCACCGCTCGGCGACGGTCCTCCCGCTAGGAGAAGCCGAGCGCCTGCTCGATCGAGCGCGCCG
>JBJMLN010000143.1:0-54262 GCA_045805285.1 Actinomycetota bacterium | reverse complement strand
CCTTCCGGATCCACGAACTTGTGATAGCCGGTGAAACGATATTGCATGTCGATGGGCGTTGGCGAATGAGGCTGCATCTCTTTGTCTTCGCCGCCCATCACGAACTGCACCACGGCATCCAGCGCCGGGCGCGATAGATTCGGAAAGCCCGGCATGCGGCCCCTGCCCTGCCGGATAATCGTGGTGACTTCCTCCGGCTTTCGGATGTTGGCCAAATCCGTGAGCGAAGGGATCTGCGGCGGCGCCCCGGTGCGATCGTCGCGCTGGTCGGTCCCCCGGGCGTCGGCAAGACGTCGCTCGGCGAGTCGGTCGCACGCGCCCTCGGCCGCAACTTCGTGCGGGTCGCTCTCGGCGGCGTGCGCGACGAAGCCGAGATCCGCGGGCACCGACGCACCTATGTCGGCGCGCAACCCGGCCGGATCGTGCGCGCGATGCGCGAAGCCGGGACGATGAACCCGGTCTTCCTGCTCGACGAGGTCGACAAGGTCGGCAGCGACTGGCGCGGCGACCCGTCGTCGGCGCTGCTCGAGGTGCTCGACCCCGCGCAGAACCACTCGTTCCGCGACCACTACCTCGAGGTCGACCTGGACCTCTCCGAGGTGCTGTTCATCGCGACCGGGAACGTCGCCGAGACGATCCCCGGCCCGCTGATGGACCGCATGGAGGTCATCCGCCTCGACGGCTACACCGAGGACGAGAAGATCGGCATCGCCCGGTTCCATCTCCTCGAGCGGCAGGTCGAGCGCAACGGCCTGCGTCCCGACGAGGTGGAGATCACCGACGCCGCGCTCCGCGTGATCGTCGGCGACTACACCCGCGAGGCGGGCGTCCGCAATCTCGAGCGCGAGATCGGCAAGACACTGCGCAAGGCCGCGACGAAGATCGCGTCCGGCGACGTGACGCCGCCGCTCAAGGTCGACGAAGGCGACGTCCGCGAGTACCTCGGCCGTCCGAAGTTCTTCTTCGAGGCGGCGGAGCGCACGGCCGTTCCGGGAGTCGCAACCGGACTTGCCGTCACCGGTACGGGCGGTGACGTCCTGTTCATCGAGGCGACGCGCATGGAGGGCAAGGGCCAGGAGGGCCTGACGCTCACCGGACAGCTCGGCGACGTCATGAAGGAGTCGGCGCAGATCGCGCTCTCCTTCGTGCGGTCGCACGCGGAGGATCTGCACATCGATCCGAAGGCGCTCGAGGGCCGCTTCCACGTGCACGTGCCTGCGGGAGCGATCCCGAAGGACGGCCCGAGCGCCGGCGTCGCGATGACGACCGCGCTCGCGAGTCTCCTCGCGGACCGGCCCGTCCGTTCCACGGTGGCGATGACCGGAGAGGTCACGCTCCAGGGACGGGTGCTGCCGATCGGCGGCGTGAAGCAGAAGGTGCTCGCGGCGCATCGTGCGGGACTCCGCGAGGTGATCCTGCCGAAGCGGAACGAGGGCGACCTCGACGACGTGCCCGAGGCGGTGCGGGACGAGATGACGTTCCACATCGCCGAGGAGGTCGGCGACGTCCTCGCGGTGGCGCTGGAAGGCGTTCCCGCTCCCGCGGCTCGGGCTCCTGCCGCGTAACGGAGCGAGACGAACGACGAGGCCCCGGCGACACGCCGGGGCCTCTCGCGTCTCTCAGGTCGCGGCGGCGTTCACGGTGAGGCCGGGAAAGTCGTAGTCGCCGCCCGTGCGATAGGCCTCGGACACGTTCCGCGTCTCTTCCTTCACGGTCAGCTGCTGCTCCTCCGGAAAGCCGCGGACGAGCATGGCCGCCGCGCCGGCGAACTCGAGGATGAAGCTCCAGTACTCCTCGAAGTCCGGGAAGCGCAGATGGAACTCCATCTCCTCGGTGCGGACGTCGTCGTAGCCGGCGTCGGCCATCATCGCCGTCAGCTTCGCCGGATCGGAGAGGGAGAAGATGCCGCCGGGCGCATTCGGGTCGACCGCCGGCATCATCTCCAGCGAGACGAGCGCCTTCGTGATCACCGTCACCCACGCGCTTCCCGCGGGGTTGCCCATGACGGAGAGCACGTGGCGTCCGCCGGGCTTGAGGACCCGCCGGGTTTCCGCGAACGCCGCGGCGGGATCGGGCATCAGCATGTATCCCCAGCGACACAGGATGCCGTCGACGCTGTCGCGTTCGAGGCACGTGTCGGTCGCGTCCGCTTCGCGGACGTCAGCGTTCGTGACGCCGAGCTCCGCAGCGCGTCGCTTCGCGACGTCGACCATGCCTGGCGCGAGGTCCGTCGTGATCAGCCGTCCGGAATCCCCGAGGGCCGGCGCGACCGTGAAGCCGATGTCGCCTGTGCCCGCCGCGAGCTCGAGGATCGTTTCTCCCGGTTGCGCGTCGAGCTCGCGCACCATCCACTCGGTGATGTCGCGCGTGAAGTCGTTGAGGAACTCGCGGCGCCGCTCCCACGCGGGAGACATCGCCTCCCAGACGGCTCGTACCTTCTCGGTCGCCTCGTCGCTCGCCATCGCCACCTCCCTCGGTGGGCGGATGATAGGCGCTTCGTCTCGTAGGCTGTCGCGATGGCCGACCCGAGCACCGAGCTGACCGACGCGGACGTCTCGATTCTCCAAAAACGGAGCTTCGCGCACCTGACGACGCTCGGCGCGGAGGGCTCGCCGCAGACGACGCCGAACTGGGTCGACGTCGACGACGACGGCCGGGTCCTGGTCAACACCGCGGAGGGTCGTGCGAAGCCGCGGAACGTCCGGCGCGACCCGCGCGTCTCGCTCTCCGTCGTCGACGCCGACGATCCGTACCGAGCGCTGATGATCCGCGGCCGCGTGGAGGAGATCACGAACGAGGGCGCGACCGACCACATCGACGCGATGCAACGGAAGTACCACGGCACGGAGCCGTATCCGCACCACGATCCGGACCATCCACGCGTGCTGCTAAAGATCCGGCCGGAACGGATCTCCCGGATGGGCTACGGCCCGTAGTCGGTCAGGCGGAGCGCGACTCCGCCGGACGGCAGTGCTTGCACGGCCGATAGCCGCTCGTTACGGCGTCGCGCTCGCTGCGGAACGTCACCCGGTGTCGCTCCGTCACGCGGCGCGCGTCGTGGCACGTCGGGACGCAGAAGCTCCGGGTCGTGTCGCTCCCGACGAACCGAACGCCCGAGGACGCGAGCCGCTCGATGCCCTCGACGTCGACGCCCTCACCACCGAGGAGCTCGCGCTTCATCGGCGAACCGAGCGCGTAGTTGCCGATCATGCCGTCGCTGCGCACGACGCGGTGGCACGGGATGACGACCGGCACGGGGTTGTGCCCGAGGGCAGAGCCGACCGCACGCACCGCTTTGGGGCGTCCGATCTCCCGCGCGATCCAACCGTAGGAACGCACCTCGCCCTTCGGGATCTCCAGCGCCTTGCGGAGGACCGCGACCTCGAACTCCGTCAGGCCGCGGAGGTCATAGACGAGCTTCCTGCCGTCGCCGGTGTCGAGCGCCTCCGCGAGCCCTCTCGGCGGAGCGTCAGCCTTGCGCAGCGCCCGGCCGAACCGGCCGACGAAGTACGACTCGAACGCGTCGGGTCCGCCTCCTGCGGCGTCGACGCACGAGATGCCGCGGTCGTTGAACGCCACGAACAATGGTCCGCGCGGACCGGGGATCTCCACGTAGCCGTCGGGGGCATCGACCGCGCGCATCACGCGATCCGTCAGTCGCCGCGGCGCGCTCGCGCGCAGCTCCATCAACGCGGTCTCGATCTCGTTCATCTCCGCACCTCCGCTCGATCGGGTTCGTCGTGGGTGAGCGACTCTCGTAAGCGTCGGATCCCGCGCGCCGTCTGTGCCTTCACGGTTCCCTCCGGACGCCCGAGGACCTCCGCGATCTCCTCGTACGAGAGTCCGAGGACATGGCGGAGCACGACCGGCACGCGCTGCTCCTCCGGCAGCGAGAGGACGATCGTCGAGGCGAGATCGTCCGTCCTGCGCGAGCCGTCGACGACGAGGAGCTCGTCCGGACCCAGCGGCTGTGTCGCCGGCCGGCGTGAGGCGCTTCGCAGCTCGTTGCGGAACACGTTCAGCGCGATCTTCAGAAGCCAGGCGCGCAGGTGGAGCTCGCGAACGCGCCCGGCGTCGTAGCGGCCGAGGGCGGTGTACGCGCGCACGAGCGTCTCCTGCGCGATGTCCTCCGCGGCCGCGCGGTTTCCGGCCCACCGGAGCGCGGCGGTGAAGACGTCGTCCTGCAGCGCCGAGACCATCGCGGCGAACGCGCCGTCGAGATCGTCCGCGAGCCGCTCGGAAAGCGTTTCCTCGCTCACATCCCTTTCCAACACCGCGGCGGCGCGCTCGGTTGCATCGCTACCATGATGCGCGAAGCCGCGCCGGGCAGCGTGCGGCGGCGGACCGGGCGGAGCCGGAGGTCGGGAGGAGGGCGAACGGTGCTCGAGCTCGTCGACGTCTCCAGGCGTTTCCGCGACGTGATCGCCCTCGAGGGTGTCTCCTTCTCCGTCCCCGAGGGCGGGATGGTGGGCTTCGTCGGCCCGAACGGGGCCGGAAAGACGACCGCCATGCGGATCGTCCTCGGCGTCCTGGAGGCCGACCGCGGCGAGGTCCTTTGGCGCGGGGAGCCCGTCGACGCCGACGCGCGCCGTCGTTTCGGGTACATGCCCGAGGAGCGCGGCCTCTATCCGAAGATGCGCGTCCTCGATCAGCTCGTGTACCTCGGCCGCCTCCACGGGTTGGACGAAGGCGAGGCGGCGGCGGCTGCGCGACGGTCCGTCGAGGTGCTCGGAGTGGCGGACCGTGCGCGAGACCCCGTGCAGCAGCTCTCCCTCGGGAACCAGCAACGCGTCCAGCTCGCCGCGGCGCTCGTCCACTCGCCGGAGCTGCTGGTGCTCGACGAGCCGTTCTCCGGCCTCGATCCCGTCGGCGTGGACGTGCTGACCGGGGTCCTGCGCGATCGCGCGGCGTCGGGCGTCCCGGTGGTGTTCTCGAGCCATCAGCTCGATCTCGTCGAGCGGATCTGCGACGCGGTCGTGCTGATCGCACACGGACGCGTCGTCGCCTCGGGATCGATCGAGGGCCTCCGTTCGCGCGGCGACCGTCGCCTCGTCCGGGTGGAGATCGCCGACGCCTCGCCCGGCTGGGAGGAGATGGTTACGGGCGCGCGCGTCCTCGAGCGTTTCACCGGCGGCGCCGTGTTCGAGCTCGAGGGCGGCACGCCTCCGAACGCCGTCCTGGACGCCGCACGGGCGGCGGGAACGGTGACGGCGTTCACGGTCGTCCGGCCGAGCCTCGCGGAGATCTTCCGGGAGGCGGTCGCCGGATGAAGGCGCATCCCACGATCGCGTTCGCATGAGCGCGTCGGAGACGCCGCGAAGCGCTCGTCGCGCGGTCCGGCTCGTCTCCCGGCGCGAGTTCCGTGAGCGGATCCGCGACCGTGGCTTCCAGATCTCCACCGGCATCACGCTGCTGATCCTCGTCGGCCTGATCGTCGCGAACTCCTTCACGAAGCCGGGGGCGACCTACGCTCTGGGAATGCAGTCCTCCCCGGACGTGATCCGCACGATCGGCAACGAGGTCTCCGCCGCGGGCGACGAGCAGAGCATCCACGTCGGGATCAGTTCGTTCAGCTCCCGCGCTGACGGCGAGCGATTGCTTCGGAACGGCACGATCGACGCGGCGATCGTGCAGGGCGCCCACGGACCCGAGATCCTGGTGAAGTCCTCCGCTCCCGATCAACTCGTCGGGCTCGTCCAGGTCGTCGCGCGGACGGCCCTCGCGCGAGCGGCGCTCTCTCGCGAGGGCGTGTCCGCGTCGCACCTCGACCACGCGCTCGGCCAACGACCGCTCGCGGTCCGTTCGCTCGAGCCGCCGGATCCCCACGCCAAGTCGAACTCCGCGGTCGCGTTCGTCGGCGTCCTGCTCCTCTACGGACAGCTGTTCGGATACGGGTTCTGGGTCGCGACGGGCGTCGTGGAGGAGAAGTCCTCCCGCGTCGTGGAGCTCCTGCTCTCCGCGATCCGGCCCTCGGAGCTGTTGACCGGAAAGATCCTCGGCATCGGTCTCCTCGGCCTGCTGCAGCTGACCGTGATGGCCGTGATCGCGCTGTTCGTGTCCAACGCCGTCGGCTTGCTCACGTTCCCGGCGGGAGCGCTCGGCGCAGCCGGCCTCGTGATCATCTGGTTCGCGCTCGGGTTCGCCTTGTACAGCACGCTGTTCGCGGTGGCGGGTTCGCTCGTGAGCCGGCAGGAGGATCTCCAGAACACGATGACGCCGATCAGCCTCGTCATCCTCGCGTCGTTCTTCATCTCGATCGGCGCGCTCACGTCGCCCGACGCGCCGCTCGTGAGGATCGCGTCGTTCCTGCCGCCGTCCGCGCCGCTCGCGATGCCGCCGCGACTGCTCCTCGGCTCGGCGACGCCGGCGGAGGGCGTTCTTTCCGCGGCGATCAGCATCGCGGCGACCGTCGTCATGATCCGGGTCGCGAGCCGCATCTACGCCGCCGCGATCCTGCGCACGGGCCGAACGGGTCTCCGGGACGCCTGGAGGTCCCGGCGAACTTCCCTTCGGGCCGGCTCCAGCTCCAGCTCCGCCGAGGGAACGCCGCCGTAGCTTGCTAGCGTTCGGTCCGATGCCGACGATCGCGAGGTTCTCGATCGCGCCGGTGAAGTCCATGGCGCTCGCCCATCCGGAGGAGATCCGGCTGGAACGCCACGGCGCCGCCGGCGACCGGTGCTTCTATCTGATCGACAGCGACGGAGCGCTGTTCGGCGGCGGAAGGCTCGGGCGTCTCGTGCAGATCCGCGCGGATGTCGACGAACGCGAGAAGCGTCTCCGGCTCGAGTTCCCCGACGGTGGCGTCGTGGAGGGCTCCACGGACGCGCGCGGGGAGGCCGTCACCACCGATTTCTGGGGTCGCCGGACGGCGGGCTCGGTCGTCCCGGGGCCGTGGAGCGGAGCGCTGTCCGACTACGCCGGCCGGCCACTGCGGCTCGTCCGGCCCGACCGCCCGGGAGACGCTCGCGACGAGCTCCCGGTCTCGCTCCTCTCACTCGCCTCTGCGGAGATGCTCGCGGCCGACTCCGGGAACGACCGGCCGAAGGACTCCCGTCGGTTCCGCATGCTGGTGGAGCTCGACGGCTGCGCGCCGTACGAGGAGGACTCCTGGGAGGGCCGCCACCTCCGCCTCGGAGAGGCGCTCGTCAAGGTGATGGGGCCGATCCCGAGGTGCGTGGTCACGACGCAGGCGCCCGAGTCGGGGGAGAAGGACTTCCCGACCCTCGCGGCGATCGCCGACCACCGCGGCCGGGGACGGAACGGAACGCTCGATTTCGGCGTCTACGGAACCGTCCTCGAGCCGGGCCTCGCCCGCGTCGGAGGGCCCGCCGAGGTCCGGTAGCCGAAGCGACGCCGTCGAACCTGTCGCGACGGCTTTGGCGTTGGCCGAGGGGGCGTGGGAGGATAGCGCGGACCCGAAACGACCAAAGGGGGAGGTACGGATGGTTCGTTCGGCAAGACTGTTCGGCGTATCGGTCGCCGCAGCGCTGATCGCTTCGGTCCTGTTCGTGGGGCCGGCGATGGCCGGGAACCGAGGCGACGACACGATCACCGTCCCGAAGGGCGGGGACATCCAGGGAGCGGTGAACCGGGCCGACCCCGGCGACACGATCATCGTCGGGCCCGGTTCCTACGAGGGTCCGGTTTTCATCACGACGAACCGGATCTCGATCGTCGGAGCGGGAGCGAACGAGACGTGGATCGTTCCGCCCTCCGGAGGCAAGGCGCCGCAGTGCGGGGTCTGCATCTTCGGACGCAGGAACCACCCCGTGTCCGGCGTGCGTCTCAAGGGATTCACCGTCCAGGGCTTCCGCTCGTTCGGCGTCGGCGCCGGCGGAACGATGAGCCTGAGCGTCCGCAACGTTCACGCCGCGAACAACGGCGAGTACGGCATCACGGCGTTCGGCTCGCAGGGAGCACAGTTCTTCAGCGACGTCACGTGGGGGAACGGCGAGGCCGGTTTCTACGTCGGTGACTCGCCGAACTCGCAGGCGCAGGTCTGGAACGACACCGCCTACGACAGCCAGTTCGGGTTCTTCTTCCGCGACTCTTCGTTCGGCGACGCCGAGAACAACACGGCCTACGGCAACTGCGCCGGGTTCGTGGCGCTGAACACCGGCGCACCTGGCCCGATGAAGCGCTGGACGATCGAGAACAACGTGTCCGACGACAACAGCAAGGCGTGCAACTCCGAGGGCGGACCGGTGTCCGGCGTCGGCGTCGCGCTCGTGGGGACCAGCCACGTCAAGCTCGTCCACAACTTCATCTACGGCAACCACGCGGCCGGCAGCCAGTACCTCGGAAGCGGGATCGTCGTCGCCAGCGGCAAGGATGACGGCGGTTCCAACCCGATCGGCAACGTGATCGCTCGGAACAAGCTCCACGACAACTCGCCGTACGACATCTGGTACGACGGGTCGGGCAAGAACAACGATTTCGCGGACAACCGCTGTGGTTCGAGCTCTCCGGGAGGGCTCTGCGGCTAGACGAAACGCATCAGGAAAACGAACGAGAGCGGGCCTTCGGGCCCGCTCTCTTCGATTCGACGGTGAGTGGGCTGATCAACTCGGCGGCATCAGCGCGATGCAGAACTCGTTGCCCTCGGGGTCGCGCATCACGCGCCAGCGGTAGCCCTCCTCCTCGAAGTCTCCGTCGAGCGTCCGCATCGCTCCGAGCTCCTCGAGGTCGCGCGTCGCAGCGTCGATGCTCGTCACCTTCAGATCGAGATGGAGGCGGTTCTTGCCGGACTTCTCCTCCGGCACGCGCTGGAAGGTGACCCGCGGCGCTCCCTCGGTCGCGCGGGAGAGGATCACGTAGCCGTCGCCGAAGCGCTCTTCCACCTCGACGCCGAGGACACGACTCCAGAACTCGGCGAGCCGCTCCGGATCGCGCGAGTCGACCGTGACGAAGCGGATCTCGCCGATCGCGCCGGGATCCATCAGCCGGTCAGTTCGTCGGCCGCCTCGCCGTAGACCTGCGTATGGCGGTCGACGTCCTCCTGCGTGGTCGCCGGAGACATCAGCGCCATGTTGTGGAACGGCGTCAGCAGGATCCCCCGGTTCAGCGCGTACAGGTGCATGAACGCGTCGAGCTCGTCGTCGGCCCGCGCCGCTGCCTCGGAGCCGTTCCGAGGCCGCTCCGGCTGGAAGAGATACTCCGCGCGGCAGCCGAGCCGCGTGATGTGCCACGGCAGCTGGCGTTCCTCGATCACGCTCTCCACGCCGGCCGTGAAGCGCTCGGCGAGCGGGATCATGCGGCCGTAGGCCTTCTCCGTCAGGACGTTCTCGAGCGTCGCCCGCATCGCGTGGAGCGACAGGGCGTTGCCGGCGAGGGTTCCGCCCACGCCGCCGACGTCGGCCTCCTTCCAATAGGTCGTGCCGAGGATGCGCTGTGAGGTCTCCTCGCTGATGCCGTACGCCGCCGCGGGAACGCCGCTCGCGAGCGGCTTGCCGATCGTGAGGAAGTCCGGCTCCAGCTGGTGAGCCCGCGTGTAGCCGCCCGGGCCGGCGCAGATCGTGTGGGTCTCGTCGATCACGAGGAGCGTTCCCGTCCGCCGCGTGATCTCGCGGAGCGCCTCGTGGTAGCCGGGGTCGGGCGGGACGATGCCGATGTTCGTGAGCGCCGGCTCCGCGAGGACGCACGCGACGTCGCCCGGCTCGAGCGCGCGCTCCAGCGCGTCGAGGTCGTTGAACTCGATCACCTTCGTCGTCAGCGCGGGGTCGACCTGCGGACCCACGCTCCCCACGCGGGGGCCGACGCTGCCGTCGTCGCGGATCGTCGCGACGGTCTCGTCCACGCTGCCGTGGTAGCACCAGTTGTAGACGAGGACCTTCGGGCGCCCGGTGATCTGGCGCGCGAGCCGCAGCACGAAGCGGTTCGCGTCGGTCGCGGTGAGCGCGAATTGCCAGTAGGGGAGGCCGAAGCGGCGCGCCATCTCCTCGCCGACGAAGATCGAGTCCTCGGTCGGGAGCATCAGCGTGATCCCCCGGTGCGCCTGCTCGGCGATCGCGTCGGCGCTGATCTGCGGCGCGTGACCCGTCATCGCTCCGGTGTCGCCGAGGCAGAGGTCGACGAACTCGTTGCCGTCGACGTCGGTGAAGCGCGCGCCGTGCGCCTCGTCCACGAAGACCGGATACGCGCCGGGCCAGCGCGTCATCCAGTTCATCGGAACGCCCGAGAGGAGCGAACCCCTTGCGCGCTCCCACAGCTCCTTGGAGCGGGGGTGCCGCTCCTCGAAGCTCGCTCGCTCACGATCCATCAGCGCGCCGAGGCGGGCGCGATCCACGGTTCCCATGACGGCGCATCTTATGCGAGCGGCAGCGTCGGCCGCGCGGCGGGTACGTTGAACGCAGATGGCGTCCTGGACGAAGGAGAACCTCAAGCACACCGCGGGCCTGCTGAAACAGGGTCGGAACCCCGCCGCGACCGTCTACGACTCCATCGGATCCGACTTCTTCCTCGCGCCCGCGCCCGGATGGCTGAACCTCGGGCTCTGGGAAGGCCCCGGCGATCCGGAGGAGGCGCCCGTCGCGGTCCGCCGGCTCGTGGAGACGATCGCCGAGGAGCTTCCGAAGCACGCGGACGTCCTCGACGTCGGGAACGGCCTCGGGGTGCAGGATCCCGTGATCGCGAGGGTCGCGGAGCCACGGCGGCTCGTCGCGCTCAACATCACGGAGTCGCAGCTCCGCGCCGGCCGCGCCGCGATAGCGGACGCGCGCGCACTGCCGGTCAACGGCGACGCGGTGCGGATCCCGCTCCGCGACGGTTCGGTCGACGGCGTGATCAGCGTCGAGGCGGCGTTCCATTTCTCCTCGCGCGCGGCGTTCTTCCGGGAGGCGGGCCGCGTGTTGAGGCCCGGCGGGGTGCTCACGATGTCCGACGTTCCGGCGCAACGGAACCCGCGGACGCCGTTCGAGCTCCTCGCGGGGATCTCGCAGCTTCGCCTGTGGGGACTGAAACCCTCCGCCGCGGCCTCGGCGGAGGAGATCGCGCGCATGGTCGGCGCCGCCGGTTTCGCCGACGTGCGCTCGCAGCTCGTCGGCGACCGAGTGATCGCGCCCGCGCTTCATTGGGCGCGCCGGGCTCTCGACGAGCCGCGGGACGCGCCGCCCGCGCAGATCGCCGGCGCGCGCTTCCTCCTCCGCCAGGTGGAGCTCCTCTGGCGGAAGGGCCTGCTGGAGTACCTGTTGCTCCGCGCGTCGGTTCCGCCCGGCTAGTCCGCGCCAGACTAGTGTGTCTCGTTCGGGTCGCGGCGTGTGAATGCCATCTGGCGCCGGTGGGTACGTATCACTCGAACCCAACGACATGGAAAGGAGACCGCCATGTCCACCGTAGAAGCCAGCACCGAGGTGAACGCTCCGATCGAAACCGTCTACAACCAGTGGACGCAGTTCGAGGACTTTCCCCGTTTCATGGAGGGCGTGAAGGAGGTCCGCCAGATCGACGACACGGAGCTCCAGTGGCGCGCAGAGATCGCCGGCAAGGAGCGCGAGTGGCGCGCGAAGATCCTCGAGCAGGAGCCGAACCGCCGTATCGCCTGGACGAGCCTCGAGGGCGCCGAGAACGGCGGCGTCGTCACCTTCGAGGAGATCGAGCCGGGGAGGACGCGCATCAACCTGACCCTGGAGTACGAGCCCGACGACACGATCGAGAAGGTCGGTGACGCGCTCGGCGTCCTCAAGCTCCAGGTCAAGCGCGACGTCGAGCGCTTCAAGGGATTCCTCGAGGAGCGCGGCGTGGAGACCGGCGCCTGGCGGGGCGAGGTCCGCGGCGGCGAGACACAGCGCACCGCCTGACGCGCGTCAGCGACGCGAGTTACGTATCGCCCAGCTCCCGCTGGAGGCTCGGTAGGGGAAGCGAGCCGAGGGCGAGGAGCCGGTCGTGGAAGTCGGAGAGCGAGAAGGCGGAGCCTTCTCGCTCTTCGGCGTCCCGGCGCCAGCGTTCGATCTCCAGCTGCCCGATCTTGTACGACAACGCCTGTCCGGGCCACGAGATATAGCGGTCGGTCTCGATCACGGCGTCGAGGTGCGGGACGCCGGCCTCCTCCAGCTGATGGATCGCGCGGTCGCGGTCCCATTCCAGCGCGTGGATGCCGGTGTCGACGATGAGCCGCGCCGCGCGGTGCGCCTGCGCGTCGAGCATCCCGAGCCGCTCGAACGGATCCTCGAACAGGCCCATCTCGTCGGCGAGCCGCTCGCTGTACAGGCCCCAGCCCTCGATGAACGCGCTGCCTCCGAGAATCCCTCCGAAGCGGCGGAGCGCGGGACGGTCGCGGAACTCCTGCTCGATCGAGAGCTGGAGGTGATGGCCGGGGATCGCCTCGTGATACGTCGTCGTCGCGAGGTGGTGGAGCGGGCGCTCCGGCAGCTGGTAGGCGTTGACGTAGTAGATGCCCTTGCGTGAGCCGTCCGCCGTCGGTCCCATGTAGAACGCGAACGGCATGTCGGCCTCGCGGAACTCCTCCACGGCCCGGACCTCGCAGTCGTCCTCCGGGAGCCGGCCGAAGAACCCGGGGGCGGCGTCCCAGCCCTTCTGGACCTGCTCCTGCGCCATGCGCACGAGCTCCTCGCGCGAGGAAGCGACGTTGGAGGGATCGGCGTTGTGCGTCTCCTCCGCCTTCTCCGCGTCGGGGAAGCCTAGCTCCTCGGCGATCTGGCGCCGCTCCTCCTGGATCTTCGCGAGGTCCTCGACGCCGAGATCGTGGACGCGCTGCGCCTCGAGGGGGAGCGTGGTCCACGCGAGGATCTGCGTGGCATAGAGGTTCCTCCCGTCCGGGAGCGCCCAGAGGCCGATCGTCTCGGTCGCGGACGGGGCGTAGTCGCGCAGTACGCCGAGGTAGTGCTCGTACGCGGGCATGATCGCGTCGCGGACGATGTCGAGGACCTGCGCCCTCGCGTCGGTCGCGTCCTCCGCGATCGGCATCAACGCGGGGGAGTCATCCGCCGGGATCGCGACGAGTCGCTCGACCTGTCCGATCGTCCTCTCGATCACGACCTTCGGAACGGTCTGCCCGACACGGGCGCCGTCACGTGCGACCGCCTCCATGTCGGAGAGATAGCCCGGGACCCCGCGCAGGCGCGTCAGGTACTTCTCCAGTCGCTCGGGCGTGTCCGCGCGCTGGAGGGAGCCGAGGTCGGCGAGGATCTGTCCCGGCCCGAAGAGGTGCGTCACCGCAGCGAAGCGATCCCAGCGGTGCTCGATCTCCACGAGGTCGCGACGCGCGGCGGCCGCGAGGATGTCGAGCGAGGTGCGGAGGTCGACGTCGAGGTCGCCCATCGGGATCGTCCCGAGCGCCTCGATCGCGTCGCGTTGAAAGGCCTCCCGGCGCGCGCGGCCCTCGTCGGAGACGTCCGGCAGCCGGTCGTCGAAGCGCTCGTCGCCGACCTCGGTGCCGAGGATCGGCTCCAGCTCCAGGATCCCGTCCCAGTAGCGGTCGACGAGCCGGCGTGCGTCTTCGGCGGCGTCCTGCATCGGTCGAGCTCCTCTCTCGCGGGCGGCGCGTTCATCCTCCCACAGGGCACGGAACCCGAGGGCGCGCAGGAGGCGGCTACAGCAGTCCGTTGCTCGCCGCGCCGTCGACCGGGATCGCCGCGCCGGAGATGAAGCCCGCCTGCGCCGAACAGAGGAACGCGACGACCTTTCCGAAGTCGTCCGGATCGCCCATGCGGCCGTCGCCTCCGAGCTCCTTCATCCGCTCGGTCGCGTGCGCGCCGGGGAGCGCGAGGTTCAGGGTGATGTCGTCCTCGACCAGGTCCTTCGCGGCGGTCTTCGCCCACGCCAGCAGTCCGGTCCGCGCGATGTTGGAGAGCGCCAGCGTCGGGATGGGTTCCTTCACGCCCCACGAGGCGATGCAGCAGATCCGTCCCCACGGCGCTCGTCGGAGATGCGGCAACGCGGCGCGGACGAGTCGGATCGAGGTGAGCAGGTTCGCGTTGACGGCGGCCAGGACGGCGTCGTCGTCCACGTCCAGCGCCCGGGCCGGGGGAGGACCGCCCGCGTTCGCGACGAGCACGTCGAGGCCGCCGAAGCGTTCCACGGCGGCGTCGACGAGGTGTTGCGGGGTCTCCGGATCCGTGACGTCGGCGGCGGTCGCGAGCACCTCGCCCGGCATCGCTCGCTCGGCGGCGCGGAGCGCATCCTCTCCGCGCGCGCAGATCACGACCTTCGCTCCCTCCGCGGAGAGGGCGAGCGCCGCCCCGCGCCCGAGGCCCTTCGAGGAGGCCGTGACCAGGGCAACCTTGCCGTCGAGTCCGAGGTCCATCGCGAGCCAGCCTAGTGGGCGTGTGGTTACCCGGTGCGGTCGGGACCCCGTACGGGTCCGGCTGCGTCAGATGGAGAGATGAGCGAGCGTGACACCGCCCCGTACCCTGAACCGATGGAACGCATCCATCCGGGGGCACGCATCCAGCTCCTCGCCGTCCTCGCGGCGCTCGTATCGATCGTCGCCCTCGTGGGACGCGACGCGACCACGGACCACGCGATCAAGGCGCAGCTCCGTTCGCAGGTTCGCGACATCGCGAACGCCGTTCCCGGAGCCGTTCCGGGGGCCTCTCCGGCTTCTGCCCCGCCGCCGTCGTCGAACATCGGGATGTTCTCCGGCCTCGGCACATGGATCGACATCTACGAGACGTCGTCGTGGAACCATCCGAAGCGCACCGTGAAGGCCATGCACGCGCACGGGGTTCGCACGTTGTATCTGCAGACTTCCAACTACACGCATCCGCACGCGATCACGTATCCGGACGCGACGAGAAGCTTCATCAACTTCGCGCACCGCGACGGCATCAGGGTGATCGCGTGGTACCTGCCGGGGCTCAAGCAGCCCGACCTCGAGTACCAACGGATCATGGCGGCGATCAACTTCCGGACGAAGTCGGGGGAGAGCTTCGACGGCTTCGCCCTCGACATCGAATCCCCGGCCGTGGAACCTCCCTCGGAGCGGACGAGGCGTTTGCTCGCCGTCTCCTCGCGTGTACGTGCGGAGGTCGGAGTGAACTACCGGCTCGGCGCGATCATCCCGTCGCCGCGCGGGATGCAGAAGCACCCGGGCTACTGGCCGGACTTTCCCTACACGCAGCTCGAGTCGCTCTACAACGTGTTCCTGCCGATGACGTACTTCACCTGGCGCGTCAGCGGGGAATCCGCGGCGAAGAAGTACAGCACGATGTGCATCAACATCATCCGGCGAGAGACGAACAACGCGAATGAGCCGATCCACATCATCGGCGGCATCTCCAACATGGCGACGATCCCCGAGACGAAGGGATTCGTTTCCGCCGTGAGATCGGAGCACGTCTGGGGCGCGAGCTATTACGCCTTCGCGGGAACGAGCCGCGGGCAGTGGCGAGTGCTCCGCAACGTCCCCGTTCCGGATCGAGGCTAGACCAGCCGGCCCTGATCCTTGGAGACGCGCTTGACGCGTCTCTGCCCCGGTTCCTCCGCGGGATGCTCCACGAGGGCGACGACGCGCGTGGCCATGAACCGGCCCGTGCGAACGATCTGTCCGGTGCGGGTGACCTCGTTGACCTCCACGACTCCGCGCGAGGTGGAGACGTCGACGCGGCGCCCCGCCTTCGTCGCCGCGATCTCGTAATTCGCGACGCCGTTTCCGGTGTCGACGGCGATCTCCACGCGGTCGCCCTTCATGCGGTCATCCTACGCTCGGGCACCGACTCGCCCGGCGGAGGGGCACGAGCGCACTAGCATGGGCGCGTTTCGGGCCGCCGGAGGCGCAACTAGGGAGGACGGATGCTGCTCCAGGACAAGCGACTGCTGATCACCGGCGTGCTCACGCCGCAGAGCATCGCGTTCTCGGCCGCGCAGGCGGCGCAGGAGGAGGGCGCGGAGATCGTCCTCACCTCCTTCGGGAAGGCGATGAGTCTCACGGAGCGGAGCGCGAAGCGTCTCCCCACGCCGGCGGACGTCCTGGAGATGGATGCGAACGACCCGGAGCACATCTCCGCGGTCGTCGAGGACCTCACGAAGCGGTGGGGAAGGCTCGACGGGTTCCTCCACGCGATCGCCTTCGCGCCGCAGGACGCGCTCGGCGGGAACTTCCTCCACACGCCGTGGGAGAGCGTCGAGACCGCGTTCAAGACGAGCGCGTACTCCCTGAAGGCGTTGGCGGAGGCGTTCGCGCCGCTGATGGAGCACGGCGGCGGCATCGTGAGCCTCGACTTCGACGCGGCGGTCGCGTGGCCGATCTACGACTGGATGGGCGTCTGCAAGGCGGGCCTGGAGTCGATCACGCGCTACCTCGCTCGGGATCTCGGGCCGAGGAACATCCGCGTGAACTGCGTCTCCGCGGGGCCGCTCCGCACGATCGCGGCGAAGGGGATCCCGGGCTTCGACGTCCTGGCCGCCGCATGGGGGAGCCGCGCGCCCCTCGGATGGGACACGAGTGATCCGACGCCGGTCGCTCGGACGGTCGCGTTCCTGCTCTCGGACTGGGCAGCCGGCATCACCGCGGAGATCGTCCACGTCGACGGCGGTTATCACGCGATCGGCGCGGAGATGGGCTCCCCCGACTGAACGTCCTCAGCCCGCGGCGGTGAACGTTCCGGTCGCGCCGGAGATGCTTCCCTTCCCCGCGAAGTTCGGCAGCTGGTCGCACGTGAACTGACCCGCCACGCTCGTCGCCGACGGAACCAGCCTGGTCTCGCATTGCGTGTGGAACGAGTCGGTGAACGCCGCCGGGTCCACCTCGATCCGGACGAAGGCGTCGATGTTTCCGTGGCGCGGTGCCGTTCCGTCGACCTCGAGGCCGTGGCCGTTCTGGTCGACCCAGCGAAGCTGGAACTCTCCGCTCTTGGGGTTGAACGAGGCCGTCGAGTCCTGGTCCAGCGTCGCGGTGAACGACATCGCGTCGAGCGGGCTTCCGTCGACGGTTCCACCATCCACGTGCACGGCCGCCTGACCGGTGCGGAACCGAACCGTTTGAGTCGGGTACGCCACGGCGGACGTCGAGGGAAGCGGGATCATCGGCGCCGCTGAGGCCGATGCCGAACCCTGCGCCGCGGGCTGGGCGCTCTGCGAAGCCGGGGTCGTAGTGTTGTCGCCGCCGCCACACGCGGCGAGGGCCGCGACGCAGAGCGCGGCGAGCAGCATCGAACGGTATCGGGACATGCGGAATCTCCTTACGAACGACGGGGTCGTGCAGACGTTGTTCCCCGATATCCTCGAGGCATGCGAACGGAAGCGATCCGGCTCACGGAGTTCAGCCACGGCGCGGGCTGCGCGTGCAAGATCGGGCCGGACACACTCCGCGACGTCCTCTCCGCGCTGGGCTCGCCTCCCGTTTCGCCGCCGGAGCTCCTCGTCTCCAACGACACCGCCGACGACGCGGCCGCGTACTCCGTCGGCGACGGGCGCGCGCTGATCGCCACCACCGACTTCTTCACGCCGATCGTCGACGACCCGGGCGACTGGGGGCGGATCGCGGCCACGAACGCCCTCTCCGACGTCTACGCGATGGGAGGAAAGCCCGCGCTCGCGTTGAACCTCGTCGCGTGGCCGGTCGACGACCTTCCCGTGGAGATGCTGGCGGAGGTCCTTCGCGGCGGAGGAGACGTCGCGAGCGCCGCCGGAGCGTTCGTCGCCGGCGGCCACTCCATCACCGATCCGGAGCCGAAGTACGGCATGGCCGTGATCGGCTTCGTGGAGGAGTCGGACCTGCTCCGGAACTCCACGGCGCCGGCGGGCGCGACGCTGTTCCTGACGAAGCCGATCGGCACCGGGATGATCTCCACCGCGATCAAGCGGCGGAAGGCGACCGACGAGCAGATCTCCGCCGCGGTCGGAACGATGACGACGCTGAACGACCGCGCCGCCCGGGCCGCCGTCGCGGGCGGAGCCGCGGCGTGTACCGACGTCACCGGCTTCGGGCTCCTCGGCCATCTCCGCGGGATGCTGGCGGCGTCCGGTGTCGCGGCGACGGTGGATGCCTCCGCGCCGGGACTCCTCCCCGGCGTCCTGGATCTCGCGAGGATGGGCATCGTCGCCGGCGGAACCCAGCGCAACCATGCGTCGCTCGCCCCCGACGTCGACTGGGGAGCGCTCACCCTTCCGGAGCAGCTCGTGCTCGCGGACGCCCAGACTTCGGGTGGGTTGCTGATCGCCGCTCCGGACGCCGACCGGATGTCCGAGGCGCTCGAGGCCGAGGGAATAGTCGCTCGGCGCCTGGGCGTTACCTGCGAAGGAACCCCGGGCTCCATCGCAGTGGACGGCCGGGTCGGTTGAATCCCACTCGATTGATAGGATTTCGACGGTGATCGAGCTCGGCAGTGCCCTCTATGAGGACATCGTCGAGCACGGTCTCCGGGAGTTCCCAAACGAGGCGTGCGGCCTCATCGCGGCCAAGGAGGGGACTCCGACCCGGGTCTACGCGATGAAGAACGTCGACGCGAGCCCGGTCTCGTACCGGCTCGATCCGAAGGAGCAGCTGACGGTGTTCTCCGAGATGGACGACGAGGGCCTCGAGCTCGCGGGGATCTATCACTCCCATACGCACTCGGAGGCGTATCCCTCGGAGACCGACCGGCGCCTCGCGTTCTATCCGGACAGCCGCTACCTGATCCTGTCGTTGTCGGACCGAGAGAACCCGGTGCTGAAGGCCTTCCGGATCGAGGAGGGCTCGGTCCAGGAAGAGGAGCTCTCGATCGCATGAGCGCCGCACAGCCGTTCACCGAGGACCAGGTCACGCGCTACGCGCGGCACATCATCCTGCCGCAGATCGGAGGAGCGGGGCAGCGGAAGCTCCTCGACGCCAAGGTGCTGGCGATCGGTGCGGGCGGTCTCGGCTCTCCGATCGCGATGTATCTCGCAGCCGCGGGCGTGGGAACCCTCGGCATCGTCGACTTCGACAAGGTCGACCTGACCAACCTCCAACGACAGATCGTCCATACGACCGCCGACGTCGGCCGGCCGAAGGTGGAGTCCGCGGCGGATCACCTCCGCGCGATCAATCCGACGATCGAGATCGTGCCGCACGACACGATCCTGTCCTCCGCGAACGCGTTCGAGATCATCGAGCCCTACGACATCGTGATCGACGGCAGCGACAACTTCCCCGTGCGATACCTCGTGAACGACGCGACGCAGATGCTCGGCAAGCCGCTGGTGTACGGCTCGATCTACCAGTTCGACGGCCAGGCGACGGTGTTCATGCCGGGTAGGGAGGTGCCGTGCTACCGGTGCCTCTATCCCGAGCCGCCGCCGCCCGGGACCGTTCCGTCGTGCGCTGAGGGCGGCGTGTTCGGAGTGCTTCCCGGCATCGTCGGATGCATCCAGGCGACGGAGGCGATCAAGCTCATCACGGGCATCGGCGATCCGCTGATCGGACGTCTGCTGATGTTCGACGCGCTCGGCATGGAGTTCACGACGTTCAAGATCCGCTGGGACCCGGAGTGCCCGGTCTGCGGCAAGAAGCCGACGATCACCGAGCTGATCGACTACGAGCAGTTCTGCGGGCTCGCGCCGGGGGAGGCTCCTCCCGAGGCCGAGCACGGCATGGCGACCCACGAGGCGGAGGGCTAGATGGCGACGGTGAAGCTCCCGACGATCCTGCGCAAGCAGGCGAACGGAGAGGCGCAGGTGCGCGCGGACGGAGCGACGCTCCGCGACCTGTTGAACGACCTGGAGTCGAAGTACCCCGGGATCACGAAGAACATCGTGAGCGACGACGGCGGGCTGCACCGATTCATCAACGTCTACGTCAACGACGAGGACGTGCGCTACCTCGGGTCGCTCGAGACGAACGTCTCCGACAGCGACACGGTATCGATCCTGCCCGCCGTCGCCGGCGGCTGACCAACCGACCCTCGAGGCTCACTCGCCTTTCGGCGGGTGTTCCACGTACTCCTCGGGGTCCTTGTCGACGAGCGGGACGCCGGTCGCGGCCTTCGTCGCCTCGTACCGGAGGAACTTCATCGCGATCTCGTGCCGGAGTTCCAGGCTGGCGTGCTTGCGGAAGTCCGTCAGATCCTGCCGCTCCTCCTCCGCCATGTGATCGTCGTTGGCGATCCGGCACTCGAGCACCGCTTGTTGCCACGCTTCGGAGCCGGCGTCGTGTTCGCGCGTCTTCGCGACCGCGTCGCGGATCTCGTTGTGATCCTTGATCGCGTCCTCGACCTCTTCGGAGACGCTCTCGGCATCCGCCGCGCCCGTTCCGAGCCGGAGCAGGTGCGGGTAGAAGTACCGCTCCTCCGCCTCGGCGTGCGTCTCCAGGAGGATCTCGAGGCGTTTCCACACGGCGGCGAGCGTCTCGACGTCCGAGGCCGGCACCTCGTCGAGCTCCGCGAACATCCGCCGCTGCTCACCGTGCTGATGCAGGATCACGTCGGTGATATCCACGCGGCGAACCTATCACTGCGTCCTGCGTCGCGGCTGAGATAATCCAGCCGTGCGCTACGACGACATCCTCGACGCGATCGGCAACACGCCGCTCGTCGGCCTCCCGAGCTTCAGCCCCAAGGCCGGCGTCCGGCTGTGGGCCAAGCTCGAGGGTCAGAACCCGACTGGGTCGCTCAAGGACCGCATCGCGAAGCGGATGATCGAGACGGCCGAGGCGACGGGAGACCTCACCAAGGACCGGACGATCCTCGAGCCCACCTCCGGCAACACGGGCATCGCCCTCGCGATGGTGGCGCGGCGGAAGGGCTATTCGCTCAGCGTCGTGATCCCCGACAACGCGAGCGAGGAGCGGATCCGTCTCCTGGAGCTCTTCGGAGCCGAGGTGATCCTCTCGCCCGCCGATAAGGGAACGAACGGCTCGATCGAGGTGGCGAAGCGCCTCGCCGAGGACGACCGGTACTTCATGCCGTTCCAGTACGGGAACGCCGCGAATCCCGATGCCCACTACGAGGGAACCGGCGCGGAGATCGTGCGCGATCTCCCGGAGGTGACGCACTTCGTCGCGGGCCTCGGGACCGGCGGAACGCTCATGGGCGTCGGCAGAAGGCTCCACGAGCACGACGCGAACATCAAGATCGTGGCCGCCGAGCCGGAGCTCGGCGACCTCGTCTACGGTCTCCGCTCGCTCGAGGAAGGCTTCATCCCGCCGATCTTCGACGAGTCGATCCTCGACCGGAAGTTCCTCGTGAACTCCTCCGATGCGTTGCGCGCGAACCGCGAGCTGACGGAGCAGGAGGGGATCTTCGCCGGCATCTCCTCGGGCGCCGTCGTCCACGTCGCGCGCCGGATCGCCTCGGAGCTCGACCGCGCCGAGATCGTCTGTCTCCTCCCCGACGGGGGATGGAAGTACCTCTCCACGGAGGCGTGGGCGCCGGAGCTGGAGCAGGCGGAGAAGCAGGTCGCGGAGACGCTCTGGTGGTAGCCCGAGCGACGTGAGCGACGATCGCGCGATCGGCGTCTTCGACTCCGGCGTCGGGGGACTGACCGTCGCGCGCGCGATCATGGACCTCCTTCCGAACGAGCCGATCCGCTACGTCGGCGACACGGCGCGCTTCCCCTACGGCCCCCGTTCGCTGGAGGAGATCCGCGGCTTCGCGATGGAGATCGCGGAGCACCTCCTCTCCACCGACGTCAAGATGCTCGTCGTCGCGTGTAACTCGATCGAGGTCGCCGCGATCCGCGAGGTCACCGACGCGGCCGGCGTTCCGGTTCGAGGCGTCATCGAGCCCGGAGCCCGGGCCGCCGTTCGCGCAACGCGGAACGGCAACGTCGGACTGATCGGCACCCAGGCGACGGTGGAGAGCGGCGCGTACGAACGCGCGGTCGCCGCCGAGCGGGCCGGCGTCGGGATGCGGTCGGTCGCGTGTCCGATCTTCGTCGAGGCCGTGGAGCGCGGCGACACCACCAGCCCGGAGCTCCGCGGCGCGGCCGAGCGGTACCTCCGGCCGCTTCGCGACGCGGGCATCGACACACTGATCCTCGGCTGCACCCACTATCCGCTACTCTCTGGCCTGATCTCCTACGTGGTCGGGCCCGAGGTGGTACTCGTCTCGTCCGCGGAGGAGACGGCGAAGGAGGTCTACGCCGCGCTGGTCGGAGGAGAGCTCGAGCGCGCGGACGAGGCTCCGCCGCGACACGAGTTCGGATGCACCGGTCCGCCGGCCGCGTTCCAGGCGGTGGCGGAGCGTTTCCTGGGCCCGGAGATCGCGGAGGTGCGCGCCTCGATGGTCGAGCTGGTGGGGGGCTGACTGTGGAGCTGATCGTTCTCGGATGCGGAGGGACCTGGCCGGCGGCCGGCGGCGCAACCAGTGGTTACCTGTTGCGTCACGACGGCTTCAATCTCTGGCTGGATGCGGGAACGGGAACGCTCGCGCGGTTGCAGGAGCACGTCAAGATGTCCGAGGTCGGCGCGCTGGTCATCACCCACGGGCATCCGGACCACATGGTGGACCTCTATCCGTTCTTCTACGCGCGCTTCTACGGCGGTCAGGGACCGCACGACCTTCCCCTCTACTACCCGCACGGATTCTTCAAGCGGATCGGCGACCTCGTCGGCCCGGAGACGACCGAGGCGATGCACACCGCGTTCGAGCTCCACGAGGTCACGCCGGGAGACGTGCTCGACGTCGGTCCCTTCCACATCACCGCGTACGAGATGGCGCACCTCGGCCCGGCGCTCGGTTACCGGATCGAGGCGAACGGCGCCGTCCTCGCCTACACGGGCGACACCGGCCCGACGCCAGTCGTCGACGAGCTCGCGAAAGGCTCCGACCTCTTCATCGCGGAGGCGACCTGGCAGGACCACCAAGACCTCTTGCCGTTCCATCTCTCCGCGCGCCAGGCGGGACAGCACGCCGCGAGCGCCGGCGCGAAGAGGCTGATGCTCACCCACATCTGGCCCTCCCTCGACTACGAGGTCTCTCGTCAGCAGGCCGCAGAGGAGTTCGACGGCGAGATCATCGTCGCCGAAGAGGGGATGCGGCTCGACATCGAACGTTCCTGATGGCCGAGCGCATCGACGGGCGTGGTCTGAACGATCTCCGTCCGATCAAGCTCGAGACCGGCTACCTCGGCTGGGCGGAGGGCTCGGTCCTGTTCGAGATGGGGCAGACGCGCGTTCTCGCAGCGGCGTCGTACGAGGACCGCGCGCCGCGGTTCCTCCAGGGGAGCGGCAAGGGCTGGGTCACGGCCGAGTACTCGATGCTTCCGCGCGCGACGATGGAGCGGACCCCGCGCGAGGTCGGCAAGGGCCGGCCGTCGGGCCGCACCCAGGAGATCCAGCGCCTGATCGGCCGCTCGCTCCGCGCCGTCACCGACCTCAAGGCGCTGGGGGAGATGACGATCTGGGTCGATTGCGACGTGTTGCAGGCCGACGGCGGAACGCGAACCGCGTCGATCACCGCGGGCTACATCGCGCTCGCGCTGGCGGTGCGTTCGCTCAAGGACGCCGGAACGCTCAAGGGCGACCCGTTGACGGACTTCGTCGCGGCCGTCAGCTGCGGGATCGTCGGCGAGGAGCATCTCCTCGACCTCGCGTACGAGGAGGATGCGCGCGCGGAGGTCGACTTCAACGTCGTGGAGACCGGGAGTGGCACGCTAGTGGAGCTCCAGGGCACGGCGGAGGGAACCCCGTTCAGCCGCGCCGACCTCGACGCGCTGGTCGACCTCGCGGAGGAAGGCATCCGCGAGCTCACCGCGATCCAGCGCGACGCCCTCGCGTGACGCCGCCCGCGGCGTGAGCTTTCCCGAAGCGATCGCGATCGCCTCGCGCAACGAGGGCAAGCTCCGCGAGATCTCGCAGATCTGCGCCGACTGGCCCGTCCGCTGGATGACCGTGCGTGACCATCCCGAGGACTGGCCCGATGTCGAGGAGACCGGCTCGACCTACCTCGAGAACGCCCTTCTGAAGGCGCGCGCCGTCGCGCGATTCACCGGAGAGGCGGCGCTCGCGGACGACTCCGGGATCGAGGTGGACGCGCTCGGCGGCGGCCCGGGGCCGCGGTCGGCGCGCTACGCCGGCGAGGATGCGAGCGAGGAGCGAAACCGGAGCGCCCTGCTGTCGGCGCTCAAAGGCGTGCCGACGAACGGCCGGACCGCCCGCTATCGGTGCGTCGCCGCACTGGTGCTGCCCGACGGGTCGGAGCGCTCGACGGAAGGGCTCTGCGAGGGCACGCTCACGGCGAAACCGCGCGGGTCGGGCGGCTTCGGCTACGACCCGATCTTCGTTCCGGCTGGATGGGACGTCACCATGGCGGAGCTCTCCGCCGAGGAGAAGGACCGCATCAGCCACCGCGGACGCGCGTTCCGTGCCATGGGCACGCTTCTGGCCGAGGACTGACGCGGCTCGCCACGGGCGCGTTGTGGGCGCCCTTCACGCACGCACCGTGAACCGGTTCCTCAAGCACGGACCGGGCACGGCCGATGCCCTCCAAGAGAGCGATTCCGGGGACTAGACCAGGCCCGGCGCGGGCGCGTATTGCACCGTGGCCGGCGAGCGAGGGCTCGATGGCGAACGAACGACGTCGGTGGCGCGTGGAACAGCGCGTCCTCGAATGGCTGGAGCGGACCTTCCGTCCCCGCTCGACGGCGTTCGTGTTCAACCTCTCGCTCACGATCGTGATCCTGATCGGCGTCGTGGACCATTTCACCGGTCAGCTCTCGCTGTCGGTCTTCTACGTCCTCCCCCTCGTGCTCGCGACATGGCTCCTCGGGAAGTTCCGGGGCGGGCTGATCGCGCTCGGAGCCGCCTCGGTGTGGCTCGCCGCCGACATCACCGCGCACATCGGGGAGGGCGTGATCCCGTACTGGAACGCGGTCGCTCGATTCGGGGTGTTCTTCGTGATCGTGGCGCTCGTCGCCGCGCTTCGGGACGCCCTGGACCACGAGCACGAGCTCGCGATGCAGGAACGCGACATCTCCGAAGGCCTGCGCGGCCTCAACGAGATGAAAGACACGCTCTTGCACGCGGTCTCGCACGATCTTCGGAATCCGCTGACCGCGATCATGGGCTCGGTGCAGACGCTCGAGCGCGGCGCGCAGCTGAAGCTCACGCCGGACCAGACCGCTGGGCTGCTGGAGGCGATCGACAGCAGCGCGCGGAAGCTTCACCGGATGATCTCCGACCTCCTCGACCTCGAGCGCCTCGACCGCGGCGACGTCACGGCGGACCGGCATCCGACGGACCTGCGCGACCTCGCACGGCGGTTGGTTCACGAGGCGACGTTCCTGGACAACCATCCAGCGCGTGTGGAGTCCGAGCGCATCGTGCTCTCCGTCGACCGCGGCAAGGTCGAGCGCATCGTCGAGAACCTGTTGGTGAACGCCTCGAAGTACACGCCGACGGGTGCGCCGGTGTGCATCCGCGTAAAGGCTCAGGAGGCCGGCGCGGTCATCTCCGTCGAGGACGAGGGACCGGGTGTCCCCGACGAGCTCAAGGAGACGATCTTCCAGCCGTTCCGCCAGGGGGAGAAGGGCTCCACCGGCGCGGGGATCGGGCTCTCGCTCGTCGCGAAGTTCGCGGAGCTCCACGGCGGCCGCGCCTGGGTGGAGGACCGTCCGGGTGGCGGGGCCGCCTTCCGCGTATTCCTCGCGGCCCCGCAGCCGCAGGAGGCCGAGACGAACCTCCGGGCCGTCGGCGCCTGAGCGGCTCGATCCCGCCCGCCGCAATCCGCCTCGGAGCGCCGACCGTATCCTCTGCATCCGCCCGCTGGAAAGGGGAACGCATGCTCAAAGGCCGCATCCTCGCAACGCTCGCCGCTGCAACGCTCGTCGCCGGGCCCCTGGCTCTCGCTCCGGCCGTTCCGGCGCAGGCCGCGAGCGTCGTCAAGGCGACGGGGAACCTGACGTTCAAGCCGAAGACGCTGAACGTCAACAAGGGCGCGAAGGTCGTCTGGAAGAACACGTGCGGCTGCACGCACACGGTCACCGCGACGTCGAACAACTGGAACAAGAACACGACGCTGCAATCTGGCGACACCACGAGCTTCACCTTCAAGCGCAAGGGCACGTACAAGTACCACTGCACGATCCACGCCGGCATGACGGGCAAGGTCGTCGTCGGCTGACGCCTGTGCCCGCTCGGGCCCGTATCGAACCCACGCGCGAGCGGCGGAGGACCGATCCTTCGACGCTCGTCGCTATGCGGCGCGGCCGACGATCGAGAGCGCGTCGCGTGCCGCATCGTGCCCGGCGACGACGGCGCCCTCGATCCATCCGGCGCCGGACGGCGCGATGTCGGAGGTGGCGAACACGAGTCGTCCTTCCGGCGCGGTCAGCGGCGCGCCCAGGTGGGTGTCCCAACCGGGCCGCGGAGTGAACCATGCTCCACGCGAGAACGGGTCCGCGTTCCAGTCGTGGCCGTCGCTCAGGAGGACCTCGCTTCCCGGCACGTACTCCTTCAGCGCGTTGTCGACGGCGGTCGCGTCGGTCGCGTCGATCCCGCGGACGCCGGAGAACGCCGTCACGAGCCGGCCTTGCGCGGCCTCACGCCCGGCGATGAGTGCCTGAAGCGTCGCCGGCCAGCCGACGCCCTGGAACGCCGCCGGAACGCCGCGCGCGATCGCGAGAACCTTCGTCGAGATTCCCGCGTGGCCGGTGGAGGCCGCCCACCGCTTGTCCTGCGACAGGGGAGGTTCGAACGCGACGTCGCGCCACACGTTCAACGGCAGCGCGACCACGACCGCGGACGCGTCGAGGCTTGCACCTCCGTCGAGATCGACGTGCGCTCCGCTGGCGTCGGTGCGGATCCGGCGCGCGACCGATCGAAGACGGACATCGGTATCGGCGTCGGCAGCGATCGCGTCGACCAGGCTCTTCGTCCCGCGCGCGAAGCTCTCGCCGACGTCGGTGAACGCCTCCTCGAAGCGGTAGCCGGTGTTGACGGCGTCGGCGAGGAGCGCGAGCGCCGACTGCTCCTCGGGGTCTCCGCCGCCCATCGCCGCGGAGAACGCGAGCAGGAAGTCCTCCACTTCCGCGCGCAGACCCAGCCTGCGGAGCCAAGGTGCGAACGGCACGTCGAGGTCGGCGAGCGCCTTGCGCCGTTGCGGCGGCCAATCGCTCGCGACGCGCGACAGCGCCGGCTGGAGGATGTCGTCGGCACTCCCCATCGCGGCTCCGAGCGCGGACGCAGCGTCGGCGCCATCTGCGCGGCCGTTGCGGGTGATCCACGAGATGGACGTCGGCGTCGGCAGCCGGTCGAGCGGCACGTCGTAGCGGCGGATCTCCGCAGCGAGGGCGGGATGTCCTTCCGTCCAGAACCATGCGCCGCCGTACTCGACGGAGACGTCGGTGCCCGGCAGGGCTCGGTACCACGTACGCCCTCCGAGGCGGTCGCGGGCCTCGAGCACGATCACGCTCCGGCCGGCCTCGCGGAGATCGCGGGCGGCGACGAGGCCAGCGAAGCCTCCTCCGATCACCACGACGTCCGCGTCCACGGCTCCGTAGCGTAGACGCGGCGGCGTTGCGCGGGCCGCGCTCGGCTCCATAGGCTGCTGCGAGATGGCGGACTGGGTCACGATCTCCTCCCTCGCGACCGCGGGCGGCACGCTCGTCCTGGCGGTTGCCACGTTCACGTCGGTGCGCTCGGCGAACCGCGCGGCGCGGGTCGCGGAGCAGGCGCTCCTCGTGGGTCAGCGGCCATTGCTGATGCCGTCACGGCTCGACGATCCCGAGGAGAAGATCATGTGGGGCGACGAGCATTGGGGCCACCTCCGCGGCGGCCGCGCATGGGTGGAGTACGCGGACGGGATCCTGTACCTCGCGATGTCGCTCCGCAACGTCGCCAACGGCACAGCGGTGATCCAGGGATGGCAGGTCTCCACGGGGCCGCTGTCTTCGGCGCGAGAGATGCCCGGCCTCGAGGACTTCCGCCCGCAGGGTCGCGACCTGTACGTACCGTCGAGGGACATCGGGTTCTGGCAGGCCGCCATCCGCGATGCGAACGACCCGCAGTACGCGGCGGTGCGAGGCGCGATCGTCGAGCCGCGGATCTTTCGGGTCTCCGTCCTCTACAGCGACCACGAAGGAGCGCAGCGAGCGATCGCGGGATTCATCCTCGCGCCCGGTGAAGAGACGCATTGGATCTGCTCGGTCGCGCGTCACTGGCCCGTCGACGCGCCGAACCCTCGCTGACTCGGCTCCATCCGGCCGCTACCCTGTGCGGATGCGCATCTTCTCCGGCATCCAGCCGACGGGCCGCAAGCACCTCGGCAACTACCTCGGTGCGATCCGTCAGTACGTCGAGGGGCAGGACCGGGGTGAGGCGATCTACTGCATCGTCGACCTCCACGCGATCACGGTCGCGTACGACGCGGCGGAGCTTCCGCGCACGGTCCTGGACACAACGGCGCTGCTCCTTGCGGCCGGTTTGGATCCGGGGCGCTGCATCCTGTTCCGCCAGAGCGATGTGAGGGAGCACACCGAGCTCGCGTGGCTGCTCTCCGCGGTCACCGCCCACGGAGAGCTCTCCCGGATGACGCAGTTCAAGGAGAAGTCGGAGAAACAGAAAGACTTCATCTCGGCGGGCCTTTTCACGTATCCGGTGCTGCAGGCGGCGGACATCCTCGCGTACCGGACCGACGAGGTGCCGGTGGGGGAGGACCAGAAGCAGCACCTGGAGCTCGCGCGCGACGTCGCGCAGCGGTTCAACGCGCGGTTCGGCGAGACGTTCGTCGTTCCGAAGCATCGGATCCCCGAGGTTGCGGCGCGCGTGATGGATCTCCAGTCGCCGGAGAACAAGATGTCGACGACCGGTGGGACGGACCAGGGGACGGTGCTGGTCCTCGACGAGCCCGACGAGATCCGGAAGAAGTTCCGCTCGGCGATCACCGACTCCGGGCGAGAGGTCGTCCGCGGCGAAGGGAAAGCCGGCATCTCGAACCTGATCGAGGTGCTCGCGGCGGCGCGGGGTGTCGACCCCGACGAGATCGAGAAGGAGTACGCGGACGCCGGCGGTTACGCGGACTTCAAGCGCGATGCGGGTGATGCGGTCGTGGAGATGTTGACGCGGGTCCGCGAACGCTACGCGGAGCTCCGTCGCGACGAGGCTGCGCTCGAGGAGGTGCTTTCCCGCGGCGCGGAGAAGGCACGCGCGATCGCCGGACCGACCGTCAAGGAAGCCCGCGAGCGCATGGGGATCGGTCCGCGGACGTCTGCCTGAGCGAGGCCCTGTAGGCTCGGCGCCGCTGTGAGAGGTAGGCAGCGCGACGTCATCGTGATCGGAGGCGGCCACAACGGCCTCGCGTGCGCCGCCTATCTCGCGAAGGCCGGCCTCGACGTCCTTGTCTTGGAGCGGCGTGCGATCCTCGGCGGCGCGGCAGCGACCGAGGAGATGTGGGACGGCTACCGCGTGTCCTCGGCGTCCTATGTCGTGTCCCTGATGCCGGACCGGATCGTCGACGAGCTCCGGCTGAAGCGGTTCGGCTACGAGGTCTCAATCATCTCGCCGGACTACTTCGTTCCGTTCCCCGATGGCAGGTCGCTCACGCTCTGGGGAGACCTCTCCCGCGACGCCGCGAACATCGCGAAGCTGTCGAGGGCGGACGCGGAGGCTTACGTGGGCTTCGATCGCTACTTCGAGCGGATCGCCGCGATGATGAAGGAGCTCCTCTTCGTCGTTCCTCCGAACCTCCGGATGAAGGAGCTTCCGGCGTGGGCTCGCCTCGGCAAGCGGCTGCGCGGGTGGAGCGGACGGGACGTCCACGACCTCGTGCGACTGTTCACGATGAGCGCGAGCGACTTCCTCGATGAGTGGTTCGAGGATCCGCGCGTCAAGGGCGCGTTGGCGACGCAGGCGATCGTCGGTGCATGGGGCGGTCCGATGACGCCGGGCTCCGCCTACGTCCTGATGCACCACTGGATCGGCGAGGTGGACGGCCACTTCGGCGCGTGGGGCTGGGTGAAGGGCGGTATGGGAGGCGTGAGCGAGGCGATGGCTGCCGCGGCCCGGGCCGCCGGAGCGGAGATCCGCACGGATGAACCGGTCGCCAGAGTCGCGATCAACAAGCACGGTCGAGCGGTCGGCGTGGAGCTCGCCGACGGCACGAAGCTCCGCGCGAAGCGAGTGGTCTCCGACACGCACCCGCAGACCACGTATCTGGACCTGGTGGGACGGGAGCGCCTCCCCTCCGAGGTCGTCCACGATGTGGAGCGTTTCCGGACCCGGAGCGGCTCGGTCAAGGTGAACGTCGCACTCTCGGAGCTCCCCGCCTATCCGGCGTGGGACCAGCCCGGGAGCGTTCACAAGGGCCTGATGGCCGTGTCGCCCTCGATCGAGTACCTCGAGCGCGCGTTCGACGACGCGAAGTACGGCAAGCCCTCGGAGCACCCGTACGTGGAGGTGATGTTCCCGACAGCGCATCAACCCGAGGGACTCGCGCCGCCCGGGAAGCATCTGATGCTCGCGTTCACGCAGTACCTACCGTTCGATGCGCCGAACACCGACGAGACGGGAACGGCCTGGGGTGACAAAGTGCTCGGAGCGCTGGCGGAGTACGCGCCGTTCCTCCCGGACGCCGTCGAGCACATCGAGATCCTGACGCCCAAGGACATCGAGGACCGCTTCGGGCTCCTCGGAGGCAACATCATGCAGGGGGAGCTCACGCCCGATCAGCTGTTCTCGTTCCGGCCGATCTCCGGCTACGGGGACTACCGGACGCCGATCCGGAACCTCTACCTCTGCGGCGGCGGAACGCATCCCGGAGGCGGCGTGATGGGTGTTCCCGGGAGGAACGCCTCCACCGTGGTCCTCCGCGACGCCGGCCGGCGCAGACGCGGGAACGCCCTCTGAACGCGCGCGGAGAGGCTTTCCGCCAGATTCTCCGCCAAGCCTGTCGATTTCCGGTGTCCCCGTTTGTCTAGCGGGTGACTCCGACGAAAGGGAGGGAACGATGCAGTACATGCTGCTGATCCACCAGGGCTCGACGCCCACGCCGAACGACCCCGACGCGTGGGGGAAGCTCTCCGAGGACGAGCAGAAGCAGGTCTACGCGGACTACCAGGCGCTCAACCAGACGCCCGGAGTGACGCCCGGCGTCGGCCTCGACGACCCGACGACCGCGACGACGGTCCGGGTGCAGGACGGAAAGACGCTCACGACCGACGGACCATTCGTGGAGGTGAAGGAGGCGATCGGCGGCTACCTGATCTTCGAGGCCGACGACCTCGACGCCGCGATCGAGCTCGCGTCGCGCATCCCTGCCGCGCGCATGGGCGGCGCGATCGAGGTCCGTCCGACCGTGCAGTGGTAGGAGCCCTCGAAGACACGTTCCGCGAACAGTGGGGGCGCGTCCTCGCGGCACTGATCGGCTTCCTCGGCGACTTCGACGTCGCCGAGGAAGCCGCGCAGGAGGCCTTCGCGATCGCGGCGGAACGGTGGCAGCGCGACGGTGTGCCGGCGAATCCCGCAGCGTGGCTCATCACGACCGCGCGGAACCGGGCGATCAATCGGATCCGGCGCGACAAGACGCTCGCGTCGAAGCTTCCGCTGCTCACTCTTCCGGAAGGCGACGAAAAGACGATGAATGCGACGACGTTCCCGGACGAGCGCCTGGAGCTCATCTTCACGTGCTGCCATCCCGCGCTCTCCGTCGACGCGCAGGTCGCCCTGACACTGCGGACGCTCGGCGGGTTGTCGACCGAGGAGATCGCGCGAGCGTTCCTCGTTCCGGAGGCGACGATGGCGCAGCGGCTCGTCCGCGCGAAGCGGAAGATCAAGGCGGCCGGGATCCCGTTCCGCGTCCCGCCGGATCACCTGTTGCCGGATCGCCTCGTCGCCGTCCTCGCGACCGTGTATCTGATCTTCAACGAGGGCTACGGAGGCCGTGGAGATCTGGCCGCTGAGGCGATCCGCCTCGGCCGCGCGCTTGCGGAGCTGATGCCGGACGAGCCGGAGGTCCACGGGCTGCTCGCGTTGGTGCTGCTCCTCGACGCCCGCCGTGACGCTCGCTTCCGCAACGGCGAGCTCGTCCTGCTCGCGGAGCAGGATCCGTCGTTGTTGGACCGCGCGGAGATCGCCGAGGGCCGTGCGACGCTCGACCGGGCGATCGCGCTCCTCGGGCGCGGACCGTACGTCGTGCAGGCCGCGATCGCGTCGCTCCACGCGGCGGAGCCGCGCGATTGGCCGCAGATCGCGGCGTTGTACGGGGAGCTCTCGCGGTTGACCGACTCTCCCGTCGTGGAGCTCAACCGTGCGATTGCGATCGCTGAGGCCGACGGTCCGCAGGCGGGCCTCGCGATCGTCGACCGGCTGGAGCTGCGCGATTACCGCTACTTCCACGCGACCAGGGGAGAGCTGCTGCTGCGTGTCGGGCGCACGAGCGAAGCCTCCGAGGAGTTCGCTCGAGCTCTGGAGCTCGCCCACGACGAGGGGGAGCGGCGACTCCTGCAGCGCCGGATCGAGGAGGCCGGCGCCGCGGCGCCGTCGCGCCGGCCTTGACCGTCACGATCTCGGAGCCCGATCCGCGGTGGGCGTCGGAGTATGCCGGCATCGAGGACCACCTCCGTTCCGTGGTCGGCGACCTCGCCGTCCGCGTCGACCACATCGGGTCGACCTCCGTTCCTGGTCTCCCCGCCAAGGACGTGATCGACGTGCAGGTCACGGTGGCCGACGAGACGGCGCTCGAAGAAGCCGGATCTGCCCTGGAACGCTCGGGCTGGCAACGGGTGTCGCGCATCGTCCGGGATCACCACGTTCCCGGTTTTCCCGAGGACGTCGCTCAATGGCGCAAGGCGCTGTTCGCTCCGCCGGACGGGACGCGGAAGATCAACCTCCACGTGCGGATGGATGGACGTGCGAACCAGCGGTACGCGCTCTTGTTCCGCGACTACCTGCGAACGCATCCCGACGCTGCCTCTGCGTACGCGGAGGTGAAGCGCGGTCTCGCGGCGCTGGCTCCGGATACGGGAAGCTACGCCGACGCGAAGGATCCCGCGTGCGACCTGATCTACCTCGCCGCGGAGCGATGGGCTGCCGAGACCGGCTGGGCGCCGTAACGAGCGTCTACGCGACGGCGTAGAGCGTTCGCGCTCCGTCCAGGCCCTTGAGGTCGAATTCCCCGCGGTTCTCGAACGCGATGTCGCCCGTAGCGGCAAGCGCGAACGTCGTTCCCGAGACGAAGATCTCGTTCGCTCCCGCCGCAGCCGCGATGCGCGCGGCTTCGTGCACCGCGATGCCGCGGACGTCGTCGCCGACGACCTCAACCTCGCCGGTGTGGATGCCCGCCCGGACCGGGAGCTCGATCGCGCCGGAGCGCTCCCGGATCGACCCGGCGGCGTGGATCGCACGGCCGGCGCTGTCGAACACCGCGAGGAAGCCGTCTCCGGTCCTATTCACCTCCCGACCACGGTAGCGGTCGAGCGTGTCACGCACGTGTCGGTTGTGCCTGCCGAGCAGCTCCCGCCACGCGGTGTCGCCGAGCTTCGCCGCGCGCTCCGTGGACGAGACGATATCGGTGAAGGAGCGTCGCGAGCACGCGCTCGCCGGTCTCGCGCTCTGGGAGCCACGTGCGGACCCCGCTCCACGTCACCGCGCGGAACGATCCCTCCCCGGTCGCCCATCCGTCGTGACCGGGTGGGACGTCGTAGACGTCGTTAGGACCCACGTCGAGCGTCGAGCCGTCGTCCATCTCGATGTGGAGACTCCCTTCGACCGCGAGTCCGGTGTGATGCGCCTGGCAGCTTTCCCTCGCACGCACGTCGCCGGCGAGGCGCCGGCCTCCCAGAGCGCAGTGCGTGCCCGGCAGGAACTCCAACCGAGAGATCGATGCGTCGCCGATCCCTACGACGTCAGCCGTGACGCCCTCGAACCGGACGTGCTCGTCCGGCGACTCGAGGCTCCGTTTCTGCGCGCCCGCCACGGGAGGATTGTCGGATGCCTTCCCGCGATTCGGCAAGCCACGGCGGCCGCCCCGACACGCCGGGTGGCCCGATCGTCGGTGATACTTGACCCCGGAGGCAGCCTCCGAATAGCGTCCCTGCGGCATGATTGCTCCGCGCCGGCCTCATGTCCGGCACTCGGAGGAGACGCTTATGCACGGTCAACGACCGGCAAGATCGGCGACGTTGCTGCTCCTCCTCCTCGCAGTCTTCGCGAACGGCAGCTTTGCCGCGGCGTCGGCGGAACCGCCGAACGGTCGAATCAGCTTCGGAAAGTTCGATCCTTCGCTCGGCGACTTCACACTCTGGGCCGCGAACCCCGACGGCACCGATCAGCAGCGTCTCACCAGGGTGCCCAGCTACGACTCTTCCTGGAAGCCGAACGGGAAGCGCATCGCCTTCGACTTCGGAGACGCCACGGGCGAGCACATCGCGACGATGGGGCCGAACGGCGGCGACGTCAGGCAACTGACGTCATCGAACGTTATCGAGGAGGAACCGGAGTGGTCCCCAGACGGACGCTGGATCACGTTCGATGCCTCGGCGATGTCGCCCGACGCGGCGCATTTCCACACCGACATCTGGGTCATGCGATCGAACGGTTCCCATGCGACGCAGTTGACGCACGGAGGATTCGATGTCGAGCCGGTGTTCTCGCCCGATGGCTCCCGGATCGCCTTCGGGCGGATCACGAAACCCGCCGATGACCCGACGCTCCAGCGGGAAGCGATCGATGTCATGCACGTCGGCGGAACACACGTCCGCCGAGTCGTTGCGCCGTCTGATGTCGAGCACCCCGGCTGGTCGCCCAACGGTCGATGGATCTCTTTCAACATCGTCCCCGAAGATCCCCGTGGAGCCGTGGTGGCTGTTCACCCCGACGGCACCGGGCACCACGTGATCAGGCACTCCAACGCTCGGATGCGGTTCTTCAACGCGGTTTGGTCGCCGGAAGGCCAAGCCCTGCTGGCCGGCTGCCATGATGTCATCGCGAACATCGACCAACTGTGTGAGATGCATGCGGATGGTAGCGATGTTGATGTCGTCGTCGATGGCATGCCGGCTGGGGTCAACTTTCCTTCCTGGGGAGTGCACGCACCGGCGTTGTGATCTCTCCTGAGGGCCGCAGCGTCACTGACCTCAAACGCCGCATTGAAGCCACGGTCGTCCGACCCCGGAATCCTCGGCGAGCTCCTCCGCGGTGGCCCGTCCTCGGACACTGAGCGCTTTCAGAACCAGACCCCTGACACGACTGTGGCCAACTGTGGTCATCCGATCGTCGGCGCTCGTTGCGTTCGCCGCCTACTTCGGTAAACGACCAGGTCATGAATCGTGCGAGAGGGGAGATTCGAACTCCCACGCCCTTCCGGGCACCGGATCCTAAGTCCGGCGCGTCTGCCGATTCCGCCACTCTCGCCGCGGCGACGCAGATGGTAGAGGGACTCAGCTGCGGGAGACGTACCTCGCCATCAGGGCAACGCGCCGGCCGCGCTCGAGGCTCTCTCCGGCAGCCACGAAGTCGCCGTTCGGGGCGAGATCGAGGCCTCCCGCGAAGATCTGCGCCTCCGGGTCGGCGAAGCTCGTGCGCACCTTTCCGTGGACCCCGAACGACGGATCGAGGCGGCCCGCAGCGGAGTAGCGAGCGAGCCCAAGGAGGTTCTGGGTTCCGTCCCCGCTCGTGGAGGACGTCATGACGACGATCCGGCCGTCGTTCTGGAGCGCCACATCGAGTGGGCGGTCGCAGCAGCCCGGAGACAGGTTTCCGCGCACGATGCCGTCGTCGTTGAACGTCGCGTCGAGCGCTCCACCGTCGTCGACTCGCGCGAGCTGATATCCCTTGGCGAACGTCGAGGCGACCACGGCACCTCCCGCGGAGTCGAGCGCGAGTGTCGCGCGCACCCCGAGCGTTGTTCCGGGCACCTGCACCACGCCTGTGTTTCCGAACGAAGGATCGAGTCGCCCGCGCGGCAGGTAGCGCGCGACCATCGGCGCGGGCTCGCCCGCGCCGATCTGTTCGATGCCGGCGATCCAGATCCGTCCGAGGGCGTCCACCTTGACGTCGGTGGCATACGCGCTTCCCGGAACGTTCGAGACGAGCGTTCCGTCGCCGTGGAACGTCGTGTCGAGCGTTCCGTCGACGTTGTACCGGATCAACGCAGGATTGCTCACCGGCCCGGGCTGCGCTCCCGCGACGACGATCCTGCCGTCGGACTGGAGCGTGACTGCGTTCGCCTCCGCACGCCCGCCGCTCTTCGAGACCGCCGTGCGGACCGTTCCGTTCTGGCCGAACGACGAGTCGGGCGTTGCGTCGGGTAGGAACCGGGCGACGCCGACCTCTCCACACGCGACGCCGGTCGCGACGATGCGCGCATCGGGCTGGAGGACGACGTCGTTGAAGCCTCCGGTGCAGCCGTTCGGCGGGACTTTGAACCACACGACCGCCTCACCGTCGCCACCGCCGAAGCTCGTGTCGACGGAGCCGTCGGGGAGATATCGCGCGATGCCGAAACGGTTCTGCGATGTCGCTCCGGCCACGACGATGCGTCCGTTCGGCTGGATCGCGACCGCGCGCGCCTCGCTCAGGGGAGGCGCCATCGTCCCGCCCGATCCGAAGGTCGGGTCGAGCGTTCCGTCGGCGAGCTCTCCTCGAACGGATGCCGCGGCGCTGCCCACCACCGAGAGGGCGGTCAGGACCACCAGCGACAGCAGCGCCAAGCGGAACGGGTTGAGTCGGATCTCCATGTCCTCGCTCGCGGGTCGGGGAAGGCGGGGTTGCCGTGCCGGCTTCGCGCCAGCCTGTCGGACTTTATACCCGCTGCATCCGGCCGCAGCCAGGGACCATCGGCTCGATTCGTGGGCCGAGCGGTACCCTTCCGCGAGCGTGCACGCACGACTCCCCACCCGATGGCTCGTCCTTCTACTGCTCGTCGCCGTGCTCGCGGGCGCCTGCGCGCCGGTGCAGGATGGAGCCTCGGCGACGGCGCACCCCACGCGATCCGCTAGCCCGGCCTCGACGGTCCTGAAGAGCCGGACGACGGCCGCGCCGCGGAAACCCGTCCTCGTCGCCGCGGCCGGAGACATCTCCTGTCAGGGAGCGCCCTGCGACGGCCAGCGTCGTACCGCGGCGGAGATCCGGCATCTTCACGTGGACGCAGTCCTCGCACTCGGGGATCTCCAGTACGAGCGCGGGGCGCTCGCCGACTTCAGGAGCTCCTACGACCCGACCTGGGGAACGTTCAAGCGCATCACCTATCCGGCGCCGGGAAACCACGAGTACGAGACGCAGGGAGCGACTGGCTACTTCCGCTACTTCGGAAAGCGCGCGCATCCGCCCCTCGGCTACTACAGCTTCGACCTGGGCGCGTGGCACTTCGACGCGCTCAACGCCAACTGTGGTCTCGTCGACTGCGGTCGCGAGGCGAGTTGGCTCTCGCGAGACCTCGCGCAGAGCCGAAGTCGCTGCCAGCTCGCGTACTGGCACCAACCGCGGTGGTCGAGCGGGCCGCACGGATCCGACGCCGATGTCGCGCCGTTCTGGACGGTGCTCGCCCACGCCGGAGCCGACGTGGTCCTGAACGGACACGACCACGACTACGAGCGGTTCGCGAAGCTCGGCCCGGACGGACGCTTCTCCGGTCGCGGCATCCGGGAGTTCGTCGTCGGAACGGGCGGCATCTCCCACTATCCGTTCGGTCCACCGGTCAACGGATCGCAGGTTCGTGTCCAGGATCGCTTCGGGGTCCTCCGTCTCGCGCTTGACACGCACTCCTACGGATGGAAGTTCATCGGAGAGAACGGATCGCTGCTCGACCAGGGCTCGACTAAGTGTCATCGCTGAATCCCCGCAGCCGCAGCTTGCGCCGCGCCGGAACGCTTGTGGCGGTCGTGCTCTTCGTTCTGGCCGCGAGTCCGGCGCTCGCGGCTTCCGGCGACCTCGATCCGTCGTTCGGCGTCGGCGGAAAGGTCACGCTCTCCCTCGCCCGTGGAGGGAGCCAGGCGAACGCGGTGGTGGTTCAGCCGAACGGCCGGATCCTGATCGGCGGGTGGGCCTACGGGAGGGGCTTCGCGATCGTGCGCCTCCTCCGCGACGGGTCGCTCGATCCGAGCTTCGGGCACGGCGGTGTCGTCACCACGAATCTTGCGACCGGTCCGGCGGTCGTCACCGATCTTGCACTCGACCATCGCGGACGCATCGTCGCGGCGGGGCTGTCGGAGGGGTCCATGGCCGTGGCGCGTTATCGCACGGACGGCTCCCTCGATCGGGCGTTCGGCGACGACGGGATCGTCACCGCCAGGTACCGGAGAACGCAGACGTCCGCGGAGGGCGTCGTCGTGGATCCCGGCGGCCGCGTGGTCGCGGCCGGCACGGCCGGCGACGAGCGGTGGGTTCTCGCGCGGTTCACCGCCCGCGGGCGACTCGACCCTCGCTTCGGCCACCGCGGCTGGGCGATGGCCAACCTCGGCTCGGGAGAGGAGATCGCGCGCGATCTGTCACTGACGACGAACGGTCGCATCGTCGTCGCGGGAACGGGGGAGCATCGATTCGCACTCGCTCGTTTCCGGCGCAGCGGAACCCTCGACCCGCAGTTCGGCGAGGACGGGACGGTCGTGGCGCGCGGCCCCGCGCGAGGCTCAGCCGCGGCGGTCTCGCTCCTGGCCGACGGAGACATCCTGGCCGCGGGGCAGTCCGGAGGAGCGTTCGAGCTCCGCCGATATCTGCCGTCGGGCCAGCCCGATCGGTCGTTCGGAACCGTCGGCGCTGCGTCCGGTCCGCCGGTCGACGGCGCGGCGTACGACCTGACCGTTGCGAAGGATGGACGCGCCTTCCTCGCCGGGAGCGCGTTCCAGGACTTCACCGTCGCGGGCTACCGGCGCAACGGCTCCCCGGACTCCGCGTTCGGCAACGACGGCGTGGTCCACACCAGGTTCCCGAACTACGGCTTCGCGGACGGCGTCGCCTTGATGCCGAACGGCAGGATCGTGGTCGCGGGTCAGACGGGTTCGCGGATCGGTGTGGCGAGGTACGAGCCTTAGCCGGAAGAACCGCGTTTTCCGAGCCGTTCGAGGAGTCGCGTGGCGTAGTACTCCTCCCACGGCTCGTCCCGCCTCGCGTCGGCGTACTCCTTCGTCAGCGCCACGAGCTGGTACGTGAGCTCGCTCCGGACGGGTTTCCCTCCGAGGAGCTCGGGGAGCGCCGAGAGGTTCACGAGCCAGTCGGCGTACCAGGTCGCCCAATCGTCGTCGGCTCCGTCGACGATCGCGAAGACCCGGTGATGCGTCTCCCCCGCAGTGTGCAGAAGATCGCTCAGCCGTCTCGCCGTCTCGTCGCTCACGCGCTCGCGTCGACAGGCTCGGGGTCGTCCACGTCGTCGAGATGGTACGGAACGCTCGCGACGACCACGCCTGGCTCGAGGAGGAGCAGGCGCTTGATATAGAGGCCCGTCTGGTTGTGCAGGACATGCTCCCACCAGCGGCTCACGACGAACTCGGGCAACACGACTGTGACGATGCGGCCCGGCTCCGCCGTGCGCCGCCGAACC
This sequence comes from Actinomycetota bacterium, assembly GCA_045805285.1. Classification (GTDB taxonomy): domain Bacteria; phylum Actinomycetota; class UBA4738; order UBA4738; family JBJMLN01; genus JBJMLN01. Next base: position 14,942 of record JBJMLN010000143.1, on the reverse strand, counting down.
TCCGCGAGCAACGGCGGCCCGATGTCGCGGAACGGCGCGTCGACGAGCGCGAGCGCCACCGTCATCCGCTTGCCGGTCCAGTCGCGGATCACGTCGTCGGACTCCGCGGGGTCGGTGACGAAGAACATGGCCTCGAGCTCGGCCGGCCGAAGCGACTGCGCGTACGAGACCGCGCGCGCCGTGGCATCGTGCACGCCCGAGACGGGGATCAGCACGCTGTTCGCTCCCGGCTCGAGAGGGTGCTCCATCCGCCGATCCGTCTCGAGCTCCGCGGGGACGAGCGGCACGTCCATCACGACGACGTTCGAGCGGAACAGCAGCGACGCCTTGAGCCAGAGCGCTCGGCGCTGGTGGAGGAGCTGCCACCACGACGAACCCGCGACGACCTCGGGGAACACGACGGTGAGGAACTCCTCCGCGCCGAGGTCGATCGTCCGGAGGAAGCGCCGCAGCGCTTTGGAGAGTCCGTGCTCGAGGCCCGGGAGCGGCTCCAGCGAGCCGAAGCGCGGCGCGCCTTCCTCCCACTGCGCGGCGGTCTCGGTGAAGGCGGTGTCCGGCCCGACGTAGAGCGGGATCACGCGCTCGGGACGGAGCGCGCGGAGATGCGCGACCGCGTCCACGGTTTCCGGCCCGAAGTCGCGCACGAGGATGAGGAACCGGTTCCGGCGCACCGCCGCGGCGGAGACCTCGTTGCGTCGCAGGAGCCGCGCAACCCGGTCGTAGTGCCGCCGGACCGCGAAGAAGATTGCGACCTGGATCGGGATCGCGACCATCACGATCCACGCGCCGTGGGTGAACTTCGTTGCGACCACGATCACCAGGACGATGCCGGTCGCGGCGGCCCCGACGCCGTTGATCGCGGCGTTCCTCTTCCATCCCGGGCTCTTGAGCCGGCGCCAGCGAAGCACCATGCCGGTCTGGGACAGGGTGAACGCCGTGAACACGCCGACGACGTAGAGCTGGATCAGCCGCGTCAGCTCGCCGTGGAAGACGTAGATCAGCAGTGCCGCGAGGAGCGCGAGGACGACCACGCCGTTGGAGAAGACCAGACGATCGCCACGGTTGCGGAACTGCGACGGCATGAACCGGTCTCGAGCGAGGATCGAGGACAACCGCGGAAAGTCTTGGAACGACGTGTTCGCGGCAAGGATGAGCACGCCCGCCGTGAAGACTTGCAGGATGTAGAAGAGCGCTGTTCGACCGAAGACGGTCTCTCCGATCTGCGCGAGCACCGACCGCGACTGCTCGATGTTCGGGTCCACCCGCACGTGGAGCACGTGCGCCATCAACGTGATCCCGAGGAACATCGTGATGCCGAACGCGGCCATGATCAGCAGCGTTTGCGACGCGTTCTTCGCCTGCGGTCGCCGAAACGCCGGGACGCCGTCGGCGATCGCCTCCACGCCGGTCAGCGCCGTCGCTCCGGAGGCGAACGCGCGCAGGATCAGGAAGATCGTCAGGCCGAGGGCCGGCTCGAGGGGCAGGTTCGCGGTGTCGGCGGTCGGGCACGTGCCGATGCACCGGATCAGGCCCACAAGCAGAGTGAGCGCGACCAACGCGACGAACCCGTAGGTCGGGATCGCGAAGAGCTTGCCGCTCTCCTTCGTTCCACGGAGGTTCGCGACGGTGATCAGGGCGACGAAGAAGATCCCGATCACGACCTTGTGTTCCGCGAGGCGTCGGCGCGGCAGACGTCACGGCGATGGTCCCCGCCGTGACGCTGACGGCGACGGTGAGGACGTAGTCGCTCAGGATCGCCGCCGCCGCGACGAGCCCGGAGAGCGTTCCCAGGTTCTCCTTCGCCACGATGTAGGAGCCGCCACCCTGTGGATACGCCCTGACCGTCTGGCGGTACGAGGTCACGACGATCGCGAGGAGCAGCGCGATCCCGATTGAGAGCGGGATCTTGGCGCTCAGCGCTCCCGCGCCGGCGAGCGCGAGGACGAGCATCATCTCCTCGGTCGCGTAGGCGACGGAGGAGAGCGCGTCGGAGGAGAACACCGGAAGCGCCAGGAACTTCGGCAGGAGCTGGTGCTCCGCCTTGAACGTCGGGATCGCATGGCCGAGGAGGAGTCGTTTCGCGACCTCACGGAGCCCGATCCGAGGCGTGGTCTCCATCGGGTCGGGATGCTAAAGGACGGTTCTCGGCCCCGTCGAATCGCGGCCCTCCATCGGCGGCGGGGGCCGGCGACTATGTTCACCGCGGGGAGTTCCGCTTAGCCATCCATCGGAGGGAGAGAGCAATGGGGCGCAAGCTTCTGGTCGTGCTGACATCGGTTGGGACGATGCTCGTCGGACCGGCGATCGCCGGCAGCTTCGTCAGTACCGCCGGAGCCCGGGTCGAATGCACGATCACCGGCACGGCCGCCGACGACATCCTGGCCGGAACGACGAGAGACGACGTGATCTGCGGAAAGGCCGGGGCGGACGACCTCACCGGCGGGGAGGGGAACGACGTGATCCGCGGCGGCACCGGCGACGACGACTCGCTCGACGGTGAGGACGGCTCCGACGTCCTCAAGGGCCAGCAGGACGACGATCACCTCGACGGCGGCGACCAGAACGACAAGATGTACGGCGGCCAGGGCGCCGATCTCATCGGTTCCGACGATACGGGCACCGGGGACGATGCGCCGGAGAACGGGAACGACTATCTGAAGTCGCGTGACCACGTCTCCGGCAACGACACGCTGAACCCGGACCCGGGAACCGACACGTGTGACATCGACGCCGGCGACATGATCAACGTCGTGACGAACGGCTGCGATCTCTAGGCGGCCGCAGATCGCGACGGTTCCCGGTGTGACCGGCGTGGAGATCACGCGGGGGAGCGCTGAGGACATCGCACGCCTCGAGCCGCTCTGGGTGGCCGTCCACCATCAGCACCAGGCGGCGATGCCGGAGCTCGGGCCGTACGTCTCCGACGAGGAGACGTGGCGGGAGCATCGCCCGATCTACGAGGAGCTCTTCCGCCGGCCGGACACGTTCGTGTTCCTCGCGTCGGACCGCGAGCGACTCGTCGGATACGCCCTCGGCCACGTCACGCCGGTGGAGGAGACGTGGATCGCCGACACCTGGGCGACGGGGAGACGCATCGGTGAGCTCGAGTCGATCTCCGTCCTGCCGGAGTATCGGGGCCAGGGCATCGGCTCCCGGCTGATGGATGAGGTCCACGCCGAGTTCGAGCGTCTCGGGATCGAGGACGTCGTCATCGGGCTGCTGCCCGGCAACGAGGGAGCGCGCCGCCTCTATGAGCGCCACGGGTACGTACCGAACTGGCTCTACGTGAGCCGTTTCCGAAGCGAGGGCCGCGAAAGCTAGGCGCCCGCGGCGGCGCGGGCGGGGAGCCGCTGGAGCTCGTCGACGACGCCGCCGATGACCTGCTTCGCGTCGCCGAACAGCATCTGCGTCTTGTCGAGGTAGAACAGCTCGTTCTCGATGCCGGCGAACCCGGAGCGCATCGAGCGCTTCACGACGATGATCGAGCGCGACTGGTCAACGGCGAGGATCGGCATCCCGTGGATCGGACTGTTCGGATCGTTCCGCGCCGCGGGGTTCACCACGTCGTTCGCGCCGACGACGAGCGCGACGTCGGTCTGCGCGAACTCCTCGTTGATCTCGTCGAGGTCGCGGAGGGCGTCGTAGGGCACGTCCGCCTCGGCGAGCAGGACGTTCATGTGGCCCGGCATCCGTCCCGCGACCGGATGGATCGCGAAGAGCACCTCCACGCCGCGCCGGTTGAGCGCGTCGTAGAGCTCCCGGACCTTGTGCTGTGCCTGCGCCGCTGCCATGCCGTAGCCCGGAACGATGATCACGCGCTGCGCGGCGTCGAGGAGCATCGCGGTCTCCTCCACGTCGACGCTTCGGACAGGTCGCGTCTCCACCTCGCCGGTGGGCGCCGTCTGCTCGACGCCGAAGCCGCCGAAGATGACGTTGCGGAACGAGCGGTTCATCGCCTTCGACATGATCAGGGAGAGGATCAGTCCGGACGAGCCGTCGAGCGCTCCGGCGATGATCAGGAGCTCGTTGTGGAGGACGAAGCCCATCGCCGCGGCCGACAGGCCGGCGTAGGAGTTCAACAGCGAGATCACCGTCGGCATGTCGGCGCCACCGATCCGGATCACCAGCATGAACCCGACGATCAGCGAGACAACGATCAGGATCGGGAACAGGTACGTCCTCGACGGGTCGGCGACGAGCGCCGCGATCAGTCCGATGCCGATCACGAGCATGGCGATGTTGACGATGTTCTGTCCGGGATAGACGAAGGGCTTGTCTCGAAAGATCCCCTGGAGCTTTCCGGCCGCGATCAAGCTGCCGGTCACCGTGAGGAAACCGAGGAGGACCTCCACCCCGATCGCTCCGGCCTCGAAGTGGCTGAGATGCGGCTCCCCGAGGTAGTACTCCGCGGTGCCGACGAGGCCGGCCGCGAGCGCGCCGAACGCGTGGGAGAGCGCGGTCCGCTGCGGAACGGCGGTCATCCGGATCCGACCGAGCGGAACGCCGAGCGCGATGCCGAGGATCCCCGCGACGAGGATCCACTCGTAGTTGACGATCTCGGTCTTCAGGAGCGTCGTGATGACGGCGAGGACCATGCCCGCCTCGCCGATCTGCACACCCCGGCGGGCGGTCGACGGATGGGAGAGCCACTTCAGCGCGAAGATGAAGCACACGCCCGAGACCAGATAGGAGAGCGAGACGAGGTTCTCGCTCACGATCGCTCCTCCGAGGCGGCCGGCTTGGCGGGTTCCCGCCTGCGGAACATCTTCAGCATCCGGTCGGTGATCAGGAATCCGCTGACCGCGTTCGTCGTGGACGCGAAGACGGCGATCGCACCGAGGATCGTCGCGAGCTTCCCCTGACCGGAGCCCGCGAGGATCAGCGATCCGACGAGCGAGATCGCGGAGATCGCGTTCGTGAGCGACATCAGCGGGGTGTGCAGGAGTCCCGGAACCTTCGTGATCACCTGGAAGCCGAGGAACGACGCCAGCACGAACACATAGAGCTCGAGGATCAGCTCGCTATGCATCGACGCTTCCTCCTCCGGTGTCCGCGCCGCTCTGCGCCGGTCGCGAGGCTTCGGCCAGCGGTTCCACCGGTCGAACGGCCTCCGGCATCCGTTCGAGGACGCGCTCGTTCACGATCTCCCCGCCGCGCAGGACGAGCGTCGCCTTCACGATGTCGTCCTCGGGCTCTCCCTCGCCCGGATCGTTCTCCATCAGATGGAGGAGGTACGCGGTCACGTTCTTGGAGTACATCTGGGTCGCGTCGCGCGGAAGCGTCGCGGGAAGGGCGGTGGGACCGAGGATCGTCACGCCGTTCGGCGTCTCCACGACCTCGTCGGCGCGCGTGAGCTCGCAGTTGCCGCCTCGCTCGGCGGCGCAATCGACGATCACGGTCCCGGTGTTCATCCGTCCGACCGCCTCGGCGGTCACGAGGAGCGGCGACGGCGCGCCCGGGATCAGCGCGGTCGTCACGACGACGTCGGCGCCGGAGACGACGTCGGCGAGGAACGCCTGCTGCCGGCGGGTGAACTCCTCGCCGAGCTGCTTCGCGTAGCCGCTCGAGTCCTGCGCATCCTCTTCCGTCGCCGGCATGGAGAGCGGTCGTGCTCCGACGCTCTTGATCTCCTCCATGGCTGCGGGCCGCACGTCGTACGCCTGGACGATCGCGCCGAGCCGTCGGGCCGTCGCGATCGCGGTGAGGCCCGCGACGGCCGCGCCGATCACGAACACCTGTGCGGCCGGGAGCGTTCCGGCCGCGGTCGTGAGCAGCGGGAACATCTTCGGGAGGCGTTCGGCGGCGAGGAGGACCGCCTTGTAGCCGACGAGGGTGGCGCTGGAGGAGAGGGCATCCATGCTCTGGGCACGGGAGGTTCGGGGGAGCAGGTCGAGCGCGAAGGCGTCCACTTTGCGCTCCGCGGCCTTGCGTACTCGTTCCGGGTGGGACAAGGGATCGAGGAGTCCGACGATCGCGTGGCCGGGGCGGAGGTCGTCCAGGGGGTCCCACTCCGGGGACGTCGGACGGACGGCGAGGAGGACGTCGGCGTCGAGCACGTCGGCGCGGGAGCCCACGGTCGCGCCGGCTTTCCGGTAGTCCTCGTCGTCGAAACCCGCGTGCGTCCCAGCTCCCGACTCCACGACGACGTCGAGGCCCGCTTCCTTGAGCTTCGTGACGGAGCTCGGGATCAGCGCGGCGCGCGTGTCCTGCGGCGTCTCGTTGGGAACGCCGAGCGAGCGGTACGGAAACGTCATCGGGGCAGCGTGGTCTGAAGATCTGTACGGAAGCGGGCAACCATCGGCTGCGAATCATAGACGCGCGCTGCATCAACGGACCTGCTCGCTTCGGCCGACGGACCGCTCTCGGGTTGACATGTGACCCGTCGGTCACCTATCCTCGCAGCCATGACGCATGACGGGCCGGAGGAAGCGCTGGAGGAGGAGCTGGTTTTCAAAGCGCTCGCCGATCCGACGCGTCGGTTCCTCCTCGACCGGCTCTACGCGCGTGACGGCCGCACGCTCACCGAGTTGGAGTCCGACGTGGAGATGACGCGCTTCGGCGTGATGAAACACCTCCGCGTGCTGGAGGACGCCGGCCTCGTCGTCACGAGGAGGAGCGGACGCAAGAAGCTCCATTTCCTGAACCCCGTTCCGATCCGCCTGATCCACGACCGGTGGATCGGCAAGTACACCGAGCGCAGGGCCTCGGCGCTCGCCGATCTCAAGACGGAACTCGAGAAGGAGGAAGCATGACGACTGCGACGGACGCAGCGACGGCGGTGACCACGCAGGTCTACCGCGTCTACATCAAGGCTCCTCGGGAGCGCGTGTGGCAGGCGATCACGGATCCGGAGTGGACCGTTCGCTACGGCTACGGCGGCCGCGCAGAGTACGACCCGGACCTGCGTCCCGGCGCGGCGTACCGCGGGATGCTCTCCGATGAGATGAAGCGGAGGTCCGAGGAGCAGGGACATCCGGCGCCCGACGTCGGCGTCGACGGCGAGGTCCTCGAGGTCGTTCCGCCGAGCCGCCTCGTTCAGACGTTCCGGATGGCGATGGAGCCGACGATGGCCGCGGAGGGCTTTACCCGCGTGACGTGGGAGCTGGAGGAGCGCGACGGCGCGACGAAGCTCACGGTCGTCCACGAGCTGGAGGGAGCGCCGACGCTCGCGGCCGTGATGTCGGGCAGCGCGGAGGACATCGGCGGTGGCGGAGGTTGGAGCTGGGTCCTGAGCGATCTGAAGACGCTGCTCGAGACCGGCGATCGGATGTCGGAGGAGCTCTGAACGGTCGCCCGCGACCGATGGGAGGCTCCGCCATCACGGCGGGGCCTCCTCCGCTTTTAGGAGATCCGCTCGAGGAACCCCTCGTAGCTCGTGACGAATCCGTCCTCGTCGAACGCGATGTCGGCGGCGAACGTTCGGGAGGAGTAGCGCACGACGCGGTCTCCCTTCGGCTGGTATCGCTGTTCGTTCCGCACGACGGTGAGCTCCGGCACCTGTACGAACGCCATCACGTAGTCGCGCGGCGGTCCCGCGACGAGCAGGCGGTCGCGCATCACCGGCAGCGAGTTGAAGAACGGCGACGCGAACAGGTCGAGGAAGTCGGCGTCTCCGAGTTCGAGTTTCGAGCGGCGATCGCCGTTCAGCTCGAGGTCGATCGTGTCGCCGCGGAGTCTCCAGCGGAGCTCGTACGTGCTCCCGACCTGAACGCCGGACGCGTCGGAGAGCGACTCCACGTGCGCGGCCTCCATGCCGGGCTCGTCGAGCCGCCGCCACACGAGGGTTCGCATGTCTCCCATCCTGGCGGTTCCGGCCGGGCATCGTCGAGTCGAGGGCGTTGTAGGTTGGCCGCCGCGCGTCTGTAAAAAGGAGAGACTCCGATGGGCATCGTTCGCTTCCACGTGGCCGTGTCTGTCGACGGCTATCTCGCCGGGCCGGATCAGAGCATGGAGAACCCGCTCGGCGTCGGCGGAGAGAACCTCCACACCTGGCTCATCGAGCTGACCTCGTGGCGGGAGATGCAGGGCCTGGACGGCGGAGTCGTCAATGCGAGCACACCGGTCGTGGAGGAGGCGCAGGCGAACGTCGGCGCCTACGTCATGGGCCGGAACATGTTCGGCGGCGGTCCGGGGCCGTGGGGCGGCGATCCCGCGTGGAAAGGCTGGTGGGGCGACGACCCTCCTTATCACACGCCCGTGTTCGTCCTGACGCACCACGCTCGCGACCCGCTCACGATGCAGGGCGGCACGACGTTCCGGTTCGTGACGGAGGGGAGCGATGCCGCCTTGGCGCTGGCTCGCGATGCAGCGGGGGAGCGGGACATCGCGATCGCCGGCGGAGCCAGCGTGATCCAGCAGTACCTGGCCGCTGGGGCCGTGGACGAGTTCGAGCTCAACGTCGCGCCCGTGATCCTCGGTGCCGGCGAGCGGCTATTGGAGAACGTCGGAGACCTCCGCCTCGAGCAGCTCCGCGCGATCGAAGCGCCCGGCGTCACGCATCTGAATTACCGCGTCGTGAGGTAGGGTCGGTCGCCGAGCCGTTACGTTTCCGGAGCGATGGGACTCACCTGGCGGCAAGCGCTCGCGTGGAGGATGGAGCGTCAGCTCCTCGAGCCGGTCGGAACGCTCTCCGTTCCGCGAGTCGTCCGGCGTCTCTGCGCGGTGCAGGCGCAGGTCGCGTCCTCCGCGGAGCTCGCGGTGTGCGTTCGCCGGACGTCGTCGACGGCCGGCGAGGTCACGCACGCGCTCGCACAGGGGCGCCTCGTCAAGACGTGGGCGATGCGAGGAACGCTCCATCTGCTGACGCCGGAGGACGCGGGCATCTACCTGTCGCTGATCGCGTCCGCGGTCGTGGGAGCGCCCGAGTTGGCAGAAGTACTTCGGGGTCTCGCCCACGCAGATCGAGCAGCTTCGCTCGGTGGTGCGCGAGGCCTTACGCGGAAGGGTGCTGATGCGCGAGGAGCTCGTCGCGGCGGTGACCAGCCATCGCGGTCTTCAGCATGTGGGAGAGGCGTTGTCCCTCGGGATGGGGGACGCTCCTCAAGCCGCTCGCGTGGCAGGGAGATCTCTGCTACGGCCCGAGTCGCGGCAACCGCGCGACGTTCATGCTGCCGGAGGAGGCGAGCGCACGTTGGGCCGGCGTTCCCGATCCCGAGGAGGCGGCGCCGGTCGCGATCGCGAACTATCTCCGCGCGTACGGTCCCGCGACGGTCGGCGCGTTCGGCGGGTGGCTCGCCGGCGGATGGTTCGGAACGCGCCCGCTGAAGCGGTGGTTCGAGGAGCTCGGTGACGCCGTCGCCGAGATCGAGGTGGACGGAGAGCCGATGCGCATCCTCGCGGAGGACCTCGACGGCTTGATGGCAGCACGTCCGACGAGGGCGGTCCGGTTCCTCCCCGGGTTCGATCAGTACGTGCTCGGTCCGGGGACGGGAGATGCACACGTCGTTCCCGCTCGGCGTCGCGGAGACGTCAGCCGTCAGAGCGGGTGGATCGCTCCCGTGGTCGTCGCGGGAGGCGTCGTTCGCGGAACGTGGGCGTTCGACGGCGACGTCGTACGGGTCGAATGGTTCGGTGAGGCGGATCCGATCCCGAAAACGGCGCTGAAAGCGGAGGTTCTGCGGCTCTCGTCCATCACCGGCCGAGCCCTGCGGGTCGAGTCCGACGTCGTGTGACGCGACCTGCCCGCAGGGCCGAGCCTCTTACGCGAAGGCGTCGCAGATACCCTGGAGATCCTGCTGGGTGAAGTCGTCCTTCCCGGACTGGAACGTGATGTCGCCGGTGTCGGTCACGAAGATCTGATGTCCGACTTCCGCGAAGACCTCGCCTTTGCCCGGCACCTTGTAGTGGTAGCTCGGGCCGGAGATCGTCGTCGTTCCGTTCACGAGGTCGTCCGTCTCGGTGAAGACGGAGTGGTCGCGGAACGTGTCGGTCGTCCCGGACTTGTGGATCACGGCGTCGAGGTTCGCCTTCGTCGCGACCTTGACGGCGTTGCCGGCGTTGTCGAAGAAGGTCGTCATGGTGACGTCCTCCGACACGAGGTCCTCATGGAGCGAGAAGCTGCCGCAGTCGATGTCGGGAAGCGTGAAGATGCCCTGGTCGACGAAATGCTCCTTGACCGGAGCCTGCGCCGAGGCCTGCGTCAGGGGAAGCGTGACGAACAGCGCGATGCTGAGCGGTAGTAGCGAACGGAGTCTGCGCACGGGGTTCCTCTCCCAAACGATTTCTTGAGGTATCGGTTCGGAGGCGCCTTCCGGCGCACCGGCCGGTCGGCCCTTCTTGGGGAACGGCGGCCTACGTCATCGGTCCGAACGTTGGACGTCGGCCCCTTCGGAAACGTAGAGACTGTCCACATGAAAGCCATCGTTCAGGGTCGCTACGGCTCGGCCGACGTGCTCGAGCTGCGCGAGACCGAGGATCCGAAGGTCGAAGCGGACGATGTCCTTCTTCGGGTGGGGGCGGCAGGCTGCGGCCCGGATGTTTGGCACCTCATGACCGGCCGGCCGTACTTCGTTCGCTTGACTCCGGGCTTCCGCAAGCTCAGAAAGGGCGTCCGAGGTCGTGACGCGGCTGGAACCGTCGAGGCCGTCGGCGCGAACGTCACCGGTTTCGCTGTCGGCGACGGGGTGATGGGGATCGCGGAGGGCTCCTTCGCCGAGCTCGCGGTCGCCTCGCCGGACAAACTTGTCCCCAAGCCGGACCGGCTCTCGTTCGAACAGGCTGCGGCGGCTCCGATCTCGGGCCTCACCGCACTGCAGGCGCTCCGCGATGTTGCGGACCTCCAACGCGGGCAAACGGTGTTGGTGATCGGCGCCGGCGGTGGAGTCGGAACGCTCACGGTGCAGATCGCGAAGGCGTTGGGGGCCACGGTCACCGGCGTCTGCAGCGCGTCGAAGGCGGAGCTCGTCCGTTCGATCGGAGCCGACGACGTGATCGACTACGCGCGAGACGACTTCGCCGACGGGTCCCGGCATTGGGACGTCATCGTCGACACGGCCGGCCGTCGATCGCTCTCCGTGCTCCGGCGCGCCCTCGCGCGGAAAGGCACGCTGGTGATCGTCGGAGGCGAGGGAGGTGGGCGGTGGACGGCCGGGTTCTTCCGGCAGGTGCTTCGTGCGCCCCTGCTGTCGGTGTTCACCGCGCAGCGGCTGCGCGTCATCACGAAGGAGCGCGCCGAAGATCTCAAGGAGATCGCGCACCTGATGGAGTCTCGTGGGGTCACTCCGGTCGTCGGGGGCACCTACGCGCTGGCAGACGCCGCGGACGCGCTGCGCGAGCTCGAGCGCGGCCACGCCCGAGGGAAGATCGTGATCACGATCTGAAGCGGAGAGCCGCCGCCCTCAATGCGGGTGAAGCGGGATGAACGGGGTGAGAATCGCGGAGTGGGCCCCCGGGGACTCGAACCCCGAACCTGCGGATTAAGAGTCCGTTGCTCTGCCAGATTGAGCTAGAGGCCCGCTGGACTATACAAAGGCGCGTTCGACACCGTCGATGCTTCGCAGCTGCAGCGATCCACCGGGAAGGGTGACCGAGGGGACTTGAACCCCCAACCTCCTGGACCACAACCAGGCGCTCTAACCAATTGAGCTACGGCCACCACGGGGTTACGACGCGATTCTAGCAACGGCCTTCGGCGCGCCTCCGAGAAGCCGATCGGCCTAGGACCAGGGAACAGGAAGCCACCGGGGGAAAGGTGGCGTATCCTATGCCTACGATTCCTGAACCGCGGTTCAAACGAACTGCAGCCCCGGTTCCACGCCAGGACCGGGACACGCGCCGCCCGCCGCCCGCGGGCCTAAGAGCAGGGAAGAGGGATACGCATGGCGGTCACCAGAGCCGCACACATCGACATGGCGAAGGTCGACGAGCTCATCGCCGACGAGGAGCGCGCGCTCGAGCCGAAGCACCCGAAGTCGATCGCGTTCCGCGAGGTCGCGAACGAGCACGTCGCCGGCGGCGTCGCTTCCAGCTGGCAGGACGCTCCTCCGCACGTCGTTTACGTGACGGAGGGCAAGGGCTCGAAGATCTGGGACCTCGACGGCAACGAGTACGTCGACTACCACAACGGTTACGGCGTCATGGTCGTCGGCCATGCGCATCCGAAGATCGTCAAAGCCGTCCAGGAGCGCGTTCCGAAGGGCACGCACTTCGCCCAGCCCGGGCCCGAGATCGTGCCGGTCGCGGAGAACCTCGTCGAGCGCTTCAAGCTCCCGCTCTGGCGGTTCGGGAACTCCGGCACCGAGGCGACGCTCGACGCCGTCCGCCTGATGCGCGCCGCAAGCGGCCGCGATCTCCTGATCAAGATCGAGGGGACGTATCACGGCCACCACGACTCCCTCATGGTCTCGGTGATGCCCGAGGCCGACCTCATCGGCCCGCGCGAGCATCCGAACTCCGTTCCGCAGACGCTCGGCCTCCCGCAGCAGTTCGCCGACCTCGTGCGCGTCGTTCCCTATAACGACCTCGACGCTCTGGAGCGCACGCTCACCGAGAACGAAGACCGCGTTGCGGGGATGTTCATCGAGCCGGCGATGATGAACGCCGGCATCATTCCGCCGGAGCCCGGCTACCTCGAGGGTGTCCGCGAGATCACGAAGCGGCACGGCGTCTACCTCGCATTCGACGAGGTCAAGACGGGATGCGCGGTCGCCTGGGGCGGCGCAGTGCAGCGCTGGGGGGTCACTCCCGACATCGTCTGTCTCGCGAAGGTGATCGGCGGAGGTCTCCCGTGCGGCGCGATCGGCGCCACGGAGGAGCTCATGGCGCGCGTGATCTCCGGGGAGATGGACCTCCAGGGAACGTTCAACGGCAACCCGCTCACGATGGCGGCGTCGCTCACCACGCTCACGGAGGTCCTGACGCCCGACGCGTACGACCACCTCGAGCACCTCAACACGATCCTGGCCGACGGCATCAACGCGGCGATCGATCGGTACGCGCTTCCCGCGTACGTCCTGACGTTCGGCGCGAAGGGTTCCGTGATCTACAGCCCCACGCGGGTTCGCGACTACCGCGACCACCTCGAGGTGGACGAGCGACTGTCGTACCTCGCCTGGCTCGTGCAGCAGAACCGCGGGGTGTTCAAGTCGCCGTGGGCCAAGACGGAGACGTGGACGATCGGCGTGCAGCACAGCGACGCCGACGCGCAGCTCTACGTGGACAACTTCACGGAGTTCGCGTCGATGCTCGCGTCCGCGTCGTAGGGTCCGAGGTGCCATGAGCATCACCGAGCGGGAAACCGCGGAGATCGACCTCGCGCGCGTCGAGGAGCTCACCGCCTCCGAGACGAAGGCGCTCGACGCCAAGCACGCGGAGACGCTCCGCTACCGGGAGACGGCCAAGCGGCGTCTCCCCGGCGGAGTCTCCTCCAGCTGGCAGACGTGGCCGCCGCATCCGATCTACGTCGACCGCGGCAAGGGCTCGCACGTCTGGGACATCGACGGGAACGAGTACGTCGACTACCACAACGGCTACGGCGTCATGGTGATGGGCCACGCGCACCCGAAGATCGTGGAGGCCGTCAAGAGGCGGGTGGAGCTCGGCACCCACTTCGCGCAGCCGACCAAGGACGCGCTCGACGTCGCCGACGCGTTGGAGGAGCGCTACCACCTCCCGCAGTGGCGGTTCGGCAACTCCGGAACGGAGGCGACGCTCGACGCCGTCCGCATCATGCGCGCGACGACGGGCCGGCCGCTGATCGTCAAGGTCGAGGGGACCTATCACGGCCACCACGACGCGCTGATGTTCAGTCTCTTCGCGACGCCGGAGGACGCCGGGCCGCACGAGCGCCCGCATGCGAGACCGGAGACGCTCGGCCTGATCCCCGGCGCGGAGAACTCGCTGCTCGTCGTTCCCTTCAACGACGCGGATGCGCTGGAGCAGGCGTTCCGCGAGCACGAGGGCGAGATCGCCGGCATGATCGTGGAGCCCGTCATGACGAACTGCGGGGTCGTGCTCCCCGACGACGGCTATCTCCAGCGGCTGAAGAACATCTGCCACGCGAACGGCGCGCTGCTCGCGTACGACGAGGTCAAGACCGGCTTCACGGTCGCCCGCGGAGGAGCGGTCGAGGCGTTCGGCGTCGTTCCGGACCTCATCGCGCTCGCGAAGGCGATGGGCGCCGGCATCCCGTGCGGAGCGATCGGCGGCACGGAGGAGGCGATGGAGCTCGTGATCTCCGGGGAGCTCGATCAGGTCGGAACGTTCAACGGCAACCCGCTCACGATGGCCGTCGCGAAGGCGAACCTCCAGGAGGTGCTCACGCTCGACGCGTACGCGCGCATCGCCGACCTCGACGGGATCCTCCGCAGGTGCGAGGACGTGATCGCGAAGTACCGCCTGCGGGCGTCGATGAAGACGCTCGGCGCGAAGGGCTCGATCGACTGGAGCGCCACGCCGATCCGGGAGTATCGCGACCTGTGGAACATCGACGACCGCATCCCGCAGCTCGCGTGGCTCTGGCAGCTCAATCGCGGAGTGTTCAAGTCTCCCGGCTCCAAGTGGGAGAGCTGGACGACCTCGATCGTGATGAGCGACGCCGATGCCGAGCGCTACGTCGAGAACTTCGAGTCGCTCGCGGAGGCCATCTCCCGCTGACCTGAGGTCACGTGCCCCGAGCGGGGGCATGACGCGCGTGCTTACACTCCTCGGACCGACACGGAGGGGAAAGCGCGATGGCGAAAGGGATCCTCGAACGGCTGGCCGACGGCCCGGTGCTCGGCGACGGCGGCTATCTCCTGGAGATGGAGAAGCGCGGTTACGTCCAGGCCGGCCCGTTCACGCCCGAGGTCGTGATCCAACATCCCGACGCGCTCGCGGAGCTCCATCGGGAGTTCCTCCGCTCCGGCGTCGACGTGCTGCAGACGATGACCTTCTATGCGAGCGACGACAAGCTCGCGACGGTCGGCCTCCAGGGAAAGGTCGACGACATCAACCGGAACGCCGTG
>JBJMLN010000142.1:0-31632 GCA_045805285.1 Actinomycetota bacterium | reverse complement strand
TCCGCGGAGCAGAGGAGGCACTCGTCATGCCGAGGGGTGGAGCTGGAGTTCGACCCGGTCACCGGTCCCGACTCCGTGATCGGCAAAATATCCGCGGTTGACCTCCACGGCGCCGACGTACGGCGACGACGAGCGATAGAGCGGACAGGGGTCGGAGGTGCATGGGCTCATGTCGAGCATATCCACGATCTCGTGTCGAGAGTTCCAGAAGGCAACGGACAAAGGGATCTCCGTGTCCTTCATCCAAAACGGTGTGTCGGTCGGCTGATCTGCAACGAACACCATTCCGGCGTTCTCCGCGAGACGCGTCTGACCCATCAAGCCCTGCGCTTTCGCCTCCGCCGTGGAGGCCACTCGGACCGTAAGCGTGACGGGGCCGTCCGCCGTCGTCACGGAGAGGCTTCCGTTTCCGAACTCCGGGTCCGACGGTGACGAGCGACACGCCGGGACCGCTCCGATGGCCGCGACGACCGTCGCGATGAGCGCCCGACGGAACCGACGCGTTGCCTTCCGGCTCACGCTCCCGCGGCGAGCCGTGAACGTTCCCACGCGATCACGTCGTCCAGGATGTCGTCGAGGGACCGCGTCGGTTTCCAGCCGGTCAGCGCCTCGAGCTTCGTCGTGTCCGGAATGCGGCGCTCCATGTCCTCGAACCCCTCCTCGTACGCGATGTCGTACGGGATGTGCGTGATCGCCGACGCCGACCCGGTCCGGTCCACGATGAGCTCGGCCAGCTCGTTGATCGTGACCTCGTTGTTGGCTCCGATGTTGAACGGCTCACCGGGACTCTCCGGATCGTCGAGCAGCGCGACGATCGCCGAGACGGTGTCGAGCACGTGGCAGAACGAGCGACGCTGTTCGCCGTTCCCGTAGACGGTGACTTCCTCCCCAGAGAGCGCTCGGCGGACGAGGGAGGGGACCACCATCCCGTACACGCCGGTCTGACGCGGCCCGACGCAGTTGAAGAGGCGGACGACGATCGCCTCCGTGCCGCGCTCCCGCCAGTAGGCGTGGGCGAGGATCTCGTCCACGGCCTTCGCCTCGCTGTAGGACCAGCGGGCAACGAAGGGGGAGCCGAGGATCCGGTCGGACCCCTCTGAGAGCGGTCCGGTTGCGTTCTTGCCATACACCTCGGAGGTGGAGGCGACGAGGACGCGGCACTCTCCGAGCGCGGCCGCGTCGAGCACGATCTCGGTTCCCCGGATGTTCGTGATCAGGGACCGTAGGGGGTGCTCCACGATGAGCTTCACCCCGACCGCCGCGGCCAGGTGGACGACCACGTCGGCCCTTCCTGCCAGCTGGGCTACCAGGGGGTGGTCGAGCACCGTCCCCTGCCTGAGCGTGAAGTGCGGGTGGTCAAGGAGGTGTTCCACGTTGTCGATGGACCCCGTGGAGACGTCGTCGAGCGCGACCACGACATCGCCGCGCTCCAGGAGGACGTCCGCGAGGTGGGAGCCGATGAAACCGGCACCGCCGGTGATCAGGTAGTGCATGAGGTGGGCAGATGGTAGGTGCCCGCGTGAGGCCGGGCAATCAACTGGGTATCCGCCGAGCGCCGCCGGACGAGGGTCGGGCGACGCTCGCTTCGCCGTTGCCCGAGCCCGCTGAGGCAGCCGCCCGCCTGCTGATCGTCACCGGCATCTTTCCGCCGGACGTGGGTGGGCCCGCCACGCACGCGAAGGACCTGTTCGACGAGCTGACCGAGCGCGGCCACGTTGTCCGGGTGGTGACCCTCTGGGACGGGAGGACGCTCGACGCCCGAGGGCGCGTCGCGCGATTCCCGCGGCGTTGGTCTCCGGTCCGACGGAGCGTCGCCGTGACCCGATGGATCGCGCGATATGCGGGGCGGTTCGACGCGATCTACGCGACCGGACTCCATACCGAGGCCGTGATCGGAGGACGGATCGCGGGCGTTCCCGTCGTCGTGAAGGTCGTCGGTGATCCGGTCTGGGAGCGAGGGCGGCGACGGGGGTGGACTCGCGAGGGCTTCGACGCGTTCGAGTCGCATCGGCCGCGGCATCCGGCACTCCGGCTGCTCGCGTGGATGCGGGATGCGACGCTGCGTCACGCGGCGGCGATCACGGCGCCGAACGTTCAGCTCGCTGCGTTGATCGACCGCTGGCTCGGCGGGCCGAGCGGAACGGCCGTGATCGAGAACGGCGTGCGGACCGACGAGCTCGGCCGGCGCGCGGCCGCCGTGGAACGTGGCGGCTTTCGCGCGGCGTTCGTCGGACGGCTCGTCGCGCACAAGCAGGTCGACCGGGTCCTGGAGGCCATCGCTCGGTCTCCCGGATGGGAGCTCGACGTCGTCGGAGACGGTCCCGAGCGCGCTCGCCTGGAATCGCGTGCGGCCGGCCTCGGCGTTGGGGAGCGGGTCACGTTCCATGGAGACGTTCCGCACGAACGCGTCGCGCGGGTGCTCGCGGCGGCCGACGCGCTCGTTCTTGCGAGCGACTACGAGGGACTTCCCCACGTCGTCCTCGAGGCGCTCGCCGTCGGAACGCCGGTTGTCGCGCCCGTCGTCGGTGGTGTCGGTGACGTGGTCGAGGACGGAGTCAGCGGTTTGCTTCTTCCGTCGTCCGACGCGGGGGCTCTCGCCCGCGCGCTGAGCGCGTGGAACGACGACGCCTCGCTCGGTCCGCGGCTCTCCGCCGGAGCGTTCGCAGTGGGAACGCGGTGGACCTTCGACCGTACCGCCGACGAAGTGCTGAGCCTCGTGGAGGACGTCCGCCATCGCGGCGAGCTCGTGTTCTGCGGAAAGACGCGCGTCCCTTCGTCGGACGATGCGACGGGGCGCAGCCGCATCGAGTCGATCACGCGGCACGTCGATGCGTCGGTGGTGGGCGAGGGGCGATCCTCGTGGCGCTGGCGCGGTCGCACACGCGTCGTCACGTTCCCGTCGCTGCGGCCGGCCATGCTCGGCGGCGCCGTCTTCTATCCGTTCGCGACGGCGCTCGCCACACTGCTCGCCTCGGGCCGGCGCCCGGCGATGCTCGTGTGCCAGAGCCCGTACGAAGGGGCGGCCGCCGAGGTCTGGCGCGCGCTGATCCCGCGATCCTTGCGGCCGTCCATCGTCGTGGAAGTGCACGGCGACTGGAGAACGGCGACGCGGCTCTACGGCTCGCGGTGGCGTCGGTTGCTCTCCGTGCCGGCAGACGCGGTCGCGGCGCGGGCCGTGCGCGGTGCCGACGTCGTGCGCGTGATCGGCGACTACACCGAGAGGCTGGTGCGCGCCGCAGGTTTCGAGGGACCGGTGGAGCGCTTCGTCGCGTTCAGCGGCGGTCTTGCCTCGTTCCTCGGGGCGCCCACCGTTCCCGCTTCGGGGCGCCCACGGGCGCTCTTCGCCGGCGTGTTGGAGCCGTATAAGGGAGTCGACGTTCTCCTGCAGGCTTGGCGGCGAGTGATCGCGGAGCGTCCCGACGCAGAGCTCGTGATCGCGGGGGACGGAACGCACGCGCGGGAGCTGCGGGCCGCGGCGAGCGAGCTCGGTCGCTCCCTGCGCTTCGTGGGCCACGTTGAGCGCGACCGGCTCCGCGCGCTGATCGATGACGCGTCCTTCCTCGTCCTCCCCTCCCGCTCGGAAGGACTCGGCCGGATCGTGTTGGAGGCGTACGCGCGGAACCGTCCCGTGCTCGGCACGAACGTCGGCGGCATTCCCGAGCTCGTCCAGCCCGGCTGGACCGGCGATCTCGTCGAGCCTGGAGATCCCGGTGCACTTGCCGAAGCGATGCTTCGCCTCTTGGCGGAACCCGCCAGGACCGCGGAGATGGGCGAGGACGCAGGCGTGTGGATCCGCGGCCAGGCGCTGGAGGAAGACTTCGAACGCGGCATCGCACGACTCGCGGAGAGGGCAGCACGATGAGCTCGCTCGTCTTCGTGACGCAGCTCGTCGATCCGGACGACTCGGCACTGGGCTTCGTGACGGAGTCGATCGCCGCGCTGGCGGCCGAATTTGACCGCGTCGACGTGATCGCGAACGAGGTGCGGTGCGTTCCGTCGTTTCCCGGAGACGTCGACGTCCATTCCCTCGGAAAGGAGCGCGGTGCGGGACGCGCCGAGCGCGGCTGGAGGTTTGAGCGGACCCTCTCGCCCCTTCTCCGCCGGGGAGAGCACTACGCCGTCTTTGCGCACATGTGCCCCGATTACCTGACGCTCGCCGCGCCGATCGCGAAGGCTCGACACGTGCGGACGATGCTCTGGTTCGCGCATCCGTCGAACACCCGCCGGCTTGTGCTGGCCGAGCGGCTCGCGGATCGCATCGTCACGTCGCTCCCCGGCTCGTATCCCCGCCGCTCTTCCAAGGTGCGGGTGATCGGACAGGCGATCGACACGGATCGCTTCTCGTTCGCTCCGCCTGCCGTCGAAGAAGGCACCTTGCGACTCGTTGCGATCGGACGGATGTCCGACGCCAAGCGATACGACCTGGCGCTCGCCGCCGTCGGAGCGGCGCGCGCGCGGGGCGTCGACGTCACGCTCCGCATCGTCGGTCCCGCGATCAACGCGGCGGAGCGCGAGAACGAGCGCGAGCTGCGCCAAGCCATCGACACGGGCGGTCTCTCGGACGCCGTCGTGATGAACCCTGCCGTGGAGCCTGCCTGCGTTCCGGAGGTCCTTGCGCGCGCCGACGCACTCCTCAATACGACGATCGACGGGAGCGGCGACAAGGTCGTGTTCGAGGCGATGGCGACGGGCCGTCCGGTCATCGTTGCCAACCGTGCGATGGTGGATCTCGTCTCCGTGCGGCCCGATCTGTCACCGGCTGCGGACGCCGACGTGCTGGCCGACCGCGTCGCCACCGTCGCCGCGATGTCGTCTGAGGATCGAGTGAGCGTCGGGCGGCGGTCGCGCGAACGCATCGTCGCGGACCATTCCCTCGGGCACTGGGCGCGGTCGGTCGCCTCGATCTGTGAGGAAGCGCGATGAGCGGGTGGGCCTCCACGTTCCGGGACCGGCTGGTCGGATCGAGGTTCGTCCGCAACGTTGGACGTCTCTGGGCAGCGCAGGGCGTCGCGCTCGCGGCGGGAGCGATCCAGGGCGTGCTTGTCGCGCGCTGGCTCGGGCCATCGCTTTTCGGAACCGCCGCGCTCGTGATCGCGGTCCCGTCGGTCGTCGCGACGATCTTCGACGCTCGCGCGGCGGATGCGGCGATCCGGTACCTCGGGGAGTTCTCCGCTGCGAACGACTCGCGACGGGCGAGCGCGTTCGCAAAACTGGGATACCTCCTCGACGTCGGAGCGAGCTCGGCTGCGCTCGTCGTCGTCGTCGTCATCGCGCCGTGGGCGGCCAGCCACATCGCGCACGCGGACGTGGCGGGACTCATGGTCCTTGCGGCAGCTGCGCTGGTTCTCCGCGCGCCGGCGGTGACGTCCGAGGCGATCCTCGTGACGCTCGAGCGGTATCCGACGCTCGCCCGGGTCCAGGTCACGACCGCCGTGATGAAGGCGCTCGCGGCCGTCGCGCTCGTCGGTCTCGGCTACGGCATCGGGGGCATGGTGGTCGGCTGGGCGATGGGTTCGATCGCCGAAGGCGTCGTGATGACGATCGTTGCCACACGGGCCGGCCGCTCCGCGTGGAGGACGTCGTGGTGGTCGTCCTCGCTCACGTCGCTCGGAGATCGGCGCGGAGAGATCGCGCGGTTCGTCGTATGGACTGATCTCTCGAGTCTTCTGGGCGTGGCGACCAAGCAGATGGACGTGATCATTGTCGGCTCGTTCGCCGGTACCGCCGCCGCCGGCTTCTATCGGCTGGCGGTCTCCCTCGGTCAGCTCGGAGGCTTCGTCGCGGGTCCGGTGCAGTCGATCCTCTATCAGCGATTCAGTCGCGTGGGAGTTGGAAGGCCACGGGAGCTGCACGACGAGGCGGCGCGCGCCGCGACGCATGTCTCCGTTCCCCTTGCGGCGCTGGGTCTGCTCGCGATCCCGCTGACGCCCTGGGCGGTTCGGACCATCGCGGGCGCCGCCTACGCGCCGGCGGGAACCCTGGCACAAATCATGGTGCTGCTGGAAGCGGTGTGGTTCGCCTTCCTGTGGGTCCGGCCGCTCGTTTTTACGCTCGGGGAGGTGCGGCTGTGGACGGTCTCCAATCTCGCCGTCGCGGCGCTCTCCCTCGCCGGATACCTCGTGATCGTTCCGGCCGCCGGACCGGCTGGCGCCGCGTGGGTTCGGTTTGCGACCTCGACGTTCGCGCAGGTCCTGCCCCTTGCCGTGGTTCTCACGCGCTACGAGCGGGGGCGGTACGAATCGACGTCGGGCGTCAAGGCCATCAGGCCGATGGCCGAGGTCACCGGAGACCGCCGATGAGCAACGACCTCTCCGGAACCGCTTCGATCCTCGTCCGGGCGCACGAGCGCGCGCTGCGCCTAGCCGCCTGCGTCCGGCTCGCTCTCTGGCGCGCGGAGGGCGCTCGTATCCACCGGGATGTGCATCTCTTCGGACGCGTCACGTTGATCGGGAACGCGAGACAGCTCCGTCTCGGCCCGCGCACCTCGTTGAACGAGGGCGTCCACCTCGAGCTCCGGGACTCGATCTGGATCGGCGCCGACGTGCACATCTCGTCGAACGTCCATCTCCATACGGGCGAGCTCGTGCCGGAGGTCGTGCCGCGGATACATCGCTCCGCTCCGATCGTGATCGAGGACCACGTATGGATTGCCGCCGGCGCGATCGTCGGAGCCGGTGTCCGTATCGGACGGGGTGCCGTCGTAGGAGCCGGAGCTGTGGTGCTCAACGATGTCGCCCCGATGAGCTTCGTCGCTGGCGTTCCGGCGAAGGTGCTGCGGTCACTCGCAGAAGTCCGCCCCGGCAGCGGCGAGGACGAAGTCGGCCGGCACCGCATCCGCCGCCGGAGCGGACGCCCGACCGCGGCGGATCAATGAGGCGGCTCCATTACCTCGCGGACGTTCGCCTCCCGACGGAGAAGGCCCACGGTTGGCAGATCGTCAAGATGTCGGAGGCATTCGCGGCCAACGGCGCGTGTGTGGAGCTTTGGACGCCCCGTCGGCGCCAAGAGGACCGCACGCTCCGGTCGCGAAGCGCGTTCGACTATTACGCTCTCCCGCGGACATTCGAGCACCGGCGGCTTGCGAACGTCGATCTCGTTTCGCTGGAGCCGCACCTCCCTGGGCCGGTCGCTCGTTCAGCGATCCTGGCGAACGCCGCCGCGTGGTCCGCATCGGCGGTGCGGCGCGCCCGTCGAGACGGAGCAGAGCTCGTCTACACGCGTGACCTCGGTGTCGCCTATTGGGCGGAACGTGCACGGATTCGCTGCGTGTACGAGGCACACACGTTGCCCGGGTCGCGGTCTCGGCGGGTCTGGCGCCGCATCGGTCGACGGGCCTCCGTTGTCGCGCTCACCCCGTTCATCGCCGAGGAGTTCGCGCGGCTCGGTGTTCCCTTCTCCCGTATCACCGTGGAAGGAGACGCCGTTGACCTGACGCCGTTCGCCCATCTGCCATCGAAGGAAGAGGCACGACTGCGGCTCGGTCTTCCTGCGAGCGGTCGGCTCGTCGGATACGTAGGGCGGTTCCACCTATTGCACCAGGAGCGCGGCCTCCCGGAGCTCGTGACCGCGTTCGCCACGGTTGCTCGATCCCACCCGGATGCAAGTCTCCTTGCCATTGGGGGTCCGATGGATCGTGTCCCGGCCTATCGTGAGATCGCTGCGGCACATCAGTTGGATCCTGATCGCGTCCTGTTCGTCGATCGGGTTCCGAATGCGGACGTTCCGATGTGGCTTGCCGCGCTCGACCTTGGAGTCATGCCGACGACGCGGACGCAGCATTTCTCCTACGCCGCGTCGCCGTTGAAGCTCTTCGAGTATCTCGCGGCGGGGCTCCCCATCGTTGCCGGGGATCTTCCGTCGACCCGCCTTGTCCTTCGGCACGAAGAGACGGCGTTGCTCGCGGAACCGGAGAACCCAGCGGCGTTGGCGGATGCGATGTCGCGCCTCTTGTCGGATGAGGTGCTCGCGGAGCGACTCGGCTCTCAAGGCCGTCGCGATGTGCAGGGCATGACGTGGAAGGCTCGAGCCGAGCGGATCCTCCACTTCGCCGGCATGGCGGAGAAGGCGAGCGCATGAACACGCCGGACGTTCGGCATTCGGTCGCGGCGGCGCGCTCAGGTCGCTCCGTCTTGGGCTCGCTCTCGACGCCGGTGCTGTCGTCGTGGCGGAGTGATCTCCACGGCCGCGTTCTCGACCTGGCGAGCGGAGACGGAACGCCACAGCTCCGGCGGCTCACTTCCGACGCGAGGTGGATCGGCCTCGACATCGCGCACCGGCCCGACGTTGTCGCGGACGCGACGCGGTCTCTCCCGCTCCGCGCGTCGTCGTTCGACGCTGCCGTCGTGTCGTGGTTCCTCTACATCGCCCGGGAGCCTTGCGCCGTACTGTCCGAGGTTCGCCGCGTTCTGCGGCCCGGTGGAGTCTTGATCCTGTCGGTTCCGCTCGTGTTCCCGGTGAATCCGGAGCCGACCGACCTATGGAGATTCACCGACGGCGGCATCGACCGGCTCCTTTCCGATGCCGGCTTCGCGGAGCGCCGGATCGTTCCGCTCGGCGGACGCTGGTCGTCGGCGGCATATCTGCTCGAGCCGTTCCTCCGTCCGCGTTCGATCGTGATGCCGGCGGCGCTCCGCGCGGCGATCGCGCTCGATCGGTGGACGGAGCGGCGGGTGCCGGAGATGGCTCCGAACCCCGTCGGCTACTGCGTCCGGGCGGTCGCGTGATCAAGGACGCGGTTCGTGACGTCGCCTACCGTGCGGCGGCGGCCGCGGCGGGCCCCGCAAGACTTCTTCGAGCGATCCTGATGTTGCACGAGCTTGACGGTCCGGCGGGGCCGACGAGAAAGGTCTTCCGCGACCAGCTCCGTCTCGTCGCGGATAGCGCGAACGTCGTGC
Source organism: Actinomycetota bacterium (assembly GCA_045805285.1). Lineage (GTDB taxonomy): Bacteria > Actinomycetota > UBA4738 > UBA4738 > JBJMLN01 > JBJMLN01. The sequence goes on along the minus strand of JBJMLN010000142.1, from coordinate 22,738 downwards.
GGCTCGACGCTCTGGCGGACGCGATGTCGACGAACGAGCCAACCGTGGTGATCACGTTCGACGACGGCGATCGCCGGACATGCGAGCTTGCGTGCGAGGAGCTCTCGCAGGCTGCAGTCCCGGCGACGTTCTTCCTTCCCTCGCGGCTCCTGGGGTCGACGTTCGCGACGAGTTTCGGTGCTCGCGAGCTGATCGACGACGCCGGCGCGCGCGAGCTGGTGGCCATGCGACACGAGCTCGGAGCGCACACGCTTACGCACCCCAACCTGACGGGGCTGACGGGCAACGCGCTGTTGGAGGAGATCGCGGGGTCCCGCCGCGATCTGGAGGCGCTCACCGGGGCGCGCGTGCGCACGTTCGCTTATCCGAAGGGCAAGCACGACCGCCGTGTGGTGGAGGCGGTCCGTGCCTCCGGTTTCGACGCCGCCGTCACCGTGCGAGAAGGACTCGTCCACGACGGCGCCGATCTCCTAACGCTTCCGCGGATCGCGGTGCGAGCTTCGACGGGAACGGCGCAACTGCGTGCGAAGCTGACGCGTGGCGTCGAGCTCTACGAGCGTCTGAAGGGCCGGCTGTGAACGACACCGACCAGGTTCGGGTCTTCGAGGACGCACGCTGGTCGCGCGGGGAGCAGACGGCTGCGTGGCGACATCGCGTCGCCGCCGAGATGGTCCGCGCCGAGCCCGTCCTTGACGTCGGAGGCGGCGACGGCCTCCTCCTGAAGATGCTTCGCGAGCGCGGGATCCAGGATCTCCATCTGGTTGACCTCTCGCCGGTCGGCGTCGCGAACGCCCGTGATGCGGGCTTCGACGCCGCGGAGGGCGACGTCACCGCTCGGCTGCCGTTCGAGGACGACGCGTTCGCGACGGTCTGCGCGCTCGACGTCCTGGAGCATCTCCGCGAGCCGCTGGAACCGCTGCGCGAGCTCGGCCGCGTCGGCCGAGAGGTGATCATCGCCGTCCCGAACTTCCAGCACCTGCGCGGGCGGCTCGCGATGCTTACGGGACGCGTTCCGTTCCAGAACCGCCCGCAGCGCGGACACGTCTTCTGGATCAACCGCCGCGTTCTGTCGGATTTGATCGAAGCGGCCGGCCTTCGCGCTACGGAGTGGCGGTACGAACCGTCCTCGCGCCTGGGAGCGATCGGCCGGATGCTCGCACGGCGCTGGCCCTCGACGTTCGCCGTCGCGTTCGCGGTGCGGCTGACGAAGGGGTGAGCGGTCGTGCGCATCCTGCACGTCCAGAAGGTGAAGGGCATCGGCGGCAGCGAGCGGCATCTCCTCTCGCTGCTCCCGGCGGTCGCCTCGTGCGGAGACGACGTCGCGATGCTCGTCCTGACGCCCGGCCCGGAGGTGCGGGTGTTCCTCGACGCGGCCGCTGCCGCGAACGTGGAGACGTTCCAGTTCCCGGTCGGTCGTGACCTCGATCCGCGGCCGATCCGGGGCATCGCATCGACGATCCGGCGCTGGCGGCCCGACATCGTCCATACGCATCTCGTGCACGCCGACCTCTGGGGACAGATCGCCGCGCGACGCTGCTCCGTTCCTTCGGTGCGGACCGTGCACAACGTCCAGGCGTTCTCGCGCAGGGAACCGGTCCGGAGCGCCGTCCGTGCTTCGGGTCGGCTCGCGCGCCGCACGATCGCGATCTCGGAACACGCCGCGGGATTCATCCGCGAGCACTCGCTCGCGCCGAGCGACCGCATTGAGGTGATCCCGTACGGCGTCGACGTCGGCTGTTATCCGGCGGAACGGCCGCGCCGCCGCGCGATGCGGTCCCGGTTGGGAGCGACCGACGAGACCGTGGTCTTCGGCATGGCGGCTCGGATGATCGAGGGCAAAGGGCACGACGTCGCGATCGATGCCGTTCGCGCGACCGCACGAGAGCACCCGATGATGCTCGCCATCGCAGGAGACGGACCGCTCCGCGCGAAGCTCGAGCGACGCGCGAGCGGCGACCCGGTCGTCCGTTTCCTCGGCCACCTCGACGATGTCGTTCCGTTCCTGGAGGCGTGCGACGCGCTGCTCTTCCCGACTGACCCGGCGCTCGGAGAGGGGTTCGGCCTCGCGGCGCTCGAGGCGATGGCCGAGGGTCTCCCGGTCCTCGCTTCGACGGCCGGAGCGCTCCCCGAGGTCGTAGGCGACGGCGTCACCGGCCGCATCGTCGATGGAGATGTCGCCGCCTGGACGCGAGCGATCACCGAGCTGGCGGAGAACGAAACCGCAACGAAGGCGATGGGCCGGGCCGGTCGCGAACGAGCAGAAGGATTCTCGATTGGGCGCATGGTGAACGACACGCGCCGCGTGTACCGAGAGGTGGTCGCGTGATCCGGCGCTGCATATCTGTCCATGCGGAGCGACTTGAGCGCGACGACGTGTGGCGCCGGACGGACGCGTTCCTTCATCGTCTGGAGTGCTCGGGCGGACGAGCCACCCTGTTCGTCCATCCACGCTCCGCGATCGCGGCGGGAGCGGATCTCGGTCTCCGGATCCGCGCGCTGCTCGGCCGCGGACACGAGATCGGGCAGCACACGCACTTCTACGCGGACGGCGAGCGCGACGGAAAGCCGCGAAGCGACTTGTCGGCCGACAACGTCCGCCACTGTTTGGAGCGCGATCACCGGTTCCTGTGCGACGCCGGAGTCGAGCCGCGCGGTTTCGTCGCTGGCGCCTGGGCGATCGTCGACGCCGTCGGTCCGTGGCTCCGCGAACATGGGTTCGCCTACGACGCGAGCGTGCGCGCGTTCCCGCTGACGTATGAAAGCGACGCGGCTTCGCGTGGAGACGACCGGCACGCCGCGGAGACGGAGGACGGCATCGTCCGGCTCCCGACGACTGCGCCGGTCTCTCGGATCCTGCGTCGAGACGTCGGGCGTGCGCGGGTCGCCGACGTCGAGTACGAACTGCTGTACCTGCATGACTACGACCTGTTGCGTCGCCGGTCTCGCGCCGCGGCCGGAGCTCTCCTGCTGACGAGCCGGCATGTTCGGTGGAGCACCGCCGCCGAGCTTGCCGCCCTCGCGTTGAACGAACGGACGAGGCCGTGAGCGAGGACCTCCGAGACAAGTACGACCGGCTCGCCGGCTCGTACACGGCACGCTACGCCGACCCCGATGCGGTCGCGCGCTTCTATGTCGATCTCGTCTCGACGTGGGGGCCGTCGCTGGGCGCGGGCGCGACGGTCCTGGAGCTGGGATGCGCGGACGGGTTCATGACCGACGCGCTCCTCGGAAAAGGCTTCGTCGTGACGGCGCTCGACCTCTCTCCGCGGATGATCGATGCCGCGCGCGACCGTCTTGCCGGCAAGAAGGATGTGGAGCTCGAGGTAGCCGACGTCGCGACGTTCGACCCCGCCGGACGCACGTGGGACGTCGTTCTCGGAGCGATGTGGACCTTCTTCGCCTACGTCGAGGAGCCCGAACGTGCCTTGGAGAAGCTCCGCGCTGCCACGGGGCGGAAGCTCATCGTCGACCGGAACCCCCGAACGCATCCACTCGACCAGGTGGAAAGCACGTTCGGCGGAGCCGGCTTCCGCACGCCGGAGATCCGTCCCGTCATCGTTCCGCTCTCCCGCCGGTCGACTCCCGTGATCCGAGCGGCCGGGCGTGCCATCTCCGCGGTCGGTCCGGCGTGGAAGACGCTGGTCCGCCGGAAGCTCAACGTTGCCCTGCTCGGGGTCCCGGACGAGCCAGGCACGCGCTGAGCAGGGCCCGGACCCGGAACTTCAGCACCGGCCGTGGAGAGCCGATGCGGAGGCCATGGCGGCCAACCCGCAACCCAGGCACGCAGGAGACCCTCGCGTGCTCCGCGTGGTCACGCGCTTGAACGTCGGCGGACCCGCTCGGCAGGCGCTCTTCCTGACCGACGAGCTCCGGCACCGGGGCTTCGACACCCGGCTCGTCTGGGGCGCGGCCGGTAAAGATGAGGGGACGCTCGAACCGAGTGACGACCTCCCCGCGACCTACTCCGCATACCTCCAGCGGAAGATGGATCCCGCGGACGATCTCCGCGCCGCCCGCGCGATCGACGGCGTGATCCGCCGCTGGCGTCCGCAGATCGTCCACACGCATCTCGCGAAAGCGGGCGCGCTCGGCCGCGCCGTCGCGCAGGCGCGCCGCGTTCCCGTAACGGTGCACACCTTCCACGGCCACGTGCTCCAGGAGTACTTCGGACGACTGACGAATCGCGCGTTCGCCGCCGCGGAACGAGCGCTCGCACGGAGGACCGACGCCCTCGTCGCGGTCTCCCCGCAGGTCCGCGACGACCTCTTGGAAATGGGCATCGGAACGCCGAAGCAATGGCACGTCGTTCCCGTCGGCGTCGACCTCGAGCCGCTCCTTCAACAGCGACCCGCCTCACGCGACGCCCGCAAGACGCTCGGCCTTCCGCTCGACGGGCCGATCGTCGGCTGCGTCGGCCGCCTCGTGAAGATCAAGGACCACGAGACGTTGTTCGCGGCCGCGGCGCGTCTCCGGCAGCACCGGCCCGACGTCACCTTCGTCCTCGCCGGCGACGGAGACCTCCGCGACGACCTCAAGGCGAAGGCGAAGGAGCTCCTCGGCGATCGCTGCGTGTTCCTCGGCTGGGTCCACGACCTCCCGACGCTCTACGCCGCGTTCGACGTCGTCGCGCTCACCTCGAAGCTCGAGGGAACGCCGGTCTCGCTCATCGAAGCCGCTGCCGCCGGAAAGCCGGTCGTCGCGACGCGCGTCGGCGGCGTCCGGGAGGTCGTCCGCGACGGAGAGACCGGCCTGCTCGTTTCTCCCGCCGATCCGGTCGCGGTCGCCATGAGTCTCCACACGCTGCTCGACGACCCCGAGGGCGCCCGCCGCATGGGGGAGGAGGGAACGCGCTGGGTCACCGGCCGCTTCTCCTCGCGCCGGCTCGCCGACGACGTCACCGGCCTCTACCGCGAGCTCCTCGACCGGAAGGCCCGTCGCGGAAAGCCCTCACCGCTGCGACGCGTTCGGACCGAAAGCGCGTTCGCCATCCGGTAGGGTCGCCGCATGCGCACGCTCGTGACCGGCGCGGCGGGATTCATCGGCTCGCGACTCTGTCACCGACTCGTCGAGGAGGGCCACGACGTCGTCGGTTTCGACGACCTCTCGGAGGGACCCCTCGACAACCTCTCCGACTCCCCGGAGGTGGCGTTCGTGGAGGCGGACCTCCGCGACGAGCAGGCGATCGATCGCGCGGCGTCCGGCTGCGACGTGATCTTCCACGAGGCCGCGAAGCGCTCCGTGCCGCGATCGCTCGCGGAGCCGCTCCTCACCACCGATGTGAACGTTCGCGGAACGGTGAACGTCCTCGAGGCCGCGAGACACGCCGGTGCGCGTCTCGTCTACGCGTCCTCCTCCAGCGTCTACGGCGACCAGGAGACGCTCCCGCTGCACGAGGGGATGCTGCCGGCTCCCAAGTCGCCGTACGCGGCGAGCAAGCTCGCCGACGAGGCCTTCGCGGTCGCGTACCACCGGTCACTGCACGTGCCCTCCATCGGCCTGCGCTACTTCAACGTCTACGGACCGCGGCAGGACCCGAAGAGCGAGTACGCGGCGGTCGTTCCGCGTTTCATCACGGCGTGCGTCACCGGTGGGCGACCGGTGATCCACGGCGACGGCGAGCAGTCGCGCGACTTCGCGTTCGTCGACGACGTCGTGGAGGCGAACGTGCTCGCGGCACGCGCGAAAGAGGACGCGTTCGGCCGGGCGTTCAACGTCGGCGGGGGCGGAGAGCCGACATCCGTGAACCGGCTCCTCGAGATCGTCGCGGGGCTGACCGGCGCGACGCCGGACCCGATCCGTGAGCCCGGCCGGGAGGGAGACATGCGGGCCACCCAGGCGGACCTCTCCCAGGTGCGGGAAGCGCTCGGGCTGAAGCCCTCCGTTGACATCCAGGAGGGTCTCCGCCGCACGGTGGAGTGGTTCTCCAAGGAGACGGCGTGAACGTCGCCGTGATCGGGAGCGGCCGCGTCGGGCTCGTCACCGGCGCCTGCCTCGCGAGTCTCGGCCACAGCGTCGCGTGCATGGACGCCGACGAGTCCCGCGTCGCCATGTTGCGGGAGGGTCGCGCTCCGTTCTACGAGCCCGACCTCGACGAGCTCGTCTCCGACGGTCTCGCCGCCGGAACGCTCCGGTTCGTCGACAGCGTCGCCGAAACCGTCGACGACGCGGAGATCGCCTTCATCTGCGTCGGCCGCCCGCCGGTCGGACGCGACGACCGCAGCCTCTCCGCCGTGGAGGAGGCCGCGCGCGCCGTCGCGAAGGCTGCGCCGCAGGGGCTCGTCGTCGCGGTGAAGTCCACGGTTCCGCCGGGAACCAACCGGCGCGTCTCGCAGGTGATCGCTGCGGAGCGTCCGGACCTCGAGTTCGACGTTGCCTCCAACCCGGAGTTCCTCCGCGAAGGCCGCGCGGTGGAGGACACCCTCCGTCCCGACCGCCTCGTCGTCGGCGCGACGCGGGAGCGCAGCATCGACGCGCTCCGCCGCCTGTACGCGCCGATCGTCGAGAGCGGTTGCCGGGTGATCGAGACCGACCCCGCGACGGCGGAGCTCGCGAAGCTCTCGTCGAACGCGTTCCTCGCGTTGAAGATCTCCTACGCGAACGGCCTGGCGCGCCTCGCCGAACACACCGGCGCGGACGTCGCCGGCGTCGCAGACATCATGGGGAGCGATCCGCGGATCGGTCGGGCGTTCCTCGGCGCCGGACTCGGATACGGCGGCTATTGCCTGCCGAAGGACGTCGCGACGCTCGAGAAGGCCGCCGCCCGCGCCGGCTACGACTTCGGCCTCCTCCGCGAGGTCGTCCGCATCAACGACGAGGCCGTCGACGCCGTCATGCGCACGGTCGAGGAGGCGGTGTGGAACCTGGAGGGCAAGCGCGTGACGCTCTTCGGTGCCGCGTTCAAGGCCGCGACAGACGACATCCGCGCTGCGCCGTCGCTCGTGCTCGCGCGGCGGCTCCTCGACGCGGGAGCCGACGTGGTCGTCTGGGACCCGAAGGCCGCGAAGCACGCCGCCGAGGAGCTGCCCGCCCTCGGCATCTCCGAGGACCCCTACGAGGCCGCCGTCGGCGCCTCCTGCGCGGTCGTCTGCACCGAGTGGCCCGAGCTTCGGGAGCTCGATCTGGGGCATCTCGCGAATGGGATGGCCGATCGCGTCCTCGTCGACGCGCGGAACTACCTCGAGCCGGAGGAGGCCCGCGCGGCGGGATTCCGGTACCTGGCGATCGGCCGCGCGGCGGATTGACCGGCCATCGAAACGGGCGTCACCTCCGGTATCTGCTGGCTACACTCTCTCGTCGGAACGGAGCGCTGCGAAGCCGCATCCGCACGCTGGAGTAGCTCAGACGGCAGAGCACCGCCATGGTAAGGCGGGGGTCGCGGGTTCGATTCCCGCCTCCAGCTCACCATCCGGCCCGGCGTCGGCCGGAAGAGGCGCTGGTCGAGCCGGTAGACTTGCCTGCCGGGCGGGGTAGCTCAGTGGCAGAGCAAGCGGCTCATAATCGCTGTGTCGGCGGTTCGAATCCGCCCCCCGCTACCAGGCCCTGACGGGAGAGGATCGATGGCGAAGAAGAAGTTCGAGCGGAACAAACCCCACGTGAACATCGGCACGATGGGCCACATCGACCACGGCAAGACGACGCTGACGGCCGCGATCACCAAGGTGCTCGCCGACAAGGGCCTCGCGGACTACACGCCGTTCGACGAGATCGACAAGGCGCCCGAAGAGAAGGAGCGCGGCATCACGATCGCGATCGCCCACGTCGAGTACGAGACCGAGAACCGTCACTACGCGCACGTGGACATGCCCGGACACGCCGACTACATCAAGAACATGATCACGGGCGCGGCCCAGATCGACGGCGCGATCCTCGTGGTCTCAGCAGCGGACGGCCCGATGCCGCAGACGCGCGAGCACGTCCTCCTGGCCCGTCAGGTCGGTGTTCCCTACATCGTCGTGTTCCTCAACAAGGCCGACATGGTGGACGACCCGGAGCTGCTCGACCTCGTGGAGCTCGAGGTCCGGGAGCTCCTGACGTCCTACGAGTTCCCCGGCGACGAGGTGCCGGTGATCGTGGGGTCGGCGCTCAAGGCGCTTGAGGGAGACGCCGACGCGGTCGCGAAGATCGAAGAGCTCATGGCGGCGGTTGACGAGTCCGTCCCGCAACCGGTCCGCGACACCGAGAAGCCGTTCCTGATGCCGGTCGAGGACGTCTTCTCGATCACCGGGCGTGGAACCGTCGTCACCGGACGCGTCGAGCAGGGCGTCCTCAAGAAGATGGAGGAGGTCGAGATCGTCGGTCTGCGCGACAGCCGCAAGACGATCGCGACCGACCTGGAGATGTTCCGCAAGCTCCTCGACGAGGTGCAGGCGGGCGACAACGTCGGGGTGCTCCTCCGAGGCGTCGACAAGGACGAGGTGGAGCGCGGCCAGGTGCTCGCGAAGCCCGGCTCGATCACGCCGCACACCCAGTTCACCGCACAGGTGTACGTCCTATCCAAGGACGAGGGAGGACGCCACACGCCGTTCTTCGGGAACTACAAGCCGCAGTTCTATTTCCGCACGACCGACGTCACCGGCACGATCTCCCTCCAGGAGGGCGTCGAGATGGTCATGCCGGGCGACAACACCGAGATGAACGTCACCCTCGAGAAGCCGATCGCCATGGACGAGGGACTCCGCTTCGCGATCCGCGAGGGTGGACGGACGGTCGGCGCCGGCCGAGTCACGAAGATCACCGCGTAGATGGCGAAGGCAGACAACCGCCCGAAGATCACGCTCGCGTGCACGGAGTGCCGCCGGCGCAGCTACGTCACGGTGAAGAACCGCGTCAACGACCGCGACCGGCTGGAGATCAAGAAGTACTGCCGCTGGGACCGCCGGCACACGCTCCACCGGGAGACCCGGTAGGCGGATCCTCAGCCCGCTGCGGCGACCTTTCCGTGGCGGATCGCGAACACCAGCGCCTCGAGCTTCGAGTGCACGCCGAGCTTCGTCAGGATGTTCTGGATGTGCGTCCGCAGCGTGTGCGGGCTCATGCCGAGATCCGTCGCGATCTGCTCGTTCGACATCCCCTGCGCGAGCCGCTGGAGGATCTGCACCTCGCGTGGGGTGAGTCGGTCGAGCCTCCGCTCGATGGAGCCCTCCTGCGCGCGCCGGTGACGGAGGGTTCGCAGCGCCTGCTCCACCTCGGCCTCGTCCAGAAGCGCGTCGCCTCGGTACACGACGCGGACGGACTCCGCGACGATCGTGATCGCCTCGGTCTTGCCGAGGTAGCCGCTCGCTCCCGCTTGCACGGCCTTGCCGAGGAGGAGCTCGTTCTCGTGGCCGGTCATCATGACGACGCGGGCCTCGGGATCGACCTCCTTGATGCGCCGCGTCGCCTCGATCCCGTCGACGCCGGGCATCGAGACGTCCATCAGCACGACGTCGGGATGGTGCTCGCTCGCCGACTCCACCGCCGAGGGCCCGTCGGTGACGACGTCGACGACGTCGAGATCGCGCTCCTGCGCGAGGGCCGCACGGAGCGCTTCGCCGAACGTCCGATGGTCATCGACGATCAGCACCTTGATCTGCTGCTTGCTTGTCGCGCCCACGTCGCGTCGAATCGTATGCGGGGCGAGCGGCCAAATCACGTAGGGAGATGGGCTGATTCCTCGACCGTCGCCGCGCGCCTCGGCGCCGCCCGCTGCTACGTTCCTCCCGTGTCTGGAGGGCTCTCCTGAACGAAGCGCTCGCCGGGAAGGTGTATCCGCCGGTCGGTTTCGCGGTGTCCTCGGAGCGGGTCGCGGCGTTCGCGCGTGCCGTCGGTCACACCGGCGACGGCGTGCCTCCCACGTTCGCGACCGTGCCCGAGATCGAGGCCATGCGCCAGGTGATCGGCGATGCCGAGCTCGAGCTGGACTTCACCCGCGTCGTGCACACCGAGCAGTCCTATGAGTGGAGACGTCCGATCGCGGTGGGCGACACGCTGACCGCGACGCCGTCGATCGCATCGATCCGGTCCAAGGCCGGGAGCGAGCTCCTCGTCGTCTCGACGGAAATCGTCGACGAGGCCGGAGCTTCCGTCGTCTCCGCGCGCTGCACCCTCGTCGTCCAGCCGAAGGCCTCGGTGTGACGGAGCTGCGCCCGGGCGCGGAGCTCCAACCGCGTGAACGCGTCGTCGTGCGCGAGGACGTGAAGGCGTACGCCGACGCCTCGGGGGATCAGAACCCGCTTCACCAGGACGACGTGTTCGCCCGGTCGGTCGGATTTCCGGGAGTGATCGCGCACGGCATGTTCACGATGGGACACCTCACCTCGAGCGTCGGCGAGTGGCTCGGGCCCGGCGCCGAACTGCGGAGCATGCACGCGCAGTTCCGCTCGGCGGTGCTCCTCGGCGACACGATCGTCGCGGGCGGCCGGGTGCGCGACGTGGACCCCGAAGCGGGGACCGTCTCGCTCGAGCTCTGGGTGACGGTCGATCGGGAGGGAACGCTCGAGTCCCCGATCAAGCGGGCGGAAGCCGTCGCGTCGATCGTGCCGGCGACGAACGGCCGCGGCCACGCACGAACGTAACCATCTGCCGGTGCGGCACGTAGCGGTCTGATGCCGGCATCCGCCGGCAGTCGTCACTCCAGGTCGATGCGGTCGGACCCGGAGCGCCGAAGAGAGTCGGTCACGTCGGCCAGCCGGTCGTTGATCCGGCGGAGGTCGCCCTCGAAACGCTCCTTCATCTCCGCGGCCGCCCGGTCGACGCGTGCGCCGAGGACGTCGCTCGTCTTCGCGACCGACTCCGCCATCAGCTGCGTCTCCCGGTGGAGCTGGTCGGAGAGCCGGTCGAACCGCTCGTCGACGGCCTCGGCGATCTCCGCCGGCACGCGCGCCTGGAGCTCCTTCATCGCACGCAGCGCGCGCTTCGACGCGTCGGAGTCCGCCGTCGCCTGCAGCTTCTCCGCGATCGCCCGGTTGTCGGAGCGGATCATCTTCGCCATGCCGACGAGCTTCTCGTTCACCGACGCGGTGACCGTCTGCTCGAGCATGTCGCGGACGCCGTTCTCCACGGCGGCGATGCTCGCCTCCATCCGACGGATCTCGCCCGTGACCGCCTCGAGCCGGTCGCCGATCGATGCGGACCGTCCGGCGCCCGCCGCCTCTCCGGCCTCGGCCGCGCGCGTCGTGGCCTCGTCTACGGCCCACCGCGTCGTCGCCGAGATGAACTCGCTCATGCGCGCGAGCCGCTCGTCGAGCACCTGCGACATCGAACCGCCACCCTGCTCGCTCGTGCGGTGGAGGTCCTTGCGGAGCGCCTCCGAGTCGGAACGAACGAGCTGCGCGAGCCCGAACAGCCGCTTGTCGAGCGCCTTCGTCGTTTCCTCAGCCGAGGTCCGCGCGTCGCCGCGCAGCTCCTGCACCTCGGAGCGCAGCCGCTCGCCGAGCGCGTCGATATGCGTCCGCTGGAGCTCGAGTGCCTCCGTCACCTTGCCCGCCATCTCGGCGGCGCGGTCGTCGGCGGTCTTGGCGTGGGTCTCCACCTGCTGTGCGAGACGCCCCATCGTCTCGACGCCGGTGTGGACGTAGCCCTCGAGCGCCTCGACGATGCGGCTCGTCTCGCGCCCGACGACCTTGCCGTGCTCCTCCATCCGCTCGGAGACGGTGTCCGCGAGCGCGCTCTCGCGCTCCTCCGCCTTGCGAACGAGGTCCTGCATCGCGGCGACGCCGCCCTGGAGCTCGTCGTGGACGGTCGTGCCGAGCCGGCGCGCCTCGTCGACCAGCGCCTGCGGCGGCTGGATGCCCGCCTCGAAGCTCTCGCGGAGGCTCTCGGCGAGCCTTCCCGTCAGCGCGCGGACGAGCTCCGCGTCGCGGTCGGCGAGCCGTTGGATCGCGGCGGCGAGCGCCGTCTCCATCTCCCCGAGGCGCTGCACCATCTCTTGCGGCGGCGCGCCGGAGGCGTCACGGAGCATCGTTGCGCTCCGAACCACGATCTCCTGCAGCTTGCGGGAGGACTCCCCGAGGGCAGTGAGCGTGTCCCAGAGCCGCTCGTTCATCAGACGGATCTGCTGCTCCACCGTCTGGGTCATGCGGCCCATGAGCTCCTCGGCGCGCTCGCCGACGGCGTTCGAGCGCTCATCGACCCGGTGCGTCAGGTTCTCGATCATCTCGACGCCGCCCTGGATCGGGCCCTCGATCGCCTCGACGGCGGCACGGCCCGTCTCCTCCACGACGCGGGCTCGTTGCTCGTCGACGTGGTGCTCGAGCGTTTCCACGAGCTGGCGGTCGCGCTCCTCGAGCTGCTGGAACGCGGTCGTGAGGTGATGCTCGATCTCCACGAGCCGGACGCGAGCTTCCTCCGCGTCGCGGAGTTCGGGCGAGCTCACGGTCTCCTGGAGGACGGCGGCGCCGCGGAGGACCGACTCCTTCACGGCCTCCGTGGACTCGGCCATGGCCTTGAGCGTCTCCTCGAGATTGGAGACACGCATCGCGACCACCTGATACCGCTCGTCGCTGTGGGCGATGAGCCCGCGGATCGCCTCGTCACGGGAGAGCGCCGAGATGATGCTCGACTGCGTTCCCGACTCGTCGACCTCGGCGGAGCGCCAGATCTCGGCCGTGAGCTCGACCATGAGCTCGGCCGCGGTCTGTCTGATCGCGTCGATGCCTTGCTCGATCTGCTGCGCGACTGCCTGGTGGTAGAAGGCGACGATCGGTGCGGCGGCGGTGACCGGATCGACCGGCACGTGCATCGGCGGCGCTCCGGGTGCCGAAGGTTTCTCCGGCTGATCCTGGAAGAGGCGTCGGCGGCGAACCTGCCGGGCGTCGTCGGGCGGCTGGGGGGAACCGGAACCCTGCATGATTCGCTCGCAATCCGGGGCCGGCGCGATGCGGTCGCGGACAGTGTAGGTCACCCCACGCACGCCGCGGCGCAAGGACACGCACGAAATCTCTCGGACCGCGTACCTTTGCCGGGGTCCCTGGGTACTCCTATACTTGCCCTGTCCCCCACCGGCGACTCGGACTCGAACCGGCTCGAATCGGACTCGAAGGGGCGTAGCTCAATCTGGTAGAGCACCGGTCTCCAAAACCGGTGGTTGGGGGTTCGAGTCCCTCCGCCCCTGCAAGGGAGCACGATGAATCGACAAACCAAACGGATGATGCAGCGCCAGAAGAACACCCCGGCCGACCGCGCCCAGACGGCGGCTCAGCGACGCCCGGCGCCGCAGGAGAAGAAGAAGCGGACGCCACCGCGCCAGTTCCTCCGCGAGGTCCGTCAGGAGCTCAAGAAGGTCAACTGGCCGACGCGTACCGAGCTGCTCGCTTACACCGTGGTCGTGCTCGTCTCCGTCGTCGTGCTGACCTCCTACGTGTTCGGGCTCGACTACGTGTTCTCGAAGGCCGTTCTCAAGGTCTTCGGCGCGTGAGCGACAGCGGCGTGAGCGTGGACCGGTCGGCCCCTGCCGATCCGTCGGACGAGGCGGAGAAGCCCGAGTTCCCGGGATTCCGCGAGGGAGAGGACGACGGGGCGATGCCGGATGCGGGCGGCTCCGTGGAGGCTCCGGAGGAGGACGCCGAGCTGGAGGCGGCTCGCGTCGACGAGGTGGTCGAGGCCGATGAGCCCGCAACGGATACGGATCTCGCCGACGCCGTTGAGAACGACACTGACGGCGTCGAGGCCGAGGATCAGGGCGACACCGACGTCGTGATCGAGAACGCCGACCGGAGCGACACGGCGCTCGAGGACGAGCGCCCGGAGGCGGTGGTGGAGGAGACCACCGCGGACACCTCCGAGACGGTGCCGGAGTTCCCGTCCGAGGATCCCGCCGCGAGCGACGCTCTCCAGGGCGATGACGTGCCGGAGGTTCCCGACGACCAGAGCCTGTCCGAGGCTGCGCCGCTCGGCGCCGAGGAGTCCGACGGCGAGTTCGGCACCGGCGCGCCTGTCGAGGACCCGGCGACCGCGGATTCGACCGCGAACGACTCCACCGCAACCGAGACGCCGGCTGCGGCGACCGACTCCACGGCAACGAAGCCCGCGACGGATGCGGCGCAGTCGAAGGAGGATGCGGCGACGGCCGAGGAAGAGGACGCCGGCCGCGCGAACCCGTTCCGCGGCCCAGGCGAGTGGTACGTCGTCCACACGTACGCGGGTTACGAGAACAAGGTGAAGACCAACCTCGAGTCGCGCATCCACACGATGCAGATGGAGGAGAAGATCTTCGACGTCCACATCCCGATGGAAGACGTCATGGAGATCAAGAGCGGCAAGAAGCAGGTCGTCCAGCGCAAGGTCTTCCCCGGCTACCTGCTCGTCAAGATGGTCTACGACAACGACTCCTGGTACGTCGTCCGCAACACGCCGGGCGTCACCGGGTTCGTCTCCGCAGGCACCGGCACGAAGCCGACGCCTCTTTCGAAGCGTGAGGTCGAGAAGATCCTCGCGGTCAAGAAGGAGGAGGTGAAGCCGCAGTTCCGCCTCGAGTTCGAGGAGAGCGACGTCGTGCGGATCATCTCCGGGCCGTTCGCGGACTTCAACGGCACGATCAGCGAGATCAATCTGGACCAGAGCAAGCTCAAGGTCCTCGTCAACATCTTCGACCGGGAGACGCCGGTCGAGCTCGGGTTCGACCAGGTCCAGAAGGTCTGACCCGACCGAACATCGATCGCGGGAGGCCGCAAGGCCGTTTGCACCGCAGGAGGCACTCCGCATGACCGCAACCGGAGCGCGACGCCCTCGCAAGAAGGTGCTCGCGATGGTGAAGCTGCAGATCCGCGCCGGACAGGCGACCCCTGCGCCGCCGGTGGGAACGGCGCTCGGCCAGCACGGCGTCAACATCATGGACTTCTGCCGTCAGTACAACGAGCAGACGCAGCAGTTCGCCGGCCAGGTGATCCCCGCCGAGCTCACGATCTACGAGGATCGCTCGTTCAGCTTCATCACCAAGCAGCCACCCGCCGCCGAGCTCCTCAAGCAGGCCGCCGGGATCGAGAAGGGCTCCGGCGAGCCGAACAAGAGCAAGGTCGCGAGCGTGACGATGGCGCAGGTCCACGAGATCGCGGAACGCAAGATGGACGACCTCAACGCGAACGACGTGGACGCGGCCGCGAAGATCATCTCCGGCACCGCGCGGAGCATGGGGATCGAGGTGAAGGCATGAGCGGCAAGCGCTACCGTCAGGCCGCCGAGGCGATCGATCAGGAGAAGGAGTACCTCCCGGATGAGGCCGTGGCGCTGCTGAAGTCGTTCCCTGAGGCGAAGTTCGACGAGACGGTGGAGCTCGCGTTCGCCCTCGGAGTCGACCCACGCAAGGCGGACCAGATGGTCCGCGGCACGGTCTCGCTCCCGCACGGCACCGGCCGTTCCGTCCGCGTCGCGGCATTCGCGACAGGGGAGAAGGCGCGCGAAGCCCGCGATGCCGGAGCCGACGTGGTCGGCGGAGAGGATCTCGTGGACGACATCCTCAAGGGAACGATCGACTTCGACGCGGCGGTGGCAACGCCGGACCTCATGTCGGCGGTCGGGAAGGCCGGACGCGTCCTCGGGCCGCGCGGCCTGATGCCGAACCCGAAGGCCGGAACGGTGACGTTCGATATCGCGAAGGCGGTCTCCGACATCAAAGCCGGGAAGCTCGAGTACCGCGTCGACCGCACCGGGAACCTGCACCTCGTGATCGGGAAGCGTTCCTTCGACGAGTCCGCGTTGCTGGACAACTACCACGCGGTCGTCGAGGAGATCATGCGCGCGAAGCCGTCGGCGGCGAAGGGCAAGTACATCAAGACGATGACGCTCTCCACCACGATGGGGCCCGGTATCGCGCTCGACCCCTCGCGGCTGAAGGAGACGGCCTCGGCCTGAGTTTCCTTGTCGGCCTCCCAAGCGGGCCGGTACCCTGAGGAACGCCGCAGACAGCAGGGGCGAAAGCACAATCCGGACCTCCGGTACCTGCCGAGGCAGATGTCGTCGCATGCCGACGCCTTCGCCGTCTGCGGAGGCGTCGTTTTTGTTTCCGAGCCGGGGAGGCCGGGTGGCGAGCACCGAGAAGGTCGAGAAGGTCTCACGGCTGAAGGAGCGCATCGACGACTCCACCGCGCTGCTGCTGACCGACTATCGCGGCCTGACGACCGCCGACGTGATGGAGCTCCGCCGGAGCCTCGTGGAGGCCGGCACACGGTTCGCCGTCGTCAAGAACACGCTGATGAAGCGCGCCGTGGAGGAGTCGGGCCTGCCGGAGATCTCCGGGCTGCTGGAGGGCCCGACGGCCGTCGGTTTCGTCGAGGGCGATGCGGTCGCCGCTGCGAAGCGCCTGGTGGAGGCCTCGCGACGTTTCCCCGCCCTGGAGCTGAAGGGAGCGTGGGTCGAGGGACGCCTCCTCGGTCCGGCGGACGCGCAGACGCTCGCGACGCTCGACTCGCGCGAGGTGATGCTCTCGCGGATCGCAGGCCTCGCGAAGGCAGAGATGTCGAAGGCCGCCGGCCTGTTCCAGACGCTGCAGGGCCGCTTCGTCGGTCTCCTGGAGGCCTACCGCGACAAGCTTCCGGGCGCCGAGGAGGCTCCTGCCGAAGAGGCCGTGTCCGCCGAGACGGCGGCTGACGAAGCACAGGCCGACGATGCACGGGCCGACGATGCACAGATCGAAACGCCCGCCGAGGAAGCACCGGCCGAAGAGGGGGGAGCCTCGGCAGAGTCTGCTGAAGAAGCCGCAAGTGAGGAAGCCACCACGCCTTCAGCAGAAGCCGGAGCGGAAACACCCAGCGAGACCGAAACCGACACCGCAACGACCGAGCAGGAACCGGCGCAGCCGGAAGGAGAGGAGTAACCGATGGCGACCAAGAAGATCTCGACCGACGAGCTGCTCGATCAGTTCAAGGAGATGACGCTCCTCGACCTGTCGGAGTTCATCAAGGCGTTCGAGGAGACGTTCGACGTGCAGGCGGCCGTCGCTGCTCCCGTCGCCATGACCGCTCCGGGCGCTCCGGGCGGTGGGGGCGGAGAAGAGGCCGAGGAGAAGACCGATTTCGACGTGATCCTGAACGGCGCGGGCGACAAGAAGATCCAGGTCATCAAGGAGGTCCGGGCGCTCACGAGCCTCGGTCTCAAGGAGGCCAAGGACCTCGTCGACAGCGCGCCGAAGCCCGTTCTGGAGAAGGTTCCGAAGGAGCAGGCCGACAAGGCCAAGGAGCAGCTCGAGGGCGCCGGCGCGACTGTGGAAATCAAGTAGCCCGAACGGACCAATTCCAGTGGAGAGCGGGTGAAAGCTCGCCGTTCGCTGGAAAACCGCAGTTGGACGGGTGTTATCCTTCGCGCAACGGCGCCCTGACAACGGCTGCCGCGAAGAGGGGAGAGTCGCGGGCAATGGCCATCGCCAAGGATGAACGCAGTTTCGGTCAACGCCTTCGCGAGGCCCGCACACAGGCGGGACTGAGTCAGTCGGAGCTCGAGGTTCGTTCCGGGATCCCGAAGGCGCGTTTGTCGCGTTACGAGAACGGCCACGTGATCCCGTCGATCCAGACCCTGGAGCGGCTGGCTTCGGCGCTCAGCATCTCCCAGGCGTCACTGCTCGGCGATCAGCGGGCGTTCCTCGAGGAGTTCTGCAGCATCCTGTCGGAGCGGGGCGTTCGCCTCGCGTCGAAGGAGCAGGGCGTCCGGCTCGCGAACGGGCTCGCGGACATGCTCGAGGCGCTCGGCGCCGTCGCTGCGATCGACGAGGAGCACGAAGCGGTCGCGACGATCACGCTGCCGGAGCCGGACCACGTCGCCGCGGCGGTGCCGACGGTGACCCTGGTAGGGGAGCCGGACCCGGTTCGGTAGCCTGCGACCGTGCCCGAGGAGGGCTCTGACCTGGGGGGTTGACACTCGATCTCCTCAGCAGTAGCCTGCTCGTTTGCCGTGGCGTCTTCCGCGTGTCCGCGCACGCACGTCTCTCTTCTTAGGGGGGATTCTCTTTGCCTGACGTTCTCGTCCCTGGTCGTGAACGTGTCACTTTTGCCAAGCTCGACGAGGTTCAACCACTTCCCGATCTGGTTGGGGTCCAGCGCGAGTCCTTCGACTGGCTCCTGACAGAGGGCCTCAGAGAGGTCCTCGACGAAGTCTCTCCGATCAAGGACTTCACCGAACAGTTCGAACTGCATTTCCGGGATCACCGGTTCAAGGAGATCAAGCACACCGAGGTGGAGTGCCGCGACAAGGACATCACCTTCGCTGCGCCCTTGTTCGTCGACGCCGAGTTCATCAACACGGTGACCGGCGAGATCAAGGGCCAGGAGGTCTTCATGGGGGACTTCCCCATCATGACCGAGCGGGGCACCTTCATCATCAACGGAACCGAGCGCGTCGTCGTGTCGCAGCTCGTGCGCTCGCCTGGCGTCTACTTCGACCGGTCGATCGACAAGACCACCGACAAGGACGTCTTCGTCGCGAAGATCATCCCGTCGCGGGGCGCCTGGCTCGAGTTCGACGTCGACAAGAAGGACACCGTCGGCGTCCGCATCGACCGCAAGCGCCGGCAGAACGTCACCATTCTGCTGAAGGCCCTGGGCTGGACCGAGGACGAGATCCTCAAGCTGTTCGACAACGCCCAGTCGGTCCAGAACACCCTGGAGAAGGACAGCGTCCACACGCCCGAGGAGGCCCTCGAGGACATCTACCGCAAGCTCCGCCCGGGCGAGCCGCCCACGGCGGAGTCCGCGCGCACCCTTCTCGAGAACCTGTTCTTCAACCCGAAGCGCTATGACCTCGCGAAGGTCGGCCGCTACAAGGTCTCGAAGAAGCTCGGGGGTGCCGAGGGCGTTCTCGCCGCGCAGCTGAAGGCCCACTACGGCCAGATGAAGGAGCTCGACCATCCGGACAAGAAGCCGACCGCGCAGCCTCGCTACCGCGCGTACGCCGACCTCCAGAAGGACGAGAAGGGCGAGGACGCGCCGACCTACAAGCCGGTCCTGACCTACGAGGACATGCTCAAGACCGTCCGATACCTGGTGAAGCTCCATGCGGGCGAGGAGGGTTACGAGCCCGACGACATCGACCATTTCGGCAACCGGCGCCTCCGCAGCGTGGGCGAGCTGATCCAGAACCAGATCCGGATCGGCCTGTCGCGCATGGAGCGCGTCGTCCGCGAGCGGATGACCACCCAGGACGTGGAGGCCATCACGCCGCAGACGCTGATCAACATCCGGCCGGTCGTCGCCTCCATCAAGGAGTTCTTCGGGACCTCGCAGCTCTCGCAGTTCATGGATCAGACGAACCCGCTCGCCGGCCTGACACACAAGCGCCGGCTCTCGGCCTTGGGGCCCGGCGGCCTCTCTCGCGAGCGCGCCGGCTTCGAGGTTCGTGACGTCCACCCGTCGCACTACGGTCGGATGTGCCCGATCGAGACGCCGGAGGGGCCGAACATCGGCCTGATCGGATCGCTGTCCTCCTACGCTCGGATCAACCGCTACGGGTTCGTCGAGACGCCGTACCGCAAAGTGGTCGACGGCCGAGTGACGACGCAGATCGACTTCCTCTCCGCCGACGAGGAGGACGTCCACGTCATCGCGCAGGCGAGCGCTCAGCTCGACAAGGACGGGCGCTTCATCGAGGACCGGGTCCTGTGCCGCCGAAAGGGCGGCGAGGTCGACTCCGTCATCCCGGATCAGGTCGACTACATGGACGTCTCTCCGAAGCAGATCGTCTCGGTCGGCGCGGCGCTGATCCCCTTCCTCGAGCACGACGACGCGAACCGCGCTCTCATGGGAGCGAACATGCAGCGCCAGGCCGTTCCGCTCCTGCGGGCGGAGGCGCCGCTGATCGGCACCGGCGTGGAGTTCCGCGCGGCGGTCGATGCCGGCGACGTGATCATCGCCGAGGAGGCTGGCACGGTTGAGGAGGTCTCCGCCGACGAGATCGTCGTCCGCGAGAACAAGGGCGGCCTGAAGCCGTACCGGTTGCTGAAGTTCCGCCGCTCCAACCAGGGCACCTCGATCAACCAGAAGCCGCTCGTGAAGGCCGGTGACAAGGTCGCCAAGCGCCAGGTGATCGGCGACGGTCCGTCGACGGAGGCGGGTGAGATCGCACTCGGCAAGAACCTCGTCGTCGCGTTCATGCCCTGGGAGGGCCACAACTACGAGGACGCCATCATCATCTCCGAGCGCCTCGTCAAGGACGACGTCCTCACCTCGATCCACATCGAGGAGCACGAGGTCGACGCCCGCGACACGAAGCTCGGCGCCGAGGAGATCACCCGCGACATCCCGAATGTCTCCGAGGAGATCCTCAAGGACCTCGACGAGCGGGGCATCGTCCGCATCGGCGCGGAGGTCAACCCGGGCGACTACCTCGTCGGCAAGGTCACTCCGAAGGGAGAGACCGAGCTCACACCGGAGGAACGGCTCCTCCGCGCGATCTTCGGAGAGAAGGCGCGCGAGGTCCGCGACACCTCTTTGAAGGTGCCTCACGGCGAGTCCGGAAAGGTGATCGGCGTCCGCGTGTTCTCCCGCGACGAGGGAGACGAGCTGCCGCCGGGTGTGAACGAGCTCGTCCGCGTCTACGTCGCGCAGAAGCGCAAGATCTCCGACGGAGACAAGCTGGCGGGACGCCACGGGAACAAGGGCGTGATCTCGACGATCCTTCCCGAGGAGGACATGCCGTTCCTTCCCGACGGGACGCCGGTGGACATCATCCTGAACCCGCTCGGAGTTCCGTCCCGGATGAACCTCGGACAGGTGCTCGAGGGCCATCTGGGATGGGCCGCGAAGGTCGGGTTCAAACTCGACGGGAAGGATCTGCCGGGTCCCGTCCACATCTCCACGCCGGTCTTCGACGGCGCGCGGGAGTGGGAGATCCTCGACGCGATCCGCAACGCCCATCCGAACGACGACGGCGTGAAGCTCGTTGACGACGTCGGCAAGGCGATGCTCTTCGACGGCCGCACCGGCGAACCGTACGAGGAGCCGGTCACCGTCGGGTGCGTCTACATCATGAAGCTGCTCCACCTCGTGGACGACAAGATCCACGCTCGGTCGACGGGTCCGTACTCGATGATCACGCAGCAGCCGCTCGGCGGAAAGGCGCAGTTCGGCGGCCAGCGGTTCGGAGAGATGGAGGTCTGGGCGCTCGAGGCCTACGGCGCCGCGTACGCGCTCCAGGAGCTGCTGACGATCAAGTCCGACGACGTCCTCGGCCGCGTGAAGGTCTACGAGGCCATCGTCAAGGGCGAGAACATCCCGGAGCCGGGCATCCCGGAGTCGTTCAAGGTGCTCATCAAGGAGATGCAGTCCCTGTGTCTGAACGTGGAGGTCCTCTCCGCCGAGGGCGAGGAGATCGAGATGAGGGAGACCGACGAGGACGTGTTCCGCGCGGCGGAGGAGCTCGGCATCGACCTCTCCCGCCGCGAGCCCGCCGGAGCGGACTTCGACTGACCTTGGGACGAACGACACACTCGACGAGGAATACGCCCGCGACGAACGCGGCGCGGTGGAGTGGCGTTGGCGACGCGGCGAGCGTCGCCGAAGGAGCGACTATGAGCGACGCGTTCGGCGTCGCCGAGCTTGGGGAGATCCGTCGCGAATCGGAGCGACGTGGCGACGCCGCCGCGTCCTCCATGGGCAACACAGACGAGGAGCGTGAGCTGCGTGCTTGATGTGAACTTCTTCGATGAGCTCCGTATCGGTCTCGCGACCGCGGATTCGGTCCGCGCGTGGTCGAACGGAGAGGTCAAGAAGCCCGAAACGATCAACTACCGAACCCTGAAGCCGGAGAAGGACGGCCTGTTCTGCGAGCGGATCTTCGGTCCGACGCGGGACTGGGAGTGCCACTGCGGCAAGTACAAGCGCGTCCGGTTCAAGGGCATCATCTGCGAGCGCTGCGGCGTGGAGATCACCCGCGCGAAGGTTCGCCGCGACCGGATGGGCCACATCGAGCTCGCCGCTCCCGTGACCCACATCTGGTACTTCAAGGGCGTTCCCTCGCGCCTCGGCTACCTCCTCGACCTCGCGCCGAAGGACCTCGAGCGGATCATCTACTTCGCCGCCTACGTCGTGACGCGCATCGACGACGAGCGCCGTCACAAGGACCTCCCGGAGATCGAGAAGGAGATCGACGAGGAGAAGCGTGAGGAGGACGCCCGTCGCGACGAGGAGATCAAGCAGCGCCTCGCCGAGCTGGAGGACCGTCTCCGCGAGCTGGAGAAGGAGGGCGCGAAGGGCGCCCAGCTCTCCGCTGCCCGCCGCGAGGCGCAGCGCGACATCGAGCGCATCACCGAGGCCGCGAAGCGCGAGACGGATCACCTCGACGAGGTCCTGAACTCGTTCCAAGGCCTGAAGATGAAGCAGCTCGTCGCCGACGACTCCGTCTACCGGTCGCTCCGCGAGCGGTTCGGTGAGTACTTCGACGGCGGCATGGGCGCCGAGGCGATCAAGCGCCTCCTCATGGACCTCGACCTCGAGGCGGAGTCGGAGTTCCTCCGCGATCAGATCCAGACCGCGAAGGGCACCCGCCGGCAGAAGGCGATCAAGCGCCTCAAGGTCGTCTCCAACTTCATCGGCACGAAGAACTCCCCGATGGGGATGGTCCTCGACGCCGTTCCGGTGATCCCGCCGGACCTCCGTCCGATGGTCCAGCTCGACGGCGGCCGCTTCGCGACCTCCGACCTCAACGACCTGTACCGCCGCGTGATCAACCGGAACAACCGGCTGAAGCGTCTCCTAGACCTCCAGGCGCCGGAGATCATCGTCAACAACGAGAAGCGCATGCTCCAGGAGGCCGTCGACGCCCTGTTCGACAACGGACGCCG
>JBJMLN010000141.1:0-11101 GCA_045805285.1 Actinomycetota bacterium | reverse complement strand
GCGGCGCGGCGGAGCCGGTTACGGCCGGCCGGGGTACCGCACGGCGGCCGGCCCGCGCTTCGGCGCACGTCGGCGTTGGGGCGGCGGTCGCCGTCGCTGGCGGAACGACCGAGCGGCATGAGCTGAGCACCACCCCTGTTGGAAGCAGAGCGCCCGGGTGAAAGCCCGGGCGCTCTCGCGTATGCCTCCACCGTCGTGCCGGTCGGCCCGACCCGAGCTGCGAGCACCAGCCGGTTCGGAATATCGTTCGCGGCAAGACAGAAAGGAGAATGCGATGGCGATGTTCTTCGTCCTGTACAGCTCGCCGGTCACCTACGCAGAACAGATGGAGATGTCCACGCCGGAGGACATGAAGGCGGGCATGAGCAAGTGGAACGAGTGGGGACAGAAGGTCGGCGACGCGCTGCTCGACTTCGGAAAGCCGCTCGGCGAGAGCAATCGCGTCGCCGGCGGCTCAACGTCCCCCGGCGAGGCTGACGCCCGTGGCTACTCCATCATCGAGGCGAACTCGCTGGAGGCGGCGACGAAGATGGTGGAGGACCATCCGCATCTCCATCAGCCGGACGGATGGATCGACGTCTTCGAGATGATGCCGGCGCCGGGGATGTAACGAGCCGGAACCGCTCACCGCTGCTCGCGAACGACCTCAGAGGGAACCTTGTCGTTGCGCAGACCGAGATAGCGAGGATGCCGGAGCTTCCCGTCCGGCGTCCATTCGCTGAACCCGACCTCGGCGACGAGCTTCGGCTCGACCCAGTGCACGCCCTTGCGCGGAAGCCCAAGCTCGCGGGCGACCGGCGGCGTTTCGCGCTCAAGGGGCCGGAGCTGCTTGATGAGGGAGTCAAGGTCTTTCCGTTTGTAACCGCTGCCGACCTTGCCGCCGTACTTGAGCGCTCCGTTCTCGTTGTAAGCGACGAGCAGCGCGCCGAGATCCTCGCGGCTGCCTGCGGGATCGGTCCAACCCACGACCACCATCTCCTGGTCGGAGACGCACTTGAACTTCAGCCAGTCGCGTGAGCGGCCGCTCACGTACGGCGACGCGAGACGCTTCGCGATCAGGCCCTCCCAGCCGCGTTCGCAGGCGGCCTCGAACGCGATCGCTCCCTCCTCCTCGACGTGGTCGGAGTACTGCAGCGGCCCGCCGAACTCGAACGCGTCCCGCAGCACCTGCTTGCGCGCGCCGAGCGGAAGCGCCGTGAGGTCGTAGCCGTCGAACCACATCGCGTCGAACAGGTAGTAGAAGACCGGCTGCCGTCGCACGGCCTCCGCGGAGGGTCGCGAGTTCTGCATCCGCTCCTGGAGCTTGGAGAACGACGTCCGTTCGCCGTCGAACGCGACGATCTCTCCGTCGGCGACGAGGTCGGGCGTGTCCTGCCGGGCGATCGCGCCGTGGAGATCGGGATAGTGCGAGGTCCGGTCCTTCTCGTTGCGCGTCATCAGCCGGATCGAATCGCCCTTACGCAACAGCAGCGAGCGCTGGCCGTCCAGCTTCGGCTCGTAGATCCAGACCGGATCGGAGAAGACCTCCTTTGTCAGCGTCGCGAGCATCGGGGAGATCCACCGCGGAAAGCCGCGTTTCCGCAGCCGGTTGCGATCCTCCGTGGAGAGCCTCTCAAGCAACGCGTTCACGCTCTCCCCCAGTCGACGACGGCGGTTCGTGGCTCACATGCTCGACGTGAGCAGGTTATCTGCCCACGCGCGCACAAACGACAGCAGAGCTGCAGACGCCCGGACAACGAGGCAAGCGTCGCACCGGAACGCGACAAGCGCAGAGACGCATGAAGGAGGTGAACCAGCTTGACTCGGCGAGCTGCCGAAGCGCATGCTCCGCACCGTCTGAACACCGGCTAGGGGGGAGGAACTTCGATGCGGAGGTTGACGATCCTGAGCGCGGTCCTCGCGCTCGCGATGACGACGCTCGCGGCGACCGCGAGTGCCGCTCCGAGGCCACAAGCACCTCCTGCGCCGAGCGGATTCGACTCCGAGCGAGTCTGGAACAGCGGAACCAACGACTGGGAGCCGATGGTCGCGGCCGATCCCGCCTCCAACTACGTCTATCAGATGACGACGCGCTACGGCGGCGTGAAGGCGTGCGGACAAGGCCTGCAGCACTGCATCTATTTCCGCGCATCCTCTGACAACGGGACGACGTGGGGCACGGACTTCAACATGTGCTCGTTCGCATGCAAGAACGTCCAGGCCCAGAACGACCCCGTCATGAAGGTCGCCAGCAACGGCACGATCTACGCCGTCTGGATGAACGACTACGACGTGATGTTCGCGAAATCCTCGAACCACGGCGCATCGTGGACCGCGCCGATCGACTTCCGCACCGCGACCGGACTCTCTTTCACAGACAAGCCCGAGATCGAGATCTCCCCGACCGGCCAGGACGTCTACGTCGCCTTCAACGCGAGCGACTCCTATATCGCGGCGTCACACAACGGCGGAGCCTCGTTCGCGCCGGCGGTCAAAACGAACGCCGACACGTTGTACTGGTTCGCGGAGGGCGGCGGCGTCGCGCCCAGTGGGAACGTGTACTTCGCCGAGAGCGCGGAGAACCAGAACTCCACCGGCCAGGTGAAGCTTGCGGTGATCCGATCCACGAACGGCGGCACCTCGTGGACCACGACGTTCGTCGACACCAGCGAGCAGCAGCCGGCGTGCCCGACGAAGAACTGCCCGGCGGACTTCTACGGGGCGCAGATCAACCTCGCGGTCGACTCCGCCGGAAAGGTCCTGGCCGTCTACGACAAGAACACGGCGGCGGGAGCGGCGATGTCGAGCTACGTGCGGACGTCGACCGACGGTGCGACGTGGTCCGCTCCGGTGGTCGTGTCGAGCGGTGGCACCGTCGGCTCGGACTTCCCAGTGGTCACGACCGGCACGACGGCGGATGATTTCCGGATCGCCTGGCAGGACGACAGCAAGGGCGCGACGTCGTGGAACACCTGGTATCGACGGACGACCGACGGTGGATCGACGTTCAGCGCCCCCGTTCGTCTCTCGAACCTCGGCTCCGGGGCGTCGTACAAGAACGCGAACGGCTACGCGTTCCCCTACGGGGATTACTTCGCGATGTCGACCGACACGGACGGGACCAACAACGTCATCTGGAGCGAGGGCGTCAGCTACATCGGTCCCGGCGGATCGTGGTTCACGCGCGGCGTCTAGTTCACAGGGCCTAGACTCGTTCCGTGGCCGACCTGCGGGTTGGTAGCCACACCGCGAACTGCGACGAGGGAGGCAACGACTTCCTCAAATCGCGGGGACAACGTCTCCGGAAACGGCTCACGGATACCTGCGTGATCGATGCCCGGCGAGACGAACCTGAACTGCGAGCGCTGACGCCCCCCAACTCGAAAGGGGTAAAAACTCTGACATTTTCGACGGCCCGACTTGCGCAACGGCACAACCAACCCCATGATTTCCCTCGGAAAGATCACCCGCGCCGGATAGCCGCTTCGAGAGGCGCGAAACAACATCGCTGACGTGGACGCGGTCTCCGCGGACCAGTCGGAGATCGAGGGGAAGGTGACTACCGGTGGATGCCGGTTCGGCTTCGAATACGCACGGGATTTTCAAGCACGGCGTCCTCATCGCCGCACTCGCGACCGCTTCGATCCTCGTGGCCGCCACCGCTGCGTCCGCGACGATCGCACAGAAACCCGATGACCCGGGGCTGTCCGGAACGGTCGCCTGGGGCGCGAACGGCCGCGTTTGGGCGATCGCCCGCATCGGCGACGTGGCGTACCTCGGCGGGAACTTCACGGAGGCCGTCCGCAGCGACGGGATGACCCGGCCACGGAACGACCTGATGGCAGTGAACGTCGTGACCGGGGCGCTGCTCGCATGGCAGCCGAGCGTCGCCGGCATCGTCTTCGACATCGCCGTGGACGGAACGACACTTCTCGTCGGAGGCGACTTCACGTCGGTCGACGGCGTTGCGCGCTCGAACTTCGCGGCTATCGACACCTCCGGCACCGTGGAGGATTGGCACCTGGATACGGCGAACCAGGTCCGCGCCCTGACGTTCTCCAACGGAACGCTCTACCTGGGCGGCCAGTTCAACTACGTGGAGGGACAGACGCGGATCCGCCTCGCCGCCGTCGATCTCTCCGCGCTCCCCGGGCCGGGCGGCACGCCGCCGCTCCTCGACTGGACGCCGAGCGTCAACCACTCCGTCCGATCGATCGTTGTCATGCCGAACGGGAACATCCTGATCGGCGGCGTGTTCGACGAGATCACCGAGCAGGGGAGCACGACGCCGGACACGACGAAGCCGTACATCCAGGCGCTCACCCCTCCGGGTCTCGACGGAGGGAAGTTCGCCCAGTGGGACGAGCACACGGTCGACTTCGTCTGGGACATGGCGATGATGCCGGACGGACGCGTGGTGATCGGTCGCGGCGGACGCAAGGGTGGAACCGTCGCTGCCTACACGCAGACCGGCGACGTGACCTGGCACCACGGCGGGAACGGAGACGTGCAAGCGGTCGGATTCGCCGACGGAAAGGTGATCGCCGGCGGACACTTCACCATGATCGGCGGTGGCCCTGCCGGACAGACGCACATCCCCCGGCTCGTCGCGTTCGATCCGGCGGGCGGCCACCTCGACACCTCGTGGCAGCCGTGGCCGGACAGCACCAAGGGTGTCTGGTCGGTTCTCGGCGGCTCGGACAAGCTCCTCGCCGGCGGCGACTTCACGACGATGGAGCACGGCGCCGACGTCGCGAGCCATTTCGCGCAGTTCACGATCACGCCGTCGAGCTAGCTCGAACCACGACCGCTCGAGAGCAGGACGATGACCGCCGTCGAGGAACTCCTCTATGTCCTGGACGAGTCCTTTTCAGGGAAGGGCATCGAGGAGACCGGCGAGAGCCAGTCGCTTCTCGGGAACCTCGCGACGGTCGATGACGCCGCGTGGCGAGCGCTCCCGCCCGGAGGAACGAGATCGATCGAGTCGATCGCGCTCCACGTCGGGACGTGCAAGCTGATGTACGACGAGTTCGCTTTCGGAGTGGGCACGCGAGCGTGGGACGACCCGGACATCCAACCGTGGCCGACCGGAGAGGCACCGCGCGCAGAGACCATCGAGTGGCTCGAGGACCTCCACGCGACGATCCGAGGCCACGTTGCGGCGCTCTCGGACGAGGAGCTCGACGTGCCGCGGAAGACGAGCTGGGGAGAGATGCGAGAAACGCGATGGCTGGTCTCGACGCTGATCCAGCACGACACCTATCACGCCGGGGAGATCAACCACATCCGGAGCCTCCTCGCCGGGGACGACCGCTGGCGCTGGGGATAGACGCGCATCGGGGAGCGAGTTCCAGCGCCTCGCTCCGTCCCGATGACTTGGCCGCGCGCGCAGGCACGAACCTCTTAGTCTGACGCTTCGCGATCGAGCCGGAGGTGCGACCGGATGGCCGAGCTGGAGATCCTCATGTTGGCGAACCACGCCGAGGCGACGAACGGCCTGCTCTACGTTCTCGGTGGCGGATGGACGCATCATTGGCGTCCTCCTCCGCCTCCGCAGGGACATCCGCAGCCATCCTCCATCGCGATCGCGGCCGCGTTCCTCATCGACAAGGCGGAGGACGACGACCACCCCTTCTCCCTCCGCATCGAAGACGAGGCCGGCACGGAGGTGGTCCGGATGGAGGGCTCCTTCCGCGTCGGAGATCCTCGAGCCGCGGAGGAGTTCCCCACCCGGAACGCCTTCGCCGCCAACGCGAATGTCGTCTTCGCCGGGCCCGGCGCCTACCGCCTCGTCGGAGAGGTCGACCATGGGCCGCCGCGCGTCGTGAGCTTCTGGGTGCACGACGGGATGCCTCAACAGCCGGAGCGGTCGGCCGCGGGCGAGCCAGCTCCCTCCGGATACCTTTGAGTGACGGGCGCTATTCGATGAGTCCCGCCCGCAGTGCCTTCGCGACCGCGTCGGTACGGGCCGTGACGCCGAGTCGTTTGTACAGACGTTCGATGTGCGTCTTCACGGTCTCGATCGACAGGCCGAGCTCGTCCGCGATCTCCCGGTTGCAGAGTCCCCACGACAGCATCACGAGAACCTCCCGCGTCCGAGGACTGAGGGAAACCTCCTCCGCCGGAGTCGTCTCCGCGTGCGCCGAGAGCGTCTCCCAGACGGCGGAGTCGAAGACGACGTGTCCGCGCGCCACCATCCGGACCGTCTCGAGGATCTGCTCCACTGCCGCCGTCTTGAGCACGTAGGCCTTCGCGCCGGCCTGCACGGCCTCCGCGACCGCGTGCGGATCGTCGTACGCGGTGAGGATCAACGCTCCGACCTCCGCGTGCGTCTGGTGCAGCCGGCGCGTCGTCTCCAGCCCGTCGATGCCGGGCAGCCGGAGATCGAGCAGCAAGACATCGGGCGGGTCCTCGCGTTCGGCGAGCGCGAGCGCCGACTCCCCGTCGGCGACCTCCCCGACGACCGCCATGTCCTCCGCGGAGGAGATGAGGGTCACGACGCCCTGGCGGGCGATCGGGTGGTCGTCGGCGACGGCGACGCGAATGAGCGGATCCGAGTGCATGTGCTCTCCCCTCCTGCACCCGGCGAACTCACTGTGGCGGAGTTCGGGGACAACCGCTATCCCCTGCCCGGCTGATTCCGTCGCACGTCACGGCCGACGCCGTTGGACCCGTGGCCTTGCACCGTCCGGCGTTCCCCTGCGCGGGGGAACTCGTTCGGGCCATTCCCCCCTGCGGGGTCCACGTCGGCGAGATCGCAAATGGGCTGCTCCACCGATTGTTCGCGAACCCCGCGGTTCCTACGCTGACCAGTGTCGCAACAAGGCGTTGCGAACGCACCGGTCGACCGCACCTGAGGGGGATCCATGGATAGACGATCCAAGTTGGTGGTCGGACTGAGCGTTGTCGCACTTCTCTCCGGTGCGTTGCTCGCGTCGGCTGCGAGCGCACACGCGCACACGTTCAAGACGAACCTCACGATCCACTACGACAAGAAGACCGACACGTTCGACGGTCACGCCGGGACCGCGAGCTTCTGTCAGGAAGGCCGCACCGTGCACGTGTTCAAGGCGACCGGCGGTGGCAACGTGCCGGTCGGGAACGCGACGACGGTCCACGCGGGCATGTGGGGCGGCGTCCACTCGGCCGGATCCGGTTCGTACTTCGCGACCGTGGATCAGTCCACCGCGGGCGGATACGGCGGGGACACGACGTGTCTTTCCGGAACGTCGAAGACGATGACGGTCTGATCCACACGTAGCGACGCTGGAGCGGAGCTCTCCCCTCCACCGCACGGCAACGACGGGAGGCCGGCGCACTCGCCGGCCTCCCCGAACAACCGACGCAAGAACTGCAGGAGGGGGAATCCGTGAAGATCCTGATCACCTCGCGAGGGGTCGTACCCGTGAAGGCGGGTTGCGGCGGCGCGGAGATCGTCGTCTATCAGCTGGCACGCTCGATGGCGCTCCAGGGCAACGACGTCACGCTAGTGGGAGAGGTCGACGAGAACGACTTCGAGCTGCCGGAGCGTCTCCGCGTCGAGCAGGTGGAGAGCCAGTCGCACCGGCGGATGCGTTTCCTTCCCGGCGGGCTACCGACGTGGATCGTGCAGCACCTGCTCGGCAACGTGCTGGTGGCGCTCCGCGCGCGAGCGCTCCTTCGGGAGCAGCGGTTCGACGTCGTGCACGCGCACGGCGCGCTCTCGGCACTGGTGATCTCCTTCGGGAACCGCTCCACGCCGCTCGTCTACACCGAGCATGACGCGACGCCATGGAGCTGCCGCTACCGTGTCTGGTACGAGCGCTGGATGCGAAAGACGATCTACCGGGCTCTCAACGTGACGGTGTTCAAGCGAGCCGACCGAGTCATCACGGTGTTCCCGAGCCAGGCCCGAGAGATCGTCACCTACTGGGGCATCGACCCGGCGCGCGTCTCCACGATCACGAATGGCACGGACGCGGATGCGTTCCGGCCATCGGATGAGGACGGCGTGAGCGTGAAGGCAGCGCTCGGCTTCGACCGCTACGCGCTCTACGTCGGTGGCCTCGTGCCACGGAAGTGCCCCGACATCGTCCTTGAGGCCGCGGCGGAGCTCGACGACGTGCCGATCGTGTTCGTGGGCGACGGTCCGATGCGCTCGCGACTCGCGCGGCGGGCGAAGGAGCTCGGCGTCGCGGATCGCGTGGCGCTGCTCGGAGGTCTCCCCCCGTCTGAGCTCGGAGAGATCTACCGCGAAGCCGACGTTCTCGTCCTCCCTACGGTCTCGGACACCTTCCCCCTCGTCGCGTTGGAGGCGATGGCGTGCGGGACGCCGGTGATCGCCTCCCGTGTCTCGGGCCTCCCGGAGATGGTGGAGGACTGGCAGACCGGTTTCCTCGTGAAGCCCGGCGACATCGGGCAGCTCGCGATGGGCATCCGCTTCCTCACCGGTGACGCGGCGCTGCGCGACCGCATGGGCGCGAACGGTCGCCGTCGCGTGGTGGCCGGCTTCCGCTGGCCGCTCGTCGCGGAGCGCTATCTCTGCCTGTACCGCTCTGCGGCAGGGGTCGCCGAACCGGAGCCGGAGCCGCCGGCCGCCGTCGTGACGGAGCTCTCCCCGCTCTCCCCGCTTGCTGTCGACCAGCCGGAGTGGGTCGCGAGCGCGTGAGCGGCCGGACCCCTGCTTCGCTCGTCGTCCTCGTGGATGCGCTGCGCCACGACTACCTCGAGCTCGGAGACACACCGTTCCTCTCCGATCTCAGGGAGTCAGGCAGGGCGCTCCCGCTCCGGACGATCCTCGGCTACAGCGACTCGGTGCGGGCGACCGCGTTCACGGGACTGATGCCGGACGAGCTCGGCTACTGGATGGAGTACCGCTTCCGCCCGGGCCGGAGCCCTTTCGCGCCGTTCGACCGTTTGAGGTGGCTCGACCGGTTCCCGAGCGACCTCGCGCTCCGCGGTGGGAAGCTCATCCTCTCGCGCACCTTCGTGCCGAGGCTCGCGCGGCGGAGGGGGTATCCGTCGCTCGATCTCCGGAACCTCCCGTTCGGCGCGATGTGGTTCTTCGACTACACGATCCGCGAGCCGATGACGGCTCCGGGAGCGCTCGGCGCGCCCACGATCTTCGACCGCCTGTCCGCTGCGGACCGGCCGTGGGTCTATCTGGACTCCTCGAAGGTCGGAGACCGCGGGATCTTCCACGGCATCGCGAGCGCCCCGGAAGACACCGCGCTCTTGTTCGTCTACCTCCACCACCTGGACATGGCGTCGCACTTGTTCGGGATCGACGGCGCTCGGTTCCGGACGACCCTCCGGGAGACCGACCGGCGCGTGGAGCGCATCTCCACCTCCGTGCGCAAGCGGTTCGGCGACGTGCAGACCCTCGTCTTCTCGGACCACGGGATGTCGCCCGCGACGTCGTTCCGGTCGCTGCCGGAGCTCCGCAGGCATCGAGCGTTCGGGAGCGGATTCTGCTTCGCCCTCGACGCGACGATGGTGCGGATCTGGTACGTCGATCGCCGCACGGCGCTTCGGACGGAGCTTCGCGACCTGGTTGCCAGCAGGCTCGACGGCCGCTGGCTCACGCTGGAGGACCGTCGCAGCTTCTCGATCGACTTCGAGGAGCGCGACTACGGCGACGAGATCTTCCTCGTGGAGCCGGGACAGGTCATCTTCCCGAACTTCCACTCCTACGTGCGCCCGAAGGCGATGCACGCGTACGACCCCGGGGATCCGGATCAGGCCGGGATCGTCCTGGCGAGCTCCGGCGTCGGAGTGCCCGAGCGCCCGCAAATGACGGACATCTCCTCCGCCATGTCGCGCATGACCGGCCTTCCCTCGCTCCGGCCGCTCGAGCGGATCGGCTTCCTCACCGCCGAGGAGCGATACGCGGAGGCGAACCGGTGAGCGCCGTGCAGGCCTCCGCGATCCGGACGCCCGTCCGGACGCGCCTGATCACGGGCGGCGCGATGGTCGTCGCGGGCGCGGCGGTGTTCCAGGCCTCGAACTTCCTGTTCAACACGATCGCCGCGCGCGAGCTGGGGCCGGCCGGCTACGGAGACCTGGCCGCGGTCGTCGGGATCATCGCGCTCTCCGCGCCGCTGTTCCTGTCGATCCAGACGGTCACGAGCCGCACGGCCACGAGCCTCTACGCTGAGGGACGGGCGCGGGAGCTCCGCGGGCTCGCGCGCTTCTACGCGCTCCGGCTCGGGTTCGCGGCGGCGCTCTTGGGGATGGTCGCGGTGCTGTTCAGCGGCCCCGTCGCGGAGGTGCTGAACCTCCGGAGCGCGCTCCCGGTCGCGCTCCTCGGCGTGATCTTCCTGCTCTCGACGGAGACGCACCTCCAGCGCGGCGTCGTGCAGGGACTCCAGCGGTTCGGGGCGTTCGGGCTCGGCTCAGCCCTCGAGGGCGTGGCGAAGATCGTCGCGGTCATCGTGCTCGTCCGGTTCGTCTGGCCGACGGAGACCGGCGCGATCATGGCGCTCGCGTTCGCCGGCCTTTGCTCGCTCGCGTTCAACGGCTCGATCCTGCACCGGCTCCCCGACACACTGGAGCGGGTCCGACCGATCGCGCATCCGTATCGCTACTCGGCCCAGACGCTGGGAACGCTCCTTCTGCTCGCGATGCTCCTCTCCACCGACGTGATCGCGGCGAACCGCTACTTCGCCGCGCAGACGGCCGGCCTGTACGCGGCCGTCTCGCTCTCCGGCAAGACTGTGTTCTTCGCGACCTCTGCACTCACGACGTTCGCGTTCCCCGTCTTCAGCCACCGGCAGGATGCCGGCCAGGATTCGCGGAAGGCGCTGTTCGCGCTCCTCGCGGTCGTCGCGACGGGAGCGGCCGCGGTGGTCGGGCTCTACTTCATCGCGCCGACGATCCTCGTCAACGCGATCTTCGGCTCCCAGTACGCGGACGCCGCCGCGTTCGTCCCGTGGATGGCGATTGCGTTCGCGGCATACTCGATCGTGTACCTCGTCGGGATGTACCTGCTCTCGCAACGCCGGAAGATCGGCGCCTGGATCCTCGGCGTCGCGGCCGTCACGCAGCTCGCGGGCTTCCGCTTCCTGCACGGCAGCATCTCTGAGTTCATCTCGGTGCAGCTCGTCGTGATGACGTGCGCCGCAGTGGCGCTGATCGCGGCGGC
>JBJMLN010000140.1:0-2907 GCA_045805285.1 Actinomycetota bacterium | reverse complement strand
GACTGCTCGCGAAGATGGCGGCGTCGATCGACACGGCGTCCGGCGGCCGGATGATCCTCGCGATCGGCTCGGGAGACTCCGTCGACGAGCCGGAGCACCGCGCGTTCGGTCTGCCCCAGCCGGACTTGAAGGAACGCCGCGCGTTCCTCGAGGAGACGGTTCGCGCGGTGCAGGCACTGTTCGACGGCGAGACGTGGCCGGGCGGTGAGCACGTTCCGCCGCTCGACGGGCCGCTCGCGCCGCCGCCGCGCCCCGGAGGTCCTCCCGTGTGGATCGGCGGCCGCAGCCCCAAAGTCGTCGAGATGGCCGCCCGCCTCGCCGACGGGTGGAACGCTTGGGGGTCTCCGCTCGAGGAATTCGCGGAGAAGACGCGAACGCTCCATGAGACCGCCGGCTCTCGGAGCGTGGAGGCCACCTGGGCCGGCGTCGCGCTCGTCGGAGAGGACGACGAGGACGCTCGCGCGCTCCTGGAAGCCCGCCGCGTCAAGAGCCCGATCGAATCGAACCTGTGGAACGGAAGCGCCGACGCGTTCGCGGAGCATCTCCGCGCGCTCGAGGAGGCCGGAGCGACCTGGGCGATCGTGCAACCCTCGGGGCCGTCCGACCGGATCGACGTGATCGCGTCGAAGGCGATCGCCGGCCGCTGAGACCGCGGATGAGCGACCGCAAGATCACGCGGGCCAAGCGCGAGCTGCGCGAGCGGATGCGCGATGTCCGCGCGGCGATCGATCCGCATCGTGCGACCGTGTGGTCCTCCGCGATCGTCGGTTCCGTCCACGAGCTCACGGAGGTCGTCGCGGCGCGAACCGTCACTGCGTACCTGTCATTCGGCTCGGAGATCCCGACGGGCGAGCTGATCGGGATCCTCGACACGGAGGGCAAGCGCGTCGGCGTGCCGGTGGTGCGTGACGGGGAGATCGTGATGGTGGCCTACCGACCGGGCGATGCGACGGTGCGCAGCGACTTCGGCATGGAGGAACCCTCGGCCGGGGAGGGGATCCCGCCGCAGGAGGTCGACGCGCTCGTGATCCCCGGTCTCGCGTTCGACCGTCAGGGGTTCCGACTCGGCTACGGCGGCGGCTTCTACGACCGCTACGTCCGCCGCACCCGTCCGGAGACGTTCCGCGTCGGCATCTGCTTCTCCGAGCAGATCGTCGAGGACGTTCCGCACGGCGACGGGGACGAGCGCGTCGATCGCGTCGTCACCCAGGACGGCGACATCTCCATCGAGCGCTGAGAACCCCCGGACTTGAACGACGACTCAGGCACCCTGTATACAGGGGCCCTGCGACTTCGAGGAGGAGCTCCACGTGGCTGACGAAGAGGCGATCAAGACCGCGTTCTACGACGTGACCGAGGAGCTCGGAGGGTCCCACACTGCCGACGGCGGATGGCTGTGGCTCGACGGCTTCGGAGACGTGCAGAAGGAGTACGCGGCCGTTCGCGACGACGTTGCCGTGTGGGACGTCTCGCCGCTCAACAAGTGGGACTTCCGCGGGCCGGACGCGCTCGCGGCCGCGCAGCACATCTTCTCCAACGACGCGCTGCATCTCGACGTCGGTCAGGCTCGCTACGGAGCGTTCCTCGACGAGGACGGCTTGATGGTCGACGACGGCACCGTGTTCAACACCGGGCGCGAGGGCCATTGCTGGGTCATGACGAACGGAAAGGACCACCAGGACTACTTCGCCGACACGCTCAGTGGCTTCAGCGTCGAGACCGAATGGATCGCGCCGAAGATGCCGCACGTCGGGGTGATCGGACCGCGCTCGCGCGAGATCGTCTCCAAGCTTGCGGAGGCGGACATCTCCGGTCTGAAGTACTTCCGGTTCATCCCCGAGCCCGTCCGGGTTGCGGGCGTTCCCGTGTTTCTGTCGCGCACGGGCTTCGGAGGAGAGCTCGGCTACGAGCTGTTTCTCACCGATCCCTCGGACGCGGCGGAACTCTGGCGCGCGATCGTCGGTGCCGGCGCAACCGGATTCGGCGCGGAGGCGATCGAGATCGTGCGCGTGGAGGCCGGGTTGATCGTCACCGACTACGACTACGAGGCGCACCAGCGCTCCCCGTACGACTTCAACCTCGACCGCATGATCGCGATCGACAAGGACGTGGACTTCCTGGGAAAGGAAGCGCTGAAGGCGCAGGCGAGCGACCCGGAGAACCGATTCGTCACGCTCCGATACGAGGCCGACGAGCTCCCCGAGTACGGCGCGGCGGTCTTCAAGGAGGGCGAGGAGATCGGAGTGCTGACGAGTCCGACGGACTCGCCGCGCTTCGGGAAGATCGGGCTGGCGATCTTGCCGGCGGCGCAGGCGAACAAGGGAAACACGGTCGACGTCGCGGTCGGTGAGGGGACCGTGACCGGAACCGTCGACGACCTTCCGATCTACGACACGGAGAAGACGCGGCCGCGGTCGTAACACCCTAGTCTGGGCAAGACTAGCTTCCAGAGGAGAGTGCAGATGCCCGACGAACCGATCAAGTCGGTCTGGTACGACGTCCAGGCCGAGCAGGGAGCGGAGTTCGAGGACTTCGACGGATGGTTCTGGACCTCGACGCTCGGTGACGCGAACAAGGAGTACGAATCGATCCGCTCCGACGTCGCGGTGTGGGACGTCTATCCGCTCGTGAAGTGGGACTTCTCCGGGCGCGACGCGGCTAAGGCCGTCCAGCGGATCTTCACGAACGACGCCATCGGATTGGGCATCGGCGCCGTCCGCTACGGCGCGTTCGTCAACGACGACGGGATGATGCTCGACGACGGGACGGTGTACCGGCTCGGCGACGATCACTACTGGGTGATGACGAACAACCCGGGCTACGAGGGATGGTTCGCGGAGGTCCTCGGCGGACTGAACGTCTCCTACGAGGACCGGACGCACCAGATGCCGCTGATGTCGGTGCAGG
>JBJMLN010000139.1:0-18533 GCA_045805285.1 Actinomycetota bacterium | reverse complement strand
GATGTCGGAGGAGCTCCCCGTGATGGCGGACAACGTCCGGTTCTTCGCGGGCGGCGCCCGGTTCCTGGAGGGCCGCGCCGCAGGGGAGTACATGAAGGGCTTCACGAGCTGGCTCCGGCGCGAGCCGATCGGCGTCGCGGGCTTGATCGCCACCTGGAATTACCCGCTCTACATGGCCGTCTGGAAGTTCGGTCCCGCGATCGCGGCTGGAAACACGGTCGTCCTCAAGCCCTCGGAGTGGACCCCGCTGACGGCGCTCCGCCTCGCGCAGCTCGCTGCCGACATCTTTCCGCCGGGCGTCTTCAACGTCGTGACGGGCGAGGGCGTTCCCGCCGGAGACCGTCTGGTGAAGCACCCCGACGTCGGCATCGTCTCGCTCACCGGAGACGTGGACACCGGCAAGATCATCTCCCGCAACGCCTCGGACACGCTCAAGAAGGTCCACCTCGAGCTGGGCGGAAAGGCGCCGGTGATCATCTTCGACGACGCCGACCTCGAGACCGCGGTGGAGTGGGTCAAGACCGCCGGGTACTTCAACTCCGGCCAAGACTGCACCGCTGCCACGCGCGTCCTCGCGGGACCCGGGATCAAGGACTCCTTCGTGAAGGAGCTCGCCGCCGCCGCTGAGGCGATGAAGGTCGGCGACATCTTCTCCGACGACACCGAGATGGGCTCGATGGTCCACCCCGAGCAGCTCGAGCGCGTGAAGGGCTTCGTGGAGCGCGCCCGGCAGGCCGGGGCCGACGTCGTCACGGGCGGCGAACCGATCTCCAACGGCGGCGGCTACTGGTACAAGCCGACGGTCGTGACGAACGTCAATCAGGAGAGCGAGATCGTCAGGCGGGAGGTGTTCGGTCCCGTCGTCACCGTCCAGGGCTTCTCTGACGAGGAGCAGGCGCTCGAATGGGCGAACGGCGTCGACTACGGCCTCGCGGCGTCGGTGTGGACGCGTGACGTCGGCAGGGCGCTTCGGATGTCCCGGAAGCTGCAGTTCGGCACGGTCTGGATCAACACCCACATCCCGCTCACGCCGGAGATGCCGCACGGCGGGTACAAGCAGAGCGGGCACGGCAAGGACATGTCGATCTACTCGATCGAGGAGTACACGAACATCAAGCACGTGATGGCGTCGCTCGAGTAGGAGCGACCCCACGTCGAAGCATAGGAAGCTGGTGAGTTCGACATGAGCACGCGTCCCTATCTGGTCAACGGCGATTGGCGCACGGGCGAGGGCACCTTCGAGGTGAAGAGCCCGTTCGATCAGAGCGTGATCGCGGAGGTCGGCGTTCCCACGGAGGCCGACGTGGAGGAAGCGGTCTCCGCGGCGACCGAGACGTTCGCCGAGAGCAAGCACCTTCCCGTCCACGCTCGGGCGGACGCGCTCGACCACATCTCCCGCCGCGCCGCGGAGCGCGTCGACGAGTTCGCGGAGAGCATCGCTCGCGAGGGCGGAAAGCCGCTCAAGTGGGCGAAGGCCGAGGCGACGCGCGCGATCTCGACGTTCCGGTGGGCGTCGGAGCAGATCCGCCATGGCGACGACGAGTTCATGCGTCTCGACACCGAGGCCTCCCTCGGCTCCCGCGCGGGCCTGATCCGCCGGTTCGCGCTCGGGCCCGTGCTCGGCATCACCCCGTTCAACTTTCCGGTGAACCTGGTGGCGCACAAGGTGGCGCCGGCGATCGGCGTCGGGGCCCCGATCGTCGTCAAGCCGGCGCGCGCCACGCCGCTCGGCGCGCTGTTGCTCGCGGAGCTCGTCGCGGAAACCGACCTGCCGAAGGCGATGTACCAGGTGCTTCCGACCTCCTCCGAGGTCGCGGAGAAGATGGTGCGCGACGACCGGTTCCGCAAGATCTCCTTCACGGGGTCTTCGGGGGTCGGGTGGTACCTGAAGGGACTCGATCCGAAGAAGCGCTTCACACTCGAGCTCGGCGGAAACGCCGGCGTGATCGTCCATTCCGACGCGGACCTCGACCTCGCGGCGACGCGCGTCGCGTTCGGCGGCTACTACCAGGCCGGGCAGAGCTGCATCTCCGTCCAGCGCGTGTTCGTGCAGTCGGAGGTCTACGAGGACTTCACCGCGCGGCTCGTCAAGCACGTGGAGGGGCTCAAGACCGGCGATCCGCTCGATCCGACCGTCGACGTCGGGCCGGTGATCGACCCCGGCGCGCTTGATC
Source organism: Actinomycetota bacterium (assembly GCA_045805285.1). Lineage (GTDB taxonomy): Bacteria > Actinomycetota > UBA4738 > UBA4738 > JBJMLN01 > JBJMLN01. The sequence goes on along the minus strand of JBJMLN010000139.1, from coordinate 16,359 downwards.
GCATCTCGGAGTGGGTGGACGAGGCCGTGCAGCAGGGAGCCGAGGTGCTCACGGGGGGGAAGCGCGACGACCCGTTCTACGTTCCGACGGTGCTCGGGAAGACCACCTCGGAGATGAAGGTGCGCTGCGAAGAGGTCTTCGGCCCCGTGACGACCGTCAGCCGCTACGAGACGTTCGACGACGCGCTCGCGGAGGTCAACAACTCCAAGTACGGACTCCAGGCCGGTGTCTTCACGAACGACGTGAACCGCGCGTTCCAGGCGCACCGGGAGCTCGAGGTCGGCGGCGTCGTGCTGAACGACGTCTCGGCGTTCCGCGCGGACCAGATGCCGTACGGCGGGTCGAAGGATTCCGGCTTCGGACGCGAGGGCCTCCGCTACGCGATGGAGGAGATGACCGAGCCCCGGATCCTCGTGCTCTCCAACATCCCGCTCTAGATGGCGCAGCCGATCGCGGTCCTCGGGGCGGGAGCCATGGGCAGCGTCGCCGCCCGGCTGCTCGCGCGTCACAAGGACGAGGTGGATCTCCTCGTCCTCGATGTCGACGCCGATCGTGCGAGCGGCGTCGTCGGAGCGAACGGGTTCGGCGAGGCTCGTGGCTTCGACGCGACGTCGGGGGAGCTCGAGCAGATCCTGAAGGAGGTGCGTGCGGTCGCGGCGTGCCTTCCGTATCGGTTGAACCTCCCGGTGATGGAGTCGGCCCTCGCGGCCCGGTGTCATTACGCCGACCTCGGCGGGTTGTTCCACACGACGCGCAAGCAGCTGGAGCTCACCGATCGCTTCGAGGCCGCAAGCGTCTCGGCGGTCCTCGGCATCGGTTCCGCGCCCGGCCTCACGAACGTGCTCGCGAAGCTCGGCGTCGACCGGCTCGACCGCGTGGACTCGATCGACCTCGTGGACGGTGCGATCGAGGAGGGCGGTGGAGAGTTCGGGCTGCCGTACTCGGCGGAGACGATCATCGACGAGTTCACCCTCCCGGCGATGACGTTCGAGGGCGGGGAGCTCCACGAGGTTCCAGCGGGATCGGGCGTCGTGCAGTGGGAGTTTCCCGAGCCGCTCGGAACGATGCCTGCGATCTACACGCTCCACTCGGAGCCTGCGACGCTCCCCGACACGATCCCCGGCGTCCGCGACGTTCGCTGGCGGCTGGCGCTTCCGCCCGCGGTGCACGACGGGTTCGCCCTGCTGACCTCGATCGGCCTCGCGGACCGCGAGCCGGTGGAGACGCCCAGCGGCACGGTCGTCCCCCGAGATCTCCTGATCGAGGTCCTCAACCGGATGCCGACCTCCGACGGGGAGGCGAAGGACGTCGAGTACCTCGACATCCGCGTCGCCGGGGAGAAGGACGGCGCTCGGGCGGTCGCGACCGAGCGCGCGCTCTTCACGCCGCCGCCGGAGGGATTCTCCGCGGGTTCGTTCGGGACCGCGCTTCCGATCACGGTCGCCGTTCGATGGATGGCCGAGGGTCGCGTCGCGCCGGGCGTGCATCCGCCCGAGACGGCGTTCGATCCGCAGGCGTTCGTCGACGAGCTCGCGCGCGAGGGCGTCGTCTTCAGCTCGTCGGTCGACGCCGCTTAGCCGCCCGCGGCACCGCCGCGGATCGCCCGCTCGGCGAATCCCCCGACGACGGCCGCGGCCTCCCGCTCTCGGCGGAAGAACAGGTGGTCCGCCCCCTCGACGATCGCCGTCTCCGCATCGGGCAACCGTGCGGACAACGCTCGGATCCCCTCCGGCGTCGAGAACCGGTCGCGCTCTCCGGAGAGGAACAGCACCCGCCGCTCGAGCGACGCGAGGCGTTCCTCAGCCGGGAACTCAGGACGCTCGGCGTACTCCTCCACGAACCCGACGAGGGCGAGCGCCGCGACGCGGTCGTCCTCGAGCGCGAGCCGCAACGCGATGTCGGCGCCGAACGAGACGCCGGTCACGAAGCTCGGGCCGTCGACCTCGACCCGAACCCGATCGAGCGCCGCGCGGGCGTCGAGCGTCTCCCCGGCGCCTCCGCCGTACTCGCCGTGCGATCCCATGACGCCGCGGTAGTTGAAGGCCAAGACGACGAAGCCGCGATGGGCGAGCTCGTTCCGGATCGCCCACAGGATCGGGTGGTCCTTGCTGCCGCCCTGCAGCGGGTGCGGATGACAGATGATCGCGGAGGCGACCGCGGCGGTCGTCGGTCTGCGGAGCTCTCCCTCGAGCGAGAGGCCGTCGGAGGTCTCGAACCGGAGCGGCTCCACGACGTGGGACGATGGCAGGCGTGAGCGCCGAGCGACAACGCGGGGAGCGCGCAACGGGCATCGCGCTGCGCGATCCGCTTCCCTGGCACGATCTCGAGCAGGTCGTCGAGACCGCCGACCAGACCGGCTACTCCTCGCTGTTCCTTCCCGAGATCGCTGCCCGCGACGTCTTCGCGGCGCTCACCACACTCGCGCCCGCGGCGCCGAATCTCACGCTCGCGACCGGCGTCGCAACGATCCTGTCTCGGACCCAACGGATCACCGCGATGGGCGCAGCGACGGTCGCGGAACGATCCGGCGGCCGGATGCTGCTCGGGCTCGGGACCGGCCCCGCCCGGAACGGAGCGCTCGACGCGCTACGGAGTTACGTGACCGCCGTGCGCATCCTCCTCGACGGCGGAGAGCTCGACGGGGAGCGGCTCACGCTCGACATCCCGCGGCCGGTCCCGATCTGGATCGCGGCGCTCGGTCCCCGCGCGATGCGCCTGGCCGGAGAGGTCGCCGACGGCGTTCTGCTGAACTGGTGTCCTCCCGAGCGCGTCGCGTTCGCGCGAGAGCGGATCCGCGAGGGCGCCGAGGCCGCTGCTCGCGATCCCGCCGGAGTGCGGGTCGGCGTCTACGTGCGATCGGTGGTCGGCCAGGGAGCCGCCGGGGACATCGGGCTCCGCCGGGCCGCGGCGGAGTACGCCTCCTATCCGGCCTACCGGCGCCAGTTCGACGATGTCGGGCTCGGAGCCGAAGCCGAGCGCGCCGCTGCCGGCGACGTTCCCGATTCCCTGCTCGACGCGGTAGCGCTCCGCGGCGACGCCGCGACCGCCGCCCGCAGGCTGCAGTCCTACCGCGACGCCGGGGCCGACCTGCCGGTTGTGTATCCGGTCGCGACGCTCGAGCCGGTCTCCTCCATCCTCGGGACGCTCTTCGCGCTCGCTCCGGCACCCGCGGTTGCGGACTGAGGCGCGATTCCTGGGTACACTTCCATTTGCAAGCTCGGCACGGTGGAAAAGGGGAAATCGCGATGACCTACACGATCTGTGAGCCCTGCATCGACGTGAAGGACAAGGCCTGCGTCGACGAGTGTCCCGTCGACTGCATCTACGAGGGCCCGCGCATGCTCTACATCCACCCCGACGAGTGCGTCGACTGCGGCGCGTGCGAGCCGGTCTGTCCCGTGACCGCGATCTTCTACGAGGACGACGTCCCCGCGGAGTGGAAGCAGTTCACGCCCGTCAACGCGGAGTGGTTCAACGACGACATCTCCGGCGTCGGGTCCCCGGGAGGCGCAGCGCAGGTGGGTCCGGTTGCGGTCGACCATCCGGTCGTCGCGAACTGGACCGTTCCCTCCTGACCTTGCGCTGAGGCTCAGCCGGCGGCGCGACTCTGCGGCGCGTCCTCCTGCACAGTCGGAAGGAACACGCGGAACGACGAGCCGCCGCCTTTTCGCTCCTCCACCCACGCGCGACCGCCGTGGAGCTCCGCGAAGCGCGAGACGAGGGACAGTCCCACTCCGACGCCGGGAGAGTGCGTCGGCGCGTCCGGGCCCTGGCGGAACGGTTCGAAGACGGCCGCGCGGTACTCGGGCGCGATGCCGGTGCCTTCGTCCTCCACGGCGATGACCGCGCCGTCCTCCGCCGCTTCGACGCGCACCCACACGCGGGTGTCCGCGGGCGTGTGACGGACGGCGTTCGACAGGAGGTTCTCGACGATCCGCTCGAGTTTGCTCGCGTCGACCGGCACGACCACTGGCTCGGCTTCGATGATGACGTCGCGGGTAGAGGACACCTCCGACTCGTGGACGATGCGAGCGACGAGCATCGAGACGTCGGAGGGATGCAGCTTCGGCTCGACGATCCCGCGTGCCAGACGGTCGAGGTCGAGGAGATCCGTCACGAGGCGGTCGAGCTTCCGCGCGTTGCCGGCGATCCGTCGAGCGAGGTCGTGGCCCTCCTCGACCTCGAGCTCCAGGTCGGCGCGCTCGAGCGTCACCGCGAGCCCCAGGATCGCGGCGAGCGGCGTGCGCAGGTCGTGCGACACGGCCTGGAGGAACGTGTTCTTCATGTCGTCGAGCGCCCGGAGCCTAGCGGTCGCTTCGCGTTCCACCGCGAGCGCGTGCTCTACGGCCCGCTCAGCGTCCTTGCGATCGGTGATGTCGAGCATGAAGCCCTGCCAATAGCGGGAGCTCCCCTCGTCGTCCTTGACGACGACCGCAGACTCGCGCAACCAGATCCAATGGCCGTCCTTGTGCCGGAAGCGGTACTCGACGTGGAACGGCTCGCCGTTGTCGTCGGTTCGCACGTCCTCCCGCATCACGGCGTCGAAGTCGTCGGGATGGATGCGTGAGTCCCAGAACGACTCCTCGCTCGTCCACTCCCGCTCGGTGTACCCGAGGATCGACTCGACCTGCGGGCTCATGAACACATCTCGGTCGGGGCCCTCCTCGATGCCCTCGACGTACGTGACGGCCGGGATGTTCTCCACGAGCGACCGGTATCTGCGCTCCGCCGAGCGCATGCTGTCCTCGGCGTTCCTGCGTTCGGTGACGTCGAGGAGGAACCCCTGCCAGTAGCGTTCCTCGCCGTCCTCGTCGCGGACGACCCGGGCGGAGTCGCGGATCCAGACCCAGTGCCCGTCCTTGTGGCGCATGCGGAACTCCAGGTCGAAGTCGTCGGAGGTCTCGTCCGTGCGTCGGTCCTCGTCCAGGACCGCCGGGAGATCGTCGGGATGGATGTGGTCGTACCAGAACGTCTCGGTCGAGGCCCATTCCTCCGGCGTCCAGCCGAGGATCGGCTCGAGCTGCGGGCTGATGAAGAAGTCGACGAAGCTCCGGTCGGTCGCCTCCATGTACGTCACCGCGGGGATGTTCTCGACGAGCGAGCGGTAGCGGTGCTCCGCGGCGCGGAGCCTCTCCAACGCCTCGCGCCGCTCGGTGATGTCGAGCATGAATCCCTGCCAGAACATCGGGCTGCCGTGCTCGTCGTTGATCAGCGTCGCCTCGTCACGGACCCAGACGACCCGACCGTCCTTCGCGATGATGCGGTACTCCATCTCGCACGGCTCGTGGGCGGCGTTCGTGCGGCGATCCTCCGCCTCGACCCACTCGCGATCTTCCGGGTGGACGTGGTCGATCCAGAAGTCGTCGGTCCAGCGCCACTCCTCGGGGTCGTAGCCGAGGATGTCGCGCACCTGCGGGCTGATGTAGAACGTCTCCGGCGAGGCGTCGAGCGCCTCGGTGTAGGTGATCGCGGGGATGTGCTCCACGAGCGCGCGGAACCGGTCCTGGGCGACGCGGAGCCGCGCCTCCGCCTCCTTCTGCGCGGTGATGTCGATCATGACGCCCTGCCAGAGCGTCCCGGCTCCGCTGTGGTCGGGGACGATGACCGCTTCGTCGTGGAACCACACGATCTGCCCGTCCTTGGCGATCATCCGGTACTCCTGCCGGTAGGCGACCGCCTCGTCCGTCGTGCGGTTGCTCTCGTCGAGGACGCGCTGGAGATCGTCGGGGTGCATGATCCGCGTGAAGAACCCCGGCTCGGTCCACCAGTCCTCGGCCGCGTAGCCCAGGATCCGCTGGATCTGCGGGCTGACGTAGACCATCGACTCCGCAGCGTCGTACTCGTCGCCCGTCATCTCCTGGTAGGTGATCGCCGGGGTGCGCTCCACGAGCGTTCGGAAGCGCTCCTCGGCGCCGACGAGCTGTCGCTCGCGCTCCTTCCGCTCGCTCACGTCCGACAGGACCCCGTGTGAGTAGCGGCGTCCGTCGCTTTCCGTCGTGATCGTGGCGATGTCCTCCACCCAGAGCACGCGTCCGTCCCGCGCGACCATGCGGTACTCCGTATGCAGCGGAGTTCCGTTCCGGTAGTGGTCGGTGTCCGCCGCGAATGCGGCCTCCCGGTCATCGGGATGGACGAGCTCGGCCCACAGGAAAGGGTCGGCGCGCCAGTGGTCGGGGGAGTAGCCGAAGAGTGCGTCGATCTGCGGGCTGACGTAGACGGTCGGCCAGGTCTTGCCGTCGGTTGCCTCCGCGTCGACGTAGGTGGCCGCCGGGATCTGTTCGACGAGACGCTGATATCGGTCGCGCGACTCCGAGACGTCGCGTTCGCGGCGCTCCCGCGCGATCGCGGCACCGATCAGGTCGCCGGCGTCGGAGAGGGCGTCGATCTCGGCGGAGCTCCAGGTAGGACCTGGTCGCCGAACGTCGAGGCGACCCCACGCAATGCCGTCGACGTCGACGAGGACGGAAGCGGTCTCGACGTCGCTCCGATCCCCACGCCCGGCCCGAGTGGAGCTCCACCGCGCGACCTCGATCGACGTCACATCGCCCGGTCCGTTGCCGCTGTCGGTCTCGGTCTCGGTCTCGGCGAGGCTCACCTCTTCGGCTCCCGACGCCCGGCCGATCTTCTCGAGGACCTCGCCGAGCGCTCGCATGGTGTCGGGGGCGCTCATCAGCGTCCCAGCCGCGGAGACCACGGCTCGGAGGAGCTCGGAAGCGTCGGGGCGTGCCTGAGCGAAGGCGCGATCGGGGTCCGCCATTCCCTCCATATCGGACGGTCGGCGTGGGTGGCTGAGCGGCCGGGTGCCCGGGAACGGACCTTCAGCCGTCGGCCGGCGGGAGCGTCCCGGGAGACCTCCACGGCTCCGGCACGGCGTCGCTCGGCCAGCGCTTGCGCTGACGGAGCGCGAGCTTCTCCATGAGCTCGATCGCGGCGGGGTCCTCCTCGCCCGGTCTCGACTCCACGATGCCCGCGTCGAGGGCGCGCGCCCAAACGTCCTTGCCCTGCTCCGTGCGGATGACGGTGAGCGTCCAACCCTCCGATTGGCCGAGACCACCGAACGAGATGTCGGCGTGCTCCGCGGCGAAGTCCGGACACTTCGTGCATCCGGACCTCGTGAAGCGGTGCGACTCCTTCAACGGATACGTCACCTCGCGTCCGTCGTCGGTGTAGAAGAGGAGCTTGCCCTTCACGTTCACGCGGACCAGCTCGTCGAGCTTCAGCCCGAGCTCCTTCTGCGCGATCTCGACCATCAGCCCGTCGTAGGTGAACGTCTTGGAACACAGCAGCCCGAGCGTCCACGCGATCTTCCGCCGCCACTTGTTGAGCCGGCGCGCCTCGAGCGCTCCGGTGACGCTGGCCTGACACGACATCCCGACGAGCGCGACGCGGGAGAGTCCCATCTCCGCCGCCTTCGTCAGAGCGAGCGGGTTCGCGGAGTACGTGTAGCGGGATCCCGCCGTCGCGAGGACGCCCTCCGCGTCGGTGACGACCGTCGGTTCGGCATCCCACTCACGCTCCTCGGAGAGCTTCGACGTGAGCGCGCCGTCCAGCTCGCCGGTTTCGAGCCCCCAGATCAACAGCGCGGAGACGACGCCGCCGTCCTGTCCCTGCGCGAGCATGCGCGGATCCGTCGCGCGCGCGAGGACGATCTCGTCGGCGATGCCGGCGACCTCCTCCGGCTCGCGAGCCCGGCCGAACAGCAGCTGATCGATCTCCGGCTCCCACTCGCGGAAGCGCGGACACGCGCGCGTGCAGATGTCGCAGCCGCGGTCACCGTGCCGGCAGCCGTCGGGGCCTTCCTCCTGCAGCTGGACCGGAACGTTGTCCTCGTAGCCGAGGACGTGGAACGGACACGCGACGATGCATGCGGTGCAACCGGTACAGGTCTGGGTGAGGACGACCTCGGAGTACAGATCCCGCCACTGTGTCTTCTCGGCCGAGGTGGCCATCGAGGGAGCGGGCTAGATCGAGAACGACTCGCCGCAGGCGCACTCGTGAACGGCCTGGGGGTTGATCATCTTCAGCCCGCCGCCCAGGAGGGCGTCGTTGAAGTCGAGGGTGGAGCCCCGGACGATCGGCGCGCTGCGCGGGTCCACCAGGACGCGGAAGCCCTCGACCTCGATGACCTCGTCGTCCTGTGCGGGCTCGGCCTCGAAGCCGAGGTCGTAGGAGAACCCCGAGCACCCTCCGGCGACGACGCGGACCCGAAGGCAGGCCTCCGGCATCCCATCCCGCTCTGCGAGGGCACGCGCCTTGCGGGCGGCCTTCTCGGTGACCGTGATCACGGTGGTCGTCTCCATCGCCTCCCATCATATCGGCACCTGAGGACAGGCTCCCCAGCGCCACCGATACGATGCCTCCGATGGTCGAGACGCTTCGGGACCGGCTCCGGAGCGCCCTCTCGTCAGATCCCTCGGTCGAGCCGCCCGCCGGAACGCGGATCGCGGCGGTCCTCCTCCCGCTCATCGGCGCCGGCGACCCGGAGCTCGTCTTCACCCGCCGGACGGACGACCTCCCACGGTATCCCGGAGAGATCTCGTTCCCCGGCGGCATGCAGGAGCCGGAGGACGACGGCGCGCGATCGACGGCCCTCCGCGAGGCGGAGGAGGAGCTCGGCATCGCACCGGCCTCGGTGGAGATCCTCGGCGCGCTCGAACCGGTTCACACCGTCGTGAGCGCGATCCTGATCGTGCCGTTCGTGGGAATGCTCTCGGGCGCGGCCGCGTTCCGACCCGACGAAGGGGAGATCGCCGAGGTCCTCGCGTATCCGATCGCGCGCCTGCTCGATGCCGAGACCCTCGTGGAGTGGCCGATCGGCGATCACACGTACCGGGGGTTCGCCTACGAGATGGACGGGAACACCATCTGGGGCGCAACGGCCTTCATCCTGCACGACTTCCTTCGAACGCTGAGAGGATGAGCGACATGCAAGCGACCGACGTGTACGTCCCGAGCGACGAGGAGCTCCGCCGCATCCTCGAGGAGACGAAGACGATCGCGGTCGTCGGGCTTTCCCCGAAGCCGCATCGCGACTCATACGCGGTCGCGAAGTATCTCCAGGCGCACGGCTACCGCATCATCCCGGTGAACCCGAAGGGCGTCGACGTGCTCGAGGAGCATTGCTATCCGTCGCTCGCCGACATCCCGCCCGAGATCGAGATCGACGTCGTCGACGTGTTCCGCCGCGCCGAGGAGACGCCTCCGGTCGCGCGAGCGGCTGTGGAGCGCGGCGCGAAGGTGCTGTGGCTCCAGCTCGGCATCGTCAACGACGAGGCGCGCGACGTCGCGGAGTCTGCCGGGCTCCAGGTCGTGATGGGAGCATGCATGAAGGTCGAGCACCGACGGCTGGAGGGAGCCTGATGACGAACTGGGAGTACTTCGTCGCCCCGCTGCTGGAGCACAACCCGGGCGAGATCCTCAACACGTTCGGCGACGACGGCTGGGAGCTCGTCACGGTCCTGCAGCTCGAGAACCCGATGGGCGCTCGGTCGCTGGTCGCCTATCTGAAGCGACCGAAGGGCTAGACCTCACTCGAAGGGCGGCGGCAATCGGTCGCCGTACTCGTCGAACCCCTCGGGATCGCCGCGATCGCGGACCTGCCGAACGCGCTTGGACAGCAGGCGCATCATGAACAGCACCGCGCCGAGCGCGCCGATCAGCAGGATGAGGGCGAGCCAGAAGATCGCAGGTGATCCCTCCGGCTGAGCGGGCCCGGCGGAGGCGGTCGGTGTCGGCCGACCACCGCCGGCGGCGCCTCCAGATGGCGTGGTCGCTTCTCCGTAAGCGCCGATCGGCGGGAGCCGCACGATCGAGTCGCTCGTCGAGACGACGAGGTCGTGGCTGCCGCCGCGCTCGACGTCGGTGATGCCGCTGTCGAGGTGCTCCACGACGGCCTGCTCGCCGAGTTGCGAGCCGTCGATCGAGACGCGATGGAGGTCGCCGGAGAAGTCTCCGAAGTACAGGAACCGTCCGACGACCGCGCACCCGGTCGGAACGATCACCTGCGGGAACACGAGCTGCGGGTCGACGTATCTCGGCGCGCCGCCGGTTCCGAGATGGTTCGGCCACCCGTAGTTGCCGCCGGCCTCGATGCGGTTCACCTCGTCGTCCTCGGTCGGGCCGTTCTCCGTCTCCCAGATTGCGCCGGTGGCGGGGTCGGCGCAGATCCCGAAGGAGTTCCGCAGCCCGATCGTGAACGCGGCGTTGTCCTGTCCGAACGGGTTGTCGGTGGGCACGGAGCCGTCCGGATCCAAGCGGAGGACCTTTCCGCCGAGGTCGTTCACGTCCTGCGCTCGGGGTGCCTCTCCGGTCTCCCCGACCGTGACGTAGAGCTCGCCGTCGTCACCGAATGTGAGGTCGCCGCCGTTGTGGATCCCGGTCGCGGAGAGCAACACGAGGAGCGTCTCCTGCGTGCCGGCCACGTTGCCGTCCGCCAGGACACGGACGAGGTGGTTGCGTCCGTCCTGCGCGTCGGTGAAGTACACGTACACCCACGGGTGCTTCTCGAAATTGGGATCGAGCGCCAAACCGAGGAGTCCCGACTCGCCGCCAGGCACCACGTCGAACCGCGCGAAAGGTTGCGGCAGGAGCTTCCCGTCCTCCACGACCCGGACCTCGCCGGTCTCCTTCTCGTCGAAGAACATCCTTCCGTCCGGAGCGAGCGCGACGTTCGTGACGAACGGGAGGTGATGCGCGCCGGGGAACGCGGGTTCCTCGTCCGCGCGCGCGGCGAGCGGAGCGAGGATCACCGCCATGGAGATCACGGCCGCCGCGGGAACGGCCGCCCGGGCGAACCTCATCCGAGCGCCTGCGCCAGGTCCTCGATCAGGTCGTCGGGGTGCTCGATGCCCACGGAGAGACGGATGAGCTCGCCGGGTACCTCCAACGGAGATCCCGCGACGCTCGCGTGCGTCATCGGTCCGGGCACCTCGATCAGGGACTCGACGCCGCCGAGCGACTCCGCGAGGAAGAACAGACGCGTGCGCTCGGCCACGCGGATCGCTTCCTCCGGGGTCGCCACCTCGAAGGAGACCATGCCGCCGAAATCCTCCATCTGGCGGCGGGCGAGGTCGTGACCCGGATGCGACTCCAGGCCGGGGTAGCGAACGGCGGTGACGCTCGGATGCCGCTCCAGGAACATCGCGATCGCGAAGGCGCCGTGACAGTGCGCGCGCATCCGAACCGCGAGCGTCCGGAGGCCGCGCAAGGCGAGGTAGCAATCCATCGGCCCGGGAACCGCGCCGGCGGCGTTCTGCAGGAACGTGAGCTGTTCCGCGAGCGCCTCGTCGCTCGTCGCGATTGCGCCCCCGATCAGGTCGGAGTGTCCGCCGAGGTATTTCGTGACGGAATGCACCACGGCGTCCGCGCCGAGCTCCAGCGGGCGCTGGAGATACGGCGTGGCGAACGTGTTGTCCACGACGCACCGTGCGCCGGACGTGTGAGCGATCTCCGCCGCGGCCGCGATGTCGACGATCTCGAGGAGCGGGTTCGTGGGCGTCTCCACCCAGACGAGCCGCGTCTCCGGCCGCATCGCGCTCCGGAGAACGTCCGCGTCGGTGAGGTCGACGGCGTCGTAGCGAACGCCCCATCGCTCCATCACGCGGGAGAGGAGGCGGTACGTGCCGCCGTACACGTCGTCGCCCAGCACGACGTGGTCGCCGGGGGAGAGCGTCAGCAGCAACGTCGTCTCGGCGGCGAGCCCCGATGCGAAGCAGAACGCCGACGTCGCTCCCTCGAGCGACGCGATCGCGTGTTGGAGCGCCTCGCGCGTCGGATTCCCCGACCGTCCGTAGTCGAAGCGCTTCGGCGCTCCGACGCTCGGCTGCGCGTACGTCGACGTCTGGAAGATCGGAACGTTGACGGCTCCGTACTCGGGCTCCGGCTCCTGGCCGTCGTGGATCGCGCGCGTCTCGAACCGCAGGCCGTCGTCGTTCATCGCATCTCCGGCGGAACGGCCCATCGGCGGCGCGTGAGCTCCTGGACGGCCTCGTCGCCGCGGCGGGCTTCCTTCCACAGCAGCGATTTCCGCTTCGACTCGTGGCCCGGTGCGAACTCCTTCTTCGTGAGCGCCGTACACGCGGGATCGCCGCAGGCGCACGCCGTGAGGCCCGGCAGGTGCAGCTGCGGGTCGACCTGCGGAGGACGGACGCACCGGCGGTACGGGCTCCCCGGAAGCGTCCGCACCGGGATCACGATCGTTCCCTCCCGCGGGTCGCCCGGGGCAGAGAACCGCCCGTGGAGCGCGTACATGCCGGTGACCGCGGCGAGGGCCGCGTCGATCAGGTCGATCGATCGCAGCGGCGCGACATCGACCTTCAGCGCGCGCAGGACCGAGACGCGCCAGTCGCGCTTCGTCGCGCCGGTCGGAGGGAGGCATCCGGCGAGCACCACGGCGCTTGCGTGCGGGAAGACCTCGATCGCGTTCCCGGCGACGGGGCCGTTGGAGTACCGAGGGAAGCGGTCCGCGATCGCGTCGAACGCGCGGAAGCCGATCCGCATCCACTCGTAGAACGCGTTCTCCGCCTTTCGTGGATCCGAGGGCGTGCCGTAGGACTGGATGCCGAACCAGCGGAGCTCCTGCTCGGTCTTGCGGGAGCCGCCGCTCTGGCCCCAGGCCGGAGGAGCGTCGATCGCGACGACGTCCGGCTCGAGCTCCTTCGCGAGCGTGGAGAGATCCTCGGGCGCGAGACGCCGGTGCACCTCGAGCGGGGCGAGCGTCTCGTCCATCAGGACGGCGTCGAGCCCGCGGCGGACCGCGACGTCGACCCCGAGCGCTCTCAACGCGCCTGCCGGTGGGCGAGGTGCTCCAACAGATCGCTCCGGGTCAGCACGCCGAGGACCTGGCCGTCCTTCGCGACGAGGACGGCGGGATCGTGCTGGAGCGTCGCGAAGGCGACCTCGACGGGGTCGGCGAACTGCACCATCGGGATCGGCGGCCCCATGACCTCCGCCACGTCGGCCTGCAGGGCGTCGGGATCTCGGAAGATGCGGTCGAGGAGCGTTCCCTCGCGGATCGAGCCGACGAACGACGTCACGTCGCTGCTCTCCTGCCGGACGACGGGCGCCTGGGAGATGCCGAACTCCTGCAGCCGGTCGATCGCCTGGCGCACCTTGTCGTGCGCCTCCACGGTGACGAGCTGCGGAAGCTCACCCGCCTTCGCCGTCAGGACCTCCTCCACCCGGACGACCTCCGGGCGATCGAGGAGGCCGTACTGCAACAGCCACGAGTCCGAGTACAGCTTCGAGAGGTAGTTCCGCCCGGTGTCCGGGAACAGCACGACGATCGTTGCGTCCGCGTCCATCTCGGCCGCGACGTCGAGCGCCGCCGCGAGCGCCGTGCCGCTGGAGCCGCCGACGAGGATGCCCTCCTGCCGTGTGATCGCGCGGGCGAGGCGGAACGACTCGCGGTCCGAGACGCGGACGTATCGGTCGACGACCGACGGATCGAACGTCTCCGGCCAGAAGTCCTCCCCGATGCCCTCGATGAGATACGGCCGCGGCGTGTCGCCCGAATACAGGGAGCCCTCCGGGTCCGCGCCCACCACCTGGATCTTCGGGTTGCGCTCCTTCAGGTACCGCCCCGTCCCCGTGATCGTGCCGCCGGTTCCGACGCCGACGACGATCGCGTCCAGGCGCCCCCCGGTCTGCTCCCAGATCTCCGGCCCCGTCGTCTCGTAGTGCGCGTTCGGGTTCTCCTGATTGAAGTACTGGTTCGGCTGGAACGCCCCGGGGATCTCCTCGGTCAGGCGGTCCGCGACGCGGTAGTAAGACTCCGGCGACTCGGGTGCGACGGCCGTCGGAGTGATGACGACCTCGGCTCCGTAGGCGCGAAGGAGCGCGACCTTCTCCTGGCTCATCTTGTCGGGCATGACGAAGATGCACTTGTAGCCGCGGATCGCCGCGGCGATCGCGAGCCCGTGGCCCGTGTTGCCGGAGGTCGGCTCGACGATCGTTCCGCCCGGCGTGAGCTTTCCGGCGCGCTCGGCCGCCTCGATCATCCGCAGGCCGATGCGGTCCTTGACGCTTCCGCCGGGGTTGAGCATCTCGAGCTTCGCGAGGATCGTGGGGCGGACGTGGCGCGCGACGCGATGGAGCCTGACGAGCGGGGTCCCACCCACGGCGTCGAGGAACGACTCCAAGACCGGCATGCGTCCCCTCCCCGTCGCCTCGAGCGGTTCCAACGCTGCCCTATTGTCCACGAACGGCGTGTGACCGTGCTCTCCGGCTCCGATCGGGCTGCGGAAAGGAGCCGGGCGAATCCCCGAACGGCTCATTCCGGCGGGGTATCCTGCCGAAACCTCTGGCGCCGAGCCTGCCGCGGGAGCACCCGCGCCGGCCAGGGTGGAGGGGCCGACGATGGAACCTGAGGACAGAGACGGCAGCCGGCCGCTGGAGTCGGCCCAGGTCACCGAGAACGTCCTCGTCGTCGACGACGATCCCTTCATCGCGCGTCTCCTGGAGATCGAGCTGAAAGCCGCGGGCTACGACGTCCGCGTCGGTTCCGACGGAGAGGAGGCTCTCGGTCTCGCGAACGACCGGGTGCCGGACCTCGTCCTCGCCGACGTGATGATGCCGAAGATGGACGGCTTCGAGCTCACTCGGCGTCTCCGCCAGGACCCGCGGACCGCCTCCGTCAGCGTCATCATGCTTACCGCGCGTGGGCTGTCCTCAGACAAGCTCGAAGGGTTCTCGGCGGGCGCGGACGACTACATCGTCAAGCCTTTCGACACGCCGGAGCTCCTCGCTCGCGTGCGCGGGGTCCTCCGCCGAGCCCGGGAGATGCGCGCGCAGTCGCCGCTGACGGGACTGCCCGGCAACGTGCGCATCGAGGAGGAGATCGAGACCCGCGTCAGCGAGGCCGCCGACTTCGCGATCCTTTACGCCGACCTCGACTACTTCAAGGCGTTCAACGACCACTACGGCTTCATGCGAGGCGATGGCGTGATCCAGCTGACCGCGCGGCTCCTTCAGGACATCGCTCTCGAGATCGGCGGCACCGACACCTTCGTCGGCCACGTCGGCGGCGACGACTTCATCGTGATCACGACGACCGACCAGGCGGTCGACCTCGCGGAGCGCGTGATCGGCTCGTTCGACGAGGAGGCGCCGAAGCTCTACGACCTCGAGGATCGGGAGCGGGGGTTCATCGAGGTCAAGAACCGAAGGGGAGAGCTGCAGCAGTTCCCGGTGCTTTCGATCTCCCTCGGCATCGCCACGACGGCCAAGCGGAAGTTCCAGCACTATGCCGAGGCGGTCGCGATCGCGACGGAGATGAAATCCTTCACGAAGGCGACGCCCGGTTCCTCCTGGGCGATGGACCGCAGGACGTCGTAGCAGGCGCACGACGCACGGCCGCCGAGAATGGCGGTGCGCGACATCGGACTATCATCCAACGGCGTTCCTTCGAGAGGTCCGAGTGAGCCCACGCGAGATCCGAGCACCACGAGGCTCCGAGCTCTCCTGCCGCGGCTGGCCGCAGGAAGCTGCGATGCGGATGCTCATGAACAACCTCGATCCCGACGTCGCGGAGCGTCCCGAGGACCTCGTCGTCTACGGGGGAACCGGTCGCGCCGCGCGCTCGTGGGAGGCGTTCGACGCGATCGTCCGGACGCTCAAGGAACTCGGCGACGACGAGACGCTTCTCGTCCAGAGCGGAAAGCCGGTCGGCGTCTTCCGGACGAACGAGCTCGCGCCGCGCGTGTTGATCTCCAACTCGATGCTCGTTCCGCACTGGGCGAACTGGGAGACGTTCCGCGAGCTCGAGGCGGCCGGCCTCACGATGTACGGGCAGATGACCGCGGGCTCGTGGATCTACATCGGGACGCAGGGGATCCTCCAGGGCACCTACGAGACCCTCGCAGAGCTCGCGCACCAGCGCTTCGGCGGGACGCTCGCCGGGCGCGTCGTCCTCACCGCCGGCCTCGGCGGCATGGGAGGCGCGCAGCCGCTCGCCGTGACGATGAACGGCGGCGTCGCGTTGGTGGTGGAGGTTGACCCGGCGCGGATCGAGCGACGGATCAAGACGTCGTACCTCGACCGGGAGACCGACGACATCGAGCAGGCTCTCCGTTGGGTGAACGAAGCGTGTGATGCGAGAGAGCCGCTGTCGGTCGGACTCGTGGGGAACGCCGCGGAAACGCACTCGGAGCTGTTGGCACGCGGTTTCGTCGCAGACGCGGTGACGGATCAGACCTCCGCGCACGATCCGCTCGGGGGCTACGTCCCGGTCGGCTTGTCGGTCGACGGGGCGAGGGGGCTCCGCGAGAGCGACCCGGAGGAGTACACGAAGCGCTCGTTCGCCTCGATGGCCGCGCACGTCGAGGCAATGGTCGGTTTCCTCGACCGCGGCGCCGTCGTGTT
>JBJMLN010000138.1:0-56948 GCA_045805285.1 Actinomycetota bacterium | reverse complement strand
CCGGCCATGCTCTCCGGCATCGCGGAGAGCCGGTCGTCCGCGCTGAACACCGGGTGGGCATAGGCTCGTCTCCGAGCATGGGAGGTCGTCGCAGGCTCGCCCTGGAGATCACGCTCCTCGGAGTCGCCTTCGCCTGCATCTGGGCCTTCCTCTACGTCGCACCGGGTCCGCACAGTTGTCCGTCGATCTCGTGTCCAGGCTTCGACAGCGGGACGGTCCATTTCCTCGGCTCGGATCGGTTCACGCTCGTGGAACTACTCCTGATCGGAACGGCGCTCGTGGCCGGCGCGTTCGGCCTCGCATGGGGCGTCCTGCGATGGAAGATCGGCCTCGGCGCGGCGTTCACCGCGTTCGCCGTCGCCGTTGTTCTCGCGGCCTGGATCCCGACGCGGGTGGTCGGCGCCGCGCCTTCGGTCGTCTGTTCCACGCCGGGCGCGGACGGGCCCGTCTCCTCCAGGTGCGAGACCGGACCGGCGCCGACGGACCCGCGGGTCGGTGAACGGCTGCTGCTCGGGCTCTCGGGTCTGGTCGTGCTTGGGATCGCCGTGGGCGTGGACCGCTCGCGTCCGCCGTCGACGGTGTAGGGCTCACTACCGCAGTGGGCGGCCCCGGTATTAGGCTGGGCACCTCGTTCCTGAAGGAGGAGTCATGGACAAGGTCGTGCACTTCGAGATCCCCGTCGACGACCGTGAGCGCGCGAAGTCCTTCTACACCTCGGTCTTCGAGTGGAACCTGATGGACTCCGACATGGGAGGCGGTCAGGTCTACACGACGGCCCAGACGTCGAACATCGACGACAACATGCGCCCGACCGAGGCCGGCGCGATCAACGGTGGGCTCATGGACAAGAACCCGGGCATCAATGCCCCGGTGATCACGATCGAGGTGGCCTCCATCGACGACGCGCTCAAGAAGGTCGAGGCGAGCGGTGGGAGCACGATCACGCCTCGCACGGAGATCCCGAACATGGGGGCCTTCGGCTACTTCAAGGACAGCGAGGGCAACGTGATGGGCCTCTGGGAGACGATGGGCTAGAGATCGTCATCCCACGGCCGCGTCTCGCGTAGATTCGGGGCGTGCCCGCTCGGAGCGAGACGATGGAGGTCGCGGGCCGCGAGGTCACGATCTCCAACCCGGACAAGGTCTTCTTTCCTACGGCCGGTTACACGAAGATCGACCTGGTCCGCTATTACCTCGCCGTCGCGGACGGCGCGATCCGCGGCGTCGACGGACGTCCGATGGCGCTCAAACGCTTCGTCAACGGTGCCGAGGAGCCTCCGTTCTTCCAGAAGCGCGCCCCGAAGTCGCGGCCGGAGTGGATCGAGACCGTCACGCTCAGCTTTCCGTCCGGGCGCACCGCCGACGAGATCGTCGTCCGGGATGCGGCGCAACTTCTTTGGATCGTCAACCTCGGCTGCATCGACCTGAACCCGCATCCGACCCGTGCGGAGGACGTCGACCACCCGGACGAGCTCCGCGTCGACCTCGATCCGGTTCCCGGAGTTCCCTGGGACCGGGTGCTGGAGGTCGCGCTCACCGCGCGGGAGGCGCTCGAGGATCTCGGCCTCACGGGGTGGCCGAAGACCTCCGGCTCCCGCGGCTTCCACGTGTACGCGCGGATCGAGCCGCGGTGGACGTTCCCGGAGGTGCGCCGCGCCGCCGTCGCGCTCGCGCGGGAGGTCGAACGCCGCGTTCCCGATATCGCGACCAGCAGGTGGTGGAAGGAGGAACGCCGCGGCGTGTTCCTCGACTACAACCAGAACGCGAAGGACCGCACGGTCGCCTCGGCGTACTCGGTGCGGCCGACGCCGGACGCGCGCGTTTCCACCCCTCTGAGGTGGGACGAGGTGGAGGGATGCGATCCGTCGAAGTTCACGTTGGAAACCGTGCCGCGCCGGTTCACCGACGTCGGCGACCCCTGGGCGGAGATGGATTCCGCGGCGGGTTCGCTCGACGCGCTGCTGGAGCTTGCGGAGCAGCACGAGACCGCCGGATTCGCTGACGCTCCGTGGCCGCCACAGTACGCGAAGCAGGAGAACGAGCCGCCGCGGGTCCAGCCGTCGAAGCGCCGCATGCTCGGACCCTCCGACGCGACCGGTCTCGTTCCCCCGCCGGCGCCGGGCAAGCGCAGCGGCCCGACCGGCCGGCGCCGAACGACCAAGCCGCTCGTGGAGATCGCCCGCGCCGAGACCGAGGAGGCGGCAAGGCAGGGCCTCGAGCGATGGCGCCAGAGACATCCCGACGTGTCGACCCATCTCGAGCCGCCGGACGTGCTCGTCGACTCGATGCGCGGGCGGAGCACGACCTGGACCCGTATCCGCGTCAACCTCGAGCACGTGCCGGAGGAGCTCCGCCCCGATCAAGAGGAGCTCGAAGTCGACTTCGATCCCTGGGAGGGCGTGGACCCGCGCAGCGTCGAGGACTGATCCGCCTGGTCAGCGCGCAGCCAGGGATCGACGCAGACCGGGCCGGAGTTCCCAGGCCGGGGCATGGTGTTTCAGTCAGATGAACGCGGTCGACTCAGCGGCCGGACCGATCAGGCGTGAGATCGGCAGGTCCGTCGCCTCGGCTCGCTGGAGGAACGCGCGCGCATCACGTCGCGGTGAACCCGACCGAGCGCACCGCAACTCGAGCCCGGGCTAGTGGTGGACGCAGTGCCCGTGGTGCATCTGACAGATGCCGCGGGCAGAGGCGACGGGACCGGAGCCCGCGACGGCCGGCCCCACGAGCAGCGTGGCGGCGACGAGCGCCGCCGTCAGCCCCTTCAACACTCGTTGTCTCATGACCGCAGTATCGGGAAGAAGCAACGGCGGGGGAACCGTCCGCCCGGGCCATCTTCGCCCCACGAACTCCTAGGACTTTCGTCCGATGCGTCGGCGAACGACTCCCTGATGCTCGCCACAGGCACGGCCGAAGGCGCGCCCGGCCGTTAGGGCGCTACCGACTTCGGCCGATACAAGTCGGATGACGCGGCGTGCCTGGTGGCTCTATGCCCTCGCGGGCCTGGCCGTCACCCTCCTCTACGCGTTCGGGCCCTCCTCGTTGGGCGCCGCCCCGGTCCTGAACGCGATCGGTGCCTCCTCGGTCGTGGCGATCGTCGTCGGCGTTCGCATCTGGAAGCCGACGAAACGCCTCGCGTGGTACCTGATGGCTCTCGGCCAAGCGCTCTTCGTCGCGGGCGACGTCATCACGTACAACTACGAACGACTGTTCCACTCCCCGCTTCCGTTCCCCTCGATCGGCGACGTCCTGTATCTGGCGGTCTACCCGTGCCTCATGGCGGGGATCCTGATCCTCGTCGCCGCGCGGAATCCCAAGCGCGACGGCGGAAGCCTGATCGACTCCCTGATCATCGCCACGGGATTCGGAGCGTTCTCGTGGGTCTTCATCATGTCCCACCTGTGGCACCAGGCTTCGGGAACGTCGGTGTTGGTGCACACCGTTTCCATCGCGTATCCGATGATGGACCTGTTGCTCCTCGCGGTCATCGTTCGGATGGCGCTCGGGGCGGGAACGCGGACCGGGTCCTTCTACCTGCTGCTCGCCAGCGTGATGTTCCTCCTCATCGCCGACACGTGGTACAGCCTCGTGCTCGTCGGCGCTCCGGACCCGAGTCCCGTCCTCGACATCGCGTGGGCCTGCTTCTACATCCTGTGGGGCGCCGCCGCGCTACACCCGTCGATGCGATCGATGGAAGACCGCGCCGCGCACCCGCCGGTGTCGAATCGGGCACGGCGGGCGTTGCTGCTCGTCGCGGCGCTCTCGACTCCGTGTCTGCAGCTGATCCAAACGCTGCGAGGACAGAGCATCGCCTCTCCGGTGGCGGCGGCGGCCTCGATCCTGTTGATCGTTCTGGTGTTCGCTCGTCTGAACGACCTCTTCGTCGACATCGCCGAGCATCGCAAGACCGAGGAGGGTCTGGAGCAGGCGAAGGCTCGCTACCAGGCGATCGTGCGGAACGTTCCGGCGATCGTCTACACCGTCGTCGTGGAACCCGCGGGTTCCGTCCGGACGTCATTCGTGAGTCCCCGGATCGGCTCGATCCTCGGCTACACGGTGGAAGAGTTCCTGCGCGACCACTCGCAATGGCAGCGGATCACCGAGGAGGAGGACCGCCGCATCCTTCGGGACCGCGACGCGCGTTTCCACCGGAAAGGGGATCCCTTCCGAGGCGAGTACCGGATGCTCACGCGCGACGGAGAGGTCCGATGGTTCCGGGACGAGGCGATCCTCGTCGAACCCGGACCACCGGCGGAGTGGCAGGGCGTCATGCTCGACGTCACGGAGGAGCGGCTCGCGAGGGAGGACCTCAAGCGCGCGGAGGAGCTCTACCGGACGGTCGTCGAGCAGATCCCCGCAATCACCTACCTCGACGTCGTCCACAAGGAGACGTCGAGCTCCTACCCGACCGTCTACATCAGCCCGCAGGTCGAGAAGGTCCTCGGCGTCACGCCCCAGGAGTGGATCGAGGATCCGGCACTGTGGCTGCACCTGCTGCATCCGGAGGACCGCGAGTGGATGATCGACGCCGACGTTCAGACGAACCTCAACGGCCAGCCATTCTCCCAGGAGTACCGGATGATCGCGCGCGACGGTCGAACCGTGTGGATCAAGGACGACGCCGTGATGATCCGCGACGAGCGGAGCGGAGACCAGTTCTGGCACGGGGTCATGCAGGACGTGACGGCCGCCAAAGCCGCCGAGGCCGCCCTCCGGAAAGCGCTCGAACGCGAACGTGAGGCGGCGGAGCATCTCCAGGCGGTCGACGAGATGAAGAACGCGTTCCTGAGCGCGGTCTCGCACGAGCTCCGCACGCCGTTGACCGTGCTGATCGGCACGTCCGACACGCTCGCGCGCCATTCCGACACGCTCTCCCGCGAGGAGATCCAGTCCTTCGGAACTGGCCTCTACGCCAGGGCGAAAGAGCTCGACCGGCTCCTCTCGGACCTCCTCGACCTGGAGCGGCTCCGAACGGGAACGACGACGATCACCGCGACACCGGCCGATCTGGAGGCCCTCGCCAACGCGGTCGTCGCGAACTCCGGGGTCGCACGAACCCATCCCGTCGACGTCTCCGTCAGTTGTCCGATCGTCTGGGTCGACGTCTTCAAGATCGAGCGGATCCTGCACAACCTTCTCGTCAATGCATCGAAGCACACGTCGGGAGGGACGCAGGTCTGGGTACGGATCGAGGAGACCGCCGAGAGTGTTCTCATCCGGGTGGAGGACGCCGGGCTCGGCGTCCCCTCCGAGTTGCAGTCGTCGCTGTTCGAGCCGTTCCGCAGAGGCGATCCGCACGCGCCGACGGGCGCGGGCATCGGGCTCTCCATCGTCGCCAAGTTCGCGGACCTCCACGGCGGCCGCGCATGGGTGACGGACCGGGACGGCGGCGGAGCGTCGTTCTCGGTGCTCGTGCGACCGCAACCGCCGGAATCCGAGCCCGACGCGCCGGTGGAACCGGCCGCCCGCGCGAAACGGGGCGGAACGCGAAGGAGCAACGAGGTCATCGGGGCGTTGGACGGAACGGCGGACTGAGGCCTCGGGCGAGGCGCGTCGGCGACCTACTCCCCCCTTTCCCCGTCGACCGACTCTCTGAGGAGGTCCGCGTGGCCGTTGTGGCGCGCGTACTCCTCGATCATGTGGACGACGATCCAGCGGAGGCTCGGAGGGCCCGTCTCCGGCCACTCGCCCTGCGCGAGCTGGTCGAGCCCGCCGCCGTTCGAGAGCGCTTCCGTGACGCGCTCGCGCGAACGTTCCACTGCCGTGTTCCAGATGTCGTAGAGCGCCTCCGGCGAGTCCTCCGCGGCGGTGCGCCACTCCCAGTTCGGGTCGGCGTTCCAGTCAACGGCGTCCCAAGGCGGCTCGGCTTCCCGGCCGTAGAGGGAGCTGTAGAACCAGTCGGACTCGACGAGAGCGAGGTGCTTCAGCAGGCCGCCGAGCGTCATCGTGGAGGCGCCGACCGTCGAGTCCAGACCGGCGGAATCGAGGCCGCCCGTCTTCCATGCGAGCGTCGCGCGCTGGTAGTCGAGGAATCCGAGCAGCGTCTCGACCTCCCCGGCCCGGCCGGGAGGTTCGGGGCGTCCGTGCTCGTCGACGTCGGCCATGCGCCGGGAGTCTATCCGGGCAGGGGACGCGCCTCCGCGGAGGTTTCCGGCGACGACCACTAGAATCCGCGCGATGACGAGGGTGGAGCTCGACGGGATCTGCTGCTATTCCGAGGAGACGGGCGCCGGAGACCCGGTGCTGCTGCTCCACGGCGGCTACTGCTCGATCGAGACGATGCGGCCGCAGATCGACGAGCTGTCCGGTCGCTATCGCGTGCTCGCGTTCGAGCGTCCCGGGCACGGCCGGAGCCCCGACCGGGAGGGCCCCATCTCGTTCGACGCGATGCTCGCGGAGACGGTCGCCTACCTCGATGCGATGGAGACCGACCGCGCGCACGTGATCGGGCTGAGCGACGGAGCGATCCTCGGCTACCTGATGGCGATCCGGCATCCGGAGCGTGTCCGCTCCCTGGTCGCGATCAGCGGGAACGTCCATGCTTCGGTCGGAACCGAGCTCGCCGAGGAGGAGCTCGCGCTCGCGATGCCTCGATCGGCGATCGACGCCCTTTCGCAGGACTACGAACGACTTTCTCCCGACGGCCCGGGGCACAGAGACGTGATCTTCGGCAAGCTGATGGAGATGTGGAAGCGGGAGCCGAACATCACACGGGAGGAGCTTCAGGCGATCGCCGCTCCGACGCTCGTGATGACGGCCGACCACGACGTGATCCCGCTCGAGCACATCGTGATGATCCGCTCCACGATCCCCAACGCGCAGCTCTGCGTGATCCCGAACGCCAGCCACATGCTGATGACCGACCGTCCCGAGCTCGTGAACCTCGCCTTGAGCGAGTTCCTGGAAAGCGTGAAGCCATGAAGAGACAACTTGTTCGAACGATCTCCGCTGCGCCGTTGCTGCTCCTGGTGACCGGGCTCCTCCAGGGAGTCGCCATGCCGCACGCGGGTGCCGTGTTCCCCGGAAAGAACGGCCCCATCGTCTTCGCGAGCGATCGGACCGGCTTCTACGACATCTACACGATCGAGCCGACCGGAAAGGGCCTCCACCGCGTGACGAGCGACCCGGCGCTGCAGCTCGCGCCGGTCTGGACGCAGAACCGATCCACGATCGTGTTCGAGCAGTGCTGCGTGAACGGCAGCTTCGACATCTACCGGATGAACGCGAACGGATCGGGCATCCACCGCCTCACGCGGAGCAAGACCAACGACATCGACCCGTCGGTCTCGAAGAAGGGCAAGATCGCGTTCTCGCGCGGGACCGGCGGCAACTACGAGATCTACACGATGGACCTCAACGGACATCATCTCCACCGCGTGACGCACAGTCCCGCGCAGGACCTCGAGCCCGCGTGGAACCCGGCCGGCACGAGGATCGCGTTCCAGAGCACGCGAACCGGAACCGGGGACATCTACGTGATGTCGGCGAACGGCCACGACGTGAAGCGCCTGACGATCAACCCCGAGGTGGATAAGGAACCGGCATGGTCGCCGAGCGGAAAGAAGGTCGTCTACGCGTCGCTCCGCGGATCGTCCTCGAAGCTCCACGTGGTTCCCGTGAAGGCTGCGGGCAACGGGCGGAAGCTCACGCACGGCGGCGGAGCGGACATCGATCCGTCGTGGTCGCCCGACGGGAAACGGATCGTGTTCTCCTCACGCCGCGGAAAGTCCCCCGGATTCAGCCTCTACACGATCGGGGCGCAGGGAGGAAGTCTCCACAAGGTCATCGGCGCCGGCAGGACGGCGGACGTGAAGCCCGACTGGGGGAAACGCTAAAAGCGCAGCCGCTGATCATCACGGCGTCTCGAGGTCGCTCCACCGCACCGTGACGGCGCGATCGACGCCGGGAAGCGGGAGCGACGCCGCTTCTTCCTCCACCGCCTCGCGAGCCGACTTCGACAACCGCCGCCACGGTTGCACCGTCATCGCCGCGTGCGCACGTCGCCACGTTCCGACCAGCTCGCCGCCGACCATCACGCCGCCGGGCCAGACCGTCGAGGGAGGCCAGAGCGACCGGCGCCGGTCCGCATCCGCCACGAGGAGCTCCCGGTCCGCTGCAAGGAGATACGCGTCTCCGCTCGGGAGGAGCCGCGCGCGAGCCGGAGATCCCTCGGCTTCGCGGAACGCCGCCTCGTCGGAGGCGAGGATCCACGCGTCGCCGGCCGGCGTCCGCACGGGAACGAGCGATGCGTGCAAGCGCTCGAATGCGGTCGCGCCGCCTTTCGGCTTGATGCCGGCCCATCTCGCGAAGGCCTGCGGCGTCGACGGGCCCAGGACATGGAGATGCCGGCGGGCGACCTCCAGCCGCGCCTCGCCCGGATCGATCTCCGGCGGCGGCACGCTCCGGACCGTCGGCTGCCCGGCTCCCTCCCACCTGATGATCACGGTGCCGGTCGGCGCCGCGTAGCGGAGCCGGTTCGGATCCCCTCCGAGCTCCCGTCCCGCTCTGGAGTAGGTCATCTCGTTGCCGCCGAGGTGCTTCCGAAGGCGGTCGGCGAGCTCGTACGCACGCTCCCGGCCGCGTACGTCGTCGGGAAGGAGCCCGAGCGAGAAGTACGGGAGGTCCACCGCCGCGACGACGTACGCGCTGTGGCGTGGCCCCCACAGCTGCACGAGCGAGGGGTCCCGCCACGTCGACGGCTTCGTTCCCTCGACTCGCGCATGGATCGACAGGAGCGCGGCTCTCGGAACGCTGTCCTGCAATCCGAGCCACGCCGCCTGCCGGAGCGATCGCTTGCCGCGAGGGAGCCGCTCATCCAGCGCCCCCATCCTCCGGCGGAACGCGAGTATCTGCGCGCGCGGAAGTCTCACCGGAGCCATCGCCCGATGATTCCACGCGACTCCCTGTCCCGTCTCCCGCCTGGAAGACGCCCCTCAGCCCGTTGACTCCGCGGCCCGGCGCAGCGTGAGTCGCAGGATCTCGGCGTACCCGACGTCGAACTCCGCCCGGTCGGCGACCGGCAGAGCCTTCCGCTGGTGGAGCCACGCGATCGCGTGAGCCGGCCCGGCGAGACGGAGGGCGAGGTGGAACGCTCTCCGATGTCCGGATCCCCACGGCTCGAGGTACGCGTCGCGAAGCCTCGCGAACCACGGATCGTCATCCGGCAGACCGTTCAGCGCGACGAGGAATCGGAACGTCTCGAACAAAGAGAAGAACGGATGCGCGATCGAAGAGTCTCCCCAATCCAGGACGCGGAGGGAGTCGCCCTTGACGTAGACGTTGTTCATGTGGAGGTCGTCGTGCTGCACCGTCGGACCGATCCCGGCCGCCGCGAGCTCGTCGCACCAGTCCGGCAGCAGCGGGGCGAGGGACTCGAGGGCGCGCTTCTCGGCCGCGTCCACCGGGAGCTCCGCGCCGAGGACTTCCTCGTACAGGCCAGGCAATCGCTCGAGACGGAGATCCGGCACGCCGCGAGCGAGATGCTCGTCCGCGTGGCCGGTCTCTTCGACCTGGAGCTCGGCGTACGCGGGCAGGATCTCGATCCAGCGTTCGGGCGGGTTGCCGAGCGTTCGGAACGTCTCGCCCGCGTCAGCCATCAGCAGCCAGCGGCGCCCGGCGTCGTGCGCGATGACATCCGTGACGGACTTCCATCTGGCCGACAACGCCGCCGTCATCGGAACCTCGAACGCCTGTCGCGGCGCACAGGCCTTGAACCACACCGGGTCCGCGTCCACCCGCACGCGGAAGACCGAGCCCCACGGCTCGCTCTGGAAGAGCTCGAGGCGACCGGCCGAAGGAACGAACGCGCGGACCCAGTCCTCCGCTCCCTCGGTGATGATCTCGTGTTCGCCCACAGCACCTTTCCTGCCGGGTCCGCGTGCCGCCCGAAGACCCGGGACGCAGACGGCCCCCGACGATGGTAGAAGCGAGGGCCGGCACACGGGTCAAAGGGAAGGAGACGACCGATGGATCAACCGACCGCGGAGGAAGCCCTCGCACGGCTGGAGCCTCTCGTCGGCGAGTGGACGATGGAGGCGATCCCGCCGAGCGGAGAGCCGTGGCCCCGAGGAGGCCGCGTCACGTTCGAGTGGCACCCGTCGCGCGCCCATCTCGTCCAACACGCGACCGTGGAGCTTCCGGAGGCGCCCGAGAACGTCTCCGTCATCGGCTGCGACGGAGCGAACGGAACGTACGTCCAGCTGTACTCCGACGAGCGCGGCGTCTGCCGCATCTTCCAGATGAGCATCGGCGATGGCGTCTGGAAGCTTTGGCGCGACGGAGAACCGTTCTCTCAGCGCTTCACGGCGACGTTCAGCGAGGACGGAGACACGATCAGCGGGCGCTGGGAGATGGCCGAGGACGGCACGAACTTCCGGACCGACTTCGACCTCATCCTTCGGAGAGTCTCCGGCAGGTAGGCAGGTCTACGCGCCGCCCGCAACGCTTCCGTCGTCGGAGCGTGGCCCGACGAGGTACCACGTCTCCATGCGGCCCTTCCCTTTGACCTCGATCGTGCCGCGCGGCGTGCAGACGAACTCGTCCTTCACCAGCTCGTAGGTCGCGCGCGAGATCTGGACTTCGCCCGCGGTTCCGTGCGACTCCATGCGGCTCGCGGTGTTCACGGCGTCGCCCCAGAGGTCGTACACGAGGCGCTTCGTGCCGATCACCCCGGCGACCAGGGGCCCGGAGTTGATCCCGATCCGCAGCCGGAGGCCCTGCGCGGCGGATGACGTCGCGACCATGTCTCGCATGTCCAGTCCGAGGAGCGCAGCCGCGCGCGCGTGGTCCGGTCGAGGATCCGGCACGCCCGCGGCAGCCATGTAGGCGTCGCCGATCGTCTTGATCTTCTCGAGCGCGTGTCGCTCGACGAGCGCGTCGAACTCGGAGAAGAGACGATCGAGGATGCCCACCGTCTCCGCCGGAAGGAGGCTCTGCGCGAGCGGGGTGAAGTCCACGACGTCGGCAAACACGATGGACGCGGCCTCGACGTGATCGGCGATGGTCTGCGTGGTGGCCTTCAACCGCTCGGCGATCGAAGCGGGGAGCATGTTCAGCAGGAGCCCTTCGGACTTCTCTTGCTCCACTTGGAGCGCGGCGAGGGCAGCGTTCCTCTGTGACGCGAACGACGCGAGAACCGCGAACGCGACGGAACCGGCGCCGAGGATGTTCAGGGCAAGCATCGTGCTCGTGAACCACGTCGGGACGTCCGCATCGACGAACAGGATCTCGCCGGCCACGCCGGTGAGCACGAAGACGATCACGAACGCGACGAACCAGCGGATCGCCTGGCGCACCTCGAGGAACACGAGCGCTCCGAGCGGAGCGAGGATGCCCCACAGCGCGACGCCGCCGGAGGGAAGGAACCCTCCGACGAACATCTGCCCGGCCGCGGTCGTCAACAGGATGTCGAGGAGCTGGATGTTCAGCAGCAGACGGAAGTTCCCGTTCCGCGCGAAGAGGAGCAGGGAGCAGATCGAGACCGCGAAGTACACGAACGGGATGAAGCCCACGGGCTCGCCGAAGCCGAGATAGAGACTGCCCCAGACGACGGACACAGGCAGGATCAGGATCGCGAGCAGGACGAGGAGCGCCTTCTTCTGGCGGAGTTCCTCGTCGTCGTCGGGATCGATCCCGATGCGACCGATGACCGCGGTTCGGTTCACTGCGACTTCCGGGCCGTCGTCTGCTCCCAATGGCGCGAGGCGAGCCGCTCGTCGTTCTCGAAGACGTCGAGGGTCAGATCGAAGTGGTACGTGGTCGCGTCGCTCCGGAGCTCAAGGCGGGCCTTCGTCCTCGCGGTCACCTCCGCCCACGAGACTTCCGATTCGCAGGTCGACTCCACCCAGGCGTCGCCGGGGCTCGTTGGTTTGACTCCGACGCGAACGTCCTCCGTGCGCCAAGCGGCACACATCGGCGTCGGCGTGCTCTCGTTCCGCTGGCGGACGATCACGCGGGTTTCGCGTCCGTAGACATCGCGCTCGATCCTCCATTCGGCGGTGCCGCGATCGACGTCTGCATCGGCGACGGGCACCGGAACGAGCGTCGGTTGTTCCCCGTGCGATGAAGTCACTTGCGGGAGAACCAGCCGCGTGTGCGCGACGTCGACGGAAAGCTCCGAGGCTTCCGGAGGCGGCCAGGCGTTCGGCCAGTCGGCTCCGGCGATCGCGAGGCGCATCCTGTTTCCCCGTTGGAAGACGCGCGACGTCGCGTCGAGCTCGATCCTCACGTCGTACGCGTTTCCGGCAACGAGCGGAGTCGGCTCGCTGTCCGACTCGCGATGGGTGAGGTTGAGGAGTCCCCGGCTCACGAGGACCGACGTGCCGTCCTCGAACACCTCGCAGAGCTTCGCGGACACGAACGCGACGAGATGCGACGAGCTCACCCTCGCTTCCAGGACGGGATTGCCGAGGATCTCCAGCTCCTCGTCGACAGGCCAGTCGTAGACCAGCGAGAAGACCTCGTCCGGCCGTTGGTCGAGCGGGAGCCCGTACGGCGGCGGGTACGAGCCGCGGATGTGCGCCGTGACGCCGACATCTCCGCGGACGTGGAGTGTCTCGACGGAGGCGTCGCTCCGGCGGATCGCCGAGTCGAGCGGAAGCGCCAGTGCGGTTCCGTTCTCGAGCGGCCAAGATCCGCGGCGCCACTCGCCTGGCATCTCGGCGAGATCAGGTTCGGGCATCGTCGAGCGCTGCACGAAGAAGGCGCACTGCGGCTCGGCGTCGACGCCGTTCTCGACGCCGCGGAGCCACCGGTCCCACCAGCGGATCATGTCCGCGACGACGTCGATCCGCGGACCCGGGATCGAATCGTTCGGCAACATGTGCGACCACGGACCCATCACGAGCCGCTTCGGGACATCGAGCCGCTCCATCATCCGAAGCATCGCGTTGCGGTACAGGTCCGCCCAGCCCGCGACGAGCATCGTGGGCACCGTGATCCGGTCGTAGTCGGGCCGGAGGGAGCCCTGCCGCCAGAACGCGCCGTCGTTCTGGTGCTCGATCGAGCGGAACCACGGAACGAGTTCCTCGATCCGCTGGAGCCAGCGTTCCCTCCAGTCGGAGCCGCCGAGCGACGGAACCGGAGGGAGCGCGTTCATCGAGACCATCGACAGCGGGTACCCGAACTCGATCGCCTTGCGCACGCCGCCGCCGAAATGGATGTCGTCGGTGTACCGGTCGTCGGTCGCATAGAGGGCAACGATCGCCTTGAGCGCCGGAGGCTGTCGCATCGCCGTGTGGATCGAGTTGAAGCCCGCGTAGGAGGAGCCGTACATCCCGACGGAGCCCGTGGACCACTCCTGCCGGGAGAGCCACGCGATCACCTCGGAGAGGTCCTCGGCCTCCTGCGGCGGGTACTCCGCGACCGCGACTCCCTCAGAGGTTCCCGTGCCGCGAACGTCGAGCCGGCAGACCGCGAAGTCGCCCTCGTCGCGGAAGCGGCGGTACTCGTCGGGCCAGACGGAGAGGTCGTCCTTCCGGTACGGGTACGCCTCGAGGAGCGCCGGCCACGGCCCTTCGGTCTCGGGGAGATACAGCGTCCCCGCGAGACGCGCCCCGTCGGGCATCGGGATGAAGACGTTGCCTTCCGACACCGGTCTCAGCCGGCCCAGCGCTCGAAATACCCTCGCAGGCGTTCCAAGGCATCCGGGTCTTGCGACTCCAACGCCGCACGGCTCGACAGATCGAGATCACCCTGCGCTTCGAAGAACGGACCGAGCGCCGCGCCCATGGCTGTCTCCACCGCAGG
Source organism: Actinomycetota bacterium (assembly GCA_045805285.1). Taxonomy (GTDB): domain Bacteria; phylum Actinomycetota; class UBA4738; order UBA4738; family JBJMLN01; genus JBJMLN01. The sequence continues at coordinate 43,202 of JBJMLN010000138.1, read as the reverse complement.
TTGTACGTCACTGACCCAGTCTTCGGCCTCGAGCGTGAGGGTCGATGGATCGGCGCGACGCATGCCGTTCTCTCCGTCCACCCGGTCGGCCGCCTCCGGGGGGAGCGACAACGAAACGGTGAAGCGAGGCGGAAGCGTCGCGACCGGGCCTGTGCCGTCCCGCGCACAGCGGCGGGCGAACGACGTGATCGCCTCCGCCCCTTCATCGGCGTCCTCGTGAGCGGGCCGCGTGTGCGTCCGACCCGTGGAGTGCTTCGCGGCAAGGAAGGCCGTCCCTTCGAGGCTGTGATCGAGCTGCGTCTCCAGGGCGTCGTCTCCGACGACCCCGAGGAGCGGCACACCGGCGACCCAGCTCCAGATGTGGCTTTCCGTTACGGGGGCGCCGTCCACGGCGATCGCAAGGTCCGGGACCATCGTGTGGCTCACGAACCCCACGGGAGTTCCGGCACGAGCGTGGAAGCCGACCTGGAAGATCGCGTCGATCCCCTCGTTCCACGAGCGGTCGTCCGCCGGCTGTGCGCCGCGGGGGAGTTCGTCCGCCAGGAGATTCGGCCACCCGACCCCGTGGGCGTTCACGACGACGACGTCGTCAATGCCGCCCTCGAGCAGTCCGCGCGCGGCTGCCACGACGTCGGACATCAGCTTGGGCCGGCCGGACTCCCAATACTCCTCGAACGCCGGCCAGCACTCGCGGTGGTCGGTGATCGCGGACGCGCCTTCCATATCGACCCACAGAGCAATTTTCACGTCTTCTCCCTTGTGGCCTGGCCGTCCGACGCGCGCAGCGTACGGTCGGCGTTCGAGGACCGATCAGGCAGCTGTCGGGACCGGCGCCGGGTAGATCAGCGTTCCGTCGGAGATCTGCGCCCAGAGTGGTGGGTTGGCGTCCCCGCTCCAGCTCGCCGTGTCGAACGTGCCGCCGTCGCCGATGACGTCGACCCTGACCACCCGCGTGCTGACGGGCTCGCCGGGCGCGCACGTCACCACATCGGCCGGGCGCATCCGGATGAAGGTCGCGTTCCCTTCGCCGATCACCGAGGCGATGCCGTCCGTGTCCAGCAGGACAGCCGTCGCCGCGTCGATCCCGATCCCCTTCACGGACGAGGTCCGCCGGTCGGTCAGGATCCGCGCCATGAAGGTCATCAGCCTTCCCATCCGACCCTGCTCCGTGAAGTGCGAGTCGGTGATCATCGAGCGAAGGCTCGGATACTCCACCATCCCCTCCATCAGCTGGATCTTGTGTCCGTAGCAGTCGGACATCGCCTTCGCCGAAGTCACCGTGTTCTTGTCCGCCGTGAACGCGAACTGCCCGCTGATCGCGAGGCCCGCGCTGATCCCCCCGATCGGCACGCCTCGCTGGATGTCGCGGTTGATCGCATCGTCCACGGGAGTTCCGGCCCAGATCCGCTTGTAGTCGGACTGATCACCACCCGCGAAGAAGATCCCGTCCGCCCCTGCGACGCTGTCGACCACGAACGGGTCCGAAGAGGCTCGGCGTTTCGTAATCTTCAGCGTCTGCATCGAGTTCACGTCGTGGATGCTGAAGACGTAGGAGTTGTACTCGTTGTCGCAGGTCGCGCAGATGAGGACGATGTCGCCGTACCCCGCACGTTGGAGGAACCACGACCAGGCGGCCCGCAGATCCTTCGCGCCGCCCTCGAGCATCGCCCCGGAGGAAACGGGAACGCCGACGTCGGCCGGGTCGCCCCGGAGCCAGGAGCGGTAGCCATAGCCTCGTTGAACGAGCGCTCCGGCCGGCGTCGAAAGAACTGGAACGGTGATGGTGACCGCAAGGCCGATCGCGGTGAGTACGCCGAGTCGTCGCATGTGGGAAGCCTCCCCCGGCGGGCTGCGCACCGTCAAGACGACGCGCCGCCCGGCCAGGCACCCCCTATGACGCCGCGGGACGGCGGAGATACATCGCGAAGAAATCGCGCTGGTCGGGGATCAGATATCGGTCGGCCCCCTGGTACATGCTCGCGAGGAGCTTGTGCGGCGTCGGTCGTCCGGCACCGTGCCCCGTGTAGTACATCGCCGACGCCCATTCCGTGTTGATGTCGAGCTCCATCGCGCGTACCGCGCCGGCGCGCGCGAGCACCGCGGCGAGACTCTCCACGGAGAGCCCCGGTCCCGCCGCGTAGACGAGGGCGCCGTTCGCCGTGATTCCGATACCGGTGCGCCAGACGAGGACCGCGTTTCCCAGCGTCGCTCCCCACTTCTGGAAGGAGTCCGTCGAGAGTCCCGATACTGGCCGTGCGTGCGCGACGAGGAGCGAGAGGTTCTGCCGCACGGCCGCGACCTGCGGCGTCATGGAAACGTCGCTCCCCCACCGCCCGATGTCGACGGAGCCGTCCTTGTAGACGACGAGCGACGCCTGACGGTTCTGAAGGGGTGAGCTCGTGTGGCCGTTCAGGTACAAACCCCCGTGGGAGTCCTGGAGCAAGAAACCGGAGTTGAAGGTCGCTGCGAGCTCCGGATAGCGGGCGTGGGGGATCTCCGCATCGCTCGCCGGCGTCCCCGATGGAACGTCCGTTCCGGGAACGAGCTGCGCCTGGAGGAGCTTCGTGTCCATCCACATCACCCCGGTGAGGAGGCTCGTGTGAACGTCGTCCGCGCGCAGGTACGTCACCCGGACCGCCGGAACGCCGTTCACGGATCGGCCCACCGGTTTCCACCGGCCCTCGCGCGGGAGCGGGTGCGATGCGAGCGGCGTGACGTCCGCGGGCGTGGGGAGATGCGGCGGTGTCGTCGTCGTCGCGTCACCGGAGCTCTGCGCGGGTTGCACGGCGCCGGCCGCGTCGGGGATCCCTCCGCTGGGCGTGCCGCCGACGGGCGGCTTGTGCCAGGAGTACCAGAGGCGCTCGACCGTGAGGACCGCGCCGCGGCCGCCGTGCTCCTTGATCCACTCCACCGTGCGCGCCGAGACGGGAGCGTTCCCCGGCGCCGTGAGCGCGTGCGCGTACGACCATCCGACGGGGATCAGCAGGATCAGCACGACGATCCCGATCGTCCGCAGCAGTCGGCGCAGCTGCCTGCGTTTGCGCGGCGTCGGCGGCCGGCGCTGCGGGTCGGCGGTGCGCCGCGTGCGCTGGAGCTGCGCCATCAGATCTCCAGCCTCCGGAAGAGCGGACGCGGGAGATGTCGCAGCGCGCTCATCACCCAGCGAAGCGCGGGCGGAACCCAGACCGTGTCGCGCCCCTCGCGGAGTCCGGCGAGGATCGCGGCCGCGACCTTGTCCGGAGTCGTGGAGAGCGGCGCGGCATCAAGGTGCGAGGTCATCTTCGACCGGACGAAACCCGGTCGCACCACCAGCACGTTCACGCCGCTTCCGTGAAGGCGGTCCGCCAGGCCCTGGCAGAACACGTCGAGACCCGCCTTCGACGATCCGTACACGAAGTTGGAGCAGCGTCCGCGTTCCCCGGCAACCGAGGAGAGCACCACGATCGACCCGTGTCCCTGTTCGCGCATCCGCGCGGCGAGCGGAAGGAGCACCGAGATCGCTCCGAGGTAGTTCGTTCGCGCGACGTCGAGGGCTAGCGACGGGTCGTCCTCCGCGGCGCGCTGATCGCCGAGGACGCCGAAGGTGAGGACTGCGAGGTCGATGTCGCCGTACAGCTCCGCGACGTCGCGGACGAAGCCTTCGTGCTTCTCCGTCTCGAGCGCGTCGAACGTGGCGGTCTCGACTCGGGCGGTCCCGGATGCTCGCACCGCTCGAGCAGAGTTCTCGAGCTCCGACGCCCTCCGGCCGGCCAGGACGACGCATCGCGTACAGACGCGGACGAGCGCTCGCGCGGTCGCGACGCCGATGTCGGACGCGCCGCCGAGGACGAGCACGGTCCCGTAGCCGCCGAGGCCGTCTCTCACGCGAGCACCCTCCTTCGCTCGCGCGTGTGGAGTTCCAACCGGCGATCGAGGTCCGAGTGCAGCACGCCGGCCGGATCCAGGCGCCCGCGCTGTTCCCCCCAGTTCCCGAGCTCCGGATACATCTCGCGGACCAACGCGGGATGGAGGCGCGAGTCCTTCGCGAGATACACGCGCCCGCCGGCGTCGGCGACGATCCGGTCGATGCGATCCAGCAACCGCCGCAGTCCGCGCTGTCCCGCGGGGAGATCGAGGGCGAGCGTCCACCCCTCGATCGGGAACGACATCCCGCCGCGCCCGGGCCCGAACCGCTTCAGCACCGCGAGGAACGACGCAGCGCCCGCGCCGGAGAGGAGCTCGATCGCGACACGCACCACGTCCTCGGATCCGAACGGAACCACGAACTGGTACTGGAGGAGCCCGTCTCGGCCGTAGAGCCGGTTCCAGTTCGCCACGGCGTCGAGGGGATGGAAGAACGGGGTGAGCGGCTGGATCCGCCCGCGCTCCTTCGTCGGCGCGTGCCGGAACCACGCCTCGTTGAACGCCCGGATCGCGGTCGTCGAAACGACACCCGGCATCGATGGGGGAACGGCGAGCACTCGACGCGGCCGGTACGCGAGCGGATCACCGCGGCTCGGAACCTCCTCGCGGATCGCATGGTCGCCACGGGTCAGCACCCCGCGGCCGAGGTGCTTTCCCCGGGCGAGACCGTCGATCCAGGCGACGGAGTACCGCACGCGCTCGTCACCGGCGGCCATCAACCCCATCAGCTCGTCGAGATCCCGCGCGCGATCGGTGTCGACGCGCATCGACGACGTCTCGATCGGGTGGAGCCGCGTCGTCGCCCGGACGATCACGCCGGTGAGCCCCATGCCTCCGACCGTGGCGGAGAACGCGGCGTCCTGCGGCGTCACCGTTCGTGCATCGGCGTCCGCCGGCGAGAGGAGATCGAGCGACACCATGTGCTCTCCGATGCTGCCCTCGACGTGATGGTTCTTCCCGTGCACGTCGTTCGCGATCGCGCCGCCGAGCGTCACGGAGCGCGTGCCCGGCGTCACCGGAACGAACCAGCCGCGCGGCACGATCGCCCGGAGGATCTCGTCGAAGGACGTCCCGGCGAGCGCAGTCAACGTCCCCGCATGTTCGTCGAGACGTTCGATGCCACGGCATGCCGTCATGTCGAGCACCACGCCACCCGCGTTCTGCGCAACGTCGCCGTAGCTCCGCCCGAGACCGCGCGCGAGGGCGCCGCGCGGTCCGGCGTCGCGGAGCACCTCGGCGATCGCGGTCACGTCGGGCGCCTCCACGACCGTCGCCGTCGACGGAGAGGTGCGTCCCCACCCCGTCAACGATCGCTCCGTCGCCGTGGACTCGGGCGCGCCGCGGCCGGACAACCCACTCATCGGAGGTACACGCCGAGCGCGTAGACGACGATCCAGGCGACGGTGAGCCCCTCGAGCACGCGATCCCGAAGGAACAGGCGCTCCGGCGCGCCGGCGCCGCCGAGCTCGATCGAGTACGCGTAACGGAAGATCGCGATCGCGAACGGCACGATCGAGACCTGGCTCCACGCGATGCCGTCGACCGTATGCGGTACGGCGAAAGCCCAGAGGCAGTACGCGGTGACGGTCACACCGCCGGCGAGCACCCAGGCGCCGCGGAGGAACTCCTCGGGATACGGCGGCCGGTCGCTCGTGCGGCTCTCCTCCGACGCTTTCGAGTGCGCGTCGGCGAGGCGCTTGCCCGCGACGACGAACATCGCTCCGGAGCAGGCCAGGATCAGGAACCACGCCGACGGTGGCACTCCCGTAGCCGCGCTCCCCGCGACCGCCCGGAGAACGAAACCGCTCGCGACCACCGCCATCTCCAGGACGGCGAGCCGCTTCAACCGCACGCTGTACGCAACGCTCATCGCGACGTAGACGGCGACGACGGCGACGAACCGGGGACCGAGGACGACGCTCACCCCCGTTCCGAGCACGAACAGGACGCCGCTCGCGACGAGCGCGGCGCGAGCGGAGAGCTCTCCGCAGGCGACCGGGCGGAAACGCTTGAGCGGATGGAGGCGGTCGAACCGAGCGTCGAGAACGTCGTTCACGAGGTACGTCGCGCTCGCGATCAGGGAGAATGCGACGAAGGCGAGGGAGGCTCTCCAAAGGATCGACGGGCGCGCGAGCACGCCGGCAGCTCCGGCCGCGGCGAACACGAGGACGTTCTTCGACCACTGCAGCGGCCGCATCGCATACAGGATCGACCCCGGCGCGGAACGGCGTCGCGGACCCGGCTCCGGGACCTCCACGATCGAAACGTCCTGCACTTGTCGCACGCCGGCCCCTTCCACGTTCCTTCCCCGCGACCGGGACGAGAAGCGCGGTCGCACGCCTGACGTTCGACGCCGAACGCACCTCGCACCGAGTTCTCATCGCTCCCTCATCGAGCGACGGCATCCCCGAAACGGATCGCAACGCCACCGACGACCGTAGCGGCCGGTCGATGAGAGCCGGATGAAGGAAGGCGGTTCAGACGCGGGTCGGAAGCGCAATCACGAAGGTGCTCCCGCGACGGGCCTGCGGCTCGATCCAGATCCGGCCGCCGTGCGCGTCGACGATCTCCTTGGAGATCGCGAGGCCGAGTCCCGCGCCGCCGCGATCGCTTCCTCGAGAGGCGTCCACGCGGACGAAGCGCCCGAAGATCCTTCGCCGCATCGCGTCCGGGATACCCGGACCGGTATCGCTGACCGAGATCCCGGCCTCCCGGCCGTTCCTCCACGTGGTCAAGCGCACGGTTCCGCCGTCGCCGGAGTAGCGGATCGCGTTGTCGAGGAGGTTGGTCAGGACCTGCTCGACCCGCTCGCGATCGGCGGGAACCGTCACGGACGGCCCCTGGAGGTTGAGCGAGACGTCGTCGGTCTCGGAAAGCGGCCGCATCTGTTCCACGATCCCGGCCGCGATCTCGTGGAGATCCACCTGCCGCCGGTCGAGCGACATCCCTCCCTCGTCCATCCGCGCGAGCAGGAGGAGGTTCTCCACCGTCGCGCTCATCCGGTCGACCTCCTCCACGGAACTCGAGAGGACCTCGCGCGCACTCGGTGACAGGTCGTCGTTTCGCAGGCTCACGTCGAGCTCCGAACGCATGATCGCGAGGGGCGTCCGGAGCTCGTGCGAAGCGTCGGCGACGAAGCGTCGCTTCTCCTGCACGCCCGCGGCAACGCGGTCGAGCATGCCGTTGAGCGTCGTCGCGAGCCGCTGGATCTCGTCGTTCGTCCGCGGAACGTCGATGCGCTCCTCGAGCCGGTCCGGCCCGATCGCGGCCGCCTTCTCCGTCATCCGCGAGACCGGACGCAGCGCGACGCCCGCGAGCCACCATCCGCCGGCGGCCGCAGTCGCAACGGCGACGGGGATGCCGATCTCCATGAGGATCAATAGCCGCTGCGCCGACCGCTCGACCTCGTCGAGCGACGTCGCGACGACGACGGCGGCTCGGCAGCCCGTCGGAAGCGAGATCGCGAGCGCGCGGAACGATTCGGTGTCCGGACCGCGAGTGATCGTCGTCTGCAGACGCTGCCCCGACGCGACGCTCCGCAGCTCGGCCGGCGTCAGGAGTGGCTTCGCGGCGATCGGGTCACCGCTCGACTCGAGTACCGCGCCGCCCGGGGAAAGCAGCTGGGCGCCGGACTCCCCCTGCGGGAGTCCCCGAAGCGACGCCGCGGAGACGTCGGTGAACTCTCCTTCGCAGTCGTTCTGAAGGCCGAGCGTGATCTGCGCCGCTCGCGTCTCCAGACTGTCGTCGATGCCGCCGACGAGGTCCGCTCGGAGGCGCACGAGGAGGAACGCTCCGACGACCACGAGGATCGCTGCGAGCAGCAGCGCGTACGAGATCGTCAGGCGCGCCCGAAGTGGAAACGTCACGCCGTGCCGGCCTCCCCGTTCGGTGCCTCCGCGTCGACGGCATATCCGACGCCCCGGACGGTTCTGATCAGCGGACGGCCGAACGGCTGCTCGAGCTTGCGGCGAAGATAGCCGACGTACACGTCCACCACGTTCGAGAAGTGGTCGTAGTTGTAGTCCCAGACGTGTTCGAGGATCCGGCTCCGAGGGAGCACCTCGCCGGGGTGCCGCATGAGGAACTCCAGCAAGGAGAACTCCCTCGCGGAAAGCTCGACGTCGACGCCACCTCGCGAGACGCGCCGCGTCGCGGGATCGAGCATCACGTCGCCGACGGAGAGCGACGCCGGCCGCGGAGCGGGGTCGCGTCGCACGAGCGCGCGGAGACGAGCAAGGAGCTCTCCGAACGCGAACGGCTTGACCAGGTAATCGTCCGCGCCGGCGTCGAGGCCGCGGATGCGGTCCTCCACGGCGTCGCGAGCGGTGAGCATGAGGACGGGGGCCCACTCTCCACGCTCGCGGAGCTCGCGACAGACCGCGAACCCGTCGACGCCGGGGATCATGACGTCGAGCACGATCGCGTCGAAGTTCTTCTCGTGGACGCGCGACATCGCGTCGTTGCCGTCGGCCGAGAGCACCACCGAGTAGCCCTCCTGCTCGAGGCCGCGGCGAAGCGCGCGGGCCATCTTCAGTTCGTCCTCCACCACCAGGATCAGCACGTCCTCACCTCCTCGCCGGGAGTCTGTTCTTCCTTCGATGAGGACTGGATGAGGGTTCGGTGAGTTCCGGCCGTGTGCGTGTGCACGCCGTCTCATCCGACGCTTACGCCCGGTCCGCGAGACGGAGACCGACGTCGATGGAGGTCTCTGGTCAGTGATCGACGACGTGTCGCGGACTGATCGCGAGCCGCGCACTCAAGACGCTGATCGTCGTCCGCTCGCGACCAAGCCCGGCGATGGCCCGCACCGCTTCCTGTCGACGCGCTCTCGCGTCCCGCGGGCTTTGTCGGACATCCGGTGTAAGTCTATTCGGAGCAAGCGGTTCCCTGCGCGGCCCTGATGCGCCTCCCTCGAGAGCCGCTACTGCTGCTCGAGGAGATACGCCACGTACTGCGGCCGCAGGATCTCGTCGGCCGAGCGGTCGGCACGGATGAATCCGTTGATCGCAGAGATCAATCCGGCGCCGTCGAGTCCGGACTCGTCGAGCTCACCGAGCTGCCCCTCCGCGGCTGGGATGGAACCGAGGAGGTGCCAAAGCCAATCGACGTCTCCTCCGGCCTTTGCGAGGTCGATCGCTCGGTCGTGCAGCTGGCTGGAGGTCAGCGTCTCGAGATCGTCGTTCGTGATCATCCGAACACCCTATCCTCCGTCGCCGACGCCGGAGCACGCCTTCCGGAATGAGTGCCTTCGCACGGGCGCATTCCGCGAGTAGAGATGCCACCAAGCAGCATCGATCTCGGGTGGAGCGCTTGGAGCCAAGGGGGCGACGAAACAGCGATGCCTTAGACGGTGCGGGGCCGCCACGGCTCGTCCGCATGTGCGAGCCAGACGAGTTCGGGGTCGAGCGCGCGTATGAGCAGCTGGCCTTCGGTGTGCGGCTCGTCGAGCTCGCCGAACCAAACCGCGACGTCGCCGCAGATGACGACCGGGCGCCCTTCAGTCTCGATGACCACCACCTGGATCCCGCGTGTGTGGCCCGGCGCCGGAACGAGTCGGAGCCCGGGAAGCAGCCCGAGTTCGCCGTCGACCGGCTCGTACCGCACGCCTGGTGCATCGACCCATTCGGGGATCGTGTAGTCGTCCTCGTTGCGCGCGTCGTCGAGCTCGCGACGCTGAACGTAGATCGGCTTGCCGGCGAAGAGGTGGTTGCCGCCGCAGTGGTCGAAGTGCAGGTGCGTGTTGACAACGATGTCGACGCCGGCGAGGTCGAAGTCCTGCTCGCTGAGCGGGTCGAGCCGGGGATCCATGTCGGCCACCGCCGGGTGTAGCTCCGTCATGCCGGTGTCGACCAGCACACGCCCATCGGGATGGTCGATGACGTGCACGTAAACCGGCATCCGTTCGTCCTCGGCGAGGAGGTCTGCGACGCGGACCGGCGTGACCGTGATCGAGGCGGGGGCAGTCATCGCGTACCGACCGCTGCGGTTCGCCAGACCTCAGGTGAGGTCGTCATGACCTCAGCGGTCTAAGCCTGGGCCTCGCCCGTCGTCGCATGATCGGCTCCCGGTTAGACGTCGTCCGCGATGTATTGACGGAGCTCGGCGAATCGCTCCGGCAGGTCAGGAGGCGGCGTCCACTCGAACGACGACTCGGGGTGCGCGACAAACTCGCACGCTTCGACGTGGATGTTCTTCACATCTCCCAGTCTCACGGTCTCGATCAGCCGAAGAACGCGTCGGTGCGGGGCGTGCAGCAGTACACATCCCCTGTCCCCGAGCTCCTTCGCCATCGAGACGATCGCGTGGAGGCCGCTGGAGTCGATGAACGTGACCGCAGAGAGATCGAGCAAGATCGGGCCGCCCGCCTCGACCGATCGGTGGACCGCATCCTGGAGTCGGGGCGCGGTCGCGAGGTCCAGCTCACCGCCCAGGAAGAAGGAGTTCGGTCCGAACTGCACGACGGCGAACGGTTCAACCACCATGTCTCCTTACCTCGAACCAAACACCCTTCACACCGTCGAGCGAGAATCCCCAGCCGTCGGAGCGCCGATCCGCGAGAACGAGCCCAAAGCGGCCATCGGTCTCGGTCTCGAAGGCGAGGTCATCGGGCGCGAGATAGTCCCCTTCGTCGGTGACGGCCACCTGCACGGCGTCCTCCGAGACGTCGAGGAGCAGACCTATCGTGCCGTCCGGAAGCGGGATGCCGTGGCGGACGGCGTTCGTCACAAGCTCGGAGGTCAGCAGGAAGAGATCGTCCCGCCGATCATCTGTGGGGGGCCAGTCGATCTGCTCCTCGAGGATCCGTCTCGCGATCGTCGGTGCATCGGGCGAGTGAGGAAGGTGAAACTCCAGGCTCTGCAAGCGTCCCCCGGGTACGGAAAACGCATTCGTTCCGCGCTGTACCCCTCCCCAAACGTCATCTCGAACAGGCGTGCTCGCCAACTTGACGTCCATACCTCATCAAGGAGGAACCGCAGGCCGAACAACGAGTAAGCCCCATCCCCAAGCATCGCCGGGGATGGGGCTCGCTCGGGTGGGGTTTACTTGACGGCGACGGGCTGGTTGTCCTCGGCGTCGGAGGACGCCACCCTGGAATCGAGCGCCGCGGCACATGCTCGACAGGGCTTCTCGAACCAGTCCGCGACCGACACGATGTCGAAGCCGGACTCGTGGTTCCTGATAGACACAGCGGATGCGCACTGCTGCGCCCCGGGCTTGAAGCCGACCGGACGGCCGTTCAGGCACAAATGCACCGGGCCGGGATCACCGGTCTTCTTCTGCCTGCGAATCCTCCGCAGGTCTACGTTGATGGCCACATTCATGGTGGCCTCCTTTCTGGGCACGTAGCCCTTCGTGCTCAATGTAGCAGGGGAGTCCTCGCTACGGAGCGATGCTCGAAGCGACGAGGGCGCCCGTAGGTGGCATCGAGATTAGCGCTGTACGTCGTTGCGCATCTGGCTCGGTCCAGGGAGCACACGTGATCCGGCGAGCGCGAGTATCACCCCGCATCGTTACCGGGACGGTCTCTGGCGGCGCTCGACCTCGGCACTGCTGAACGCCGCTACGTGCGAATCCGCCTGGACGTGAAAATCAGAAGAGCGAACAAGACGCCCACTCCCGCGCCCACGGCAACCTCTGCGCCCCACGCGAGCGATGTGGGCGAGAGCCTCCCTACGAGGCCGCGTGCCAGGGGCTCCAGACAGAGCGCGGACACGACAAGCGCCGCGCTGACCCACGATCGGGAAACGCGCCAACGCCATCCCAGGTGCCCGAACAGCGGACCGGCCACGATCCCGCCCACGATCCAAAGGGGGTTGTAGCCGGTGCGAGCGACGGTCAGCGCGCAACTGGAGAATCCCGCGACCGGGATGCTTTCAACGAAGCTACACGTCATGGCGAAATAGCCGGCAAGCGCGGCGACGGTCACCACGAGACCGACCGACATGGCCCCGCGATCGTGTTGTTGAGTCATCCCTCCGATGAACGGGAGCACTAGCCAGGGCGCCGACATGGCACTCACGGCAACGGCCCAAACCCCGACCACCGAAGAGCGACTCCCGAGGAACTGATCCGCCGCACCGAACGCGAGACCTACGGTTACCGAGATCGCATACACGATGACGGACCGACGCGAGTGACCGCCACCACGCGCTGTCATGCCATCGCCACCTCGTCGTCTCCGCACGGTCGCGCTATGTCTGGGTCGCCGGACCGGTAGGAGCCTGTAGGGGTCCGAAACTCGGTTTCCATCATGCGGCGGCGGCGTGGTACTCGCGGATGAGGCCGCTGAGGACGTCTCGCCGACGAACATCTTGGGTGCGAGCTGCCGATGGGTTGAGGAGAGGCGCGTTCGGGGACGCCAGATCGAGCCCGCGATGCGGACGGTGAGTGTTGTAGTGCTCGACATAGGTGTCTAAGAGACGATCGAGGTGTCCACGGCCCAGGACGAGCGTCCAGTCGAGGAGCTCGGCTCGCACCGTTCTCACCCATCGCTCAGCGAAGGCATTGGCCTTCGGGGATCGGACCGGGGTAAGGATCACCCGCGGGCCCTCAGTCTTGAACACCTCGTCGAAGGAGCGGGTGAACTTCTGATCGCGATCGCGGACGAGGTAGCGCACCTGCGCCTTGGCATCGTCAAGATCGAATGCGAGGTTCCTCGCCTGCTGGGTGACGAAGGCACCGTCAGGGTTGGTCGTGGCGCCGGTGACGTGCACCCTTCGGGAGCCGATCTCGATGAAGAACAGCACATAGAGCGTCTTGAGGAAGACGGTCTCGACTGTGAAGAAGTCGCAGGCCAGACCCCGTGGGCCTGAGCGCGAAGGAACTCCGACCAGCTCGGGCCGCTCCTCCGGGGAGCGGGACCGAGACCTGAGCGGCGAAGGATGCTCCGGATCGTCGTTGCCCCGACCCGTATGCCGAGCCCACGAAGCTCTCCTTGGATCCTCACGCACCCCCAGCGGGGGTTCTCCTTTGCCATGCGGAAGATGAGCTCGCAGGTCTCGGGATCCATCGGCGGGCGGCCTATGCGCTTGGCAGGGTAGGTCCACTTCCGCCGTACAAGTTCACGGTGCCAGCGCAGAAGCGTCTGGGGCGTGACCATGAACGATGCCCATCGGTCCCTCGGAAACGCCCGAGCCGCAACCGCGAGAAGCGCCCGGTCCACCGGGCGAAGCCTCGGACGGCCGATCTGTCGGCGAAGCACTTTCAGCTGGTGGCGAAGCACCAGGATCTCGATGTCCTTGGAGCCGTCATCCGCCGAGCTTGCGACAAGGCGAGCCAGTGCGCGGGCGATCAGGGAGAGGAGGAACAGCATCCGCGCATGCTACGGATCGGCGAGCTACAAGGCGAATCGGAGTTTCCGACCCCTACAGGGCTGCGCTGGTCTTCTTGGACCACAGACACGTTGCAGCTGTGCCCCTCGCCATTGCTGCAGCTTCCATCCAGATCATCGGTGTCCGTACGATGGGCGAGTACGTCCGCGCGCGGCAGGCGCAAGAGCAGTCCCCGTCGGGCTGAACGCGAGGCAACTGTCGACAGAGACAGCTTGTCGGGCTCTAGCGGCATGGAGTCGAGATGATGACGCGCTTACGTATAGGTGCGATTCAGGAGGCGTAACGCAGGAGGAGCCAGAGGACCGTGACGGCACCGAGCAGCAACGCAGAGGCGAGCGCAATCCCCGGCCACAGCTGAGAGCGGTATCGCTTCGAAAGAGGTGGCGTACCGATGATCCTCGGGATGCCAGCCCATCGCCACCATGCTGGCGTCTCGTAGCGGCGCTGCGGATGCCTGCGCTCACGCCGGTTCATCGATGCACACTGCCATTTTCACTCGGTTAGTTCCCTGGGAACAGTATCGGCAGATCCATGACGCCTTCGGGCTGTTCAACGGCCGCCGTCTGCGTTCCGTATCGCCCAACGAGGCCGTTCTGACCTGGTTGCCAAGCCCAAACGATGGACGACGCAGCGCTACTGAGGGTTTTGAGATGTCACGGCCCGGAGTATTGAGAACATCCCTCGGTCGGTCGGTCGGTCGGTGGGAGGGAGAGGATTCGAACCTCTGTAGGCTACGCCGGCGATTTTACAGACCGCTCCCTTTGGCCGCTCGGGCACCCTCCCTATGTGATTCGCCGCGCGAACGCGACCGGCAGAGATAGTACCGACTCAGTCGATCCGAACGGCGAACGCGTCCGAGTGGCCCGCGTGCGTCTCCCCCTCGAGCGTTCCCTTCGTCTTGCCCGAGACGAACGAGCTGGAGCCGCTCACGGCCACCCCCGTGCCGGTGTCGTTGTCCGTCGAGCCGAACTGATCCGCCGAGGACAGGACCGCGCCCGCTGAGAGCTCCACCAGGAACGCGTCCGCCTTCCCGACCTTGGACGCTCCGTCGAACTTCCCGAGCGTCGTGCCCGTCACCCACTCTCCGCCGGCGCTGGCCGCGATCGCCGTCGCGTCGTCCCGCTGATCGGTCCCGAACTGGTTCGTCCAACCCGTTCCGCCCGACGTCGTGTACCGCCGCACGTAGGAGTCTCCTCCTCCGACGGCCTCCTGATGGAGGAACGTGCCGCCCGTCGAACCCGTCACGAACACGCTCGAGCCGTTCACGGCCACACCCATCCCCGTGTCCGTTCCGGTCGTACCGAACTGCCGCGTCCACGCCGTGGAGCCGTTCGAGTTGATCTTGCGGACGTACGCGTCTCCGCCACCGTTGTTGATGCGGCCGGGGAACGCTCCCTTCGTCTCCCCGGAGACGTAGACCGCGCTGCCGTCACCGGCGATCGCGCTTCCGTCATCGCCCGCAGACGTTCCGAACTGACGGAGCCAACGCAGCGTTCCGCTCGTCGTGAAGGAGATCACGTAGGCATCGAGCAAACCGTGCGGCGACTGCCCGTCGAACGTCGCGTAGGTGTCCCCCACTACGAAGACTCCGTCGGCTGTCACCGCGACACCGTGAACGGCGTCCTCTCCGCTCGTTCCGAACTGCTGCGTCCACAGAAGCGTTCCGGTCGGCGAGTACTTCCGCACGAAACCGTCGTGGAGTCCCTGCGTCGTCTGGCCGTCGAACTCGCCCGCCGTCGTGCCCACCACGTACGCACCCGATGAATCCGTCGCGACTCCCGCGGCGCCGTCACGGTCGGTCGTCCCGAACTCCCGCGTCCACAGCGCCGTTCCGTCAGCGCCGTACTTCCGCACGAAGGCGTCGGAGCCTCCCGCGCCGGAAACTCCCGGCAGGTCGGCTCCTGCGCGGCCGGCGACGTAGATACCTCCCACTCCGAGAGCGACCGAGGTGGCGGCGTCTCCCTTGGGCGTTCCGAACTGATCGGTCCACTGGAGCGTTGCAGCTGCGGCGGCGGGCGCGAGAAGCAGCACCGCGAGCAGAGCGGTCAGACCGGTGCGAAGCAGACGAGCGACAGCGAGCATCTCCCTCTCCATTGGTCGGCACGGGGTTTCGGGCTAAGGAAACGCGGGACACCATAAGATAGGCGATATGGCGAAGGACAGCTTCTCGTTCGACGTGGTCTCGGAGGTCGACGCCCAGGAGGTCTCCAACGCGGTCGATCAGGCGCGCCGGGAGATCTCCACCCGCTTCGACTTCAAGAACACGGGCACGGAGATCACGCGCGACGACCTCATGATCGAGATCCGCTCCTCCACGGAGGATCGGCTGAAGGCGGCGATCGAGGTCCTCAAGGAGAAGATGGTCAAGCGGCAGGTGCCGTTGAAGTCCATCTCCGAGGGAGCGGTGCTGCCCGCCGCGCGCGGGACGAGCCGGCAGAACGTCCACGTCAACCAGGGCATCTCCGACGAGAAGGCCAAGGAGATGACGAAGCTGATCCGCAGCTCCGGCATGAAGGTCCAGGCGCAGATCCAGGGCGATCAGGTTCGCATCAGCGGCAAGAAGAAGGACGACCTCCAGGAAGCGATCGCGATGCTGAAGGACCACGACTTCGGCCTCGCGCTGCAGTTCGTCAACTTCCGGCCGTAGGCTGCCGAAGCACGAAGCAACGTCTCCAGATACAGTTGCAGGCGCAATCATCTGAGCGGCGAGTCGCTCAGCTAGAGTCTTCGGAACTTCCGGGAGGTGCACAGGTGACGGCTACGGCGACGGACGTACTGATCCAGCGGGCGAACGAGATCGCGGAGCGTGAGCAGAAGAAGCTCCTCGACCGCACTTCGCAGTCGGCCCGGCTCCACGAGCGGGCGGTCAAGAGCATGCCCGACGGGGTCGCCTCCAACTTCCAGGCGAACGACCCGTACCCGATCTATCTCAACTCCGGCAAGGGCTCGCACGTCTACGACGTCGACGAGAACGACTACCTGGACTTCCACGGCGGCTTCGGCGTGAACGTCGTCGGCCACGCGCATCCCGCGATCGTGGAGGCACTCCGCGAGGCCGCCGGACGCGGCATCCACTTCGCGGTCACGACCGAGACGACCGTCGCCCTCGCGGAGGCGATCTGCGAGCGCTTCCAGCTCGACCAGATGCGGTTCGTGAACTCGGGCACCGAGGCCACGATGGATTCGCTCCGGCTGGCCCGGGCCGTGACCGGCCGGGACAAGGTCGTGAAGATGGAGGGCTCGTACCACGGCCACACCGATCCCCTGCTGTTCTCCGTCGTGCCGGAGGCCGACGTGCTCGGGATCCGTCAGGACGTGGGCGGCCAGGCCGCGGACACGGCCGGCACCGCGTACACGACGAAGCCGACGTCGCGCGGCGTTCCGAAGTCGATGTGGGGCGACACGATCATCGCCCCGTTCAACGACGCGAAGGCGGTGGAGGATCTGTTCTCCGAGCACGGAGAGGACATCGCGGCGGTGATCCTCGAGCCCGTGATGATGAACATCGGGATCGTCACGCCGGAGCCCGGCTACCTCCAGGCGCTTCGCGACGCGTGCGACCGGAACGGCAGCGCGCTGATCTACGACGAGGTCAAGTGCGGCGGCACGATCGCCTACGGCGGCGCGACGGAGCGCTTCGGCGTCCGCCCGCACCTCGCCGCCTTCGCCAAGGCGGTCGGCGGCGGCGCGACGATCGGCGCCTTCGGCGGCGAGGCAGCGTTCATGGACGAGACGACCAAGGGCGTCGCTCTCCAGGGAACGTTCAACGGCAACCCTCTGTCCGTCGCCGCGGGCTACGCGGCGCTGACGAAGGTCCTCACGAAGGATGCGTACGAGCACCTCGGCAAGCTCGGAACCCTCCTCGCGGAGGGATGCCAGCGCGCGATCGCCGACAACGGCATCCCGGCGCATACGATGGACCTCGGCGCCAAGGGCTGTGTCTCCTACCGTCCGGAGCCACTGCGGAACTACCGGGACTTCCTGGAGACGGTTCCCGAATTCTTCTACGCGTCGTACTCCTGGATGGTCAACCGCGGCATCTTCATGACGCCGGGCGACGAGGAGCAGTGGACGATCTCCGTCCAGCACACGGAGGACGACGTCCGCCGCTACGTCGACGCGTTCACGGAGTTCTGCGCAGAGCTCGCGAAGTAACGCAGAGAGCGCGAGGCCGGAGCCGGCCGATGCCCTCGATGCACGATTTCGACGCCGAGACCGAGGCGCTCGCGCGCGCCATCCTCGACCACGTCGAGGCGCGGATCGCGGAGCCCGTTCCGCTCGACCAGAGCGTCCCGCCGGCCGTATTGGACGAGCGCGCGGGCGGGACGATCACCTCCAGCGGACTCGGATGGAACGAGGCGCTCCGGATCTGGTCCGAGGTGCTCGCGCCCGCGACGATCTCGATCGACCATCCCGCGTTCCTCGCGTTCATCCCGGGCGCGCCGACGAAGGCGAGCATCCTGTTCGACCTGGCGATCAGCGCCTCCTCCACCTACGCCGGAACCTGGCTCGAAGGCGGCGGCGCGGTCTGGGCGGAGAACCAGGCGCTGCGATGGATCGCGGATCTCGCGAGTCTCCCGGAGGGCGCCGGAGGCTGCTTCGTCTCCGGTGGGACGAACGGGAACCTCTCCGCGCTGGTGGCGGCGAGGCACACGGCGGCGTCGCGACGCGGAGGGAGGCCCGACCGTTGGGCGCTCGCGTGCGCCGACACAGCGCACTCCTCCGTCGCGTCCGCCGCGAACGTCATGGACGTCGACGTCGTGAGCGTCGCGACGGGCGCGGATGGCCGCCTGACCGGTGACGCGCTGAAGGCCGCGATCGACGACCCGGAGCGCTTGTTCGCGGTCGTCGCGTCGGCGGGCTCCACGAACGGCGGCATCGTCGACGATCTCTCGGGCGTTGCGGATGTGTGCGGCGACCTGGGCATCTGGCTCCATGTCGACGGCGCGTACGGAGGGGCGGCGCTCGCAGCTCCCTCGGTCCGGCCGAAGTTCAACGGGATCGAGCGGGCCGACTCCTTTATCGTCGACCCGCACAAGTGGCTGTACGCGCCGTTCGACGCCTGCGCTCTCCTGTACCGCGATCCGGCGCTCGCCCGCGCCGCCCACAACCAGCAGGCGTCGTATCTGGAATCGCTCAACCTGATCGGAGAGTGGAACCCGAGCGACTACGCGCACCACCTGACTCGTCGGGCGAGAGGGCTCCCGTTGTGGTTCTCGCTCGCGACGTCGGGTACCGATGCGTACCGCGAGGCCATCGAGTCCGTTCTCTCGTTGGCGCGCGAAGCCGCCGAAGAGATCCGTCGAACCGACGGCCTGGAGCTCCTCCTCGACCCGGACCTCACCGTCCTCCTGTTCCGCCGGAACGGGTGGTCGCGCGACGACTACGAGGCCTGGTGGAGGAGGCTCCTCGACGACCAAGTCGCGTTCGTCCAGCCGACGACGTGGAGAGGCGAGCGCGTCGCACGTCTCTGCTTCGTCAACCCGCGCACGACGATGGAGCACGTTCGCGCGATCCTCGCGACGATGGCGTAGACCGTCAGCCGGTCTGCGCGATCTGCTTCCGGATCTCTTCCAACCGCGCGATGCGCTGCGGCGTCGGCGGATGCGTCGAGAACAGGTTCGCCATCATCTGGCCGCTGTTGCGGCCGGTGAACGGGTTCACGATGAACAGGTTCGCCTGCGCCGGCGTCACGGTCGGCGGCACCGGAACCTGTCGCGCGGTCTGCTCCAGCTTCCGGAGCGCGCTCTCCAGCGCCTCCGGGTCCTGGGAGAGCAGCGCGCCGGACTCGTCCGCCTGGTACTCCCGCGAGCGGGAGACCGCCATCTGGATCACCGCGGCCGCGATCGGGGCGAGGATCCAGGACGCGAGCAGCGCGAACGGGCCGAGCGGGTTGTTCCGGCTGTCGCCGCCGCCGAAGAAGAGCGCGAAGCGCGCGAGGAACGTGATGCTCATCCCGATCGCCGACGCGATGGAGGAGATGAGGATGTCGTGGTTCGCGACGTGGGAAAGCTCGTGCGACAGGACGCCGCGGAGCTCCCGCTCGTCCAGGATCTGCAGGATCCCCTTCGTGACGGAGACGGCAGCGTGTTCGGGGTTCCGCCCGGTCGCGAAGGCGTTCGGCTGTGCCATGTCGGAGACGTAGATCGCCGGCATCGGCAGCCCACGGAGCTGGGTGAGCTCGCGGACGATCCGGTACAGCTCCGGCGCCTGCTGCTCGGTCACCGGCTTCGACTGCGTGGTCGCGATGGCGATCCGCGCGGAGTACCAGTACATCGCGAAGTTGAAGACGAGCGCCAGACCGAGCGCGATGAGGCCGCCGCTCGCTCCGCCGATCGCGTAGCCGACCAGCACGAACAGGCCGCCGAGCGCCGCGATCAGGATCCAGGTCTTGGCGCGATTGATGCCGATCACCGTGTCCTCCTCAGGGGTCCGGACTTGGACCCGCTTCCTGAGACGAATTCTCTCACCGGTCGTTCGTTCCGGGGAGGTTCGGAGTTCGGCAGGCGGGTGTTCTCAGCGAACGCTCAGCGCTGGGCGAGCGCCGAGAGCGGGAAGAAGTTCGCGAAGAGGTTCGGGAAGATCCCGAGGACGAAGACCGCCGCCGCGGCGACCAGGACGACAGCGGTGACCAGCACGGGAGACCGCCGTGTGACCGGCTCTCCCTCCACGACGACCATCTGGCGGGCCACGTAGAGGTAGTAGAAGAGCGCGATCACGGAGTTGATCACCATGATCCCGGCGAGCCAGACGCCGATGCCGCCCGCTTCGATCGCGACGCGGAAGATGAAGAACTTCGCCCAGAAACCTCCCGTCGGAGGGATGCCGGCGAGGGAGATCATGAAGATCGTCATCGCCACCGCGAGGCCCGGCGCCGCTCGTGCCATGCCGGCGAAGTCGGAGATCAGGATGCCCGGCCGTTCCCGCGCCGCGCCGATCACGACGGCGAACGCGCCGAGGTTCATCACCCCGTAGAACAGGATGTAGAGGAGCGTCGCCGAGGCCGCCTGCCGGTCGACGCCGTGCCCTGCGAGCGCGAACGGCAGCAGCATGTATCCGGCCTGCGCGATGCTCGAGTACGCGAGCAGCCGCACGATCTGGCGCTGCTGGAGCGCGAGCAGGTTCCCGAACGTCATCGTCGCGATCGAGAGCGCCGCGAAGAACGGCGTCCAGAAGTCCGCCTGGTGGATGAACGCGACGAACATCAGCTGCAACAGGCCCGCGAACCCAGCCGCCTTCGACGCGACGGAGAGGAACGCCGCCACCGGCACCGGCGCACCCTCGTAGGTATCCGGCGCCCAGAACTGGAACGGCACCGCAGACACCTTGAACGCGAAGCCGGTCACGATGAACAGGATCGCCACCAGGGCGAGGGTGTGTGTGGACCCGAGGTCTCCACCGAGCTTCGCGGCGATGCCGGTGAGGCTCGTCGTCCCGGTGATGCCGTAAATGATGCTCATGCCGTAGAGCATCACGGCGGAGGAGAGCACTCCGATCAGGAAGAACTTCACGCCGGCCTCGTTCGAGCGCGGGTCGGATTTCCGGAACGCGGCGATGAGGAACCCCGGCGCGGACACGAGCTCCAGGGAGATGAACAGCATCAGCAGATCGCGCGAGGACGCCATCAGGATGCAGCCGAGGAACGCGGTCAGCAGCAGGAAGTAGTACTCCCCCTGGTAGTAGCGACCCTCGCGGAAATACCGGAACGAGATCGCGAGCACCACCGCCGCCGCGGTGAGGAAGAACGTCTTCAGGATCACCGCGAACGAGTCGATGACGAACGCGCCGCCGAACGTGGAGCGCGTGTCTCCGATCAGGGTGAGGGTCGCGATCAGCGCGGCGACGACGCCGACGAGGCCGAGCGGCATCACGAGCGACTTGCGGTCGCCCTCCAGGAACAGGTCGGCGACGAGGACCAGCAGGATCGTGCCGGAGAGGATCAGCTCGGGGAGGATCGCGTGGTAATCGATCGCCTGATTCATGTCGTCTTGTTCATCCTCGTCGGGTCAGCCGCCCAGCCCGATCAGGTGGGTCAGCCCCGTGACGGCCTCGTTCGTGACGCCGAACACGAGCCGCGGGAACAGCCCCAGGACGAAGATCCCGAGCAGGAGCGGAACCCACGAGACCCACTCGATCGCGCTCACGTCTCGGATCGCCTCTCCCTTCCAGCGATCGGGCTCCACCCCGAGGTCGACGCGTTGCAGCATCCACAGGAAGTAGCCCGCCGTCAGGATCGTTCCGACGCCGCCGGCGATCATGAACGCGCGGAACCACGAGACCGACAGGCCGCTCGCCGGTTGGAACGACGAGAACAGCGCCGTCACCTCTCCCCAGAAGCCGGCGAGGCCAGGGAGGCCGAGCGAGGCGATCGCGGTGAACGCGAGGATGCCGCCGAGGGCGGGGATCTTCTGCAGCATCCCGCCCCCGATCTCCGAGATCTGGCGCGTGTGGTACCGGTCGTAGATCGATCCGACCTCGAAGAACAGCATCCCGGTGATGATCCCGTGCGCGACCATCCCGAAGATCGCCGCGTTGATGCCGATCGTCGTGAGCGTCGCGATCCCGAGCATCACGAACCCCATGTGCCCGACCGAGGAGAACGCGATGAGCCGCTTGAGGTCGCGCTGCGCGAGGCAGGCGAGCGCGGCGTACACGATCGCGATCGCGGCGAGGAGGCCGATCCACGGCGCCCACGCGTGCGCGGCCTCGGGCAGGATCGGGAGCGCGATCCGGATGAAGCCGTACGCGCCGAGCTTCAGCATGATCCCGGCGAGGAGCACCGAGCCGACCGTGGGCGCCTCCGTGTGGGCGTCCGGCAGCCACGTATGGAACGGCCACATCGGCACCTTGATCGCGAACCCGAGGAACACCCCGATGAACGCGACCATCTGGAAGTCGTGGGAGAAGCCGCCGTTCGCTCCGAACTGCTGCAGCTCCAGGATGTCGAACGTGTGCGCTCCCGCCGAGCCGACGTGGGAGGAGAAGTACATCCCGATGAACGCCAGGAGCATGAACACGCTCCCGAACAGCGTGTACAGGAAGAACTTGATCGCCGCGTACTCGCGGTTGGAGCTCCCCCAGACCGCGATCAGGAAGTACATCGGGACCAGCACGAGCTCCCAGAAGATGAAGAACAGCACGAGGTCAAGCGCGATGAACGTGCCGGCCATGCCGGTCTCCAACAGGAGCACCAGCGCGAGGAACCCCTTCGTCTTTCCGGGGGACGGGATGACGCGCCAGGAGTAGATCGCGCAGAGGAAGGTGAGCAGCAGCGTCAGCTCGAACAGCGGCAGGCTGATGCCGTCGATCCCGACGTGGTAGTGAGCGTTGATCGCGGGGATCCAGCTGGTGGTGAGGTTGAACTGCATCGCTCCCGCGCCGCCGCCGAAGTCGAAGCCGAACAGCATCGCGATCCCGACCACGAGCGCCGCGCCCGTGAACAGGATCCCGAGGCCTCGGATCAGCCGGTCTCGCCTCGAGGGCACCAGGGCGATCACGACCGCTCCCACCGCGGGCAGGAACGTCGCGATCGTGATCGCGGAGTTGTCCCAGGTCATCTCTCCCTCTCCCTCTTCCTCAGACTCGCGTGAAGACGAATGCGAGGATCGCGACCCCCGCGAACAGGAACACGGCGTAGCGCTGCACGTTTCCGGACTGCAGGTACTTCAGGAGCCCGCCGGTGAAGCCGGCGGTCTCCCCGACGGTGTTGACGGCGCCGTCGATGCCACGGCGATCGAAGACGTCGACGACCTTGCCGAGCCCTCTCGCCAGCGCCGCAGCGCCGTTGACGACGCCGTCGATCACGTAGGTGTTGAACCAGTCGACGCCGCGCGCGATCGGATACTGGGTCGGGCGCACGATTCCGCGCAGATAGAAGTCGTCGAGGTAGTACTTGTTCTCCAGCACGCCGTAGGCGGGCCCGAGCGCGCGGAGCGGATCCGGCGTCCGGTACCGGTTGTAAACGCGATAGCCCAGCAGCAGGCCGAGGCCGGCTCCGACCAGTGAGACCGCCGCGAACCCGTACTCGAACGGTTCGGTGTGCGAGACGGCTCCGAAGTGCACCCAGTTCGCGAAGACCGCGTTCAACTGCGGTGCGCCGATCAGGCCGATGCCGGCGGAGAGGGCAGCAAGCAGGATCAGCGGCGCCGTCATCGTCGCCGGCGACTCGTGCGGGTGGGCATGCCCGCGGTAGTCGCCGAGAAACGTCAGCAGAACCACGCGCATCATGTAGAACGCGGTGAGCACCGCGGTCACGAGCGCCACGGCCCACAGGACGTAGTGCCCTTCCCTGAACGCCGTGGAGATGATCTCGTCCTTCGACCAGAAGCCCGCGAACGGCGGGATGCCCGAGAGCGCGGCGGCGCCGATCACGAATGTCCAGAACGTGATGGGCATCGACTTCCGCAAGCCGCCCATGTCGCTCATGTTGTTCGAGTGGACGCTGTGGATCACCGATCCGGCGCCGAGGAACAGCAGAGCCTTGAAGAACGCGTGGGTGAACAGGTGGAACAGGCCGGGTGTGAAGCCCGCGGTTCCCATCGACAGCCCCGCGACCATGTAGCCGAGCTGCGAGATCGTGGAGTAGGCGAGCACCCGCTTGATGTCGTCCTGGATCATCGCGAGGAGCGCCGCAGCGAGCATCGTGATGCCGGCGATGATCGCGATGAACTGGAGCACCCCGCTGCCGGCGTTCACGAACACGGCGAACATCCGGCCCATGAAGTAGACGCCGGCCGCGACCATCGTAGCCGCGTGGATCAGCGCCGACACCGGCGTCGGTCCCGCCATCGCGTCGGGAAGCCACACGTAGAGCGGGAACTGCGCGGACTTTCCGACGACGCCGCCGAACAGCAGCAGCGCCGCCGCGATCAGCCAGCCGTGGGAGATGGTGCCGTTGGAGGCCGCGGAGTTGATCGCCTGGATGTTCGTGGCGCCGTGCGTCGCGGTGACGAGCGCGAAGATGCCGAACAGGAAGAAGACGTCGCCGGTCCTCGTCGTGATGAACGCCTTGATCGCCGCGTTGGAGTTGACCTTGTCCTCGTACCAGTGGCCGATCAGGAGATAGGAGCAGATCCCCATGACCTCCCAGCCCACGAGCAGCTGGAAGATGTTGTTGGCGATCACCACGTTCAGCATCGCCGCGGTGAACACGCCGATGACGACGTAGAACCACGTGTAGCGGACGTCGTCCTTCATGTAGCCGATCGAGTACACGTGCACGCAGAGCGAGACCGTCGTGACGACGACGAGCATGACCGCGGTGAGACCGTCGACGAACTGGCCGGCGCGGAGCACGAGCGGGCCGGTCGTGAACCAGTACACCGAGCCCGAGACCGCCGGCGCGTCTCCGTGCTGGACGAACGTCCAGAGCACGGCGAGCGACATGACGACCGCGGCAGCCAGCGCGGCGACGCCGATGTAGGCGCCGCCCCCCGGCAGGCGCTTGCCGAAGAAGAAGATCAGGATCGCCGAGGCGAGCGGCACCGCCGCGATGACCCACGCGTAATGGATCACCGGCTCACCATTTCAACAGGTTGATCTCGTCGACGTTGATGCTCTCTCGGTTCCGGTAGATCAAGATCACGATCGCGAGGCCGATGCCGACCTCCGCAGCAGCGACCGCGATCACGAACAGCGCGAAGACCTGCCCGGTGAGCTGGTGCAGGGACTGGGAGAACGCAACGAGGTTCACGTTCACGGCGTTCAGCATCAGCTCGATCGACATCAGGATCAGCACGGCGTTCCGGCGCGCGAGAACGCCGTAGATCCCCGCGGAGAACAACAGCGCGGAGAAGAACAAGACCATCGGGAGACGGATCACGGGCGCTCGTCCTTGCGCGCGAGGACGACCGCACCGATGAGCGCGGCGAGCAGGAGGAACGAGACCGCCTCGAACGGCAGCACGAAATGGCGGAAGATCGACGCGCCGATCTGTCCGGTCGCCGTCGGCGGCGGGCGGAAGCTGGTGCTCCACGAGTACGCGTCTCGGAACAGCAGGACGAGGCCGACGAAGATCGCAGCCGCGACGAGGAACGCGACTCCGCGTTGCTGGTTGTCGAGGGCCTCGCGTCCGATCGGCGCCTTCGTGAGCATCAGACCGAACAGGAACAGCACCACGATCGCGCCGACGTAGATCAGGATCTGCACCCACGCGACGAACTCCGCGGCGAGGACGAGGTAGATCCCACCGACCGCTGCGAGCGTGATCACGAGATAGAGCGCCCCGTGGACGACGTTCTTCGTCGTCACGAGACGGAGCGCGGAGATGCCGCCCACGATCGCGAGCGCGAGGAACGCGTACTCCTGGCCCGACACCCGGCTAGCCCTCCTGCGCCTTCTTCCGGGCCGCGAGCATGGCGGCGCGCTTGGCCTGTCCTTCCGCGACGCGGCGGTCCCTGCCCTGCGCGAGCTGCTCCGCGAGGACGCGGTCGTACGTCGCCTGATCGGGCTCCACCTCGACGCGCTCCTCGTGCGGACCGGGGGCCGTCGGACGCTCCGTCACCTCGTCCTGGGAGGCAACGTTCGGCGTCGCCTGTTCGGGCGTCGGTCCCGGCGTGGCCTGGACGACGGTCGCCGGAGCGGGCGTCGCGGCCGCCGTGGCGGCGGTCGGGACCGCGGCCGTGTGCGGCGTCGGAACCGTCTGCAACACCGGGCTCGGCGCCTCGCGGCTCTGTGCGACGAAGACCTCGTCCGGCGGCTCGGCGCCGACCTCGAGCTCGGGCGGAGGAAGCACCTTGTAGGTCCATTCCTCCAGACGATCCTTCTCGTGGGTCATCTCGCGGATGTCGTACTCGGAGTACTCGAACTCCGGGCTCCAGAACAGCGCGTCGAAGGGGCACGCCTCCACGCAGATCCCGCAGTACATGCAGAGCGCATAGTCGATCGCGAACCGGTCGAGGATCTTCACGGAGCGAGCACGCCCACCGCTCGCCGGCTCGTGCGACTCCTTGTGCGCATCGATGTAGATGCACCAGTCGGGGCACTCGCGCGAGCACTTGTAGCAAACCGTGCAGTTGGCCTCCTTGAGCGCGATCACACCGCGGGTTCGCGGAGGCAGGTCCGGCTTCTCGTCGGGATACTGCGCGGTGATCGCGGGACGCATCGCCGTCTTCAGGGTGACGAGGAGGCCCTTGAGCAGACCGGTGCCGACGCCCGTCTTCTTCGGCCCGGCAGCCGGCTGCGCGTTCGACTCGATGTCGCTAGCCACCCCTCGAACTCCCCTCTAGAACGCGACCTTGAGCACCGCGACGACCATGATGTTCGCGAGCGCGAGCGGGATCAGCACGAGCCACGAGAACCGCTGCAGCTGATCCTCTCGCAGCCGCGGATAGGTCGCCCGCAGCCAGATCACGAAGAACGATAGCGCACCGATCTTGATCGCCATCCAGATCGGAGGCGGCAGGACCGGACCCCGGAAACCGCCGAGATACAGCACGGCGGCGATCGCGGAGAGCGCCACGATGCCGCCGTACTCCGAGAGCAGGAAGAAGGCGAACTTCAGCCCCGTGTACTCGGTGTAGGCGCCGAAGATGATCTCCGAGTCGGCGATCGGCATGTCGAACGGAGGGCGGGTGAGCTCGGCGAGCGAGGCGATGACGAAGATGGCGAAGCCCACCGGCTGCGTGAGGATGAACCAGTAGGAGTCCTGCGCATTTACGATCCCGAGGAGGCTGAGCGTCCCGGCCTGCATCACGATCGCCGCCGCGGCCAGCACGATCGGGAGCTCGTAGGCGATCAGCTGCGCGGCCGCGCGGAGCGCTCCGATCAGCGAGAACTTGTTCGCGGACGACCACCCCGCCATCAGCACGCCGATCACGGACACCGACGACATCGCCAGCACGAAGAAGATGCCGACGTCGAGGTTCTCCGCCCAGATCGAGTCTGAAAACGGGATGACGACGAACAGCGCGATGTAGGGCACGAGCGCGACGGCAGGCGCGAGGGAGAACACCCAGCGGTCCGCGGCCGCGGGGATCACGTCCTCCTTCTGGACGAACTTCACGCCGTCGGCGACGAGCTGCGCCCAGCCGTGGAAGCGCCCCGCGTACATCGGGCCGAGCCGGGCCTGCATGTGCGCGAGCACCTTGTGCTCCGCGTAGCCGACGAGCAACGGAGCGACGAGGAAGAAGACCAGCACGACGAGGGCCTTGATGATCAGCACGACCCAGAAGTTGGAGAACGTGCTGTCGACGATGTTCTCGCTCTGCTGCGCGATCACGTGCAGGGTGCCGAGGACGGCTGCGATCACTCCTCCTCTTCCTCCTCGCCCTCGACGGCGCCCGGCCAAGGCTTGGCCTCTCGGCTCATCAACGCGAAGTCCTTGCGGAGCGGATGGCCCTCGAACGGCTCCGGCAGAAGGAGCTTCACCGGCTGGGGATGGTCGTCGAACTCGATCCCGAACATCTCGGACGTCTCGCGCTCGTGCCAGTTCGCTCCCGGATAGATGTCGGAGATCGTCGGGCAGTGCGGCTCCTCATGCGCGAGGCGCACCTTCACCCGGACGTGGTGGTTGTGGATCGTGGAGTACAGGTGCGTCACGACCTCGAAGCCCTCGTCCTCCCGGTCGACGCCGCCGCTGAAGTCGAAGAAGTCGAGCGCGAGCTCCGGCTCGTCGTGCAGGAACCGCGCGACTTCGCGGTAGCGCTCCGGCGTGACCGTCGCGACCGGATGGCCGTGCTGGTCGGAGAACTCCGCGATGTCGTCTCCGAACCGAGCCCGCAGCCGGGACTCGATCTCAGGGACCGGAAGAGGGCGCCGTGAGCTGGCCACTCCACTTCTCCCTGATGTCCTCGCCCGCGATCTTCTCCTGGAGCTTGATGATCCCCTGCAGCAATGCCTGCGGTCTCGGCGGACAGCCCGGTACGTAGACGTCGGCGGGGATGATCTGGTCGACGCCCTTCGTGACGGAGTAGGAGTCCCAGTACGGCCCCCCGCAGTTGGAGCAGGACCCGAAGGAGATCACGTACTTCGGGTCCGGGATCTGGTCGTAGACGCGCTTGAGCGCGGGCGCCATCTTGTCGGTCACCGTGCCGGCGACGACCAGGAGGTCGGCCTGGCGCGGCCCGTGCGCGAACGGGATGACGCCGAGGCGGATGAAGTCGTGCTTCGAGGTCGATGCCGCGATCAGCTCGATCGCGCAGCAAGCGAGCCCGAAGTTCATCACCCACAGGGAATAGCGCCTCCCCCAGTTGAGGATGAACTTGACCGGCTGGGGAACCGGAACGTTCTCGATCACGCCCACTCGAGCACCCCCTTCCTCCAGGCGTAAAGGAGTCCGACGCCGAGGATCGCGATGAACACGGCCATCTCGACCACGGCGGTGTACCCGAGACGCTCGAAGGTCGTCGCCCAGGGGAACAGGAACACGCTCTCGACGTCGAAGATCACGAACAGGAACGCGTAGACGTAATAGCGGATCTGGGACTGCGACCAACCCTCTCCGACCGGGTCGATGCCGCACTCGTAGGTGGTCAGCTTCTCGGGGAGCGGACGGTGGGGCGACATCACCCTGGCGGTCAGGAACGCCACGGCCACGAGGCCCACGCCCGCGATCACGACCGCGAGGACGACCCCGTACGTCTCGTAATAGGTTTCAGGCAAGACGCGTTGTCCTTCGGTTTCCCCGGTTTTCCACGCGCGCTTGTGAAGATTTTCCCAAGCGCGAGTCTATCAGTGGGCGGGCGCCTGGCGTGCGGGCTCAGGCACGGCTCTGGCCAGCGGGTTCAGGCACGGCTCCGCACCGGACCGCCAGGTACCGAGCGAGGCTCTCCAGGGCCGGTCGCGCGAGTCCGTGCGGGAGCTTCGAGGCCAGGGAGAGCGCCCTCGCCACCTCCGCGCTGACGGTCATCCGCGCCCGGTCGAGGCTGGCGTCGTTGCGCACGATCTCGAGCGCCCGGTCGAGGCGCTCGCCGGACGGAGGGCCCTCCGTCAGCAGTCCGGAGAGCTCCTCGCGGTCCTCTCCCCGCTCCAGCGCGTAGAGCACCGGGAGCGTGTACAGCCCGTTGCGCATGTCCGCGCCGGGCTCCTTCTCGAGCTCGGACTCAGTCGCGGTGATGTCCATGATGTCGTCGGAGAGTTGGAAGGCGATCCCGAGGGCCTCCCCGAAGGTCTCCAGCGTGTCGGTGTCGGCCGCGGTGGCGTCGGACAGCATCCCGCCGAGCCGGCAGGACGTCGCGATCAGGGCGCCGGTCTTGCGGCGGATGATTTCCATGTAGGCCTGTTCCTCCTGACGGAGGGTGCGCGAGACGTCGACCTCCCGGATCTGGCCGTCGCAGAGGGTCGCGATCGTCCGCGCGAGCAGCCGGCAGATCTCCGGTCCGAGGTCCGTAGAGATCTCCGACGCGCGAGCGAACAGGTAGTCGCCGGTGAGGATCGCGACCGTGTTGTTCCAGCGCGCGTTCGCGGACGGCACTCCGTGGCGGGAGTCTGCCTCGTCGATCACGTCGTCGTGATACAGCGTCGCCTGGTGCACGAGCTCGATCGCGACCGAGCCCGCGATGAGGCGCGTGTCGGTCGGGTCGCCGAAGTAGCCGGAGAGGAGCACGAGCATCGGACGGAACCGCTTTCCGCCGGCGGAGAGGAGGTGCGACGCCGTCTCCGCGAGCAGGTCGGAGTCGGCGAGAACCGCCTTCTCCAGCGCCTCCTCCACGTCGTCGAGACGGACACGGATGTCGGTCTCCAGGACGGGGTCGGGCGCCTCCAGACCGGGGATCACGCGCCTGCTCATCGCGGAGAGCCTACCGGGAGGCGGCGACGGGCGGGAAGACTCACCATCTCAAGATGGCGGCCTGGCGGAGGAACCCCAGAACGACCTCGGGAAACACTCCCAAGAGGAGGGTGAGCACCGCCGGAACGAGGAGCGGCAGCGCCGCGGCGGCGGGCGGAACGTCGGCCGCGGGCAGCGTCTCCTCCTCCACCGGCGCCTCCATGTACATGAGCACGACGACTCGGAGGTAGAAGAAGGCCGCGACGACGCTCCCGAGGACGCCGATCAGCACGAGCGGCCAGTGGCCGGCACGGATCGCCGCTCCGAAGACATCGACCTTCGCGATGAACCCGGCGG
Source organism: Actinomycetota bacterium (assembly GCA_045805285.1). Lineage (GTDB taxonomy): Bacteria > Actinomycetota > UBA4738 > UBA4738 > JBJMLN01 > JBJMLN01. The sequence continues at coordinate 12,905 of JBJMLN010000138.1, read as the reverse complement.
TCGGCGGGATGCCGGCGAGCGACAGCAGGAAGAGCGTCATCAGCGCGGCGAGCCCCGGTCGCACGCGCGCGAGACCCGAGTATGCGGACAGCGAGGTCCCTCGCTCTCCTCGGCCGGAGACGAGCATCACGACGCCGAACGCGCCGAGGACCATGACCGCGTACGCGATCAGGTAGAAGAGCGCCGCCTGGATGCCGTCCTGGTTCGCGGCGACGAGACCGGTCAGGATGAACCCGGCCTGCGCGATGCTCGAGTACGCGAGCATCCGCTTGATGTCGGACTGCGCGATCGCGAGGACGCTTCCGACGACGACCGACCCGGCCGCGAGCCCCCAGATCAGCGGCGTCCAGTCCCAGCTGAGCGGGAAGAACGCGACGTCGAATACGCGGATCAGCGCGGCGAACGCCGCGACCTTCGTCGCCGCGGACATGTACGCGGTCACGGCCGTCGGCGCTCCCTGATACACGTCCGGCGTCCACATGTGGAACGGCACCGCGGAGACCTTGAAGGCGAAGCCGACGGCAAGGAGCGCGATCGCCGTCAGCGCGAGCGCCGACGAGCCCGTCGTTCCCGAGAGCGCGTGGACGATGTCCAGGATCTTCGTCGAGCCCGTCGCGCCGTAGGACAGCGCGATCCCGTAGAGGAAGAACGCCGAGGAGAAGGCGCCCAGGAGGAAGTACTTCATCGCCCCCTCGCTCGAGGAAAGCCGAGCCGACGATCCGGTCAGCACGTACAGCGACAGGGAGAGGATCTCCAGCGCCAGGAAGACAAGGATCAGGTCGGCGGCCGCCGTGATGAGCGTCATGCCGGATGTCGCGAACAGCAGCAGCGCGAAGAACTCTCCGCGGAACTCGCGCGAGCGTTCGAAGTACACGAGCCCGTAGATCGCGCCCATCGCCGCGGTTCCGAGGATCACGAGGCGCGCGACCACGGTGAAGCGGTCGACCGCGACGGTGTTGCCGAGGACCGTCACGGGGCCGGTCCAATCCCAGAGCTCGAGCGTCGCCGCTGCGGCGCCGGCGATCCCGGCGAGGCAGAGGAACAGCAGGGTCACGGGCTTCGTCTGCTTCACGAGTGCGTCGAGGAGCAGCGCGACGATCCCCACGCCGACCAGGATCAGCTCCGGCAGGACCGGCTCGAACTGCAGCGCCGGCGTGGGGATCACGGCGCGCTCCCCGTCGAGGGAACGTTGGGAGCGGCCGCGGGCGCGGCCGGCACCGTGGTCGCTCCCTGCTCCACCCGATGGACGACCTGTGCGGTGCTCGGGTTGATGCGGTCGAGCAGCAGGTTCGGATACACGCCGATCACCAGGATCGCGGCGAGGATCGGCGCGAGCACGATGCTCTCCCGGAGCGAGAGGTCCGGGTGGCGGCGATTCTCCTCCGAGACCGGGCCGTGCATGATCCGCTGGTAGCTCCACAGCAGATAGATCGCGGCGAGGACGAAGCCGAGGGCCGCGGCCGAGGCGATCGCGCGATGCGCGGCGAACGTTCCGAGGACCACGAGGAAGTCGCCCACGAAGTTGTTGAGGCCCGGCAGTCCGGCGCTCGAGAAGACGACGAACAGCAGCACACCGGCAAGCAGCGGCATCGTGCGCGCGAGGCCTCCCATCTTTCCGAGCTCCCGCGTGTGCGTGCGCTCGTAGATCATCCCGACGATGAGGAACAGCGCGCCCGTGGAAAGGCCGTGGTTCACCATCTGCAGGACGCCCCCCGAGACGGACTGCTGCGTGAACGCGAAGACTCCCAGCACCACGATCCCGAGGTGCGAGACCGAGGAGTAGGCGACGAGGCGTTTCACGTCGCTCTGGATCAAGGCGACGATCCCCCCGTAGACGATGCCGATCACCGCGAGGATCTCGATCGCCGTGGAGAAGTACCGCGACGCCTCCGGGAACAGCGCGAGGTCGAACCGGATCAGGCCGTACGCCCCGACCTTCAACAGGAGCGCGGCCAGGATCATCGAGCCGGCCGTGGGCGCCTCCGTGTGCGCATCCGGGAGCCACGTGTGGAGCGGGAAGATCGGCACCTTCACGGCGAACGCGATGAAGAACGCGAGGAACAACCACCGTGCGGTCACGAGAGGCAGCGCGAGATGCTGCAGCGTGCGGAGGTCGAACGTCGCCTGCCCGAGATCCGTTCCGGCGCGGAAATACAGGAACAGGATCGCGACGAACAAGAACGCGGAGCCGAACATCGTGTAGAGGAAGAACTTCAGCGCCGCGTAGACCCGGCGGTCGCCTCCCCAGCTGCCGATGATCAGGTACATCGGGAACAGCATCCCTTCGAAGAACAGGAAGAAGAGCAGCAGGTCGATCGAGACGAAGACGCCGAGGACCGCCGTCTCGATGAACAGGATCGACGCCATGAACGCGCGGATGTCACGCTCCACCTTCCACGAGGCGAGGATCCCGAGCGGGATCAGGAACGTCGTCAGCAGGACCATGAACACGCTCACACCGTCCACGCCGATCGTGTAGTGCAGGCCGATCGACGCGGCCCACTCGGCGTGCTCCACGAGCTGGAACCCCGAGCGGCCCGCGTCGAACGCTCCGAGCATGCCGAGGGAGACGAGGAACGTCGCGACCGCGACGACCAGGGCAAGCGCACGCGCGATGTCGTCCTTGAGGTTCGGGATGAACAGCAGCGCCGGGATCCCGACGAGCGGCGTGAAGACGACGAGCGTCAACCAGGGCATCTAGCGCCTCGCTCCCACGTACACGAGCAGCGCGACGACGCCGAAAAGGAACCCCAGCGCATAGCTCCGCACGAAGCCCGTCTGGATCCGCCGGCCGACCGACGCGAGCCAGCGGAACAGCGCGGCGACGCCGTTCACGGCGCCGTCGATCACCTGCTTGTCGATCACGAAGGCGAGGAAGCGCGCGCTGCCCTTCCCCGGACCCTCCACCGCGTCGGCGTAGGCGGCGTCGATGTACCAACCCTTCTCCAGGAAGCGATGGAGGTCCTCGCTGCGTGACCGGCGCGCGAGCCAATCGATCCTGCCGGAGGCGAAGAAGAGATACGCCACGCCGATGCCCGCGAGCACGACGACGACGGAGATGACGGACAGAGCGATCTCCGACAGTCCGGACGTCGACTCGGCGTGCGGTCCGACGACCGGAGCGAGGAACCGGGTGAGCTCCCCGCTGGCCGCGCTCAGCCCGAGCACCCCTCCGCCAACGGCTCCGATCGAGAGCAGCGCGAGCGGGATCGTCATGATCGGAGGCGACTCGTGGGCGGGCTCGTCGGAACGCCGTTCCCCGAAGAACGCGAGGAACACGAGCCGCGCGATGTAGAGGGCGGAGAGGAACGCGGCGATCAGCGCGATGACGTACGCGATGTAGTGGCCGCTCTGGTCGGCGGCCGCGATGACCTCGTCCTTGCTGAAGAAACCGGCGAACGGCGGCACGCCCGAGAGCGCGAGTGCGCCGATGCCGAACGCCGTCGCCGTCGCCGGCATCAGCTTCCGGAGTCCGCCCATCTTCTTCAGGTCCGTTTCGTTGTGCATGCCGTGCATCACGCTGCCTGCCGAGAGGAACATCAACGCCTTGTAGAACGCGTGCGTGACCAGCAGGAAGATCGCCGCCGCGTACGCCTTCAGGCCCACCGCGAAGAACATGAAACCGAGCTGGGAGATCGTGGAGTACGCAAGCACGCGCTTGATGTCGTCCTGCCCGAGCGCCGCCGTCGCCGCGTACACGGCGGTGGCGAGCCCGACGATCAGGACCACGGTGAGCGCGACGCCCGAGTCGACGAACAGGACGTGGGTCCGCACCACGAGATACACGCCCGCGGTCACCATCGTAGCGGCGTGGATCAAAGCGGAGACAGGCGTCGGGCCCTCCATCGCATCCGGAAGCCAGACGTGGAGCGGCAGCTGCGCGGATTTCCCGACCGCTCCGGCGAACAGGAGCAGCGCGATCGCCGTCACGGTTCCAGTGGAGACGGCGCTCGGCACCGCGTGCAGCACCTTTCCGAAGTCGAGGGAGTGGAACGTCACGAAGATCAGCGCGATGCCGACGAGCATCGCGGTGTCTCCGATCCGCGTGACGATGAACGCCTTCTTCGCCGCGCTCGCCGCCGCCGGCCGCTCGAACCAGAAGCCGATCAGGAGGTAGGAGCACAAGCCGACGCCCTCCCAGCCGAGGTACATCAGCAGGAAGTTGTCCGCGACGACGAGCGTCAGCATGAAGAACACGAACAGGTTCATGTAGACGAAGAACCTCGAGAAGCGTTCGTCGCCGTGCATGTAGCCGATCGCGTAGACGTGGATCAGCGTTCCGACCCCGGTGACGACGAGGATCATCGTCATCGACAGCGGATCGACGCGGTAGTTGACGCCGACGTGGAACGAGCCGACCGCGATCCACTCGTAGAGGTGGGAGATCGACACGCGATCGGCCGGCGAGAACGCCACGAGCTGCACGAGGGCCACGAGCGACAGGACGAACGCGGCGGCCACGACCGCGGAGGCGAGCGACCCCGACCACTCCCGGAGCCTGCGGCCGACGCAGAGGTTGACGATCGCGCCGGCGAGCGGCAGGGCCGGCACCAGCCAGATGGCCTTCAGCACGCCGCGGTCTCCGTCGGGCTCACCATCGCAGGAGGCTCGCGTCGTCGACGTTCGCGCTCCGGCGCCTCCGGAAGATCGAGACGATGATCGCGAGGCCCACGACGACCTCCGCCGCGGCGACCACCATCGAGAAGAACGCGAGCGCCTGGCCGGTGAGGTTCCCCTGCTGCTTGGAGAAGGCGACGAGGGAGAGGTTTACCGCGTTCAGCTGGAGCTCCACCGACATGAAGATGACGAGCGCGTTCCGGCGCAGGAGCACTCCCGCCGTGCCGATCGAGAACAGGATGCCGGAGAGTACGAGGAAGTAGCTGATCGGCGTCACGGGACCCGCTCCGGCTCCTCGACCTTCGGCAGCGGCGGCGGAGAGCCGCTCGCCTCGAGCGCCAGCTGCTCCTCCGCGATCGGGTCGGAGGGTTCTCCGCCTGCCGTGCGTCCGGCCATCACGATCGCGGCGATCGCCGCGACGATCAGCAGGACCGACGTGACCTCGAACGGGAAGAAGTAGTCGTGGAACAGGACCCGCGCCAGCGCCTGCGTGCTTCCGCCGCCGTTGGCCGCGAACGCCGGCGAACCCGTACCGGAGAGCCCGACACCGAGACGGACCGCGAAGAAGATCTCCCCCGCGACCAACAGCGCGAACAGGATCGCAAACGGCCGCTGCGCCGGGAGGCGCTCGATCAAGCTCTCCTTGCGGTCCACGCCGAGGAGCATGATCACGAACAGGAACAGGACCATGATCGCGCCGGCGTACACGATGATCTGCACCGCGAACAGGAATGGGGCGTCGAGCATCAGGAAGAAGATCGCGAGCGTGAAGAAGTTCACGACGAGGAGCAGCGCGGCGTACACGGCGCTCCGCTGGAGGAGCATCGCGATCGCGGAGCCCACCGAGATCGGCGCCATCACCCAGAAGAGGACGAGCTCGGTGTTCACTTTCCCTCGTCCGTTCCGGGCGCGGTGCCGAGCGGCAGCGGCGGCTCGAGGAGCTGGTCCTTCGTGTAGATCGCGTCCTCGCGCGTCGTCCACGACATCTCGTATGCGGACGTCAGCGTGAGCGCGCGCGTCGGGCAGGCCTCGACGCACAGGCCGCACATGATGCAGCGCAGATAGTTGATCTGATAGTCCTTCGCGTAGCGCTCCCCCGGCGAAACGCGGTGCTCCTCGGTGTTCTCGGCTCCCTCGACGTAGATCGCGTCTGCGGGGCACGCGAACGCGCACAGCTCGCACCCGATGCATTTCTCCAGTCCGTTGTCGTGCTTGTTGAGGAGATGCCGCCCGATGTGCGAACGAGGCGGCGGCGGCACGATCTTCTTCGGGTACTCCTCCGTCACGTCCGCGCGGAACGTCTGCTTGAACGTCACGAAGAGGCCGCGCGCGATGCGAGCGAAGACGCCGCCGCTCGGCTGCGATCCGTGCGGCGTCGCGTTCGGGCTCGTCGACGACACGGGCGCCTCCTCCTCCGGCGTGGACGTCGATTCGTCGCTCATCGGCGGTCCTGCGCCGGTTCGGGGGTCCTTTCGGGCGTCCTCTCCGGCGTTCGCGCGAACAGCGGCCAGACGAGCGACCACAGCAGCAGGACGCCAGCGGTGATGCCGACCCACACGATCAGCGTGTTGCGGCTGTACACCTCCGGGATGACGACCACCGCGCCGGTCGCCAGCACCCAGATCAGCCCGAACGGGATCAGCACCTTCCAGCCGAAGCTCATCAACCGGTCGTAGCGGAACCGCGGAAGCGTCGCACGGACCCAGATGTAGACGTAGATCATCGCGAGCAGCTTCAGCAGGAACCAAACGAGCGGCCAGAGCCACGGGAGGAACGAGAAGATCGGCCCGCGCCATCCGCCGAGGAACAGCGTCACGGCGATCGCGGAGACCGTCACCGTGTTCAGGTACTCGCCGAGGAAGAACATCGCGAACTTGATGCCGGAATACTCCGTGTGATAGCCGGCGACGAGCTCCGACTCCGCCTCGGGGAGGTCGAACGGCGGCCGGTTCGTCTCCGCCAGACCGGCGATCGCGTAGATGAGGAACGCCGGAAACTGCGGGAGGACGTTCCAGATCTTGTCCTGCGCCGCAACGATGCCGTTCAGATTCAGCGTCCCCGAGTACATGACGACCGCGACGATCGCGAGGCCCATCCCCACCTCGTAGGAGATCATCTGCGCCGACGAGCGGATCGATCCGAGCAGCGGATAGTTCGAGCCGCTCGCCCAGCCGGCGAGGACGATGCCGTAGACCATCAGCGAACCCATCGCGAGAACCCACAGGACCCCGACGTTGAGGTTCGCCACCTGGAACGGGACGAAACGCCCGGCGATCGTCACGCCGGTCCCGAACGGGATCACGGCGAACGCGAGGAACGCGGGGAACATCGCGAGGATCGGAGCGAGGAGATAGATCGGCCGCTCCGCGAGCGTGGGCGTGATGCCCTCCTTGAAGAAAAGCTTCACACCGTCGGCGAGGGTGACGAGAACGCCGGCCGGACCGGCGCGGTTCGGCCCGATCCGCGTCTGCATGTCGGCGATGACCTTCCGCTCCAGCCAGATCACGAGGAGGACGGTGACGAGCAGTGCCGCGAAGACCACGACGATCCTGGCGACGAGCAGGAGCCAGTCGATCCAGTCCATCTAGGACGCCTCCGCCGTGGCCGCGGCCGCGGCCGGCGCGATTTCCGCCGCTCCGGTCTCCGCCGTCGTGGCCGCCTCGCCGTCCGCGTCGGCGTTCGCCGGCTCGATCGTCACCGCCGCCGCGAAGCTCCCGGAGAGGAGCTCGTTCGCGGCGACGCCCGGCTGATTGAACGGCAGGAACACGGAGCCCTCCGCGACGTCGTCGGAGACGCGCAGCGGCGCCTCCACGGACCCGGCGTCGGTGGAGATCCGCACACGCGTTCCGCCGACGACCCCGGCGCGTTCGGCATCGGTGAGGTGCATCTCCACGAAAGGCGGCTCCTCGAGGGCGGCCTTGAGACGCTCCGCGCCGTCGGACTGGCGCCCCTCGTCGACGAGCAGCGGGTAGGAGAAGAGCGTCAGGCCCGGCCGCTCCGAGGCGGGATGCGCGGGCGTCGGAAGCTCCACGTCGGGCTCGCGCGGGGTGAGCAGCCGCTCCATCTCCCCGCGGAGGTCCTCCAACGTGTCGACGCCGAACGGCGCGCCCGCGGCTTCCGCGAGCTCGGCGAAGATCTCCCAGTCGGGACGCGAGAGACCGTGCGTCGGCCGGACCGGATGCATCGGAAGGGCGCGGCCCTCCCAGTCGGTCAGATAGCCCTCCCGCTCCACCGCAGCGGCCGCGGGCAGGAACGCGTCGGCGAAGCGGAGGTACTCGCCCGGCGCGATGTCCTGCACGACCTTGTGCGGAACGTTCTCGAGCGCGTGCCGCGCGAGCCTCTCGTCCGGGAAGTCGCGCAGCGGATCGACGCCGATCAGGAACAGCACGTCGATCTCGCGCGCCGCCGCCGCGCGGAGGATCCCCGCGGTGTCGCGGCCGGGCTGGAGATCCGACAGCGCGCCCCAGACGTCCTCCACGGCGGAGCGTTCCGACGCCTCGGAGAAACGACGGCCTCCCGGAAGGAGCCCCGGATGCACGCCGGCGCGAAGGGCGCCGGCGTCGTTCGACCGCCGCGCCGTGAGCGCGAAGCGAGCACCGGTGGCGGCGGCGAGCGATGCGGCCTGGAGCGCCGCGTCGGAGCCGCCGTCGAGCGTCCGCGGACCCGCGATCACGACGCCGTCCGCTCCGGCCTCGCGGAGGGCAGCGGCTGCCCGCCCGAGTGGCGTGTCCTCGCCCGGCGCATCTCTCGCGCCCGGAAGCAACCGCGCGAGCGCGGCGGCCTGGTCCTCCGGCCGGACGAGGACGTGCTCTCCGAGATCGTGAAGGCGCGTCCGGCGCGGATGGATCACGAACACCTTCGCCCCGCGCCGCGCGGCCTTGCGGATGCGCAGGTGCAGGATCGGAAGCTCCTGTTCCGCGTCGAGGCCGACGACGACGATCGCCTTCGCGCGCTCCACGTCGCGGTAGGTGAGCCGGAGCGGCGCGGCGGCCGCGCGAGCCTCCACCGCCTCCGGAGCGGCGACGCGCCGGTGGTCGAGATCGTTCGTCCGGAAAGCCGTCCGCGCGAGCCGCGAGAGCGCGTATGCGTCCTCGTTCGCCAGGCGACCCCCCGTGAGGAATGCGACGCGCTTGCCCTTCGACCACTCGACGATGCGGCCGAAGATCTCGCCGAACGACGTCGGCTCGAGCCCGTGCTCGCGAAGCAGCGGCGTCGTCATGCGGTCCTCGCGATCGGGATGGGTGAACGCGTACCGGCCCTTGTCGCAGAGCCACGCCTCGTTCACGTCCTCGTTGTCGCGGGCGAGATGCCGCACGATCGTGCCGGCGCGCGCGTCGACGCGGAGCGAGCAACCGCTGGCGCAGTGCTGACACACGGAGTCGGCGTGCTGGAGATCGAACGGCCGCGCAGCGAACCGATACGTCGTGGAGGTCAATGCCCCGACCGGGCAGATCTGCACGGTGTTTCCGGAGAACGGCGAGCGGAAGTCCTCCCCCGCCGCGATGCTCACCTGCTCCGCGGCACCGCGCTCAAAGAGCTCGATGAACCGGTCTCCGGAGATCTCGTTGCAGAACCGGGTGCACCGGGTGCAGAGCACGCACCGCTCGCGGTCGAGCCCGACCAGCGGAGAGAGCGGGATCGGCTTCTCGTAGGTCCGCTTCGCCTCGATGTAGCGGCTCTCCCCCGGCCCGAACGCGAGCGCCTGGTCCTGGAGCGGGCACTCTCCACCGCGGTCGCAGATCGGGCAGTCGAGCGGATGGTTGAGTAGGAGGAACTCGAGGTTCCCGACCTGCGCCTTGCGGACCTGGTCGCTCGCGTTCTGCGTGCGGACCACCATGTCGGGCGCCACCGGAGTCGTGCACGACGTCAGCAGCTTGCGCTGGCCCTCCACCTCCACGTAGCACTGCCGGCACGCGCCGACGGGAGAGAGCAACGGGTGCTCGCAGAAACGCGGGATCTCGATGCCGAGCGTCTCCGCGGCGCGGATGATGAGCGTTCCCGCAGGGACGGTGACCGACTTGTCGTCGATCGTGAGCGTCACCAGACGCGCGCTCACGAGGGGATCACCTCCGCCGCGGGGATCGATCCCGCGGCGCCGCCCTCGCGCGGCGCGGCCGCCCGGACGGGCTCGCGCTCCTTGAACGGACACCGTCCCTGCCGGACGTGCTCCTCGTACTCGCTGCGGAAGTGCTTGATCGAGGAGTCGACCGGTGACACCGCGCCGTCGGCGAGCGCGCAGAACGCCTTGAAGAGGATGTTGCCGCCGACGTCGGCGAGAAGCGGGATGTCCTCCTCGCGCCCCTGGCCCTCCTCCAGCCGCTTGAGCACCTTCGTCATCCACCAGGTTCCCTCGCGGCAGGGAGTGCACTTGCCGCACGACTCGTGCGCGTAGAACTCGATCATGCGGAGCACCGCTTCGACCACGCAGTCGCGCTCGTCCATCACGATCATCGCGGCGGTGCCGAGGAGCGACCCCGCGGCCTGTACCGACTCGAAGTCCATGTTCGTGTCGAGGTCCTCGCCGGTGAGGAGCGGCGTCGAGGAACCGCCCGGCGTCCACGCCTTCACCGACCGTCCGTCCAGCACGCCACCGGCGTACGACTCGATCAGCTCGCGCGCCGACGTTCCCATCGGCGCCTCGTAGTTCCCGGGCTTGTTGACCTTCCCCGAGATGGAGAACAGCTTCGGGCCGGGCGACTTCTCCGACCCCATCGAGCGGTACCACTCCGCGCCGCGGTTGATGATGTGCGGCACGTTGGAGAGCGTCTCCACGTTGTTGATCGCGGTCGGCGACGCGTAGAGCCCGGCGACCACCGGGAACGGAGGACGCAGCCGTGGCTGGCCCCGGCGGCCCTCGAGGGAGTCGAGCAACGCGGTCTCCTCCCCGCAGATGTACGCGCCCGCGCCGCGATGGATCACGACGTCGAGGTCGTAGTCGCTGCCGAGGATCCCGGAACCGAAGACGCCCGCCGCGCGGGCCTCCTCGACCGCGCGCGTGAGCGTGTTGCCGGGGCGGAGGAACTCCCCTCGCGTGTAGATGAAGATCGTGTGGCACTGGATCGCGTACGCGCCGATCGCGGCGCCCTCCAGGAGCTGGTGCGGATCGCGCTCGACGAGCTCGCGGTTGTTGAAGGTTCCCGGCTCAGACTCGTCGAAGTTGACGACCATGTACGTCGGTTTGCCCGTGTCCTGCGGAACGAACGCCCACTTGTTTCCGGTCGGGAACCCGGCGCCTCCACGGCCGCGGAGTCCGGAGCTCTTGACCTCCTCGATGATGTCGGCGGGAGCCATGCCGAGGGCTTTTCCCAGCGCCTCGTAACCGCCCGAGCCGCGGTAGCGGTCGAGGGTGACGGCGTTCGGGTTTCCCCAGCGGGCGGTGAGGACGGGATCCATCTACTCGGCCGCCCCGAGCCCGGCGAGTTGCCGCGACGTCTCGCGGAGGTCAGCCGGCGGCTCCGCTCCCTGCGTCGGCGGCAGCGGCTCTCCGCCGCGGAGGCTCGCGACGAGCTCGCGCATCCGCTCGGTCGTCATGCGAGCGTAGTTCGTGAAGTTCACGGTCACGACCGGCGCCTGCTCGCACGCACCGAGGCACTCCTCCTCGTGGAGGGTGATCCCTTCCGTCGCGCCGACCTCCGCGGGGTTCGCCTCGAGGGCCTCGCGCGCGTCGTTGTAGAGGCCGCGGGCGCCGAGCAGCGCGCACGAGACGTTGGTGCACACGCTCAACACGTAGCGCCCCGACGGCTCGAAGCGGTACATCGAGTAGAAGGTGGCAACGGCCTCCACGTCGGCGGTCGTGAGTCCGAGGATCTCCGCCACCTCGCGCATGCCGTCGCGCGAGACGTATCCCTCCACGGACTGCACGAGGTACAGGAGCGGCATCATCGCCGAGCGCGAGCTCGGATAGCGGGCGACGATCGCGTTGGCTTCCTCGCGGCGCTTGCCCTCCAGCACCGCCATCAGCGAGGCCCTCGCAACATCATCGATCCACCCCGCCCATCACGGGGTCGATGCTCGCGATGCACGCGACCGTGTCGGCCACGAGCTGCCCCTCCACCATCACCGGCGTCGTCTGGAGGTTCACGAACGACGGGTCGCGCACGCGCACGCGATATGGGCGGGCGCCGCCGTCGGACACGACGTAGTAGCCGAGCTCGCCGCGCGGAGACTCCACCGGCATGTACACCTCGCCCGCCGGAACCTGGTAGCCCTGCGTCACGATCTTGAAGTGGTTGATCAGGGCCTCCATCGACTCCTCCATGATGTGTTTCACGTACTCGGGGGAGTTGCCGATGCCGTCGGGGCCGACGGAGAGGTCGCCCGGCCAGCGGAGTTTCGGGTCATCGATCTTCACCGGGCCACCGGGAAGCTTCTCCAGGCACTGCTCGATGATGCGAAGCGACTCCCGCATCTCGCGGATCCGCACCTGATACCGCGCGTAGCAGTCGCTCGCCGTCTCGGTCGGCACCTCGAAGTCGAACTGCTCGTAGCCGGCGTAGGGCTCGTCCTTTCGGAGATCCGCGGCGATGCCGGCGGCGCGAAGGATCGGTCCGGTCGCGCCGAGCGCCGTCAGCGTCTCCGGGGCGACGTAGCCGACGCCCTGGTTGCGCTCGATCCAGATCGGGTTGCCGGTGAGGAGACGCTCGTACTCGTCGATCCGGCCGCGCATCTTCTCGACGAAGTCCGCGGTACGTTCCGTCGCGCCCTCCGGGAGGTCCATCACGAGCCCGCCGATGCGGAAGTACGCGAAGTTCATCCGCAGCCCGGTCGTCATCTCGAAGATGTCGAGGATGTCCTCCCGCTCGCGGAAACCGTAGAGCGCCATCGACACCGCGCCGAGCTCGAGCCCCGTCGTCGCGAGCCACACGAGGTGCGACTGGATCCTCGTCAGCTCGCAAAACATCACGCGGATCATCCACGCGCGATCCGGGATGCGATCGGAGATACCCAGGAGGCGCTCCGCCGACATGCAGTAGGCCAGCTCGTTGAAGAACGGGGACAGGTAGTCCATCCGCGTCACGTACGTGACGCCCTGCTGCCAGTTGCGGTACTCGGTGTTCTTCTCGATGCCGGTGTGGAGATAGCCGATCACCGGCCGGCACGTGATCACCGTCTCTCCGTCGAGCTCGAGCATGAGCCGAAGCACACCGTGGGTCGACGGGTGCTGCGGACCCATGTTGATGATCATGGTCTCCTCGCTCCTGGGAACGAGGGTGGTCAGCTGGTCGCGCACGACCGTCGGACCGCGCTCGGGCGTCTTCATCCCGCGGCCGCCCCGGACCGTCACGGAT
>JBJMLN010000137.1:0-26219 GCA_045805285.1 Actinomycetota bacterium | reverse complement strand
TCGGATGCCGCTCCAGCGCGCGCTTCATCCTCGCCACGTCGACGACGTCGACGCCGATCCCGAGGATGTCCATCCGTGCGAGGCGCCTACTCCACCGTGACGCTCTTGGCGAGGTTCCGCGGCTGGTCGACGTCGCAGCCACGCTCCTTCGCCATCGCGTACGCGAAGAGCTGGAGCGGAACGCTCACGACGACCGGCGCCAGCAGCTCGGGCGTCCGAGGAACGTAGAGCACGTGCTGTGCCACGCTCGCGATCTCCTCGTCGCCCTCGGTCGCCACCGCGATGACCTCCGCGCCGCGCGCCCGCACCTCCTGGATGTTGGAGAGCACCTTGCGGTACACGTGGCACTCCGTCGCGACAGCGACGACCGGCGTCCCGGCCTCCACGAGCGCGATCGGGCCGTGCTTCAGCTCTCCCGCCGGATACGCCTCCGCGTGGACGTAGGAGATCTCCTTGAGCTTGAGCGCTCCCTCCAGGGCAGCGGGATATCCGGTGTGCCGCCCGAGGAACAGGAAATCGTGCGCGCCCGCGAACCGCCGCGCGAGGGCGCGGACCTGTTCGTCGAGCTCCAGCGTCGTTCGCACCTGTGCGGGGAGCTCGCGCATCCGCTGAAGGACCTCGGCGACCTCCTCCGGAAACATCGTTCCCCGCACCTGCGCGAGGAACAGCGCCGTCAGGTGCAGCGCCACCATCTGCGTCGCGAACGTCTTCGTCGCGGCAACGCCGATCTCGGGCCCGGCGTGCGTGTAGAGGACGCCGTCGGCCTCGCGCGCGATCGAGGAGCCGACCGTGTTCGTGATCGCGATCACGCGGGAACGCTGACGGGCGGCGTGGCGCGCGGCCTCGAGCGTGTCGATCGTCTCCCCCGACTGGGAGACCGCGAGCGTCAGCGAGTTCGCGTCGAGGACGGGATCGCGATACCGGAACTCCGAGGCGATCTCGATCTCGACCGGAAGACGCGTCCAGTGCTCAATCGCGTACTTCGCGACGAGTCCCGCGTGATACGCGGTGCCGCACGCGACGATGAAGACCCGGTCGACGTCGCGCAGCAGCGTCTCCGAGAGACGGAGCTCGTCGAGGGCGATGTAGTCGAGCGCGTCGATGCGGCCGACCAGCGTGTCGCGGATCGCCGCGGGCTGCTCGCGGATCTCCTTCTGCATGAAGTCGTCGTAGCCGCCCTTCTCCGCGCGCTCGACGTCCCAGTCGACCCTCATCGGCTCGACGGGAACCTCCTCGCCGCCGAACGTGGAGACGCGCACGCCGTCCGCCCGGATCTCCACGATCTGGCCCTCCTCCACGGGGACGACCGAGCGGGTGCGCGAAAGCAGGGCGGGGATGTCGGAGGCGAGCACGTTCTCGGTCTCACCGAGGCCGACGACGAGTGGCGACGCGACCTTCGCGCCGACGATCAGGTCCGGCTCGTCCAGCGACAGCGCGACGATCGCGTAGGCGCCTTCGAGCTCCGAGACCGTCGCGCGAACGGCCGCCGTGAGCCCGTCGCCGATGTGCGCCTCAAGGAGATGCGCGATGCACTCCGTGTCCGTCTCGGAGCGGAACGTGTGTCCCTCCTTCGCGAGCCGCGCGCGGAGCTCCGGGAAGTTCTCGATGATCCCGTTGTGGATCACCGCGACGCTCCCGTCACAGTCCGCGTGCGGGTGCGCGTTCGCGTCGCTCGGCTCGCCGTGCGTGGCCCATCGCGTGTGACCGATGCCGACGCGGCCCGCAACGGGCTCCGCCGCGAGCGTCTCCTCGAGGCGGTCGAGCTTTCCGGCGCGCTTGAGGACGGTGAGGCTCGCATGCGGTCCGGCGTCGTCGATCAGGCCGACGCCCGCGGAGTCGTACCCGCGATACCCGAGGGTGCGAAGGCCGTCGAGCAGGATCGGAAGGGCCTGTTGGGAGCCGACGTATCCGACGATGCCGCACATCGCGGCGAGCCTAGCAGCGGGAGGCGAACGGCCGGAACATCCGCCAGGGCACGGAAAGCGGCGGCCTTAGCCGAGCACGGAGCGGACGCACTCCGCGATCCGGCGCGCGTGTCGCCCGGCGTCCTCCTCCGACTCCGCCTCGACCATCACGCGGACGAGCGGCTCCGTCCCGGACGCCCGCACGAGCACGCGACCGGTGCGGCCGAGCTGCCGCTCCGCGTCGCGCACGGTCGCCCAGACCTGCTCAGCGTCCTCGAGCTCGTTGCGGTCCCGGACCGGAACGTTCTCCAGCACCTGGGGGAAACGCTGCATCGACGCGGCGAGGCTCTCCACGGTCGTTCCCTGCTTCGCCGCGAGCGAGAGGAACTTCACCGCCGCGAGCAGCCCGTCGCCCGTCGTCGCGTGCTCGGCCAGGATCACGTGCCCGGAGGGCTCTCCGCCGAGGACGGCGCCCGAGGAGAGCATCTCCTCGAGGACGTAGCGGTCGCCGACGGCCGTCCTTCGAACGTCGATCCCGGCGGCGTCCATCGCCTGCATCAGGCCGAGGTTCGACATGACGGTCGCGACGATGCGGTCGCCGGCGAGACGGCCCTCCTCGTGGAGCGACAGCGCCAGCGCGGCGACGACCTGGTCGCCGTCGACGACGTTCCCCGAGGCATCGGAGAACAGCACGCGGTCCGCGTCGCCGTCGAGGGAAACACCCGCGTCGGCGCCGAGGCGGACGACGTGCCCGGCCGCGACGTCGGGGTGGAGCGCGCCACAGCCGTCGTTGATGTTCGTGCCGTCCGGCCGGTCGAAGATCGCATGGACGTCGGCTCCGAGCTGCCGGAGGGCCTCAGCTCCGACCTCCGAGGCGGAACCGTTCGCGCAGTCGATCACGATCCGCCAGCCGGCCAGCGGCGCGTCCGCAGCCTCGCGGAGATGCTCGAGGTATCGGTGGTGGGCCGCCTCGAGGCGCCGGGAGGTTCCGGGCTCTCCGACGGACTCGCGTGCCCCCTCGGCGAGGATCTGCTCGATCTCGTCCTCCACCTTGTCCGGAAGCTTGTAGCCCGTCGAGCCGAAGAACTTGATCCCGTTGTCCTCGGGAGGGTTGTGGGAGGCGGAGATGACGACGCCCGACGTGGCCCCGAGGTCCACCGTGAGGAACGCAATCGCGGGCGTCGTCTGCACGCCGGCGAGAAGGGCATCGCCGCCCGCCGCGGAGATCCCGGACACGAGGGCCTTCTCGAGCATCTCCCCCGAGGCGCGTGTGTCCCGCCCGACCACGAACGTCGGCCGCCCGTGCACCTCGTTGCCGAGGGCGAGCACGGCCGCGCGTCCGAGGGCGTAGGCGAGCTCCGTCGTGAGGTCCTCGCCCGCCACGCCGCGGATGCCGTCGGTTCCGAAAAGGCGTCCCATCGCGCCGGAAAGGCTACTGGAGTCCCTCCCCGGCGAACAGACTGCTATCGTCGCTCCCCGGTTCCGGCCGCGACCGAGCCTCCCGGGGGACATCCATGGACCTGTACCTCGTACGACACGCCGTCGCGCACGATCGGAGCTCCGAGCGCTGGCCGAACGACGCCGACCGGCCCCTGACGCCCGAGGGGGAACAGGAGTTCCTGGAGGCGGCGCGCGGCCTGAAAAAGGTCACGAGGCCTCCCGATCTCGTCCTCAGCAGCTCGTTCGCGAGGGCCTGGCGGACAGCCGAGCTGCTCACGGTAGGCGCCCGGTGGCCGGTTCCGGAGTCGTTCCGCCCGCTGGAGGCCGATCGGGCGCCGGAGGACGTCCTTCCCGCCCTCCAGGCGTATGCGGGGCACCGGAGGATCGCGCTCGTCGGGCACGAGCCGGGGCTCGGCCGGCTCGCGTGGCTCCTCCTGGAGGGTTCGTCGAAGGAGGGCGTGATCCGGTTCAAGAAGGGAGCGGTCGCGCGGATCGCCGGGGGCGATTCTCCAACCGCGGCGACCGGCGCGCTCTCGTGGCTCCTCGTTCCGAAGGTGCTGCGGAAGATCTAAGAGCGCAGGCCCTCCTCCGGGCCCGCGTCGAAGCCCGGCAGAGAGATCACGCGGGCTCCGGAACCTCGGGGATCGCCAGACGCAGGCCGTACGCGCGCTTGAAACGCGCCGCGAGGGCGCGGGGTCTCCACGCGCCGGAGATCGTCGTCGCGAGCTCCAGGCGGCCGCTGTGGAGGCTCCAACCGAGCGCCGGGATGGAGACCGAACCGACGCGGCGCTCGATCTCGTCCGCGAGCGCGAGCGTCGCGGAGGCGCGCGCGAGGTCCGGCCGGTCGGACTCGTCGACCAGCGGCCGGTACGGGTTGAGGCGCACGTTCTCGTTCCCGACCATCCGAACGAGCGCCGACAGCAGCGCGAGCTGGCGGTGGGAGAAACCGGAAAGGTCGGCGGTGGAAAGGATCCACGCGCTCGCCTCGTGCAGGTTGTAGTAGTCAACGCTTCGTCCGAGGTCGAGTGCGACCGCGGCGTGCTCCGCGAGCTCGCGGAGCTCCGGCGGGATGCGCGGCTCCAGCACGTCGAGAAGATCCGACGTGATGCGCGCACGTCCCCGCGCGACGGCGTCATCCCAGTAACTGAAGCGCGACGCGAGCGAGAACACCGACTCCTTCCGGACGGCCGACGGCTCGGGCGGGTTCTCGCCGTGCGCCCACTCGATCACCAGGCCTTCGCGGAGTCCCTGGCCGGAGACGATGATGCTCTCCGCTCCGAGCGTCGTCGCGATCTCCCGGACGACGACCGCTCCTCCCGCGATCGAGTCGGTGCGGTCCGCGTTCAGACCCGGCACACGCGCTCGGCGTCCCGCCGGGCGCTCGACGAGGAGCTCCAGGACCTCGTTCAGGCTCTCGTAGGCGAGCTCGTAGCCGTGCAGGCGCCGGATCGGATACACCTGACGGCGCCGGTCGACCTTGGCGAGGTTCCGGATCGTGCCGCCGGTACCGATCAGCACCTCGTCGGCCTCCAGCGTCGGAACCCCGGCCTGCCGAAGGAGGTCCTCCACGTGCGCCTCGAGCGCCTCCACGTCCGAGGCTCCGGGCGGGTCCTCCAGCAGGAAGTGGTCGCTCACGCGGAGCGCCCCCAGAGGAAACGACCAGCACCGCACGAGCTTCCGTTCGCGGAAGCGCGTCATCTCCACGCTCCCGCCGCCGACCTCGAGAAGCATGCCGTGCTCGATCGGGAGGCTGTGCACGGCGCCGAGGAACGCGTAGCGGGCCTCCGCGTCGCCGTCGATCACCTGCAGATCGAGGCCGATCTCGGCGCGGACCTCTGCGACGAACTCGGCGGCGTTGCTCGATTCCCGGATGGCGGAGGTCGCAACGGCGAGCACGGGCGCGGCGTGAGCCGTCCGCGCGATGTCCATGAAGTCGTGGAGGACGCGGAGGGTGCGGTCCATCGCGCCGCGGCTGAGGATGCCCTCGGGGATCTCCCGCGCGAGACGGAGCGACGCGCGCGCGTCGTCGAGGACCTCGAGGTGATGGAGCGGGTCGCGGCGGAAGACCACGAGTCTGCCCGAGTTGGAGCCGATGTCGATCACAGCGAGCGTCGCGGAGCCGCCGTGCATCCGCGCTGGCGGGGCGGACGGTGCCTCGACCGCGCACATGGCTCTATGCCCTCCTCGGGACGAACAGCGGAACACCGAGCAACACCGACAGTATGGTCCCGGCGACGACGAACGGAGCGATCTCCGTTTTCGACGCCGGGGTGAGCGTGGTGGTGCGAGGCATCATAAGAACGACCCCAAGGAGGAGAAGAAGTCGCCGTTGAGGGACGAGAGCAAGAGGAGGTTCGACCTCGACG
Organism: Actinomycetota bacterium; assembly: GCA_045805285.1. Classification (GTDB taxonomy): domain Bacteria; phylum Actinomycetota; class UBA4738; order UBA4738; family JBJMLN01; genus JBJMLN01. The sequence continues at coordinate 20,509 of JBJMLN010000137.1, read as the reverse complement.
CTCCCGTCGGACGCTGTCGCGTCGTTGCAGGCTCAGGCCGCGGAGGACATCCAGGGACAGAAAAGCCGTGCCCGCACTCCCGCTCATCATCGCGGGATTGGCGGTCCTCGCGTTGATCTTCGGACCGTCGTTCCTGCGGATGAGGACGAAGTCGGAGAAGCCGTAGGCGGTCTTCTTCAAGCGGCGGCTTTGCGCCGCGAGGTCTACCGCTTGGAGAACTGAGGCGCCTTGCGGGCCTTCTTCAACCCGTACTTGCGCCGTTCCTTCTCCCGTGCGTCGCGTCGGAGCATGCCTTCCTTCTTGAGGGCGGGCCGCAGCTCCGGGTCGATGTCAATCAACGCGCGCGCGATGCTGTGGCGAAGCGCCCCCGCCTGACCGCTGACACCTCCGCCCTCGATGCGGGCAATGATGTCGAAGTCCTTCTCCTTCTCCACGAGGCGGAGTGGCGCCGTGACGATCATGCGGTGAGCTCGGGTCGTGAAGTACTCCTCCAGAGCGCGTCCGTTGACGTCGAAACGTCCCGTTCCCGCAACGACACGGACGCGGGCGACCGCTTCCTTGCGCCGGCCGGTCGCGATGTGGGCGCTGTTCGCCAACTTACTCGTCCCCTTCCTTCTTCCTTCGGGTCGTCGTGCGCTTCGCGGTGGATGGCTTCTTGGCCGGCGACTTCGCGGAGGACTTGGCCGTCGTCCGCTTGGCGCCCGTTCGCTTCGCAGCGGAGGGCTTCTTCGCCGGCGACTTGGCCGTGGGCTTCGCGACCGTCCGCTTGGCGACGGCCGCCTTCTTCGGCTTCGGTGCCGGCTGCGGCTTGGGCTCCACCTTCGGGAGACCTTCCCACTTCGGGAGCTCCCCGAGCTTCAACGGCTGAGGCTGCTGGGCCGCGTGCGGGTGCTCCGGGCCGTCGTAGACCTGGAGCTTCTTCACCATCTGGCGGCCGAGCCGGTTGTGCGGGAGCATGCCCTTCACGGCCTTCTCGACCACGAAGGAGGGGCGCTCCCGCATGAGGCGGCCGTAGTCGGTCGCCGTCAGGCCTCCGGGGTAGCCGGAGTGGCGGTAGGCGACCTTCTTGTTCTCCTTGCCGCCGGTGAGCTGGACTCCGCTCGCGTTCACGATGACGACGTGGTCTCCGGTGTCGGCATGGGGCGCGTAGGTGGGCTTGTCCTTGCCACGCAGGATTTTGGCGGTCTCCGAGGCCAGGCGTCCGAGAACCGACCCCTGGGCGTCGATGACGTACCAGCGGCGTTCGATGTCGCGCGGCTTCGGAGCGTAGGTCTTCATGGAGAAAGGCCAGCCGTGGGCTGGCCGAAGGGCAATGCTACCTGCGGAAACGGGAGCGCGTCAAAGCTGCGGGAAGACAGAAACGAGGGCCGTTCGCCGGACTAGCCGTGACATCGGGCGCTCAGGGTTCGAGCCTGAATCGTCCTAGGCCTAGCCCGCAGCTAACTGAACGTAGAGCGACAGCAACCGGGGATCGGCTGCCGTTCGCCCGAACGACCTTGACGGCGACGGCCTCCCGCTAACGCAGCGGCCGGAACGCGGCGCGAATCTCCTCCGAGAAGAGCTCCGGTTCCTCCCACGCAGCGAAGTGACCGCCCCTGTCCGCCTCGTTGAAGTAGATGTCGACATCGGGGTAGGCCCTCTCGACCCAGCTGCGCGGAGTCCGCCAGATCTCTCCGGGGAATGTCGTGAAGCCGACCGGGATCGAGACTGCTTTGGGTGACTGGTCGGCAGCGCGGGCGTTCTCTTGGCCTTCCTCCCAGTACGAGCGCGCGGCCGAGGCCCCGGTGCCGCTCAGCCAGTACAGCGTGATGTTGTCGACGATATGTTCCCGGGTGAGATTGCCCGAGGGCTCTTTGTTGACGAAGGCACGGGCGATCTTCTGGTAGCTGTCCGTGTCGTGATCGATCAGCCAGGCCGCGAGTGCGACTGGTGAGTCCAGCAGGGCATAGCCGATCGTTTCCGGGCGCGTCGCTTGCTCGACGAAGTAGCCGGTGCCGCTTGCATGAAACGCCGCGAGCTGGTCGAGAGCGGCCTGTTCTTCGTCGGTGGGTGGCGACGCGCTGAGGGCTACGGCGTCGCCGAGTGCCGGCGTGAGCAGGTTCGTGTGGATCCCGATCAAACCGTCGAGCCCGAGTCGGCCCATCGCGTCGGTCACCTGGGAACCGACGTCGCCGCCTTGCGCGACGTAGCCGGTGTACCCGAGACGCCGCATCAGCTCGTGCCAGGCCCGACCGATGCGGATGGGGCCCCAGCCGAGCTCCGTCGGCTCGTCGGAGAAGCCGTAGCCGGGGATGGAGGGGAGGACGAGGTGGAACGCATCCTCGGCGCGTCCGCCGTGCGCGGTCGGATCGGTGAGTGGACCGATGGTTTCGAGCAGCTCGATTATCGAGCCCGGCCAGCCGTGCGTCATGATCAGCGGCAATGCGTCGTCGTGCTTCGACCGCACGTGGATGAAGTGGACGTTCAGCCCGTCGATCTCGGTCGTGAACTGCGGGAGTGCGTTCAGCCTCGACTCGTTCGTCCGCCAGTCGTAGTCGCCCGCCCAGTAGCGAGCGAGCTCCTGCATTGCGGCGAGCTGCACCCCCTGGGACCTGTCCTGGACGAGCTCGCTCCTCGGCCAGCGTGTCGCACCGATGCGCCGGCGGAGATCGTCGAGCGCTTCCTGGGGAACGTCGACACGGAATGGGCGAACGTCGTTACTCACCATGACTGCTCCTCGTGCAACTCATCGGGTCCGGGGCCGAAGAGGCGACTTGGAGAATCCCGTCAGGAACGCCGAGAACCGGCGACTTGACCGGTGGGTGGCTCCGCCCTGAACCTATCACTCGTGGACCCAATGACGGAGGCGGGCTCGTCGCGGGCGGCACGCTCCTCCTCGCGTGCGTGGCGAACGCCGCGTTCTCCCCGCCGCTTCCCGGCTAGCGCCTCACCAGACGTCTCCGGGGCGCCAGTCGCAGCTGATGGGAGCGTCCACGTTCAGCTCCCCGCTCGCCGGCGTCGGCAGGACCATGATGTTGCCGTCCTCGTCCTCGGTTCGAACCACTCCCTCCGCCGTCCGCACGAAGGTCGGCCCTCGCCACCGCAGCCATCCGAGCCTTCGGTAGAACCAATCGCTCCCCGTGTCGAGCGCGCCGAGCTCGTACACGTTCATGATGTGGTCGTTCACCACTCGTAGCACCTCGGTTCCGATGCCTTGGTTCTGGAGCTGCGGCCGCGTCGCCATCGCCTCCACGTAACCCGTGCGAAGCGGACGGCCGTCGACGGCGAGATCCCGCGGAACGACGGAAGCGTGAGCGAGGATGCCGCGTTCGTCCTCTGCCACGAAGTGGAGACCGCCCAACGCATTGTTCCAGTCGGTCTCTCTGAAGTCGTCGCTCCCCCAGGCGAGAGCGAACAGGCCTCGCAGGACGCGTTCCTCCTCGGGAGTCATGTCCCCGCTGCGGAAGTTCCGGACCGCGGTCACAGCTCCGCGACGAGCGCTTCCACGCGCTTTCGGATGTCGTCGCGGATCGCGCGAACCTCCTCGAGCGGGCGGCCCGACGGGTCCTCGACCTCCCAATCCTCGTATCGCTTCCCCGGATAGATCGGGCACGCGTCGCCGCAGCCCATCGTGATCACCACATGGGAGTCGCGGACGACGCCGTCGTCGATGCGCTTCGGCCGCTCCCCGGAAAGATCGACGCCGACCTCCCCCATCGCCTCGAGCACGACCGGGTTGATCTCGGAAGCGGGCGTGCTCCCCGCGGAGCGGACCTCCACGCGATCTTCGCCGAGTCGCGACAGGAACGCCGCCGCCATCTGGCTCCGGCCGGCGTTGTGGACGCAGACGAACAGGACCTGTGGCCGGTCGGCGCTCACGTTTCGCCCGGCGGCACGGTGCGGACGCGATACCACCATCGCACCAACACGTAGCCAAGAGCTCCTCCGACGATCTCCATCACCAGGAATGGAATCACGGATGCGGGAGCGATCCCGGCGAAGGTGTCGGAGAGTGACCGAGCGACCGTCACGGCCGGATTCGCGAAGCTGGTGGAGGACGTGACGAAGTACGCGCCCGTGATGTACGCGCCGACCGCGACCGCGGTCGCCGTCCACCGCCCGGCCCGCGCCGCGCCCGCGACGACGAGCACGAGACCGACGGTCGCCACGAGCTCACCGAGGAGCATGCCCGCGCCTCCGCGGTGCTTCGCGGAGAGCTCGACCGCAGGCAGGGAGAACATCAGGTTCGCGACGACCGCACCGGCCACACCACCTGCGAGCTGGGCCACCCCGTAGGCCCAAGCCTCTCGCGCACCGAGCCGCCCGCGGGCTGCGTCCACCGCCGTTACGACGGGATTGAGATACGCGCCGGAGACCGGACCGAAGGCAAGGATGATCGCGACGAGCGCCGCCCCCGTTGCCATCGCGTTCTCGAAGAGCTGGAGGCCGACGTCGTCCGGGCTGAGACGCGACGCGGACACGCCGGAGCCGATCACGGCCGCCACGAGGAGGGCCGTCCCGATCGCCTCCGCGGCGGCCCTCCTCGCGAGCGAGAGACCGGCAACCCGGCTCGGAGACGCGCTACCGGCCTCGAGCGACTCAGCAGCAGCCGGGGATCCCGCACTCCGGGCAACAGCCCTCGCGCTCCTTCATCGTCGCCTCCTCTCATCGATAGGCGTCGATATGATGGACGGATACATCGATGACTGTCAATATGATTTCGATGCGCGAGATCGAGTTGATCGACGAGGCCTGCTGCCAGCCGTTCCTCTCCACCGCCCTGGACGAGGAGAGTGCCGAGCGGCTGGCGTCGGCGTTGAAGGTCCTCGCGGATCCGACGCGCCTGCGGCTCGTGAGCCTGATCGCGACGCAGGATCCCCGCGAAGCCTGCGTGTGCAATCTGACGGAGCCACTGGGGCTGTCCCAGCCGACCGTCAGCCACCATCTGAAGGTGCTGAGCGAGGCCGGCATCGTCCAGCGCGAGCAGCGCGGGCGGTGGGCGTTCTTCCGTCTCCGGCCGGAAACACTCGGCCTCCTGAGCGGAGCCTTCGCCGTGCCCGCAGCTTCAGTGCCGGTCTAGACGGCCGCTCCGCTCCCCATCACGCTGGAGTCGCGACCGCTCTTCGGCTGGTGCCACGGCAGCGACAGGCAGAACACCGATCCGTCACCGTCCGAGCGCTCGAGCCACAGCCGGCCGCCCAGCGTCTCCGCGAGCCGCTGCGAGATGTACAAGCCGAGGCCGACGCCGCCCGCCGCGCGCGTGGATGACTGGTCCACCTGGTACAGCCGGTCGAAGATCTTCTCGTGCAACTCGAGCGGGATGCCGAATCCCTCGTCCTCGACGCGAAGGACGAGGCCCTGCTCGTGGGATGACGCGGCGAGCGTGATCGTCGACGCGTCGGGGCTGTACTTGATGGCGTTGACGACGAGGTTCAACAGGATCTGGTGCACGCGCTCGCCGTCGGTGAGGACGGATGGGAGCTCCTCCTCGAGCTGAACGGCGATCTCCCGCTTTCCGGCCTGTGGCCCGACCTCCTCGACGACGCGGCCCAGGAGTGTCTCCGCCGCCTCGGGCGCGCGAACCGCCATCGCGGGGCCGCTCTCCAACCGCGAGGCCATGAGGAGGTCCTCCACCAGCCGGCTCAGGCGGTCGCTCTGCCGCGCGACGGTCTCGAGGAACGAGCGCTGCTCCTCCGGCGAGAACTCGACGTCGCTTCGAAGCAGCGTCTTCACGAAACCCTGGATCGAGGTCAGCGGCGTCCGGAGCTCGTGGGACGTCGAGGCGATCAGGTCGTCCTTGACGCGATTCGTCTCCGCGAGGTGGGTCACCTCCTCCTCGAGGAGCCCGAGCCGCGCGTTGTCGAGGGAAACGCCGAGGTGCTCCGCGAGCGTCTCCAGCAACTCGAGGTCGCGGTCCTCGAACGTTCCGACGTCGCCGAGCCGGTTGGCCACGAGGATCGCGCCGATCACCCCGAGCTGGCCGGGGATCGGCGTGACCATCGCCTCTCGAACGTCGCCATCGTCGCTCGCCTCCGAGGAGCGACGGAACAAGACGCTGTGCACTTCCTCGATGGCCTCTGCAACCGCAGGGAGGCTCTCGTGGAGATCGAACGGCACCATGACGGAGCGTTGCTCGCCCGGGCCGAGGGCGGTACGCGTCGGACGCTTCTCCTCCCGCGAAGGCAGGAAGACGATCTCCGCCCGCTCCGCTTTGAACGCCTCGCGCGTGTGTCGCAGCAGTTGGAGGATCGCTTGCTCTCCCGGGTTCGGAGCGCGGTGGAACGTCCGGACCGCCTCGTAGAGGAACGCCAGCCCCTCGTGACGGCGGACCATCCGCGTGTAGCCCCGGTAGCCGATGTAGAGGATGCCCGTCGGAACGAGCAGCACCCACGCGGCCTGCGGCTGGCTCCACGCGACGGTGATCGCGGCGAGCGCGATGCCGGCGTTCGCGAGGGTCACCCCGATGCCAGTCCCGAGCATCCCGGGAAGCATCCGGATCTGCATCCTGCCCTCGGAGAGGGAGATGACCGAGAAGACCGCGAGCACCCCGAACGCGCTCGAGACGATCGCGGCCGTGAAGGCGGCGCTCCATCCCGCGGGTCCGATCGGATTGCCGTGCTGGAGCACGGTCCGGAACAGGATCGAGGCCAGACACGTCTCCACGGTGAAGTGGCTCAGGTTGAACGCGAACTTCACCGGCGACTGTCGCCGATGGATGGCGAGCGCGAGGCCGTCGCCGATCACCTGGCCGAGCACGAGGGCGGCCGGACCCGCGAAGAACAACCCGAGGAGGAGCGGGATCTCTCCGAGCGAGACCGAATGCGCGTCGCGCTGGAACTGGATGTGCACGACGAAGACCTCCGCGAGGTAGAACAGCGCCGCGAGCGTCCACCACGGAACCTCGAACGGCGCGGGGATCGCCGGGCGTCCGAGGACACCGCCGAGGAACAGCCCGATGGCTGCGATCGCGAGCACGATGTTCAAGGCCCAGACGCGGCCCATCGGACCGAGCCGAACGAGCTGCCGGAACGGCGGGACCGCCCGGAACGCGCTCCAGATCCGGGACCGCAGCGGACCGCGGGGCGCGCGCGGATAGGGCGACATCATCGGCTCAGGTCCCCCAGCTCACCGAGGACCACGAGTTCCGAGCGAACGTGTTGCTGCTCCAGGAGTTCCGCGTCCAGGCGCCACCCGACCACGAGTTGCGGCTCCAGGAGTTGCGATCCCAGTTGGTGGAGCTCCAGCTGAGACCACTCCAGGAGTTGCGCTGCCACATGCACGTCGCCCACTCGTTCGTCGTCCACGAGCCGTTCGTCGTCCAAGCGTCGCCCGCCCAGAGCGTGCCGTTGAAGGTGCCGCCGCTCCAGGCACCCTGGCCGTTCTCGAGCCCGGCCTCGGTGAGGGAGTTCCACGAGGCACCGAAGATGTCCTGCTCTCCGCTCAGCGAGACGCCATTGCTTGAGAGGTGGGCCGTGCCGCGCGAGAGCTCGAGCAAACCGGCGCCCCTCGACACGGGGAACGTCTGCGTGTAGCTCTGGGGGCCGATGCCGTACGCCGTCTTGAGGTTCATCTCTCCGGCGCCCTGTGCGATCGCCTTGTAGCTCGCGATGTTCTGCGTCGACCGAACGAACGTTCCCTTCACCTGATCTGGCGTGATGCTCGGCGTCCGCTGCACCATCAGCGCGGCGGCGCCGGAGACGATCGCGGCCGCCTGCGACGTTCCCGACCCGCGGAAGAACCTCCCCCCTACGACGGCGCTCGGATAGTCGTGGTCGATCTCCGAGCCAGGGTCCCGGAGACCCACGATCGACGTGCCGGGCGCGACGAAGTCGGGGTTCCGCGTCCCGTCGCCGCTGCTCGACCAGGTCGGCACGGAGTCGTCGTTCTTCGCTGCCGTCCCGTTCGTGTCGGCGGCGCCGACGGCGATGACGTATGGATCGAGCGCGGGATCGTTGAGGGTGTCGGAGCCGTATCCGGAGTTCCCGGCGGAGACGACGACCACGATGCCCTTCCGCCACGCCACCTCCGCGGCGTAGGCGAGCGGATCGAGCTGATGGTTCTGCACCCCGTCGGTCCCGTAGGAGAGGTTCAGCACGCGGATGTTCATGCCGTGGTCGTTGCGATGTTGCACGACCCAATCGATGCCGGCGATGACCTGGGAGACGTCGGTCGACCCGAAGGCGTCGGCGACCTTCACGTTCACGATGCGCGCGTCGGGCGCCATGCCGAGGAACTGATCGGGCGGAGCCGCGGTCACCGAGCTCACGTTGTCGTCCTTGCCGGCGATGAGGCTCGCCATGAAGGTGCCGTGCCCGTTCGTGTCGAGGTAGCGGAATGCGGGGTTCTGCGACTCGAAGGAGAGATCGGGCCCGTTGATCACCTTTCCCGGCGCGGTCAGCCCGTTCACCGGAGCCACTCCCGTGTCGATGAGCGCGACGTCGACGCCCTTGCCCGTGTAGCCGTGGTTCCAGAACTCCGAGGCACCGGTGATCTTCCGGGTCAGCGAGTACATCGAGTTGCCGTCGGTCGAGGGGTCGTACGTGCCGACGGACTCCGGGGCAAGCCTCCCGTCCACGGTGACACTCGCCACTCCGGGAGAGCCCTCGAACGTACCGAGGTTCGCGGACGGAAGCGTCGCCGAGAAGCCGTGGAGGATCCTGAGCCGCAAGCGAAACGTTCCGCCCGCCGCAGCGAGCGACCGTTTGGCGGCGCTTCCGCCGCCCGGCGTCGTGCGAACGATCACGCGGACCCTCCGGGAGGTGGCGCCCGCGGAAGGCGACGTCGCGGCGAGTCCCGCAACGGTGAGGAGGGAAGCGAGGATGACGACGAGAAAGCTCCGCGACCCGCGGCCCCAGCTGATGCGTTGGCGTTGCCCGCGCCGGCGAGGGTGCGGCTTCGTCGGAACTTCCTGCACGGATCCCTCCTCCCGGAGTTGCGCCCTAGCGCATCTCGTGACCGGAGCCCATCGTGACGGTGGAGGCAGGTGCGAGGCATCCGGCGCAGGTCGGGAAAGCCCATCGGCCGCGGTGCGCGTCGGGATGGTCACAACGGGTGGAGAACCGAGGTAGCCGCGTCTGCCCGATCCGAGGTAGGCACCCGTTGCGGCGCTCGTGCGATGATCGCGGCGTGACCTCCGAGGATCCGGCCAAGCTGGTGCGCATCTACGCCACGGGCTCGATCATGGACGGCTACATCGTCAAGGGACGCCTCGAGGCCGACGGCATCCCGGTGCTGCTCAAGGGCGACGCCGATGGCCCCTACCGGATGGGGCCGGTGTACCTCTTCGTCGCGACGGCTGACGAAGGGCGAGCCCGTGAGCTCCTCGATTCCGTGGCGGTCGCCGAGGGGCCGGAGGAGGAGTCCACGCCGGTGGAGTCCCTCAACGGGGACGAGCCCGCGGGCTGACGCGCCCGTAGACGACCCGTTCGAGCGTCAGGCCGTGAGGCGGAGCTACGCGTCCCGCGGCCGCGCGGGATCGAGCTCGCAGGATCGACTCCATGGAATCAGGGTCGAGATCCCCCGCTCCCACGGCGACGAGCGTGCCGACGAGGCTTCGCACCATCTGATGGAGGAACGCGTTCGCGCGCGCCGAGATCTCCACACGGTCACCAGCGCGCGAGATGCTCAGCCGCTGGAGGTTCCGCACCGTCGTCGCTCCTTCGCCGGGGGAGCGGCAGAACGACGCGAAATCGTGCGATCCGACCAGGCCTCGGGCCGCCTCGCGCATCGCGCCGAGCGCCAACGCTCCCGGCCGGTGCCAGACGAACCGCGCCGTGAAGGGGTCGGGAACCTCGCCGATGTCGATGCGGTAGCGATACTCGCGAGCGGTCGCGCTGTGGCGGGCGTCGAACCCGTCCGGTGCGGGCGACGCAGCCCGCACGACGATCTCGGGCGAGAGCATCCCGTTGACCGCGCGCCGGAGGCGCTGGAGATCCACGTCTGCGTCGAACGCGAACGACGCGACTTGGCCGCGTGCTTGGACGCCGGCATCCGTCCGACCGGCGACCGAGAGGCGAGGCCGCTCCCGCAGCACGCGCTCGATCGCGTCCTCCAGAACACCTTGGACCGTGCGCTGATCCCGTTGGCGCGCCCACCCACGGAACCCCGTCCCGTCATAGGCGAGATCGAGTCTGATGATCGGCACGTCGCCGAGCCTACGCGCGGAACGACGGATGGCGGGTGCGGCGATACGCGCGTCGTCGAGGTCGCCCGAGCGACGCTCGCGTTGCCGGATGAGGGGAGAGCTTCGGGCGATCCGAGCAGCGCGGAGCGCCGCTCCCGCCTACGACGTCACTCCTCCCCGACGAGCTCGATCCGCGCCATCGGCGCTCCGTCGCCTTTGCGCTGCCCGAGCTTCAGGATCCGCGTGTAACCACCCGGCCGCTCCGCGTACCGTGGCCCGATCTCGCTGAAGAGCTTGTGGACGACGTCGCGGTCGGTGATCACCTTCAGGACCTCCCGGCGTGCGCCGACGTCGCCCCTCTTCGCGAACGTGATCAGCCGCTCGGCAACGGGCCGGACGGCCTTCGCCTTGGTCTCCGTCGTGTTGACACCCTCGTGGGTGAACAGCGCGGCCGCGAGGCCCGACAGGAGGAGCCGCTCGTGCGCCGGACCGGAGCCGAGCCGCGGACCCTTCCGAGGTCTCGCCATCTACTCCTCCCGGAGACCCAGGCCGAGCTCCTCGAGCTTGGCCTTGACCTCGTCGATCGACTTCTGGCCGAAGTTTCGGATGTCCATCAGCTCCGCCTCGCTCTTCTGCACGAGGTCGCCGACGGTGTTGATCCCCTCTCGCTTCAGGCAGTTGTACGAACGGACGGAGAGGTTGAGCTCCTCGATCGTGATCGCGTAGTCACCGGGAACGGAGTCGTCCTCGGCCGGTCCGATCGTGACGCTCGAGGCGTCAGCGAGCTCGGAGAACAGCGTGACGAGCTCCTGCATCGTTCCGCCGGCGGAGGCGATGGCCTCCCGCGGCGTGATCGAGCCGTCGGTCTCCACGTCGAGGATCAGGCGGTCGCGGTCGGTCATCTGCTCCACGCGCGTGTTCTCGACGGAGTAGGAGACGCGGCGCACCGGCGAGAAGATGGAGTCGATCGGGATCACGCCGATCGGATCGCGCCCGCTCTTGTTCTTCTCCGCCGAGCGGTAGCCGACGCCTCGCTCGACCATCATCTCCATCTCGAGGTTCGCGTCCTTGCCGAGCGTCGCGAGATGGAGGTCCTCGTTCAGGATCTCCACACCCGCGGGCGGAGAGATGTCTCCGGCGGTGACGTCGCCCGGTCCCTTCGCGCGGAGGTACACCGCGATCGGCTCGTCGGCATCGGAGCGGATCACAAGCTCCTTGAGGTTCAGGATGATGTCCGTGACGTCCTCGGTGACCTTCGGAACGGTCGCGAACTCGTGGAGCACGCCCTCGATGCGAACCGAGGACACGGCCGCGCCCGGGATCGACGACAGCAGCGTGCGGCGGAGTGAGTTCCCGAGCGTGTAGCCGAAGCCCGGCTCGAGCGGCTCGATGATGAAGCGGGAGCGCGTCTGCGAGACGGACTCCTCCTGGATCTGTGGTCTGGCGACGATGAACAACGTGCATTCCTCCTTCGGCGGGGGATCATCCACTCCTTCCCCACCATCCAACCTCCGCGGAAACGCCGCGGAGACGACTGCGAACTAGACGCGGCGCCGCTTGCGCGGACGCACGCCGTTGTGCGGCACCGGCGTGACGTCCTGGATGCCGGCGATCTCGAGACCGGTCGCGGCGAGCGAGCGGATCGCGGTCTCGCGCCCGGAGCCCGGGCCCTTCACGAAGACGTCGACCTTCTGCAGGCCGTGCTCCTGCGCGCGGCGAGCGGCCGCCTCGGCGGCCAGCTGCGCGGCGAACGGCGTCGACTTGCGGGAGCCCTTGAACCCGACGTTCCCGGCGCTCGCCCAAGAAAGAGTGTTTCCGGCGAGGTCGGTGATCGTGACGATCGTGTTGGAGAAGGTCGACTTGATGTGCGCCTGCCCGTGCAGGACGTTCTTCTTCTCCTTCTTACGGGTCTTCTTGGCCTTGGGCTTCGCCATGATCTACTTGCCCTTCTTCCGCTTCACGCCGACGGTCTTCTTCGGGCCCTTGCGGGTCCGCGCGTTCGTGTGCGTGCGCTGTCCGTGCACCGGGAGGCTCCGCCGGTGCCGGATCCCCTGATACGCGCCGATCTCGATCTTGCGCTTGATGTCTCCGGCCACGTCACGACGGAGGTCTCCCTCGACCTTGAGGTGCGGTCGATGAACTCGCGGATACGGCTGACCTCGTCCTCGGAGAGATCGCGCACCTTCGTCGCTCCGTCCAGGTTCGCGCCCTGGACGATCGAATACGCCCGTGTCGGGCCGATGCCGTAGATGTAGCGGAGGGCGATGTCCACGCGCTTGTCGCGGGGAAGGTCGACGCCTGCGATCCGTGCCACCGAGAGCCTCCTAGCCTTGCCGCTGCTTGTGCCGGGGATTCGTGCAGATGACGCGCACAACGCCACGCCGGCGGATGACCTTGCAGCGGTCACACATCTTCTTCACCGACGGTCGGACCTTCATCGCTCCCCTGCCTCTACTTGTACCGGTACACGATCCGCCCGCGGGTCAGGTCGTACGCCGAGAGCTCCACGAGGACCCGGTCGCCCGGGAGGATCCGGATGTAGTGCATCCGCATCTTCCCGGAGATGTGCGCCAGGACCTTGTGTCCGTTCTCGAGCGTCACCCGGAACATGGCGTTGGGCAAGGGCTCCGTAACGGTGCCCTCGACCTCTATTGCATCCTTCTTCGCCACGCTCCAGGAGTACCTTCCGCCGGCGGTCACGCTCCGCGCCAGCAGGCACGAAACGAAACGGCCTCCGGACCCGGAGGCCGACTCCACAGTATAGGGGCTCCTGAAGTAGGTCGTCCAAGACGCCACGCACGGCGCAGGCACGAGACGATCGGCCGGTCCGCTGAGCCGCGCGGTTATGCCGCGGTCAGGACCTCCGCGCCGTCCTCCGTGAGGGCGATCGTGTGCTCGAAATGGGCCGCCAGGGAGCCGTCCTCGGTCACCACGGTCCAGTTGTCGGCCAGCACCCGCGTCGGCCAGTCGCCGAGCATCGCCATCGGCTCCACCGCGATCACGAGGCCGGGCCGGAGCTCGGGCCCGCGTCCGGGAGCGCCGTAGTTGTAGACCTGGGGATCCTCGTGGAGAGCCCGCCCGACGCCGTGGCCCGTGTACTCCCGCACGAGGGTGAATCCCGCGCCCTCGACGACCTGCTGGACCGCGTGCGAGATGTCCGTCAATCGTCCTCCGAGCCGGATCTGCGCGATGCCGGACTCCAGCGCCTCCTCCGTCACGCGGACGAGCTTCTCCGCCTCCGAGGAGGGCGCATCGCCGACGAACAGAGAGACGGCCGCGTCGGAGTGGTAGCCCTCCCAGATCGCGCCGAAGTCGAGCGACACCAGGTCGCCCTCCTTCAGGACCCTCTTGCCCGGGATCCCGTGAACGACCTGCTCGTTGATCGAGACGCAGAGCGACGCGGGGAATCCCCGATAGCCCTTGAACGAGGGCGTGGCGCCGCGCTCGATGATCGTACGCTCGGAAACGGCGTCGAGCTCCGCGGTCTGGATGCCGGGTCGCACCGCAGCGACGGTCTTCTCGATCGTCTCGGCGACGATGTGGCCTGCCTTGCGCATCCGGTCGATCTCCTCGGGCGACTTTCGGATGATCACGATGACGGCTCCTTCAGGTCGGAGATCTCCTCGAGCGTACGCTGGGCGACGTCGTCGGCGGTTCCCTCCGCGTCGATCTCGCGGAGGAGCCCCCGCTCCCAGAAATAGAACTCGAGCGGCTCGGTCTCCTTGCGATAGACGTCGAGGCGGCGACGGACGGTGACCTCGTCGTCGTCGTCGCGGCGGATGAGGACGCCGCCGCACACGTCGCACTCTCCGAGGGTCCGCGGCGGCTTGAACTCCGCGTTGTAGATCCGCCGGCAGTTCGAGCACGTCCATCGGTTGGCCAAGCGTTTCACCGCAACCTCGTCGTCGACGTTGAACTTCAGCGCCGCGGAGAGCGGACGCCCCTCCTCCGCCAGGGCGTTCTCCAGTGCCTGCGCCTGGGGAACGGTGCGAGGGAATCCGTCGAGGATGAAGCCGTCGCGCGCGTCCGGCTGCGACAGGCGGTGGAGCACCATCCGCACGACGATGTCGTCGGGAACGAGCTCGCCGTTGTCCATGTACGACCGCGCCTCGCGTCCGAGCTCGGAGTCCTGCTGCACGTGCTCGCGGAAGATGTCGCCGGTGGCGATGATCGGAAGGCCGAGGTGCTCCTCCAGGCGCCGAGCCTGGGTGCCCTTTCCAGCGCCCGGAGGCCCGAGCAGCACGATGCGCACTAGGCCCTCAAGAAGCCCTCGTAGTGCCGCATCAGGAGCTGCGACTCGATCTGCTTCATCGTCTCCAGCGCGACACCGACCGTGATGAGGATCGAGGTGCCGCCGAAGGGGAACTGGTTGATGACCCAGATCGCGAGGAAGATCGACGGGATCAGGGCGACCGCGGCAAGGAACAGCGAGCCCGGCAAAGTGATCCGCACCAGGATGTCGTTCAGGTACGCCGCGGTCGACGGGCCGGGCCGGATGCCCGGGATGAAGCCACCCTGCTTTCGGATGTTGTCGGCGGTGTCGACGGGGTTGAACTGGATCGCCGTGTAGAAGTACGCGAAGAACACGACGAGCAGCCCGTAGATGAACATGTACACGAGGCTCCGCTGGTTCGCGAGCGAGCCGTTGACGAAGTTCTGGAACCACGAGACGTGGATCACCGATGCCATCAACGACGGGAAGTACAGGACCGAGGAGGCGAAGATGATCGGGATCACTCCCGCCTGGTTGACCTTCAGCGGGATGTAGGTGCTTCCGCCCGCGGTCATCTTCCGCCCGACGACGCGTTTCGCGTACTGGACGGGGATCCGGCGCTGCGCCTGCTCGATGTAGACGACGGCGACGATGATCCCGAGCCCGATCAACAGGATCGCGACGAACTTGGCTCCTCCGCCCTGCTTCAGGATCGCGCCGCCCTCCGCCGGAAGCCTGGAGATGATGCTCGCGAAGATCAGGATCGACATGCCGTTGCCGATGCCGCGCTGGGTGATGAGCTCGCCGAGCCACATGATCAGCGCGGTTCCTGCGGTGAGCGTCAGCACGATCAGCGCGATGTGCGGCGCGTCGAACGTCCCTGGCGGGAAGATGTCGATGCCGTTCAGCGCGCTCGACTGGGAGTGGAACAGGAACACGAGGCCGGTCGACTGGAGCAGCGCCAGCG
Organism: Actinomycetota bacterium; assembly: GCA_045805285.1. GTDB lineage: Bacteria > Actinomycetota > UBA4738 > UBA4738 > JBJMLN01 > JBJMLN01. The sequence goes on along the minus strand of JBJMLN010000137.1, from coordinate 5,227 downwards.
CGATCGTCACGTAGCGCGTCGCCTGGTTGATCTTCTTGATCCCGATCTCGCCCTGCTTCTGCCACTGCTCGAGTTTGGGGATCACGACGGTCAGGAGCTGCATGATGATCGAGCTCGTGATGTACGGCATGATCCCGAGCGCGAAGACGGCGACGCGGGTGAGCGCGCCGCCGGAGAACAGGTCGATGAAGGAGAGGAACCCGCCGCCGCCTGCGTTCACGGCCGCCTGGAGCTGGGTCGTGTCGACGACCGGTACCGGCACGTGGCAGCCGAACCGGTAGATCGCGATGATCGCCAGCGTGAACAGGATCTTCTTGCGGAGATCCGGAACCTTGAACGCGTTGACGAAGGCTCTCAGCACGGTGGCTCGATTCTACCGGTCAGGGGATGATCTCGGCGGTGCCTCCGGCGCCCTCGATCTTGCGCCGCGCGGACTCAGAGAAGGCCTGCGCCCGCACCGTGAGCTTGGCCGAAAGCTCCCCGCTCCCGAGGACCTTGACGGGCCGGCCCTTGCGGACGAGGCCTGCCTGAAACATCGCCCCGGGGTCCGCCTCGCCGTTCGGGAACGCCTCCGCCAGCCGGTCCACGTTCACCACGGCGTACTCGACGCGGTTCGGGTTGCTGAAGCCCTTGAGCTTCGGCACGCGGCGGATCAGCGGGATCTGGCCACCCTCGAATCCGAGCTTCGGGTTGTGCCGGGCGAGATAGCCCTTCGTTCCGCGGCCGGCGGTCTTTCCCTTTCCGGCAGCCTTGCCGCGGCCGACGCGCGTCCGCGACTTGTTGGAACCCTCCGCAGGTTTGAGGTGATGGAGCTTCATCCCGACACCTCCTCAACGTCGACGAGATGGCGCACCTTCTCGATCATGCCGCGGATCTCCGGCCGGTCGTCCTTGACCACGGAGTCGTTCATCCGGTGGAGGCCGAGCGCGCGGACCGTCGCCTTCTGATCGCGCGGGCGGTCGATCACGCTGCGGCGTTGCGTGACCTTAAGCTTCGCCATCGCGCATCGCCTCCTCCGCGGCCTTCGCCCGCGTGCGCGCCTGCGCCGCCGCGACCGCGTCGAGCATCGGCTTCGGCGCGACGTCGGCCACGTCGCGGCCGCGCAGGCTCGCGACGTGCTCGGGCCGCTTGAGCTGACGCAGCCCGGTCATCGCGGCCTTCACGATGTTGATGGGGTTGGACGACCCGAGCGACTTCGTCAGGATGTCCTTGATCCCGGCGCACTCGACGAGCGCGCGGACGGCTCCGCCCGCGATGACGCCCGTTCCCGGCGCGGCGGGCTTGAGCAACACGACGCCGGCGCCGTCCTCCGCGAGGATCTGGTGCGGGATCGTGGTGCCCATCATCGGCACCTCGAACATCTTCTTCTTGGCCTCCTCGGCGCCCTTGTTGATCGCCGCCGGCACCTCCTTGGCCTTGCCGTAGCCCACGCCGACCTTGCCGGCGCCGTCCCCCACGACGACGAGCGCGGCGAACGAGAACCGGCGGCCGCCCTTGACGACCTTCGCCACCCGGTTGATGGAGATGACCCGTTCCTCGAACGGACTCCGGTCCGCTCCCGCAGCGTCGTACCGTCTCAAATCGCCAGTCCTCCTTCGCGCGCTCCCTCTGCGAGGGACGCCACGCGTCCGTGATACAGCCGGCCTCCACGGTCGAAGACCGCCCTCTCGACTCCGGCTTCCTTCGCGCGGCGCGCGAGGAGCGTTCCGACCGCCTTCGCGCGGTCCGCCTTGCCGCCGTCGGCCTTCGCCTCGTCATCGAGGTCCGAGGCCGCCGCGAGCGTCCGCGCGTCGACGTCGTCGATCAGCTGCGCATAGATGTGCCGGTTCGAGCGGTACACCGCGAGGCGCGGTCGGTCGGCGCTCCCCGTGATGTGCTTGCGCACACGACGGTGGCGGCGCAGCCGGGCGACGCGTTTCGTTCCGGCCGCCATCAGGCGCTCGTCTTGGCGGCCTTACCGGCCTTCTTGCGCACGAACTCTCCTTCGTACCGGATGCCCTTCCCCTTGTAGGGCTCGGGCGGACGGATCTTGCGGATCTTCGCGGCGATCTCGCCGACCGCCTGCTTGTCGTTGCCGCGCACGGTGATCCGGGTCGGCTGCGGCACCTCGAACTCCACGCCCTCGGGACGCTGGACGATCACCGGATGGGAGAAGCCCGCGGCGATCTCCAGAGCCTCGCCTCGAAGCGACGCGCGGTACCCGACGCCGATGATCTCCAGGCGCTTCTCGTAACCCTTCGTGACGCCCTCCACCATGTTGGCGACGAGCGTTCGCGTCAGGCCGTGGAGGCTCCGGTGCATCCCCTCGTCGCTCGGGCGCTCGATCCGGATCGTTCCGTCGTCCTGGACGATCTTCATCTCCGGATGGAGGTCGCGCTCGAGCGTCCCCCGCGGGCCCTTCACGCTCACGTGCGAGCCCTGGACGGTCACGTCCACACCGCCGGGAACGTCGATCGGCTGGCGCCCGATGCGGCTCATCGGCGCTCGCCTCCGCGCTCACCAGACATGAGCCAGCACCTCTCCGCCGATGCCCTTCTTCGCCGCGTCGCGGTCGGTCATGACGCCCTGCGACGTGGACAGGATCGCGATGCCGAGCCCGCCGAGGACCCGCGGCAGCCGGTCTCGCTTCGCATAGACCCGCCGCCCGGGCTTCGAGATCCGCCGGATGCCGGTGATCGTCCGCTCGCGCTGGCGGCCGTATTTGAGCCCCACGTGGATGATCTCGTGCGGCGCCTCACCCTCGCGGCCGAAGTCCGCCACGTAGCCCTCCCCCTTGAGGATGCCGAGCACGGCCTCGTTCAGCTTCGAGGCGGGGACGACGATCTCGTCCTTCTGCGAGAGGTTCGCGTTGCGGATCCGCGTGAGCAGGTCCGCCACGGGGTCGGAGACGTGGGTGTTGACGCGCTTCACCATGACGCCTTCGTCACCCCCGGCAGCTCTCCGAGGTGTGCGAGCTCCCGGAAACAGATCCGGCACAACATGAACTTCTTGTAGACCGCGCGCGGACGTCCGCAGCGCTGGCAGCGCGTGTACGAACGCACGCGGAACTTGGGCCGTTTCCGCTGCTTCTCGAGCAATGCCTTCTTCGCCATCCGTGCTCTCCTAGCTCGCCTCGGCCGTGACCGCGGCCTCTCCCTGCAACGGCAGCCCGAGCGCGTGGAGCAGCGCCCGGCCGTCCTCGTCGTTCGTCGCCGTCGTCACGATCGTGATGTCCATGCCGCGGACCTTCACGACCTTGTCGTAGTCGATCTCCGGGAAGATCAACTGCTCCGTCACGCCGATCGTGTAGTTGCCCCGTCCGTCGAACGCGTTCGCGTCGAGGCCCCGGAAGTCCCGGATCCGCGGCAGCGCGGTCGAGGTGAGGCGGTCGAGGAACTCCCACATGCGGGCGCCGCGGAGCGTGACCTTGGCGCCGATCGACATCCCCTCCCGGAGCTTGAACCCGGCGATCGACTTCCGCGCCTTCGTCACGACCGGCTTCTGTCCGGTGATCGTGGTGAGGTCGTCCACCGCCGCGTCCAGCATCCGCGCGTCCTTGACGGCCTCGCCGATACCCATGTTGATCACGATCTTCTCCAGGCGCGGCACCTGCATCGGGTTCGTCATCCCGCGCTCCGAGCGCAGGCGCGGGAGGATCTCCTCGTCGTAGCGAACCTTCAGCCGGGGAACGTAGCGATCGCTCACAGCTCCGCCTCGCATTTCCGGCAGATCCGCACCTTCGTGTCGCCGACCACCCGGTGGCCGACTCGCGTCGGCTTTCCGCAGGACTTGCACACGAGCTGCACGTTGGAGATGTCGATGAAGTTCTCCGTGTCGATGATGCCGCCCTGCTGGAGCTGCTGGCCTCCGGTCGAACGCTTCCCGCGCGTCTGCGTGTGCTTCTTCGCGCGGGCGGCGCCTTCGACCATGATGCGGCCCTCGCGAGGCATGACGTGCACGACCCGGCCCGTGTGGCCGCGGTCCTTGCCCGACATCACGATCACGTTGTCGTCCTTCTTGATGTCCACTCCCGGCATCGTTACAGCACCTCCGGTGCGAGCGAGATGATCTTCATGAACCGCTTCTCCCGGAGCTCGCGCGCGACGGGACCGAAGATCCGGGTTCCGCGAGGGTTCCGCTGGTCGTTGATCAGCACGACCGCGTTGTCGTCGATGCGGATGTAGGAGCCGTCCGGCCGCCGTCGCTCCTTGGCCGTCCGAACCACCACCGCCTTCACGACCTCCCCCTTCTTGACGCCGCCTCCCGGCAGCGCGTCCTTCACCGATCCCACGATCACGTCGCCGACGCCCGCGTACCGGCGGCCGGAGCCGCCCAACACGCGGATGCACAGCACCTCCCGGGCACCGGTGTTGTCCGCGACACGAACGCGCGTCTCCTGTTGGATCACTCAGCCCTCTCGACGACCTCGACGACGCGCCAGCGCTTCGTCTTGGACAACGGTCGCGTCTCCATGATCCGGACCGTGTCGCCCAGGCGCGCGTCGTTCGACTCGTCGTGCGCCGACAGCTTAGAGGCGTGGCGCACGATCTTGCCGTAGACCCGGTGACGCAGCGCGTGATCGATACGAACGACGACCGTCTTGTCCATCTTGTCGGAGACGACGACGCCGGTGCGAACCTTTCGGGAGCCGCGCTCGCGCGTCGCCTCCGGTGCCCGCTCGCTCACGACTTCGCCTCCTCTTCCCGGACGTGGTCCTTGATCGCACCCATGTCGATCGGTGCTTCCTCGGGACCGGACGTCTCGATCATCTCCTCGAGCGACTCGCCCTTGAGCTCTCCGGACGCCTGCATCTCACGCGAGCGCTCGAGCGACTCCTGCTCGGCTCGCGCGACGTCCTCCTCCAGCTCGGTTTCGAGATGCCGCTGGCGAAGGAGCGTCAGGATCCGCGCCACGTCGTGGCGCACGACCTTGATCCGCATCGGGTTGTCGAGCTGTCCCGTCGCGAATTGGAACCGCAGGTTGAACAGCTCCTCCTTGAACGACTCCAGCCGGTCGAGGAGCTCCTCGTCCGGCAGCTCGCGAAGCTCGGCGGTTCGAGGCATCACTCACCACCTCCGACACGCATCACGAACTTCGTCTTGATCGGGAGCTTGTGCGCGGCGCGCGACATCGCTTCTCGGGCGAGGGTCTCGGGGACGCCGGACAGCTCGAACATCACGCGGCCCGGCTTCACGACAGCGACCCAGAACTCGGGGTTCCCCTTGCCGGAGCCCATCCGCGTTTCCGC
>JBJMLN010000136.1:0-13232 GCA_045805285.1 Actinomycetota bacterium | reverse complement strand
TCTCGGCGCGGCCGGCGGAGACGGAACGCAGGCGCTCGTCGCCGAGGTCGCCGCGGAGCGGGATCTGCCGATGATCGTCATCCCCGCCGGGACGAGGAACCACTTCGCGCTCGACCTCGGCCTCGACCGCGACGATCCACGCAAGGCCCTCGAGGCGCTCGGGCCCGACGGCGTGGAGCTCCGCATCGACCTCGGCCGGATAGGGGACCGTCCATTCGTCAACAACGTCTCGTTCGGAGCCTATGCGGAGATCATCAGCGATCCGAAATACCGGGACGCGAAGCTCTCGACCGTGCTCTCCACCCTTCCGGATGTCGCCGGCTCCGACGCAAGCTCCGGCCTACGAGTGCGCACGCCGGACGGGGAGGAGATCGACGATCCGAACCTGATCCAGGTCGGCAACAATCCGTACGAGCATCGGAGCCTGAGGTACGCCGGACGCCGGCCCCGCCTCGACACGGGGGAGCTCGGCGTCGACGTCGTGCGGTTCTCCGGACCCCGCGAGCTCCGCCGGCTGATCGGAGATCTCGAACGCGGGGCCAGGAAGGTCGGACCGCTCCATACCTGGACTGCGCCGTCGCTCACGGTGACGGATCGCGACGGAGAGGTCGCCGCCGGCGTCGACGGGGAGTACCTGACGTTCCCGTCACCGCTCGAGATCGCGAGCCGCCCGGGCGTCCTGCGGATCCGCGTGCCGTCCAAGCGGGAGCCGCCGCTCACGCAGGTGCCTCGGGGGCCGGTCGAGATCCTCCGCTCGCTGTGGTCGGTCGCCGCCGGCTCGGAGCCCGACCTCGAGGCGCTCGCCTGAGCGTCAGCTGTCCGCCGCGGTCTCCCGCTCGTCCACGCGCCTCGTTTCGAGGCGTCCGACGCGTCCTTGCGCCGCGGCGGATCCCGACTCTCCGCCACCCGGGCCGCGAAGGATCCATGCGGCGCCGACGGCGAGCGCGGCGCCCGCGATCGGACCGACGAGGTAGACCCAATAGTTTGTGAAGTCCAAGAGGGCCATCTCGGGACCGAACGATCGCGCCGGGTTCATGGACGCGCCGCTGACGGGGCTCGACCAGAGACCGGCGAGGATGATGTACGCGCCCACGCCGAAGGCCGAGACGACGCCGAGGTTCTGCGCTCCGGAGGCGGTGCCCAGGATCGTGCTCACGAGACCGAACGTCAGCACGAGCTCCGTGAACGTCGCGGTCAGATTCGAGACGCCCGGCCCGGGCTCGGTCGCGCCGAGCGCGCCGTGGTTCCCGAGCAGCGCCCACAGGAATAGCGCGGCCATCGTCGCTCCGAAGAGCTGCGCGACGATGTAGCCGGGCACCCGCCGCCACGGGAAGTCTCCGCGGAGCGCGAACGCGATGCTCACTGCAGGGTTGAGGTGCGCGCCGCTGACCGCGCCCATGAACAGGATGATCGCGAAGACCATGAGCCCGGGCGCGGTGACCGAAGCGCCGCGCCCGATGTCGCCGAACCGAGCGGAGACGACGGCGCCGCCGGCTCCGACCAGCACCAGGAAGAACGTCCCCAAGATCTCGGAGAAGAGACGGCGCCATTCCTGCCCAGGGTCGTCGAAGCTCGCCTTGATGAACTCGAGCTCCTCCGCCCCGCGGAGGTAGGCTCCGATCCCGGTTCGTTCCACGAGGTCTCCTCCTGCCCCCTAGTTTCGCCGGTTCTGCCGGCCTCCGTCAGGCTCCTTGCAGCTGCTCCTGCGTGAGGTCCACCCACCCCGCGCCGTGGTCCAGCTGGAAGTCGAGGTTCAGCGCGGCGTTGATCAGCGAGAGATGCGTGAACGCCTGCGGGAAGTTGCCCAGCTGCTCCCCCGTCGGTCCGATCTCCTCGGAGAACAGCCCGAGGTGGTTGGCGTAGGTCTGCATCTTCTCGAACGTGAGACGGGCCTTCTCGAGCCGCCCCGAACGAGCGAGCGCGTCGACGTACCAGAACGTGCAGATTGAGAACGTTCCCTCCGAGCCGGCGAGGCCGTCCGGCGAGGCGCTCGGGTCATAGCGATACACGAGGCTGTCGGAGACGAGCTCGCCGTCCATCGCGTCGAGGGTGGAGAGCCACATCGGGTCCTTCGGCGCGATGAATCCCACGAGCGGCATCAACAGGTTGGAGGCGTCGAGCACGTTCGTGTTGTAGTGCTGCACGAAAGCGCCGCGTTCCTTGTTCCACCCCTTCTCCATGATCTGGGTGTAGATCGCGTCGCGTTCCTTCCTCCATCGGTCGGTGTTCGCCGGCCGTCCGAGCTGTTCGGCAAGACGGACGCCGCGATCCATCGCCACCCAGCACATCAATCGACCGTAGACGAAGGGCTGGCGGCCGCCGCGGGTCTCCCAGACGCCCTCGTCGGGCTGATCCCAGTTGTCGGCGAGCCAGTCGAGCATCGAGGAGATGTCCACCCACCCCTCGTGCGCCGGGATGATGCCGCGCTGGACCCCGAGGTGGACGGAGTCCATCGCCTCTCCGTAGATGTCGAGCTGGAGCTGGTCCGATGCCCCGTTCCCGATGTGGACCGGGCGCGATCCCCGATACCCGTCGAGGTGGTCGAGGGACTCCTCGTCGAGGTCCGGCGATCCGTCGATGCGGTACATGATCTGCAGCGGCCCGGACTCGTTCCCGGCCCGCTCGCTCACGCGGTCGCGGAGCCAGCGCGCGAAGGCAGCGGCCTCCTCCGTGTAGCCGAGGCCGAGGAGCGCGTAGACGGAGAACGACGCGTCTCGGACCCAGGTGAACCGGTAGTCCCAGTTCCGCTCGCCGCCGAGCTGCTCCGGAAGGCTCGTGGTCGGGGCCGCGACGAGAGCGCCCGTGGGCGCGTAGGTCATCAGCTTCAGGGTCACCGCGGAACGGTGGACGATCTCCTGCCACCGGCCGTGGTAGGTCGAGCGCGCGAGCCAGTTCCGCCAGAAGCGAACGGTGTCGTTGAACATGCCGAGCACTTCTTCGCGGTTGACGGTTCGGGGCTCGCCACCCGCAGCGGACTCGAGGACGAAGCCGCTGATCTCGCCGGCTTTCATCGGCCATGTCGCTTCCGCGTCACCGTCACGGATCTGAAGATCGACGGTCCCCTGCAGGGTGAGATCGAGCCCCTTCGATCCGAAGACGACGCCCTGCTCGATCGCGCGCGTCTCGTGAGAGGTGCGGGCGTAGTCGAAACGCGGCTCACACTCCAGGCGGAACTCCATCTCGCCGCGGACGACGCGCACCAGACGAACGAGCCGGTGACGGTCCGTCGCTCGCTCGGGGTCGCTGATCGGCATGAAGTCGACGACCTCACCGACGCCGTCGGGCGTCATGAATCTCGTGATGAGGATGGCCGTGTCCGGAAAGTAGAGCTGCTTGGTGACGAACCCGTCCTGCGACGGCGCGATGCGGAAGCGACCGCCGTGTTCGCTGTCCAACAGCGAGGCGAAAACGCTGGGCGAGTCGAAACGCGGGCAGCAGAACCAGTCGATCGTTCCGTCGGTCGTGACGAGCGCCGTGGTCTGCAGGTCACCGATCAGCCCGTGGTCGGAGATCAGGGGATACTCCATCTGAGCGACCGCCTCCTCCTGCGGTTGGAGCGTGCGCCAGACGGGCGCCGCTATCGCAAGAACGCTACCGCAACCGTGGAACTGCGAGACAGGCGCGCGCCGACCGGACGGAAGTGACGCATCCGTGGGATCGCTCGCCGTCCACGAACGCGCGTGCAGCTTTCCGTCGCCGATAGGATGGAGGAGCGCCCGAGTTCCGTGCGCTCGAGTTCCGGAGGAGAGTGCGAATGCCCACCGCCGTCGTTCCGCACCCCAGCGTCGACGAACGCCGCGCGAAGGGAAAGAACGCGCGCACTCCTGCGCCGTTGTCCAGTCACCAGGGATGGGAGCCGGCGGAGGACCGCCCGGATCCCGTTTCCCTGCTCGAGGATCAGAACCTCGCGCGCGAGCCGGATCTCGTTCCGGTACGTCACGGCCGGATGATGGTCTCTCCGTTCACGTTCTACCGCGGCGCCGCGAAGATCATGGCCGCGGACCTGAAGGGAACGCCGACGGCCGGACTCGACGTGCAGCTCTGCGGCGACGCGCACCTCTCGAACTTCGGCCTGTTCGCCTCACCTGAGCGCAACCTCCTGTTCGACCTCAACGACTTCGACGAGACGCTGCCCGGACCGTTCGAGTACGACGTCAAACGTCTCGCGGCGAGCCTCACGATCGCGGCGTACAACAACGGGTTCCGCAGACCCGACGCCCGATCCGTCACGGCCGCGTCGGTGGAGGCCTACCGCCAGGCCATGCTCGACTTCGCGCAGATGCGCACGATGGAGATCTGGTACGCGCATCTCGCCGAGGATCAGCTCCTCGTCGCCGTGAAGAGCGCGATCGCGGAGCAGGAGCGCGCCGCGAGCTCCAAGAAGAAGGCGAAAGCGGTGGGCAAGCAGACGGAGCGGAGCGCGGCCAGGACCGTGGAGAAGGCGCGGACGCGCGACAGCCTCCAGGCGCTCTCCAAGCTCGGGGAGCTCGTCGACGGGCGATACCGGATCGTGAGCGAGCCGCCGATCGTCGTGCCGCTCCGCGACGTCGTCGACCTCTACGACCTCTCACCCGAGGACGCTCGCAAGGCCATCCGCGATCAGTTCCGCGACTACCGGCAGACGCTCCAGGACGACCGTCGCTTGCTCCTCGAGCGCTTCGAGGTCGTCGACATGGCTCGCAAGGTCGTCGGCGTCGGGAGCGTCGGCACGCGGGCGTTCATCGTGCTGCTCCAGGGGCGCGACCAGCAGGATCCGCTGTTCCTCCAGGTCAAGGAGGCGACGGCCTCTGTCCTGGAGGACCATCTGCCGAAGAGCCGCTACCGGCATCACGGAGAGCGCGTCGTCGCCGGCCAGCGGATGATGCAGGCGGCGAGCGACATCTTCCTCGGTTGGACGAAGGGACTCGACGTCACGCGCCACTTCTACTGGCGGCAGCTCCGCGACATGAAGGGCTCCGCCGAGGTGGAGGCCTACGGCGTTCCGCAGCTGTCGTTCTACGGCCGGACGTGCGCCTGGACGCTCGCACGCGCGCACGCGCGCTCGGGAGATCCGATCGCGATCGCTGCGTACCTCGGCAAGAGCGACAAGTTCGACCGCTCGATCACCGACTTCTCGGAGCGCTATGCCGACCGCAACCAGCAGGACTACGACGAGTTCGTGAAAGCCGTCCGCGACGGCCGGTTGGAAGCGATGGAGGGCGTGTGACGTTCCGGAACGAGATCTCGTGAGCGACCGCAACGTTTCCATCTCGCCGCAGCGGATGCTGGTGCCGCTCGCGGCGGCGCAGTTCGTGTGCAGCTTCGCGGGATCGAACATGAACGTCGCGATCAACAGCATCGCGAAGGACCTTGGCACGACCGTCCAGGGCGTTCAGACCGCGATCACGCTGTTCCTGCTGACCATGGCGGCGCTGATGATCCTCGGGAGCAAGCTGACCGATCGGATCGGCCGCAAGAAGTGCCTGATCATCGGACTCTCCATCTACGGAGTCGGAGCCGTGATCGCCGCGCTCTCCCGAGGGCTTCCGCTGTTGATCGTCGGGTATTCCCTCTTCGAGGGAGTTGGGTCGGCGCTGCTGATCCCGCCCGTCTACATCCTCACCACGATGCTGTTCCCCGACATCCGCTCCCGCGCGAAGGCGTTCGGGCTGATCAGCGGCATGGCCGGCGCGGGCGCCGCGGCGGGTCCGCTGATCGGCGGCTTCATCACGACGGCGATCAGCTGGCGCGCATCGTTCCTGCTTCAGGCGCTCATCGTCGGAGGGATCATCGTCCTGAGCCGAAAGATCGTCGATCCTCCGTCACCGTTGCAGACGCGTGCGCCGGACGTGCTGGGAGGGATCCTCTCCGCGCTCGGCCTCGTCCTGGTCGTCATCGGCATCCTGCAGGCGGGCACGAACTGGACGCTCACGATCGCTCTGATGGTCGCCGGCATCGCCTTGCTCGCGTGGTTCTTCGTCCACATCCGCGCGCGCGAGCGAGCGGGAGAGCTCCCGCTGCTCTCGACCAGCCTGTTCCGCAATCGGACATCGAACCTTGGCCTGGTCACCCAGAACCTCCAGTGGCTGATCCTGATGGGCATGGCCTTCACCGTGTCGGTCTACCTCCAAGTGGTACGCGGCTACAGCGCGATCCGAACGGGCGCCGTCTTCACGGCGGCGACGGCGGGGGTGCTGCTGTCCTCGCTCGTCGCGGAGCGCCTCGCGAAGCGGTTCGCGCAGCGAACGCTGATCCTCGCCGGCTTCGCCGCGACGGTGGCGGGCATCATTCTCCTCGTCGGTCCTGTGGTGAACGTGCGAAACGTCGTCGTGTTCCTCCCGGGACTCTTCATCGTCGGGGTCGGGGTCGGCGTGATGCTCACGCCGTCCGTGAACGTCGTTCAGTCGAGCTTCCGCGAGGAGCAGCAGGGCGAGATCTCGGGGCTCTCGCGGAGCATCTCCAACCTCGGCTCCTCGCTCGGAACGGCGATCGCCGGGACGATCGTCGTCGCCGACGTCGCGGACGGAAAGAATGCCTACGCGATCGCGATGGCCGTCCTCGGCGTCTTCGCCCTTCTTGGCTTCATGGTGTCGCTCCGGCTTCCGCGGACGGTCACGGTTCAGGACTGAGGCGGCGCGGCATCGGCGTCCGCGCCCGTGTCCGTGCCTGCATCTGACGCGCGACTCCATGCCTTCGGACGCCATGCCGTCACGATCTTCCCGACGGCGGTGATCAGGAAGAGCTGGCCGAGGATCATCTCCGATACGGCGAGCGACTGGCCCGGCTGACCGGCGGGCACGAGATTGCCGTATCCGGTGGTGGACAGCGTCGTGAAACTGAAGAACAGGGTCTGGCTCGCCGCCGCGGCGCCGTTCGCTCCGAAGAAGGGAGCTGCCTGGAGGGATCCGATCGCCAGGTAGATGAACGCGTACGCCATCCCGATCAGCAGGTACGCGCAGATCGCGCCGAGCATCGTTTCCCGGTCGACCGCTTCGCGGAACGCGATGTGGCGCACGATCGAGATCGGGGCCACCGTGTAGAGGAGGCAGCTCATGAGGAAGACGGCCTTGAGCGGCCACGTCGACGTTCCCGTGAACAGGCCGATGATCGCGACGGCGGCCGCCACGAGGAGGAGCACGCTCGCGACGCCGAGGAGCGTCCGATGCGCTTGCGACGTCCGCAGGGAGAACCAGACGGTCGCGATCTGGACGAACAGGACGACGGACGGTGCTTCCGACCCATGGACGGTGACCGCGAGCACGTACGAAAGGACGATGAGGAGAAAGACGAGCCCGTAGCTGTCGGCGGCGACGAAGTGCCGGACGAGCCACGATCGCGGACGATCAGGCGCGGCCGGCGTTCCGTCACGGGGGGCGTCCGAGGTGATGCTCACGCGGTGGAGTCTATTCCCGCGTGGGCGGCTCTCCTTCGCCGGGGTCGCGCCGTTTCCAGGGAGGCCTTCGCCGTTCGCGTGGGGGGCCGGGCGCGACGTCGCGTGTCAGTTCCGTCTCGATGACGTCGTAACGCTTCGAGTACTGCGAGATGAACGCCTGCACGACGGCGGCGATCGGAAGCGCGAAGAAGGCTCCGATGAAGCCTCCGACGGCTCCGCCAGCCATCGCGGCGGCGAAGGCAACACCCGCGTTGAGCTCGATCGTCTTCTGGCTGATGCGTGGGCTCAGGACGTAGTTCTCGATCTGCTGGTAGACGATCACCTCGACGAGCACGATGATCGCTGCCGTCGGGCCCGTCGCCGCGAGCACGACGACGAGCGGCACCGCCGCCGCGATGTACGTGCCCACGATCGGGATGAACTCCGCCACGATGCCCTCGAACACCGCCATCGGTGCCGCGTACGGAGATCCCACAGCGAGCAGCGTGATGAAGAAGAGGACGCCGTTGACAAGCGCCAGGAGGACTCTCGAATAGAGGTAACCGCCCATCTTCTCGATCGCGGTCTTGGTGGCCCAGTTCAAACGCTCCTGGCGGTCCGGCGGTGCTCGCGAGAAGACCGCGCGGCGGATCTTCGGACCGTTGGCGGCCATGTAGAAGGTGAACAGTCCGATCGTGAACAGCGCGAAGACGGCGCTGACCGCGCCGGAGACAGCGCCGAGGATGTCGCCCGAATGTTCCTTGAGGTAGTTGGTGACGCTCTGTGCCGCCTGCTCGGATTCGGCGGTGCTCGACGCCGAGACGGCGGTGCTGTGGAAGTGCACCTGCGTGAAGTCGTTCAGCTGCCGCACGTAGGAGGGGATCGAATCGGAGATGCCGTTGATCCCGGACACGAGCACCGGAACGACCATCGCGCCGATGACGAGGAACACGAGGAACAAGCCGGCCAGGAGCGGCCCCGTCGCGCTTCCGCGTCGCCATCCACGCTCTCGTGGAACCAGTTGACCGCGGGCTCCAACGCAAGCGCGAGGAACAGCGAGATCACGAGATAGCGGATCAGGCTCCGCGCCTGGTTCGCGAACCAGATGCCGGCGAGTGTCAGAAGGACGATCCCGACCGCCGTCCAGATCGATCGGGTGATGGTCTCGTGGAGCCACGGAGGTGGCCCGCTCTCCGGCGTGTCGCCCGGCGGGGAGATGGGCTCGGGAGCCTCTGCGCGATCGGCCACGAGGTCTCCTCCGTCGCCGGGCCGCCGGCGTCGCGAATAGTCCGGTGTGTCCGGCCATTCAACTCCATGTGCCGGATGAGGGGCAGCGCTCGCGAGTAGAGTTCGTGCCGATGGCGTTCAAGGGCTGGCCGGCGGAGGCTTTGGAGTTCTTCGACGGGCTCGAGGAGGAGAACACCAAGGCCTACTGGCAGCGGAACAAGGCGACGTACGACAACGACGTGCGCGCACCGATGGAGGAGCTCCTCGCCGAGCTCGAGCCGCGTTGGGGCGCGTGGAGGATCTTCCGCCCCTACCGGGACGTCCGCTTCAGCAAGGACAAGTCTCCGTACAAGACGAACATCGCGGCGACGATCGGCGACGGCTACATCTCGCTTTCGAGTTCCGGACTCGGCGCCGGCGCGGGCACGTGGGAGATGTCGCCCGATCAGCTGCAGCGCTACCGGGACGCCGTCGATGCCGACCGCACGGGGAAGAAGCTGGAGCAGATCGCCGCGGAGATCCGTGAGGGAGGCGCCGAACTCGAGGGCCACGGAAAGCTCAAGAGCGCGCCGCAGGGCTATCCGAAGGAGCATCCCCGCATCGAGCTTCTCCGTTACAAGGGCGTCGCGTCGTGGCAGGAGTGGCCAGTCGCCGCATGGCTCGGCACCGCGCGAGCGAGGGAACGCGTTGAGCGGTTCTTCGAGGTCTCGAAGCCGATCACCGCATGGCTCCGGAAAAACGTCGGGCCGTCGACGGCCGCAGCTGACTGACTACCGACTGCGCCCGGTGCTGCGGGAACGTCCGCGGATCATCTGCACGACGAGGAGGACGATCACGGCGCCGACGATCGAGCCGATGATGCCGCTCGCCCGAAGTGCGAGTCCGTCTCCTGCGATGAGACTCGCGATCAGCCCCCCGACGAAAGAGCCGACGAGACCCGCGATCAGCGCCTCGGCCCAGTTGACGGGCTCGTTGCGGTTCACGATCCAGTGGGCCACCCATCCGACCGCCATGCCCCACACGATGATGAACAGGATCAGCACGTCGAACTCCTTCCGTTCAGCACGGTCCGGCGAGAGGGACTCTATCGGGTCGGTGTCGACGCGAGCCGGAGGTGGACAGTTGCGACGTGCGGACGTGCCGGAGGCGGCGCTACTCCGCTTCCTTTTCGGAGGTGATGTCGAGCATCCTGCCCTGCCAGCACATCGGCTCCCCGTTGGAGCTCCAGACGATTCCCGCCTCGTCGCGGATCCAGACGATGCGGCCGTCTTTCGTGATCATCCGGTACTCGTCGCGAAACGGTTGGCGCGCGCGGTTCGCGGCATGGCAGGCGGTGACGACGCGGTGCCGGTCCTCGGGATGAAGGATCTGGGTCCAGATGTTGTTACCCATCCACTCCTCAGGCGTGAAGCCGAGGATGTCCTCCACCTCAGGGCTGATCGAGACGGTGTTGCCCTCGTCGATCGTCTCCGTGTACGTGATGGCCGGACCGCCGGAGGTGCCCTCCGATTCCGCCGACCGAGAGAGGGCAGCCTCGAGCTGACCGGCCTGGTGCGACTGCGTGTCGCGGGGCGGAGGCTCTACTGACTGCATAGACATGGGGTTGGGTCGTTCTAGAGAAAGTCGGCACGAATGCCGCGCGCCTTGAGCGCGTCGCGTGCCTACGGCGCGCGTGCGATGCCTACATCACGTAGGCAAGGCCGTCCCAGTACGCCGCGACGCGACGGCGACGCCATCCGCGGATCTCGAGCTCGAGGTGACGCGGAAGCTTCTGCATCGAAGGATGAAGGAAGGCGAGGAACCCCCCGGCCTCGAACCGGCGGAAGTCGAGCGCGTCCGCCGGCGGCTCGCACGAGGTCTCCAGCGTCGTCATCGCGAGTCGATTCGCGATCGTCCGCCGGGGCCAGACGAAGACGAGCCCGCCGGCCCTTCGGACGAATTGTCGTGTCTCTTCGGATGCGACGATCCGCATCGATATCCCTTCGGGAGTGTGGTTCGGCCTACTTCGGTACGCGCAGCCATACCCTGAAGGGCCGAGGCGGTAACGCGTTCCGGTCGTGCCTCGAACATTCGCCGAGGATCGCGATCTGGTTCGAGCGACGCGCGTCGGCCGGCGTCGGAACTCGCAGCTAGACTCGGCATGCGGGAGGGTGGCCGAGCGGACGAAGGCGACGGTCTTGAAAACCGTTAGCGGGGCAACTCGCTCCAGGGTTCGAATCCCTGCCCTCCCGCTAGCTACGGACCCCAACCGGTTTATTCCGGCAAGCTCCAGTTCGCGACAACGGGATGGTCGACCGCGGAAGGGCCGACCTGCGCTGCCCCCCCGGGGGCGCCGAGCCCCGATACCGCCTCGGTGAAGTATTCGGCGTTGACCTGCGCGAACTGCTTCCACTCCGCCGGGAGATCGTCCTCCGAAAAGATCGCCGTCACCGGGCAGACAGGCACGCAGGCGTCGCAGTCGACGCACTCGTCGGGCTGGATGTAGAGCATCCGTGGCCCTTCGTAGATGCAGTCGACGGGACACTCGTCGACGCACGCCTTGTCCTTCACGTCGATGCACGGTTCGGCGATCACGTAGGCCATGCGTCCACCTTACCCTCGTGGCGCCGCTACAGGAGGAGGTTGAAGAGGCGAAAGGCCCATTCCCAGTGCTCGGTCGCCGGGTTCACGAGCTTGGCATCGATGATCGTGAAGCTGTCCGCGAGCGCGACGCTGATGCCGCCCACGATCTCGGGGAGGCGTTGCCGAGTCCCTCGCTGTAGTCCGGGGTCGAGCTGCGCCAGTTGCTCGAGCACCGGCGCGAGCCCGACGTCCTCCATCTTGTCGTAGCGGCGGACGCATTCACTGGAGGCCTTCGTGATCGGGACATCCCACGGCTCGATCACGTCGCGACCGTTCGCCTTCGCTGCCGGCCGCGCCAATGAAGGGCGTGGAGCTTCACGTTCACGAAGTCGCTGTACCGCTTGAGGTCGTCCTTGTCGACGTCCAGCCCGGCGGCCTCGCGAAGAATCGCTCGAAGTTCGGGATCGCCATCACGGCCATTGTGGGTCGCCTCCTCGGGGGGACCGGAAACCTTCGGGGAGTGTCCTTACCCGGTGGGTGCTCGCCTACTCCCCTATCTCACCCGGTCGCGCGATGTGTCGTCACCTTCGGAACGATGCCGACCAGTAGGCTCACGATCACCAGGCCCGTCACCAGGTTGATCGCTGCGAGCCAGAACTTGCTCGCGTTCGTGACGTGATACGTGAACGGCAGCACCGTCGCGGCGAGGGTCACGAGCACGCCGAGCCAGGCGAAGAACCGCGTCGGCGTGGGAACGAGCAGGATCAAGATCCAGAGGACGGCGGTCGCGACGAGCCCGGCCACGAAACCGGTACGGAAGATCGAGCCGCCCGTCAGGAAGGTGCTCGCTCGGGCTCCCTGGTGCTCGGGGATCCCGATCGCCCCGGTCGTGATCGCCTCTGCCACGAGATACACCAGCCACCCTGCGGCCCCGGCCACGGCGGAAACAGCCACTCCGGCGGTCAGGTAGTGCGCGGTGTCGAGATCGAGGTCATCCACCGTCGTTCACCTCCGATTCGATCGCGGCCCCGGCTAACCGGCGAAACGGAGGCCGAGCCGACGTCGTGAGTTACGGCGACGGCGAGGCCGAGCCGCCTCCGATCAGGCCCTTGCACTCCGACGCGTTCGCGAACGCCGTATCCATGCTCGCGCCGATCGTCTGGAGATCCTGTCCGAACCCAGCCATGTCGGTCTGGAACTGCTTGATCATCGTCTGGAACGACGAGACGAACGTCGTCGCGTCGTTCGTGGACAGGGAGCCGGACTTGTCCTTCAGCGTCTGGATGTCGTCCTGGAGCTTCTGGAAATCGGCCTTGATCGTCGCCGCGGCTTCCTGGCCGTTGGAGACGTCGGGCGTTCCGAGCGCGTCGATGTCGGCGACGAGCGTCTGCACCGACTTCTGCATCCCGCTCAGAAAGGTGATCCAACTCTTCTTCAGCGCCGACAGGTCGGATGTGTTCGGGTTGAACGACGACTGCTCCTTTTGGACGTCAGTGCGGAACGAGGAGATCGCCGTGCGGACGCCCGCGGCGTAGTCGGCGACCGGCGTCGTGCTTGCCGACGCTGAAGTCGGCGCGGCGGCGCTCGGCGTCGTGGTCGTACCGGACGAAGACGAGGAGTTCGAGCTGCAAGCTGCCGCGACGAAGGCGACAGCGACGAGTGCGATACGGATGGCTTTTGGCATCGAGGGAGCATACCGGCCGCCGAGTCGATTCAACCATGACGTGGAGGTCGCCCCCTGATCCGAAAGAGGAGAAAGCGTCACCTGGGCGGCGTGGAGATCCGGCGGGCATACCATCCGCCCCGGGGGTGCGAGAGATGACCGGGATCGCGATCCTGTCGGCGGCGTTTGCCGTGTACGCGTTCGTCGCCGGACGCCTGGAGCGCTGGTGGATCACGGCGATCAGAGCGGAGGTCGCCCAGCCGTCGCCGGGGAACGCGATGCGTGCGATGAGCGTTCCCGCGAGCATCGTGAGCGGCAGCCCGACGAACAGCAGACGCGCCGGGATGGAAACGTCCGCCTCCACGTCGCGGAGGGCCACCGTCGCGGCGTCCGCGAACAACAGCACGGCGAGCGTGAGTTCCGCGACGA
>JBJMLN010000135.1:0-77078 GCA_045805285.1 Actinomycetota bacterium | reverse complement strand
GCTCCGGCGTTGTGACGCGTCCCCCGGTACCTGTCTCCGGGATTGCCGAGACCGGCGACGAGCCAGGTCATCGGCGGGGAACGAGCGGAACGGGACGGCTCGGGCGATCAGCCCTCGCCGCCGCCACCCTCCTCGGCGGGCGCCTCGGACGAACCCTCGGCGGCGGCCTCGCCGCCCTCGCCCTCCGCGGCCGCGCCCAGCTCGCCCTCGGCGACAGCAGCGGCTTCCTCGCCCTCCGCAGCGACTTCGAGCACCTGCGGCGTGACGACGGAGAGGATCGTCTCCTCCGCCGGGGTGATGATCGTGACGCCCTGGAGCTTCGGAAGGTCGCCGACGTGGAAGCTGTCGCCGATCTCGAGCTTCGAGAGGTCCACGACGATCGACTGCGGAACGTCGCCCGGGAGGGACTCGGCGGAGAGCTCCCACAAGTGGTGCTCCACGACGCCGCCCTGCTTCACGCCTGGCGACTCCCCCTCCACCACGATCGGGACCTGGATCGAGATCGTCTCGTCGCGGCGGATCACCACGAAGTCCACGTGGAGGAGCTCGCCGCGCATGTGGTTCCGCTGGATCTCACGGGCGAGGACGAGGTGCTTGTCCGACCCGACGTGGAGGTCCACCAGGACGTTCGCGCCCGCGTCGGTGTGAAGCGCGTGACCGAGGTCCTTCGCGTCCACCGAGACGGAAACGGGCGACATGCCGTGGCCGTACAGCACCGCCGGCACCTGTCCGCGCGCACGGAGCTTGCGGGCGACGCCCTTTCCGGTGTCGTCTCGCTTCTCGGCTTCGAGCTTGAACTCCATGAGGGAACTCCTGCGATCGGGTCCAGGGTCGGTCCTGGGATTGTACCGGCCGCGAGCCGCGGGCCTACGGCTGGTTGTCGCCCTGGAAGATCTCCGAGACCGAGGTGTCCTCGAACACCGCGCGGAGCGCGTCCGCCACCAGACCGGCGACGGAAAGGACCGTCAGCTTGTCGAACCGGCGCTCCTCCGGAACCGGCATCGTGTTGGTGACGACGACCTCCTTGATCGGCGCCTCCTCGAGGTTCTGGACGGCCTTGCCCGAGAGCACCGGATGCGTCGCCGCCACGGAGATCGGGCCGGCGCCGTGTTCCGCCAGCACCTTCGCTCCCTTCGCGATCGTCGTCGCGGTGTCGATCATGTCGTCGACGAGCACGCACGGGCGGCCGTCGACGTTTCCGATGACGCCCATCTCCTCGATCTTGTGCGCCTCGTGGCGCGACCGGCGCTTGTGAACGTACGCCAGGTCGGCGGAGAGGTACTTCGCGAGGCGCTCGGCGGTCTTGATCCGGCCGGCGTCCGGAGCGACGACGACGAGGTCGTGGTCGTGGCTCAGCACCTCCTCCTCGAGGTGTCGCGCGAGCACCGGGAGCGCCGTCAGGTGGTCGAACGGATAGTTCACGAACCCCTGGATCTGACCGGAGTGGAGATCCACGGAGATGATCCGGTCGGCTCCGGCCGCAGTGAGCATGTCCGCGACGAGCTTGGCGGAGATCGGCTCGCGCGAGAGTCCCTTGTGATCCTGTCGGGAGTAGCCGTAGTAGGGAACCACCGCCGTGATGCGCTTCGCCGAGGCGCGCTTCATCGCGTCGATCATGATGAGCTGCTCCATGAGCATCTCGTTCACCGGCTCGGAGTGGGTCTGCAGGACGAAGACGTCGGCGCCGCGGACGCTCTCCTCGGCACGGCAGTAGATCTCCCCCGAAGCGAACCGGCGGAGCGTGCGCGCGGAGCACTTGATCCCGAGATCCTTCGCGATCTCCTCCGCGAGCTGGGGATGTGCCGTTCCGGAGAACAGCATCATGTGCTTCTTGGTGACGATCTCCACGCGGCGTCCTCCTCCGTGCAGCCGGACTCGTGCCCCCTACTGCTTCGTCCGCCCCCGACGCTCCCGGTCCTTGCGCTTGCGGTAGCCCTCGACGTTCCTTTGGTCGGATCGCTCCACCGCGAGCGACCCCGGCGGAACGTCCCGCGTGATGACGGATCCCGCTCCCGTCACGGCGCCCCTTCCGACGCGAACCGGTGCAACCAACATGGTATCCGAACCGATGCGCGCGTCGTCATCGATCACGGTCTGGTGCTTGTCGTAGCCGTCGTAGTTGGCCGTGACGGTCGCGGCGCCGACGTTCACGCCCTTGCCGATCGTCGCGTCGCCGACATAGGAGAGGTGCGGCACCTTGGAACCCTTCCCGATGCGGGAGGCCTTGATCTCCACGAAGCTGCCGGCCTTGCAACCGTCCTCCAGAACGGTGCCCGGACGGACAGAGGCGTAGGGCCCGACGTCGACGCCCGCGCGGATCGTCGCTCCGCGGACGACGGAGAACTGCACCTCCGAGCCGTCGCCGACGGAGCTGTCGACCAGCCGGGAGGACGGACCGATCGTGGCACCTTTCCCGATCCGCGTGGCGCCCTCCAGATGGGTGTTCGGGCGGATCGTGGAATCGACTCCGATGCGGACCTCCGCGTCGATGTAGGTGGAGAGCGGATCCTCGAGCGTCACCCCGGCGGCCATGTGCTCCTCGTTGATGCGGTTCCGCATGACGGCGGCGGCCCTCGCGAGCTCCGCGCGGGAGTTGGCGCCGAGCGCACCGCCGAGATCGGCCTGCTCGACGACGACGAGCTCACCCTTGTCGATCAGGATGCCCGGGACGTCGGAGAGGTAGTACTCCCGCTGCCGGTTGTCGGTGTCGAGGATCGGGAGCGCAGCGAAGAGGTCTTTGCGGCGGAAGGCGTAGACGCACGTCGCGACTTCTCGGATCGCCGCGACCTCCGGGTCGGTGGAGGCGTCCTCCGCGAGTCGGAGAAGGCGGTCTCCGTCGCGAACGACACGCGCGAAGCCCTTCGCGTCGGAGAGCTCGGTCGTTTGGACGGTGGCGGTCGCTTTCCGCCGACGGTGGCGACGCAGGACCGCCTTGAGCATCGGACCGGTGACGAGCGCCTCGTCTCCGGGGAGGACGACGACCTCGTCCGCGCGGCGTACGGCGTCTTCTGCGACGAGGACGGCGTGGCCGGTTCCGAGCGGCGTGCCCTGGTCGACGAAGACAGGCTCGGGCTTCACGTCCCAGGCGCGGACCGCCTCCTCGACCTCACCGCCGTTCGCGACGACGACCGCGATCGTCTTCGGCTTGAATGCCTGCGCGGCCTGGAGCGCGTGCCAGAGGATCGGCCGGCCACAGATCGGATGGAGGACCTTCGGCGTCTGGGACTTCAGACGCTTGCCCTTGCCGGCAGCGAGCACGACGACCGCGAGGGAGGGGGAGCCTTTCTTCGGCACAGGGCGTGTCCTGGGTCGGTGGCGGGTCCTTTGTACCGGCGACAGGCTCGGCTGGCAACCGAGCTGGCTCGCGCTCCGGTGCGTGCCGGACCCTACTCCGGCCTCGCCGGCGGAGGAAGATCTCGATCGGGCACCGGTCGGGACCGGCTTCCCAGCACACTCGCGAGCGCCCATCCGCCGAGAACGATCCCGACGCCGATCACCGCGAGGGGCCAGATGCGCGAGGGGCGAATCACGGGGAAGTCGCCGCTGAGCAGGAACGGCAGCGCCACGACGAGCAACGCCGCGCCGAGAAGGAATGAGAGAGGATCGAATCGATGTCGCTTCACGAGCCGCACGCCTTTCGTTGCTTCTTCGTGAGGTAGCCGCGCTCCACGTCGATCTCCCCGATCCCGACGTGGAGATCCATCACGATCGGGTCGGAACCGTTCGTGCGGACGACGCTCGTCGTGGAGAACCCTCCCTCACCGTGTCCGGGAACGCGCAATAGTGACGTCTGTCCCGCGTTCACATGTGCCGTGACGTCGATTGGAACGCAGGGAGACGTGAGGACGCGGATCTGGCCCACGCCGAGAGTCGCGTGGATAGGCGCCGGATTCGCTGCGGGCAGCAGGTCCTGGAGGTTGAAGTCGAGCTCTCCTCCAGTCTGCACGTAGTTGGACTGGAGGTCACTCCCGGTCGTCGGGTGAATCGTCCGGTTCGCGTACGTGCCGGTCAGCGGCATCCCGATCGCCCCCGCGACGATCATGGCGGGAACGAGGAGGAGCGCGAATAGGAACGTCCACTTCGCGTGCCCGAGCACGGAACCGACGAGGAGTCCGATCGCAAGCACGAGAACCGGCGCCGCGATCGTCTGTGATGCGGAGACGTGCGTTGTGCCGCTCGCATCGAGCAGCCAGACCAGGCCGCCGACCACGAACGCGAGTCCAAGAGCGAGCCATCCGAGCTTCGACCGCTCCTTCTTGACCCGAGGACGTCGGTCTCTCCCGCCAGGTGGCAGCGGAAGAACGGCCGTCGTCTCCGGCGAAGGCGTCGCCGTCGCCTCGGGGCCGGCGTTCCACGAAACCTCCTCCTTGGTGCGTTCCTCTTCCCCTCCGCGTCGGAAGATCGCGACCCCCGCGCCGATGAGGAGTGACGCGAGCGCCACGGCACCTCCCCAGAGTTGCAACCACGCGCCGGCGAGCCCGGCGGCGAAGATCGCCAGGCCGAGTCCGATCCGGCCGGACCGCGTCTCGAGCCGTTCGGAGAAGCTCGCCAGCCGGGGAAGGTCGACGCGCGGGACGAGGATCCACATCGCGATGTAGATCCACTCCGCGATACCGCCGGCGAACAGCACGATGAGGGAACCGAGACGACCGACCGAATCACCGCGGCCCATCACAACGGGCGAGAGGATCAAGAACCCAAGCCAGCCGGTGAGAGCGACGGCGACGAACCCCCAGCGCCACCAGGCCACGGGCGTTGCCGTGTAATCCGCGAGGCCACCGGCGACGCCTGCGATCAGCCGTCCGTTCCTGCGCCTCGTGAGGCTTCGCTCTTCGGTCTGCATCGCTGCTCATCATCGCGATGCTTGGAGGTCCCGACATCGGGGGAACACCCTGAACCGTCCCTGGCGGGTGCTTGCGCCGTCTGGGGACGTCCCCCCGATGTGTTCCGAAGAAGGCCTATGGGAGAATCGGCACCCGCAGCAGCGCGGAGGCGCGATGGATCGAGAAGCATCCCCGACTCCCGATGTCTCGCGACGCCTGTTCGCTCGAAGCAGCCGCGATCGCGTCCTGACCGGCGTAGTGGGCGGCATCGGGGAACGCCTCGGCGTCGACCCGACGGTCGTCCGCCTGTGCTTCGTCGCCCTCTCCCTCGCCGCCGGGATCGGCGTCGTTCTCTATCTCCTCGCATGGCTGGCTTCGGCGCCTGCTTCCACGGCGGCGGTCCCCGCACGGACGAGCGCGCGACAAGCAACCGCGGTCGGACTCGTGACGCTCGGGCTTCTTGTGCTCCTCCGTCAGGCAGGGCTCTGGATCGGCGATCGCTTCGTGTGGCCCGCCGTGCTGGTCGCAGCGGGCTCCGCCGTGATGTGGACACGGACTGAGGGCTCGGGTCGCAGCGCGGCGTGGCTCGTTCACCGCGTGCCGGAGACCTGGAGGAACGCCGTCTCGGTCGCGCTCCCCCGCCTGCGCGTCCTCGCCGGCGCGCTCCTCATCGTCGCTGGCATCGGGGGGTTCCTGACAGCGAACGATCCGCGTTTCCTCTCGCTGAACGCGCCCCTCGTCGGAGTCGCGACCGTCGTCGCGATCGCGGTGATCGTGGGCCCTCTGTTCTGGCGGCTCGCGCGCCAACTGACGGAGGAGCGTCGGCAGCGGATCCGCTCGCAGGAGCGGGCAGAGGTTGCCGCGCATCTCCACGACTCGGTCCTGCAGACGCTCGCGCTGATCCAGCGCTCCGAGGAGCCGCGGCAGATGGCGTCGCTCGCACGGTCCCAGGAACGCGAGCTGCGTTCGTGGCTCTACGGAGGCGCGCGCGCCGCCGATCACACGCTCCTCTCCACAGCGGTGAACGACGCCGCCGCGGAGGTCGAGCGGAGCCACCGCGTCACGATCGACGTCGTCACGGTGGGCGAATGCCGCCTGAACGAGCCGAGCGGCGCACTGGTGCTCGCCGCGCGGGAGGCGATGGTGAACGCCGCCGCGCACTCAGGCGCCGGACGCGTCTCCGTCTACCTCGAGACGGTCGACGGCGTGATCACGGGATACGTCAGGGACCAGGGCTCCGGATTCGACCGGCTCCGCGTTCCCTCCGATCGGCGCGGCATCGCGGACTCCATCGAAGGGAGACTCGCGCGGTACGGCGGTCAGGCATCGGTCACGAGCGCGCCTGGGAGCGGCACCGAGGTCCGACTCCAGGTGGCCGCGCACTGAGCCTTCGCGTCTTCCTCGTCGACGACCATCAGCTGTTCCTCTCGGGCGTCCGGAGCGAGCTGCGTGGTCAGGTAGAGATCGTCGGCGAGGCATCCGGCATTCCCGAGGCGATCACTGGCATCCAGAAGTCCTCACCCGATGTCGTGCTGCTCGACGTGCATCTCCCGGAAGGGAGCGGAACGCAGGTGATCGAGGCGGTCGCGAAATCCTCTCCAGACGTGAGATTCCTGGCGTTGTCCGTGAGCGATGCCGCAGAGGACGTGATCGCGACCATCCGCGCAGGCGCGCGGGGCTACGTCACCAAGACGATCAAGCCGGCGGAGCTCGTCGACGCGATCCGGCGGGTCCACGACGGGGACGCGGTGTTCTCGCCGCGCCTGGCCGGGTTCGTGCTCGATGCGTTTGCAGGTTCGGCGCCCCCGATCGACCCCGAGATCGACCAGCTCACGCCGCGGGAGCGCGAGGTCCTCCGCTACATCGCTCGCGGCTATACGTACAAGGAGGTTGCAAGCGAGCTGCACCTGTCCATCAAGACGGTGGAGACGCATGTGTCGGCGGTTCTGCGGAAGCTCCAACTCTCCAACCGGCGGGAGCTCACGAGGTGGGCGGAGGACCGCCGCCTCGCCTAGTCCCAGTCGACGACCCGAACGCGTGCTCGCCTCGGCGTTCGGATGATGAGCTCGAGCCGCTTACGATTGCATCTCGCACCGGGGGGTCCTCCGATGACTCAACTGCTCTACGACGTCTCGACGTCGCTCGACGGCTTCAGCGCCGGACCGAACCAGAGTCCGGAGAACCCCCTGGGGGACGGAGGCGAGCGACTGGGCGAATGGCGGCAGGAGCTCGCCGCCTTCCGCAAGAAGTTCCCGTTCGCCGGTCTCGAGGGAGGCGTCACCAACGCGAGCACGGCCGTGTTCGAAGACGACACCTCGGGCGCGATGATCATCGGACGGAACATGTTCGGCGGTGGACACGGTCCGTGGGGCGATCCGCCGTGGGACGGCTGGTGGGGCGGCAACCCGTTCGAGGTGCCGGTCTTCGTCCTCACCCATCACGCGAGAGAGCCCCTCGGCGCGGAGGGCGAGCCGCCGTTCACCTTCGTCACGGAGGGGATCACGACGGCGCTCGAGATGGCCGAGCAAGCGGCCGGCGGAAAGGACGTGTTGGTGGGCGGCAGCGCCAGCGTCGCGAATCAGTATCTGGCCGCCGGTCTGCTCGACCAGATCGATCTCCATCTGGTTCCGATGTTCCTCGGCGATGGGCTTCGAGTCTTCGATGACGCCGCGTTGGCAGGAGTCACGCTGGAACAGGAGCGAGTCGTCGAAGCACCGGGCGTCACGCACCTGAGGTACCGCGTCGTCAGGTGAGACGAGCACCGTCCCCGACGCCGGCGCGAGGAGCCGCTGGCTCCGGGGGGAGGGATCGAACCTCCATCTGAGGCTCCAAAGGCCCCCGTCTTGCCGTTAGACGACCCCGGACCGCTTTCGATTATCCCGCGCGGGTAGGGCGACGCCCGTCATTCGGTCGGGAGGCGCTGAGACGACCTTCGCTCCCTCGAACCTCCGCGCGAGGCGCTGGGCGTGCGATCGGTCCTCCGCGAGACCGACGACGGTCGGGCCGCTTCCGCTCATGACCGCCCCGAGGGCGCCCGCGGACAGGAGGCGCTCCTTCACCTCTGCGACCTCCGGATGGCGCCGGAGGACGGGGCCCTCGAGATCGTTGAACAGCAGCTCTCCGAGGCGCCGGAGCTTTCCGGCGGCGGCGGCGCGGAGTAACGCAGTCGGAGATGGCCCGCTCCGCTCACGGTCCTCGTCCCACCACCGGTACGCGTCCGGGGACCGGACGGGGAAATCGAACGGGACGAGCGTCCACCACTGCGTGCCTCCGATCTTGGCTGGGCGAAGCGTCTCCCCTCGCCCCCGCATCACCACTGGCGCCGCGCGCAGGGCAGCAGGGACGTCCGAGCCGAGCGCCGCTCCGATCCGCGAGAGAGCGGAAGGGCGCAGCTCGCACTCCCACAGTTCGCTCAGCGCGTGGAGAACCGCGGCGGCGTCGGAGCTCCCTCCGCCGAGACCGCCCGCCGCCGGGACGTGCTTCGTGATCGAGATCTCCGCGCCCTCCGACGGCTCGCATGCCTCCGCGAGAGCCAACGCGGCCAGCAACGCGAGGTTCGCCGGCCCCTGCGGAACTCCCGTCGTCGTGTTGCCCGAGACGTTCAGGCGGAGCGCCGGTGCGAGACGAGCCGAAACGCGATCGGCGAGGGAGATCGGAACGACGAGGCTCTCGATCTCGTGATAGCCGTCGCGCCGCTTGCCGACGACGCGCAGGAACACGTTGATCTTTCCGTACGCCCGCCGCGTCACGGCGCTCACTCCAACGCCTCCGCGAGCGCGGCGAAGCGATCGAGCGACAGGGACTCCGCCCGCGCGTCCGGATCGATCTCCGCGGAGCGAAGCGTGTCGGCGACGCGATCCGCTGGAACGGCGAGTCGCCGCGCCGCGCTCCGCATCGTCTTGCGTCGCTCGGCGAAGGAGACGTCGATCACGCGGAACAGCACGCCGGGATCCGTCGCCACACGGGGCGGATGCGGCTTCAGCCGCACCACCGCCGAGCCGACGTGTGGCCGCGGCCAGAACACCGACGGCGGAACGGTTCGGAGGATCTCCGCATCGGCTCGGTACGCGACGCGGAGCGACGTCGTTCCGTACGAGTCGTCCCCGGGGCCGGCCACCAACCTCTCCGCGACCTCTCGCTGCACCATCACCACGTACTCCTCGATCGCGGGCGCCTCCTCCAGCGCCCGCAGCAGGATCGGCACCCCGACGTTGTACGGAAGGTTGGCCGCGCATCGCCAGCTCGCATTCCCGAGCAGCGACTGCCATGCCAGCGACGTCGCGTCCGCCTGACGGATCGCGACATCCGGGAGGTCTCCGACCGCCTCCGTCAACGCCGGGATCAGCGCACGGTCGAACTCCAGCGCGAGGACGGACGCTCGCCGTTCCGCGAGCGCGCGGGTCAGCGAGCCGAGACCGGCTCCGATCTCCACGACGCTGACCCCGGGAGCCGCCCCTGAGGCAGCGGCGATCGCATCGGCGAGGTTCGGATCGATCAGGAAGTGCTGACCGAGGGCCGCCTTCGGGGAGATTCCATGGCGCTCCGCCAGCTCGCGGAGAGACCGAGCGCCGAGCCGGCCGACGCCGCCGCTACCAGGTGAGGCGGACGTGCGCGACGCCCTGGCTGAGCGGCGCGATCTGGGCGAACGCCTCCTCGGAGAGGTCGATGCTTCGCCCGCCGAACGGTCCACGGTCGTTGATTACCACGGTGACGCTCCGACCGTTCGTGAGATTCGTGACGGTCACGTGCGTCCCGAACGGAAGCCACGGATGCGCCGCCGTGAAGCCCGAGCCCGGCGCGAAGCTGTACCAGGAGGCGTCACCGACCTCCACGCCGTCGCCGCTCGCGGTTCCGCTCGGCTCCTCGGGGGCGGGCTGCGAGGACTCCGGCGGCGATACCGGCGCCGGCGCGGACGGTTCGGTTCCTCCGACGACGCGGTGCTCAGCGACCGGAGTCTCGACGACGTGCTGGTCGATCTGATGCTTCCTGACGACCTTGCCGTCGATCGTCCGCACGCGGTACGTCCGCTCGAAGCGACCGGGCTTGCCGTCGCGGACGACGTGGACGGATCCCGGAGCCATCGACGAGGAGTACGTCGTGTACGTGGTGAACGGGATCGGGGAGGTCACCTTCCGGGTGCGCTGGTCGACGTCGACGTAGCGAACCGTCGCCGCCTTGGAGAGCGGGGTGCTGGGCGATGGGAGGACGCGGTCGCGGCCGTCGGGCTCGATCCCCATGGCCGAGAGGAGTGTCCCGACCGTCGAGGCGTTGGTGAGCACGTCGCGAACCTTCCCCATCACGACGACTCGTTCCTCGACGATCGTGGACGGCCCAGTGGACGCGTCCGCGGAGAGCGCGGTCTCGGCTGGAGCAAGGAGCTCCTCGCGGAGCGCCCCGCTCACCCCCCCCACCGCCCAGACCCCACCGGTCGGAGAGCTCGATGCCGCCGCGGCGGCCGGCGTCTCGCGGGAGACCACGACGACCATGCCGTCCGACAGCGACGTCGACGGCGAGGGCATGACGTGGTCTCCGGGCTCAAGCGAGATGCCGTGGAGGAGCTCCCCCACGTTGGAGTCGAAGGTGGCGACGGGGCGAGCCTGCCCGTCGACCACCAAGGTGACGTTCTTCTGAAGCGCGATGTAGAGGACGCCCGCGGCGAGAAGCATGCCGGCGAGCGAGGCGCGCGCGATCGCGCGCCGGACGCGCAGTCTGCGCACCCGCATGGCTGATACCGCCAACCTTCCTCCTCATCGAAGGAAGGCTCCGGGGGGAAGCGGCGTTGGCCGGGCCGAAGCCTCCAGCTCACGAGGCGGACCCTACCAAAGCCTCAACCTGTACATCAATCTTGAGCGGGAACGCCCGTTCGCCCCGGTGGAAGCCCTCGGACCGGCGCTCACAGACGCTATCGGAGCCCGGGGAACGCGCGGCCGGCGTTCTCCGACACGGCGGCCGCGACGTTTTCCACCGTGTCGCCGCGGAGTGCGGCGATCTCCTCGACGACCGCGACGACGAAGGCCGGCGAGTTGTCTCGACCGCGACGTGATTGTGGAGAGAGGAACGGGCTGTCGGTCTCGACCAGGAGTCGATCCATCGGAGCTGACGCAACGGCTTCGCGCATCGGCTTGTTCGCGGGGTACGTCAGGTTCCCGGCGAACGACAGGAAGTATCCGCGGGCGACGCACTCCCGCGCGATCTCCGCGTCGCCGGAGAAGCAGTGGATCACGACCTGTTCGGCTCGTTCCTCATCCAGCACTTCAAGGATCCGCGGCCATGCCTCGCGGACGTGGACGACGAGCGGTTTGGCGTGTTCCCGCGACAGCGCCACGTGGAGACGCAGCGCGCGCTCCTGGTCCTCCGGCGGCGAAAGCTTCCGGTACTGGTCGAGACCCGTCTCTCCCACCCCGACGACATGGGGGCTGGAGAGGAGCTCCTCGAGCAACGCTCCCGCCTCGTCGTCGAGCTCCGACGCGGTGTGCGGATGCATCCCCGCAGTGGCGAAGACGCCGCGGAACGTCTCCGCAAGCTCGGCGGAGCGACGGCTCGACTCGGGGTCGATGCCGACGCAGACGAGGGAATCGACGCCCGCGGCGTTCGCCGCCTCGACCGCCGCAGCGGGCTCTTCGGAGAGGAGGAAGAGGTGACAGTGGGTGTCGACGACGCCTCTCTCGACGGCCTCTCGAGGGTTGTCCGACATCAAGGGCGCGATCCTGCTCGAAGCTCGACCGGCGCTCGAAGCTCGGCGCGACGGGAGCGGCGCATGCGCGCCGGAGTCTCACTCACTCGTCGAGGCGCGGGAACAGCGGCTCGCCCTTGCTCGTCTTCGTGCCGGCCTCGAGCCCGCCCCAACGGGCGGCATCCGGCAGCCGCTGGGCGGCGAGTGGCTCCGCGATCCCGAGCTGCTTCCACAGCCGGTCGGCGGCGGACGGCATGACGGGCTGGATGAGGACCGCGAGGATCCGCAACGTCTCCGCGGACGCGTAGAGAACCGCCGCGAGCTCCTCGTCGTGGCCCCCCTCCTTGGCGAGCCTCCACGGAGCCCGCTCGACGAGGTATCGGTTCGCCTCGGACACGACCTCCCATACGGCGGCGATGGCGGCGGTGAGCGAGAACGTCTCCATCGCGGCGTCGAGACGCTCCACCACGTCGGCGACCAGGCCCGGAAGCGCGCCCGCCTCCGAGGGGTCGTTCGCGTCCGGCACGACGCCGTCGTAGTTCGAGCCGAGCATCGCGAGGACTCGGCTCGCCAGGTTCCCGAGGCCGTTGGCGAGATCGGCGTTGTGCCGGTCGAGGATCGCCTCGAGGGAGTAGTTCCCGTCCTGTCCGAACGGCACCTCCCGCATGAAGAAGTACCGGTAGGAGTCGACGCCGAAGCGGTCGACGAGCTCCAGCGGATGGACGACGTTCCCGCGGCTCTTCGACATCTTCTCCCCCGACAGATAGAGGAAGCCGTGGGCGAGGATCGTCTTCGGCACCTCCAGCCCGGCCGCCATCAGCAGCGCCGGCCAGATGACGGCGTGGAAGCGCGTGATGTCCTTTCCGATCACCTGGACGTCGGCCGGCCACACGCGGTCGAACAGGGGGTCGTCCGTGCCGAACCCCGGGGCGGTGATGTAGTTCAGGAGCGCGTCGACCCAGACGTAGATGACGTGGGCGGAGTCCCACGGCAGCGGGATCCCCCAGCTCGAGCCGGATCGCGAGATCGAGAGGTCCTGGAGCCCGCCTCCCACGAACGAGACGACCTCGTTCCGCCGCGTCTCCGGCTCCACGAACTCGGGGTGGTCCTCGTAGAGAGCGAGGAGCTTGTCCCGGTAGGCCGAGAGCGGGAAGAACCAGTTCTCCTCCCGGAGCTGCTCCACCGGGATCAGGTGGATCGGACACTTGCCGTCCACGAGCTCCTTGTCGACCTTGAACTCCTCGCAGGAGACGCAGTACGGGCCCTCGTAGAAGCCCAGGTACACCTCCCCGCGGTCGTGGAGACGCTGGACGAACGCCTGGACGCGCTCGGCGTGGCGCTCCTCGGAGGTCCTGATGAAGTCGTCGAAGGAGATGTCGAGCCGACGCCAGACGTCCTTCCACTTCGGCACCATCGTGTCGACCCACTCCTGGGGCGTGATGCCCTGCTCCTCGGCTGAGCGGGCGACGTTCTGGCTGTGCTCGTCGGTTCCCGTCAGGAAGAAGGTGTCGTCGCCGCGGAGACGGTGATAGCGCGCGATGACGTCACAGGCGACGTGGCCGTAGGCGGTTCCGACGTGCGGCTCGGCGTTGACGTAGGGGATCGCCGACGTCACATAGAAGGTCTCGCGTCCCATCGGACCATCCTAACGAGGCGGCGCTTCGCGGCCGCGTCACGCAGGAACGGCGTCAGGGAGTCGCGGCGGCGCAGGACCCGTGGCGCCCGAGGATCCGCAAACCCGCGAGATCGCCGTCGCCGAAGCCCGTGACGACGGGATTCTCCTGCGGGTTCATCAGCTCGTCGGTCGCCGGAGTGTGCCCGAGTCCCATGATGTGACCGAGCTCGTGGAGGATCACCGGTCCCCAGGTCGGCCCGATGCCGAAACCGGGGACCAGGTCCTGTCCGCCGTTGAGCGCGACGAAGCCGGTGTCGTAGTAGAAGCCGTCGGGCTCGGTCGAGGTGACGGCGAGACCGACCTGCGAGCTCCTTCCGCCGACGTCGATGAACTCCTCGCTATCGAGCCACGCGATCAGCACCGGCGGCGCATCCTCTCCCGGCGGAGTCGCGACCTCGCTCGCGTTCGGAACGCCGCGCGGAAGCGCGCGGGTCGGACCGTCGTAGACGAACCGGATGCCGGTCGCCCCCGTGATGCGGCGGAGGGCCTCCTGCACGTCGGCGAACTCGTTCTGCGGCGCGCCGCTCAGGTTCGTGACGAAGTGGATCGGCGCGCACGGATCCCATCGCACGGGCGAGCCGTCGGCGCGACGCT
Organism: Actinomycetota bacterium; assembly: GCA_045805285.1. Lineage (GTDB taxonomy): Bacteria > Actinomycetota > UBA4738 > UBA4738 > JBJMLN01 > JBJMLN01. Next base: position 63,313 of record JBJMLN010000135.1, on the reverse strand, counting down.
GGAGGAAGGAGTACTCGCCCGAGTGGTCGCTCGAGGCGACGAGCGGCCCTGCGATCGCCGCGCCCACCACCGCCACGAGCACGACCACGAGCACGGCCGGAAGCCACGCCCCGCGCAGGAACCACGGCGATCGAGGTGGGCTGCCGAGACCCGGTCCGAGCGGATTCGGCGGGGGCGGCATCTCTGCCGGCCGCGGAGGCGAAGGGAGCCCATCCGGCGGCTCGGGGAACCGCATCAGCGCTCCTCGAGCAGCGCCCGATAGATCGAGTTGGCAGAGACGTGATGCCGGCGCGCGATCTCGGCGGCGGCCTCGCGCTTCTTACTGCCGGCGCGGGTCAGCTCCGCCGCCTCATCGACGAGCTCCGAGAGCTCCGGGGCCGGGCCTCGCGTCGCCCCCCCGACGACGAGGACGACCTCGCCACGCAGCTCCTGGTCGCGGAGGTTCTCCGCCAGCTCCGAGGCGTTTCCGCGGAGCACTTCCTCGTGCACCTTGGTGAGCTCCCGGGCGACCGCCACCGGCCGCTCCGGCCCGAGGGCCGACGCGATCGCGTCGAGCGTAGCGGACACGCGCCGTGGAGATTCGAACAGCACGATCGTCCTCCGTTCGGTGGCGAGCGCCTCCAGGCGGGCGCTCCGCTCTCCCTCCTTCTTCGGAAGGAAGCCCTCGAAGACGAAGCGGTCGGACGGGAGCCCGGACACGACGAGCGCCGCGATCGCCGCGGACGGACCGGGGACGACGCGCACCTCGATCCCCTCGCCCGCGCACGCGCGGACCAGTCGGTACCCCGGATCGGAAAGTCCCGGCATCCCCGCATCGGAGATCACGGCGACGTCGCGCCCCGCGCGGAGCGCGTCGAGCAGCGTCTCCGTTCGCGAACGCTCGTTGCCCTCGAAGAGCGTGGTGAGCTCCGCTCGGACGCGGAGATGGGACAGGAGCTTCCGGGCACGGCGGGTGTCCTCCGCGGCGACGACGTCGACGCGCGCGAGCGTCTCCTTCGCGCGTTGGCTGATGTCGCCGAGGTTCCCGATCGGCGTTCCGACGAGGTGCAGCGTTCCGGCCATCCTCTAGATGGTGGCACGGCATCGACAGAGCTACCGTCGCCCGATGCCGGAGAAGGACCATTCGGGAACACCGCTGCCGAAGAAGCTCGGCATCAAGGAGGGTGGCCGCGTCGTCCTCATCGGAGCTCCCGAGGGGTTCACGGATCTCCTCGTTCCGTGGCCCGCGGAGGCGGTGATCTTCCCCCGCGCGAGGAAACCGCTCGACGTCGCCGTGCTGTTCGCGACGCGTCGCTCCGACCTCGCGAGGCGCTTCCCGCCGCTCGTGAGGGCGCTCGATCGGGCCGGCGGGCTCTGGGTCGGATGGCCCAAGAAGACGTCCGGGATCGTGACGGACCTGACGTTCGAGGAGGTCCAGGGGCTCGGCCTGGCCGCCGGTCTCGTCGACAACAAGTCGGCGGCGCTCGACGCCGACTGGCAAGGGGTTCGGTTCGTCTTCCGGCTCGAGGACCGTCCGACGCGCTGAGCCCGCCGGAGGCGCTCGGGCCGCCTCCGGAAGGCGACCGCTGCCCTAGCATGACCGTCCGATGTACGAGTTCCTTCGCCGGCTCGACCGCCCCGTCGTCGCGATCGTCGCCGTCACCGCGATCGCGGGAGGCCTGCGGCTGTATCACCTCTCCACGCCGGCCGAGCGGATCTTCGACGAGCATTTCTATTCCAAGGACGGCTGCATGTACGCGGGCTATCCGCCGTCGGAGTGCGGCATCCACGGCGACACGGAGAAGTACTGGGTCGGCGTCTGGGGCGAGAGCTCGTGGGAGCACCCGCAGCTCGGAAAGTGGGCCGTCGCGCTCGGCGTGATGGCGTTCGGCAACACACCGTTCGGATGGCGCTTCGCCGCGGCCGTGGCAGGAACCGCAGGGGTCGCGTTGACAGCGGTCGTCGCGCAGCTGCTTTTCAGGAAACCGCTCTGGACGTCCGTCGCCGGACTGCTGCTCGCCGTCGAGGGACTCGACTTCGTGCAGTCGCGCACCGCGATGCTCGACATCTTCCTCACGACGTGGATCCTGCTCGCGTTCGTGTTCCTCCTGCTCGACCGAAGGTGGATCGAGCGACGATCGGGGCCGCCGCCGGAAGAGGGAACGCGACACCTCGGAACGTCCGAACCCGTCTCCGCGGACGTCGCGAGCGGTTTCGCCGCGCCGAGCTCCGTCGCGCCGGAACCGCAGGGAGCGCTCGAGGCCGACGGAGCGATCGCGACGGCGACGATCACCGACGAGACGGAGCCTCCTCAGGAGCCCCCGCCGTCACCGATCTTCCGGCCGTGGAGGCTCGCGGCCGGACTGGCGTTCGGCTGCGCGATCGCGACGAAGTGGTCCGGCGTCAACGCGATCCTCGCCGCCGGACTCATCTCGATCATCTGGGAACGCACGCGCCGGAAAGGACGCACGCGCCGGCCGCTCTGGGCGGCGATCCAACAGGAGAGCTTCGGCATCGTTCTGTGGATGGTGCTCGTTCCGATCGCGGTCTACCTCGTCGCGTACGCGCGCTTCTGGGTGCAGAACGGGTTCGACCTCGGGCACTTCTGGAACCTGCAGGAGTCGATGGCGTCGTTCCATTTCCATCTGCAGGGGATCGATCCGAAGACGCATCAGCCGATCCACCCGTACCTCTCCCCCGCGTGGAAATGGATCTTCGTGGGCCGGCCGGTCGTGTACTACTTCGCCGGCCCCGGAACGGAGGTCACCGACCTCGGCAACCCCGCGATCTTTTGGGGGAGCCTGATCGCGCTCCCCTACGTCGCGCTCCAATGGCGGAGGAGGCGTGACTGGGTCGCGGGATTCGTGATCGTCGCCGCCGTCGGACAGTACCTTCCGTGGTTCCTCGTCTCGCGGCCGCAGTTCTTCTTCTACGTGCTGCCGATCGTTCCGTTCTTCGTCCTCGCGCTGACGTACATGGCTCGAGACCTCGCGACCGTCCATCTGGCGGGATCTCGGGCGAGGCCGTACCTCCCCGTCACCGTCGCGTTCGTCCTCGTCGCGCTGGCCGCGTTCGTCTTCTTCTATCCGGTCCTCGCGGCGGTTCCGCTCTCGGAGAAGGCGTGGCAGGCGCGCCAGTGGTTCGGCTCGTGGATATGACCTGCGGGCATTCCGTGTGAAGGTAGGATTCGTCTGCCCATGGTCGGTTTGTCCGAATCCGACGTCTTCATCGAGATGCGAGACGGGGTCCGGCTCGCGGCGTCGCTCTATCTCCCCGAGCGCGAAGGCCCGTGGCCCGCGCTGTTGGAGGCGCTCCCCTACCGGAAGGACGACGTCACCGCGAGCTACCGGAGCGAGTACGAACGCCTTGCGGAGGAGTTCGGCTACGCCGTCGCGCGCGTCGACGTCCGCGGCACCGGCTCCTCGGAGGGGCTCGCGACCGACGAGTACCCGGTGGAAGAGCAGAAGGACATGGTGCAGGTCATCGAGTGGCTGGCCTCCCAGGAGTGGTCCACGGGCAACGTCGGGATGTTCGGAACGTCGTACTCGGGCTTCAACTCGATCCAGGTGGCGATGGAGCAGCCGCCGGCGCTGAAGGCGATCATCCCGATCTTCGCGACGGATGACCGCTACATGGACGACGTCCACTACTTCGGCGGCGCCTTCAAGGCGCTCGACACGATCGACTATCCGACGTACATGCTCGCGATGAACGCGCTGCCGCCCGTCCCCGCGCTCGCCGGCGAGAACTGGCGAGAGCGCTGGCGGGAACGGTTCGAGGGCAACGAACCGTGGCTGATCACCTGGCTGGAGGAGCAGACCAAAGGCGAGTACTGGGACCACGGGTCGCTCAACACCGACTACGGGAGCATCTGGGCCGCCACGATGATCGTCGCCGGCTGGGCCGACGGGTACCGCAACAACTCCTTCCGGACGATGGAGCGGTTGCAGTGTCCGAAGCGGCTGCTGTTCGGCCCGTGGGCGCACGCGTCTCCCGCCACGTCGCTGCCGGGTCCGCACATCGACCTCGTTCCGGAGATGGTGCGCTGGTGGGACCGCTGGCTGAGGGACGATCGCAACGGCATCGACGAGGAGCCGCCGATCGTGCTGTTCGCGCGACGCTCCACTCGTCCGAAGGCCGACCTCGAGGAGATGCGCGGCGAGTGGCGGTTCGAGCCGGGATGGCCCCTGGAGCGCATGAGGGAGACGCCGTACGCGTTGTCGGAGGCGCACTCCGACGTCGTCGCGCGTGACGGCTTCGACGCTCTGAAGGTTCGCGGCGACGTCGGGTGGACGGCGTGGATCTCCTGCGCCGGACATCTCCCGTTCGGGCAGCCGATCGACCAGCGCGAGGACGAGGCGTACTCGCTCGTCTACGACTGGGGGCCTTTGGACGAGGAGCTCGACATCCTCGGCCATCCACGCGTGGAGATCACGCTTCGCTCGTCGGTTCCCGTGACGTACCTGAACGCGAAGCTCTGCGACGTCTTCGAGGACGGAACGAGCGCGCTCGTGACCCGCGGGCTGTTGAACCTCACGCAGCGGGAGTCGCGCACGGATCCGTCGCCGCTCGAGCCCGGCGCCGAGTATCGCGTGACGCTGGAGCTCGAAGCGACGTCGTGGATCTTCGAGAAGGGCCACCGCGTGCGGCTCGATCTCTCCGGAGCGGACTGGCCGAACGCGTGGCCCCCCCGACGCCCGCGGGGATCTCTTTCCGGCGCCGAGACGCGACGCTCGTGCTGCCGGTGCTGAACGGCCCGACGCCCGTTTCGGAGAAGCCGCAGCTCGCTCCGGTGTTGGAGCGGACCCTGGAGATGGGAGAGGGACCGACGGCGAGCTCCGACACCGACCCGCAGGCGCGCAAGGGCATCGTCTGGCGAGTCGACCACGACGTGATGGGCAATCGGACCTCCACGACGATCGATCACGGCGGAGAGCCGGCGGAGGCGAGACCGGGAACGATCGTGCACGAGCGCTACGCGGGAACGATCGACGTCTCCACCGAGGATCCCGGCGACGCCGGCGCGGTCGGGCTGGGGTCGTTCGACATCCGATACGGAGACGTGCACGTCAAGACGGAGGCGCGGCTGACGCTCCGGAGCGACGCATCGACGTACCACCTCAAGATGGAGCTCGACGCGCTCGAGAACGATGAGCCGAAATGGTCGCGGAGCTGGGAGCGCTCGATCCCCCGAAAGCTCCAGTAGCTACTGGTCGAGGATCTCCACGGCCTCCTCCACCTTCACGACCTGATCCGGTTCCCTGCGGGTCAGCGGCGTCACCACGATGGGATCTCCACGGAACAGGTCCTCGGTGCGGATGCGGATCGATTGCGTGCTCCTCCCGGCCGGGAACACGATCGTCTCCCGCTCGTACAGCGCCGGGTCGACGTACATCGGCACGTGCAGCAGCAAACCGAGCGGAGGAAGGGCGCGCGGTTGGATGTCGGGGAACGCGTGCCGGATCTCGTCGGGGTCGGCGGGCCGGGCTCGATCACCAATCGCCGCGGCGACCGCGCGTGGGTCGAGCCGGTCGCTCGCCGGGATCACGGCCAAGGAGACGTCGAGGCCCTCGATCATCGCGACGGTGTTCGCCATCTCCGCGGGATCGACGCCGATCAGCGTGGCAGCCTCCTCCGCAGAGGACGCCGAAGCATGCGGGATGACCTGGAACGTGACGCCGCGGCCCTGGAGGTAATCGAGGACGGCTGCCATGGAGGAACGCCTCCTTCACTCCAAGGGACCGCGTCGGCATTGTGGCACTCCGTTCGCACGTTGCAACGAACGGCGGCGTCGAAAGGGCGCGTCAGGCGCCGGGGAGATGCGAGCGGAACGCCAGGTAGCCGAGGCCCGCTCCGACGTCCACGAGGAAATGCGCGACGACGAGCGGCCACGTTCGCTTGCGGCGGAGGAAGTTCCATCCGAAGAAGAGGCCGAGGAGGAGGTTCCCGAGGAACCCTCCCCAACCCTGGTACAGGTGGTACGAGGCGCGGAGCGCCGCGCTCGCGGCGAGCGCGACGACGGGACTCCATCCGATCTGCCGAAGACGCGTGATCAGATAGCCGACGACGATGACCTCCTCGAGGAGCGCGGTCTGCGCCGCGCCGAGGATCAGCACGGGAACCGTCCACCAATATCCGAGCGGAACCGGGATCACGTATCGGTTCACGCCGAGGGCGACCGCTCCGAGGTAGATCAGGATGCCGACGACGCCGACGACGACCGCGAGGACGACGCCCGCTCCGATGTCCCCGAGAGGCCGGTCGAGCGCGAGGCCGATGCCTTGCACGCCCTCACCGCTCCGGCGGACGAGATAGATCACGAGCCAGACCGGTGCCAGACCGAACGCGATATCGAGCAGCTGTGTGGCGAGACCGACCTGTGGATAGACGGCGACCGTGGCGCCCTTCACCGGCCCGGAGAGCAGGCTGACGACCGCGAACGCCGCGCTCGCGAGGAGCGAGAGCGACAGGACGATCAACAGCTCTTCGCGGAGGGTCCTCGCCGCAAGGGGTGGGCCGCTCGCAGGCACGTGAGTGGGTTCAGTCCGCATGGGTTCACTCTAGGTCCGCTCCGTGGACTGGTGACTCCGTTTGACGAGCGAGGTGTCGGGCCCCAGGATGGCGGTCCCGCCACTCCAGCCACCGTCAGGAGGAACCATGGCTCATCCCAACGAGGATCTCGTCCGCAAGGGCTACGACGCGTTCGCAGCCGGCGACATGGCAACGCTGAACGAGTTCTTCTCCGACGACGTCGTCTGGCACACCCCCGGACGCAACGAGCTCTCGGGAACGTTCCGGGGCAAGGACGAGGTGTTCGGCAACCTCCAGAAGAACATGGAGCTGACGAACGGGACGTTCCACCTCGACATCCACGCGATCCTGGCCGACGACGAGCACGCCGTGACGCTCCTCACCGCGATGGGCGAGCGGAACGGAAAGACGCTGCACGACAACACCGTCCAGGTCTTCCACCTCAAGGACGGCAAGGTCACCGAGTCGTGGCTGCACCCGAGCGACGCCTACACGTCGGACGAGTTCTGGTCGTGAGGTCAGGCTTCAGTCGTCCAGCTTGACGAAGATCTCAACACGTCGAACTCGCAACCTGGCGAGGACGGATCGAAGCCGTGGTCGATCAGCCAGCGCGCCGCAAGCAGGCTTCGAAGCGACCACCACGCCCGGATGACGTCGAGGTCGACGTCGGTGCCGTAGCCGGCGACAACGTCGGCAAGGCGCTCCTCGTGTCCGAGCGTCAACGTGGCGAGGTCGTAGAGGGCATCGCCTTGGGCCGCTTCTGACCAGTCGATAACTCCGGTGATCTCGTCACCGTCGGCGAACACGTGGGTGATCTGCAGGTCGCCGTGCGCAAATACTGGCGTCCACGGTTGGAGCGCGGTCTCAGCGATCCGGCGGTTGCGCGTGACCATCTCGGTCGGAAGGACATCGTTCGTGACGAGCCAGTCGCATTCCCTCTCGAGTTGCGATGCGATCTCGTCGATGCTTTCGCCTGGCCATGGCGGAAGCGGCGCATCGTGCAACATCCGTGCGGCGGCGCCGGCAGCGGCCCAAGCCTCCGCGGACGCGTTCGAGCGCTCACCGAGGCGGCCGAGTGCCGTTCCGCGGAGGGCCGAGAGTGCGAGCACGGGCGGCTTCCGCCAGAGGACCTCCGGAGTCGGGATCGGCGCAAGGCCCATCGCCTCGACCTCGCGGTCCGTGCGCGCCTGGTCAGTGTCGATCTTCAGGAAGACGTCGCCGACGCGCAGGGTCACCCGCTCGCGATGGGCGACGACGACCTCCACCTCTTCCACGTCGAGCATTTTCGCCGGGATGGCGACCAGCGTCACCGGGCTTCGCGTGGAGCGTTATCGTTCGGGCTCGCAGTCCTGCGCAGTCACATCACGGCGGTCACGATGAGGCCGACTCCGCCAACCAAGAGAAGTAGGACAGCCAGGGCCAGAATGACCCGTCCCGCAACAGACGAGGCCCGCTGTATGCGCGCACGCCTCTCAGGGTCTCGCACCGGAACGATCGTCACCTCCGCGCCGAAGAGAAAGCCGCTCGCAGGAAGCAGCGGGAGGAGTCCTCCGATGATCAACGCGCCGGAACCCACCATCTCGCCGCTCTCCTCATCAGCCCGTGAGAGAGACACGGAGAGCATCGACGTTGCCTCCCGGATGCTTGAGACACAGGTGGACGGATGAACCCACGCGGGCGACGTCGAGACTCGCCCGACTAGACTCCACCGCCCGGACGATCGTTCAGGAGAACGCGTTGTCGAGGAAAGACGTTGCCGATCTCGTCGTCGTCGGTGCCGGAACGCTCGGAGGCTGGGGCTCCTACTTCGCGCGCGGGAACGGCGCGAAGGGTGTCGTCGTCCTCGAACAGTGGCGCGCCGGACAGGGCGCGAGCAGCCGCGCCGCCGGGATCGTGCGCGCGCAGGGCGGCAACCCGAGAACGGTCAAGCTCGGGCAGTGGAGCATCGACTTCTACAACCGGCAGCGGGGACTCCTCGGCACCGACTCGGGTTTCCGCGAGCATGGCTACCTGATCCTCGCGGACACGGAGGACGACGTGATCGCGGGCAAGGAGCGCGTCGCGATGCAGCAGGCGGCGGGCCTCGACGTCCGATGGATCGACCCGGCGGAAGCCGTCGAGCTCAACCCGACCCTCTCCAAGGAAGGACACCTCGGCGGCTCGTACGTTGCGACCGATGGAGCGATCGACCCTCCGCGGAACGTGCGCGCCTACTCCCTCGCGATGCAGCAGAAGAAGGTGGAGCTCCGCGAGGGTGTCACGTTCCTCGGGCTGAAGAAATCGCGGAACGGGAAGCGAGTGACCGGCGTGGAGACCTCGGCCGGCCCGATCGCGACGGAGCGCGTTCTTCTCACCGGCGGCCCGTTGCTCAGGAACGTCGGCAGAGCAGCCGGAGCGAAGGTGTTCGCGAGCGGCGCGCGTCACCAGGTGGTCGTGACGTCGCCGCACGACGCCTTCGACGTCGACCGCCAGACGATGATCTTCGACGTCGGTGCGGGCATCTACTGGCGTCTCGAGGAGGGAGGCCTCCTCTGGGGCATGAGCAATCCGGACGAGACACCGGGCGAGGCGAAGGAGATCGACTGGCCGTATCTCCGCACGATGGAGGAGCGCCTCAACGCGCTCGTTCCCGTGACGAAGGGCCTCGGCATCCGGAAGGCCTGGGCGGCAACGATCGAGTTCACTCCGGACCACATGCCGATCCTCGGCCCCGTGATCGGCGCGGACGGTCTTCCTGTGGAGGGAACCACGATCGCGGGATGCGCTGGCCACGGGATGATGTGGGGTCCGGCGGTCGCGAAGATCGCGGCGGATCTCGCGGTGAAGGGCAAGACGAAGCTCATCGACGTCTCCGATCTGGGGATCGATCGCTTCGACGAGCACGGCAGGAGCAACCTCGCAACGGATCCGATCGCGCTGCCGTATCCCGTTTCGACCGGCGACGAAAAGTAAGGAGATCGTCCTCGGCGTGGCCGGTTGTAGCGGGTGCTTTCTCAGGGACGCCTCGGAAAACGCGGTATCGCTCGTGATGGTCGGAACCGCTCTTGCTTTCGTCGCAGGCATCATCGTAGTTGTGACGCTCGTCCTTCACGCGTACTCGCACCTCCTGCGAATCCTCGGTTTGGTTTCCTCGCAGCCGCAGCGGTGCTCTTCGTTGTCGCGCCGATGAACCTCTTCCATCCGATCTACGCGTACGGTGGCGGCGATTGCGGCCACGCGGTTCACGCGTCTCAGCTCCCCCACGAGCCCCGATGGGTAGACACCGAAACGCCTACTGAATGCATCGCTTTGGGCAAGGCGTATGTCCAACGGGGGCAGACCCTCTACCGGTGGGCAGTCGGCTGCCTGTTGGCAGCCTGCGCCGCGGCAGTCCTCGCGTGGATCTGGAACCGTCATGACATCGCGGTTCGCAGACACGCAGCCGTCGACGATCCGTGACGGAACCGTCAATTCGGCGAGCCGGCATCTCGGATGCGCGCCAGATCGCGGAGGTCCACGTCCGCGGGTGGCGGTGGGGCTACCGCGACATCTTGCCGCCGGAGGTGCTCGACTCCCTCTCCGTCGAACGTCGAGAGCAGGGTTGGAACGAGATCCTCGGATCGCTCCCTCCGGGGGCGGCCGTTCTCGTAGCCGAAGTCCGCGGACGGATCGTCGGCTTCGCCGGGACGGGGCCTTCGCGCGACGAGGACGCCCACGCCGGCAGCGCAGAGCTCTCCTCCCTCTACGTCGAGGAGGAGGTTGCCGGCACCGGCGTCGGTCGCGCGTTGATGACCGCAGCGATCGAGTTCGCGCGGAGCACCGGCTTCAGGGAGCTCACGCTCTGGGTCCTGGAGCGGAATGCGCGCGCTCGCCGCTTCTACGAGGCGGCAGGCCTGCTTCCCGACGGATCGGCCAAGCAGGAGATGCATCCGACGGTTCCGGTGGTCCTCGAGGAGATCCGGTATCGCCGATCCCTCGGATAACGGAGTGTCGGAATCGAGCCTCGTGCGGAGCACTGTCCACTATGTGAGACGCGTGTCCAGTATGTGGACACCTCGCCGACCGAAGCCTTTAGGTGCGGTCCGACGACACACGGACCTCCGCCACGATGAGCTCCGACGGCTCCGTCGGCTCCGCCGCACGCAAACGGATCTCGCGCTCGCCCTCGACCTTCGCGGCATCGCCGGTCTCGAGCTTCTCGCCGTTCAGCTCGAGCGATCCGCCGATCACGTAGAGGTACGCGCCTTGATCGCTGTCGAACGCGTGTGGCAGCTCCGTTCCCGCTGACATCCGGGAGACGTATACGTTCGCATCCTGATGGACGAGCACCGCATCTCCACCTTCGCCGGAGATGACCTTGAGCAGCTTGTCGGTGCGGTCCTCCGTCGTGAACACCTTCTGCTCGACACCGGGCTCCAGGCCGCGCTTCGCCGGCATGATCCACATCTGGATGAAACGCATCGGTTCGGTCTCCGACGCGTTCTGCTCCGAGTGCCACGCGCCCGACCCAAGCGTCATCCGCTGCACCGAGCCGGCCGGAAGCGGCCCCGGCGCTCCTCCGTGGTCGTCCTCGTGGCGGAAGGACCCCTCGACGACGTACGTCAGCCCTTCGATGTCGCGATGCGGATGGAGCGGCCAGATCGCACCCGGGATCAACCGGTCGTCGTTGAACACCCGGAGCGTTCCGAACTGCACCCAGTCCGGGTCGTAGTAGGAGTCGAAGGAGAAGTGCCAGCGCGCGCGGAACCAGTCGCCCTCGACGTCGGAGATCTCCGCGTCGGGCCGAACCGTGATCATGGGGCTAGAGCTGAAGGACCGGACAGGTGAGCGTCCGCGTGACGCCCTCCACGCTCTGGAGACGCATCACGACCGACTTCGCGAGGTCGTCGAGGTCGTTCGCCTCCGCGCGCGCGATCACGTCGTAGGGCCCGGTGACGCCGTCGACCTGGACGATCCCCTTGATGCTCTTGAGCTCGTTCGTGACCTGTGTGGCCTTCCCGACCTCCGCCTGGATGAGGATGTACGCGCTGACCACCGATCGCCTCCCTCTGCCGGCCGCTGAGAGCCGCCATCGTACTCGTCCCGGTCTCGGAGCGGGTTTGTCGCCCGAGCGGGCGCGTGGAACACTCCGCGCCGTGCCTCGGATCGCGTTCATCGGCGCCGGCAGCGTGGAGTTCACGCGGAACGTCCTCGCGGACCTGCTGACGTTCCCCGACCTGGAGCGGCTGACGATCGCGCTGCACGACGTGAGCCCCGAGCGCCTGGAGACGGCGGAGGCGATGGCGCACGCGACGGCGGAGGTCGTCGGCCGCGTCGTCGACGTGGAAGCGCACCTCGAACGCCGGCCCGCGGTGGAGGGCGCCGACTACGTCGTCAACGAGATCCAGGTCGGCGGCTACGACGCGACGCTCAAGGACTTCGAGATCCCGAAACGGTTCGGTCTCCGCCAGACGATCGCCGACACGATCGGCGTCGGCGGCATCTTCCGCGGGCTCCGCACGATCCCGGTCCTCGTCGGCATCGGCAACGACATGGCCGAGCTCTGTCCCGACGCGTGGCTGCTGAATTACTCCAACCCGATGGCGATGCTGCCGTGGGCGGTGTACGAGGCGACACCGCATCGGAAGGTCGTCGGTCTCTGCCATTCCGTGCGGGATACCCACCACTTCCTCGCCTCGCTCGTCGACGAGCGGGAAGAGGACCTCACCTTCGTCACCGCGGGGTTCAACCACCAGGCGTTCGTGCTGACGTTCTCCCTCGGCGGCGAGGACCTCTATCCGATGCTGCGCCGCATCGTGGAGAACGACCCCGACCTCCAGCGCCGCGTGCGGGTGGAGATCTTCCGCCGCTTCGGTTACTTCCCGACAGAGTCGAGCGAGCACTCGGCGGAGTACGTGCCCTGGTTCATGAAGAGCGACGAACAGATCGAGCGCTTCCGGATCCCGGTCGACGAGTACATCCGCCGGAGCGACGAGAACCTCGACGAGTACGAGGAGATCAAGAAGGAGCTGGCGGCCGGCGGCGCGATCAGCGTGGAGCCGACGAGCGAGCTCGCGTCGGAGGTGATCCACTCCATCGAGACCGGGACGGAGCGGGAGGTCTACTGCAACGTCCGCAACGACGGCCTGATCGAGGGATTGCCCGACGCGTGTTGCGTGGAGGTCCCCTGCGAGATCGGCGAGACGGGCATCCATCCGCAGGCGGTCGGCGCGATGCCGCCGCAGCTCACGGCGCTGAACCGCACGTTCCTGAACGTCGTGGAGCTCACGCTGCGCGCCGCCCTCGAGGAGTCACGCGACCACGTCTACCAGGCCGCGATGCTCGACCCGAACGCCGCCGCGACGCTCACCGTTTCCCAGATCGTGGAGATGTGCGACGAGCTGATCGAGGCGCACGGAAACCTCCTGCCGACCGGCATCCGCCGCCCTCGCTGACGGCGTTCTTCGCTACAGTCTCCGGCCATGAGCTATATCGAAGAGGAGATCGCCGACCAGCCGAACGCCTGGCGCCTCGCCGTCGAGGCCGCCGACCGCGAGGTCGAGAAGCTCCCGGCGTTCGGCGCTCGCGTCGCCTTCATCGGCTGCGGAACGTCGCTCTACATGAGCCAGGCGATCGCTGCGCTGCGGGAGTCCTCCGGCGACGGAGAGTCCGACGCCTTCCCCGCTTCGGAGTTCCCGAGCGGCCGCAACTATGATCTGATCGTCGCGATCTCCAGATCGGGAACGACGACGGAGGTGGTGCGCGCTCTCGAGGGGATCGAGGGCACGCCGACCCTCGCGGTGACCGCGGTGGACCGGACGCCCATCGTGGAGGAGGCGTCCAGGACCGTCGTCCTCGGCTTCGCCGACGAGCAGTCGGTCGTGCAGACCCGTTTCGCCACGAGCGCGCTCGCGCTGTTCCGCGCCCATCTCGGCGAGCAGCTCGAGGCCGCGATCGCCGACGCGGAGCGGATGGTCACGGCGCCGCTGCTGTTCGATCCGGGCGCGTTCGAACAGTTCGTCTTCCTCGGAACGGGTTGGCGCGCAGCGATCGCGAGCGAGGCCGGCTTGAAGATCCGTGAGGCGACCGGCGCGTGGGCGGAGGCCTACCCGGCGATGGAGTACCGACACGGCCCGATCTCCGTCGCGACCGACCGGACCGTCGTCTGGGCGTTCGGAGAGGTCGAACGCTCGCTCCTCGATCAGATCCACAACACCGGTGCGACCGTCATCAACGAGCCCGGCATCGACCCGATGGCGCATCTGGTCCTCGCGCAGCGGACGGCGGTGGCGCTGGCGGAGGCTCGAGGGCTCGACCCGGACAAGCCGCGGAACCTCACGCGCTCGGTCGTTCTTTCCTGACCCGCGGCCACCGGTGGTCAGCCGGCGGACTGTCCAACATGTGAAACGCGAGTCCAAATAGTGGACAGTGCTCCGGCGTGGCACGCAGGCGCGGCACGGCACGCAGGCACGCCGCGCAGCTACGGAGCGGCTCGCTATGAAAACTGCGGAAGCCACTGCGCCTCCGCCTCCAGCATCCGCTCGACCATCTCGGAGATCTGAGGCAGCGTGCAGACCGCGCTCGTCAGCGGATCCAGCGCGACCGCCGCACGCACGAGCGACCGGTCGCCCTCCATCGCCGCCTCGACCGTCAGCCGCTGCACGTTGATCTGCACGTCGTTCAGCGCCGCGCACGCCGATGGCAACGACCCGTACCGCACCGGCCGCGCGCCGTTGCGATCCACCGCGCACGCCACCTCCACGCACGCGTCGAACGGGAGGTTCTCGATCAGGCCATCGTTCCTCACGTTGCCGTAGACCACGCGCGGAACACCGGTGATGACGCTGTCCATGATCGGCGCGGCGAACTCTCCGCCGTGGCGCACTCCCTCGCGTCGCGCCGCCTCCACCAGTGAGGAGTTCCAGCCCCTCGCGTCGGTCGACCGCGAGACTTCGAGGTAGTTCCACTCCCGGTCGAGGTACTTGTGCACGAGCTCCGGCGTCTTGCGGAACCATGCCCAGTACTCGCTCGCGTGATGGCTCGACTCCGTGTGGAAATAGCCGGTGAGCAGCATCAACGCGGTGCGCACCTTCTCCACGCTCTCGTACGGATCGTCCGAGCGCGGCAGGAGCGGCATCGTCCCGTCGATGTACCGCGCCTTCATCACCTCGCGGATCCGCGGGATCAGGTCCTCGTCTCCGCGACGGAACGTCGTGAACCACGCTGTGTGGTTCACCCCCGCGCAGTCGAACGTGACGTCCTCGTACGGAACGCCGAGCTCGTGCGCCAGCAGTTCCGAGGTTCCCTGCACGCTGTGACAGAGCCCGACGACCCGGACGCCGAGGAGATCCGTCGCCCAGCAGTTCACCGACATCGGGTTCGCGTAGTTCAACAGCAGCGCGTCCGGACAGATCTCCAGCATCGTCTCCGCGACCTCGCGGAGCGCCGCGACGCTCCGCAACCCCCGGAAGCACCCGCCCGGCCCCAGCGTGTCCCCGACCGTCTGGTCGACGCCGTACTCGCGCGGGATCTCCACGTCGATCGCGTACGCCTCGAGGCCGCCGACCTGGAACACCGTGATGACGAAGTCGGCACCGGCCAAAGCCTCCGCGAGAGTCGGAGCGATCTCCAGCGCCATGTCGGCGCCGGCCACCCCGATCAACTCGCGCGCCGACGCCGCCGTTCGCTCCGACGCTGCGATGTCGATGTCGTAGTAGACGAGCGTCGAGGACGCGAGCGCCGGGAACGAGAGGATGTCCCGCGTCAGCTCCATCGGAAACACCCAGCCGCCCGCACCGACGACCACGATCCGTGGCTTCTCGAGCATCACGAGATCGCGGCCCCGCTCCGCGCGTCGAACAGCATGATCCGCTCGGCAGGGAGACCGAGCCGGAGCGTGTCGCCCGGCGCCGGCTCATCCTCGGGCTGGAAACGCGCCACGACCGGCGCGCGGGAACCTGCGGCGAGGAGCGGGAGCTCGTCCATCTCCTCGGCGCCGCTCTCCACGACGGATCCCGCGGTCGTGCCGTGGATCACCGCTTCGTCTCCGAGCGGCTCGACGACGTCGACGGTGAAGTCGAAGGAGGCAAGCCCGTCGTTCGCCATGGTGAGCGCCTCGGGCCGGACGCCCACGACGACGTCGCCGTCGGGAACGCCGTTCCGCGAGAAGCGGAGATCCCCCGCCTGCACCTCGCCGTCGCGCGCCGACCCGCGCAGGAGATTCATCGGGGGCGACCCGATGAACCCGGCGACGAACACGTTCGCCGGCTGCCGGTAGACCTCCTGCGGTCGTCCGATCTGCTGGACCTCCCCCGCCGACATCACGACGATGCGGTCGCCGAGCGTCATCGCCTCCACCTGGTCGTGCGTCACGTAGATCGTGGTGATGCCGAGACGATGGTGGATCCGCTTCAGCTCCGCCCGCATCTGCACGCGGAGCTTCGCGTCGAGATTCGAGAGCGGTTCGTCCATCAGGAACGCCTTCGGCTCGCGCACCAGCGCGCGGCCCATCGCGACCCGCTGCCGCTGCCCACCGGAGAGCTGCGCCGGCCGCCGCTTCAACAACGCGTCCAGGCCCAGGATCGAGCTCACCTCGCGGACGCGGCGGTCGATCTCCTGCTTCGGCGTGCGGCGCTCCTTGAGGCCGAACGCGAGGTTTCGATACACCGTCATGTGCGGATAGAGCGCGTAGTTCTGGAACACCATCGCGATGTCGCGGTCCCGCGGAGAGACGTCATTCACGACGCGCTCGCCGATCGAGATCCTCCCCGACGTCGGCTTCTCGAGTCCCGCGACGATCCGGAGCGCCGTCGTCTTTCCGCAGCCGGAGGGGCCGACGAGGATCAGGAACTCCCCGTCCTGTACCTCCAGTGAGAGGTCGTCGAGAGCCACCGCGTCGGAGGAGAACCGCTTCGTGACGTGCTCCAGCCTCACGAGCGCCATGCGATCAACCCTTCAGCCCTGTCGTCGCGATGCCGCGGATGAAGTACCGCTGCGCCACGAAGAACAGCACGAGCACCGGCACCAGGCTCATGACATTGGCCGCCATCAAGAGATTCGTGTTCGACGCATGCGCGCCCTGGAACGTCGCGAGCCCGAGCTGAAGCGTGTAGTTCTGCGGGCTGAAGATCACCACGAGCGGCCACAGGAAGTCGTTCCACGTCCACATGAACGTGATGACGGCGAGCGTCGCGAGCGCGGGGCCCGAGAGCGGCAGCACGATCTTGACCAGGACTCCCAGACGCGAGGCACCATCGATGCGGGCGGCCTCCTCAAGCTCGACGGGGAGCGTCTTGAAGAACTGGCGGAGCATGAAGATGCCGAACGCCCCGGCGAGGTTCGGAACGACGAGCGCGCCGAGCGTGTCGATCAGACCCAGGTCCTTCACGATCAGGAACGTCGGGATGATCACGACCTGGAACGGGATCATCAGCGTCGCGAGCACGATGAGGAAGATCACGTCGCGGCCGAAGAACTTGATCCGGGCGAACGCGTAGCCTGCCAGCGAGCAGAACACGAGGTTCCCGATCACCGACAGGCTGGTCACGATCAGCGTGTTCGTGAACCACCGCGCGAACGGAACCTGGCGGAGCACCTCGGAGTAGTTCCCGACCTGCGCGGAGTGCGGGAATAGCACCGGCGGGAACGTCCGCGTCTCGTTCAGCGTCTCCAGCGAGGTCACGACCATCCAGAGGAGCGGGAGGATCATCACGAGCGCGATCGGGATCAGGACGAGGTGCCACCCGCTGAACAGGAAGCGATGCCGCGGCTTCGGCTCCTCGTACTCCTCCGCTGGGGCCGCGGCGGCGGGCGTTTCCTCGACGGAGACCGTGGAGCGGCTCATGAGGAGTAATGCACCAATCGCTTGCCGGCGAGCAGCTGCACCGACGTGAGGACGAGGATCGCGATGAACAACACGTACGCGATCGCGGCGGCGTACCCCGCGACACCCTGCCGAAACGCGAGGTCGTACAGGTAGAAGACGATGACGTACGTCGACGTCCCGGGCCCGCCGTTGGTCGCCAGGTAGACCTCGTCGAACAGCTGCAGCGCGTTGATCGACGACCAGATCACGAGGAACAGCGTCACCGGCCCGAGGAGCGGAACGGTGATGTTGCGGAAGATCCCCCACGTTCCCGCCCCGTCTATCTCGGCAGCCTCCACGAGTTCGTGTGGGATCCCTTGCAGCGCAGCCAGATAGATGATGACGTCGAAGCCGATCCACCCCCAGACCGTAAGCCCGACGATCGAGTAGAGCGCCCCGTTCGAACTCTCCAGGAACCCGACCGGACCGAATCCGAGCTTGGTGAGGACCCAGCTCGCGATCCCGTACGTCGGATCGAACAGCCACAGGAAGATGATCACGGTCGCGATCGTGGAGACGACGACCGGCACGAACACCGCCGTCCGGTACCAGCGGATGCCGCGCACCTTCCGGTTCAGCGCGACCGCGGCGAGCAGTCCTCCCGTGATGGAGATCGGCACGAACAGGGCCGTGTAGATCACGCTGTGGACGACCGACTGCTTGAACAGCGGGTCCTTCGCGAGCGCCTTGTAGTTCCCGAAGCCGATCCACTCCGGCGGCGACAGCAGGTTCGTGCGCTGGAACGAGATCACCGCCGACCAGATGATCGGCACGACCCCGAACAGGACGATCAGGAAGACGGCGGGGAACGCGAACGCCCAGCCGGCCGCGTGGTCGGACTGGAGCGCTTTCCGGACGCTCGCCACGCCGTCTCCCCTCTCGTTCCGCTTCTAGGCCGGGATCGCCAGCTTGCCGTTCGCCGTCTGCGCGGCCTCGTCGAGCGCCTGCTTCGGATCCGCGTCCGAGGTCAGCACCTTCGAGAGCGCCTGACCGAGCGCCGAGGAAACCTGCGGGTACTGCGGGATCTGCGGCCTCGCCTTCGTGACGTTCTCGAGGTTCGAGGCGAACGTCCCCTCTCCCGGATACTTCTGGTCGAACTGCTTGAACTCGGGCATCTTCTCGACGGACGCCCGCGTCGGAAGGTGGCCGGTGTCCAGAGAGTCCTGCAGCACCTGGTCCGGCGACGACATGAACGTCAGGAACTTCCACGCCGCGTCCACGCGCTCGGGGCCGTTGTCGAAGATCACCCAGTTGTCCGGCCCCGCGATCGAGGCATGGCTGCCACCCGGGTCGAACGACGGCATGACCTGCACGCCGTAGTTGGCGTCCGGGAACGCGGACAGGTCCCACGGCCCGGTGATGATCATGCCGATCTTGCCGGCGTTGAACAGGTTCTCGCTCACGCCGGCGTCCGGATGGAAGTCAAGATGCATCGAGCCGTCGTCCTTGATGTCCTTGAGCATCGTGAGCGCACGGACGCCCGCGTCGGAGTTGAACACCGCCTGCGTGTTGTCGGCGTTCAGGATGTCGCCACCCGCCTCCCACAGCATCGCCTCGTACTGCCACACCATGGTCTCGCTCGCGTCCGCGGGGAACGCGAGGCCGAAGACCTTGTTCGCGGGGTCGGTGACGGCCTTCGCAGCGCTTCGGAAGTCGTCCCAGGTCCAGTCGGGGGTCGGCGTCGGAACGCCAGCCTTCTGGAACAGGTCCTTGTTGTAGACGACGCAGAGGTTGTCGACGAGCGCCGGAACGCCGAGGACCTTCCCGTCGATCGTCGCCGCGGTGCGCTCCCCTTCGAAGAAGTCGCTCCAGTTGAAGCCCGGGTCCTGCACCTTCTGGGTCAGGTCGACGACCTTCGGCGTCTGCGCCAGCTGCGGCATGTTCGTTCCGTACTGGTAGGACAGGTCGGGCGCCTTGTCGCCTTGGAGGGCGACCGTCACCTTCTGGAGGGCGTAGTCGCTGTTCACGTACTGGAGGTTGATGGAGATGTTCGGGTTCTGCTTCTCGAAGTCGTCCACCATCCGCTTGATGGAGTTGTACTCGTAGGACTGGCTGGCCGGCGGCGGGGGCGTGTAGCCCATCCACATCGTGAGCTCCACCTGGCCGCCGGACGCGCTCCCCGACGTCGATCCGCCGGTGCTTCCGCCGTTGTCGGAGCCTCCGGTGCACGCGACCGCGATCAGGAGCACCGCCACCGGCAACACGAGCCTCAACCGTCTCATCCCGAACCTCCCTCTCGGGCAGGGGCTTCGAGAGCCCGCACCCGGTTCGTGAGCGCGCCGATGCGCTCGATCTCCACGGTCACCTCGTCGCCGTCCCGGAGCCATCGAGGCGGCTTGCGGGCCATGCCGACGCCGGGCGGGGTTCCCGTCGCGATGACGTCGCCCGGCTCGAGCGTGAGCGTCCGCGTGATGAACGCGATCAGCTCCGCGACGCCGAAGATCATCTGCTTGGTCGAGGAGTCCTGCAGCGTCTCGCCGTCCACGACGCAGCGGATCCCGAGGTCCTGCGGATCGGCAAGCTCATCCGGCGTCACGATCCACGGCCCGATCGGCAGGAACGTGTCGATCGCCTTGCCGAGCATCCACTGGGGCGAACGGAACTGCAGGTCGCGCGCCGAGACGTCGTTCGCGCACGTGTAGCCCGCGACGTGCTCGAGCGCCCGCTCTTCACTCACGCGAGTGGCCCGGCGCCCCATCACGACGAGAAGCTCCGCCTCGTAGTCGCACTGCTCCACGACCGGCGGGATCTCGATCTCCGCGTTCGGACCGACGACGCTGTTCGCGAATTTCGGGAACAGGATCGGCTCCTCCGGGATGGGCTGGCCGGACTCCTCCGCGTGGTCGCGGTAGTTCAGGCCGACGCAGACCACCTTCCCGGGACGGGCGATCGGAGCGTGGAGCTCCACGTCGCGGAGGAGTCGCGCCTCGGCGTCCTCGGAAACACCCGTCCGGAGGTAACTCAGCAGGTCCGGGCCCATGGGGATGAACGTGCTGCCCTCCACGCGACCGAACCCGTCGTCGCAGCTCGCGAGCTTCACGGCACCAGCACCACCTTCGTGAACCTCGGGTTCTCCACGAGGCCTTCGAAGGCCGCCTGCCCGTCGGCGAGCGGCATCCTCGTGATCCAGCCGGAGACGTCGGCGGAGCCGTCCGCTAGGAGCTCCAGCGCGCGGTCGAAATCACTCCGGACGCACGCGTAGGAGCCGACGACGGTGGCGCCCTTGGAGACGACGGCGTGGTAGCTGACCGGGCCCTCGACGGCGCCGAGTCCGATCACGTCGATCCGTCCGCCCCACCGCACCGCTCGAAGACCGAGCTCCCACGTCGACGGATAGCCCGCAGCGTCGATCACGGCGTCGACGCCGGCGCCGCTCGTGGCCTCCTCGAGCGTCGCGGCGGCTTCCGACGCATCGATCGGGATGCCTCCCTGTTCCCGCGCGAGCTCCAGCCGGTCCTTCACGGTGTCGACCGCGAACACGCGGCCGGCGCCTTTCAGAACCGCCGCGCGGATGGCGAGGAGACCGATCGGGCCCGCTCCGATCACGAGCACGTCGTCGCCCTCCCGCACCGCTCGCTCCACGGAGTGGATCGAGTTCGCGAACGGCTCGGTGAGCGAGCCCTCCTCGTCCTCGAGACCGGGCGGCACCGGAAGGAGCTGCGACGCGCCGATCGTGTACGACTCCGCGAAGCCGCCGGGAAAGTTCATCCCCATCAGCTGCCTTTGCGGGCACAGGTTCGGACGGCCCTCGAGACACCGCGCGCAGGTGCCGTCCGAGACGACCGGCATGACGACGACGCGTGTTCCCTCGAGGCCCGGGTCGACGGAGCTCCCGACGGCCTCCACCGTTCCGACGACCTCATGGCCCATCACGAGCGGCGGGATCCTCCGCGGGCTCGCCTCTCGGAAACCGTGGAGATCCGAGCCGCAGATCGCCGCCGTGGAGACGCGCACGCGCGCCTCGTTCGGACCCGGCTCGGGCTCTGCGAGGTCCTGGAGCTCCATCCGCCCTGGACCGAGATAGACCAACGCCTTCACGTGGCGGCTCCCCTCACTCGCCCCCCGATCGCGTGACCGGCCATCACATGACCGCCGTCTGTCCGCCGTCGACGACCAGCGCCGCGCCGTGGACGAACGAGGCGTCGTCGGACGCCAGGAACAGATACGCGCTCGCGACCTCCTCGGGACGGCCGCGGCGCCGAAGCGGGATCCGCTCCTGCTCGTAGACCTGGAACTCCTCCTCGGTCGCGAGCGCCCGATTGAGCGGCGTGTCGATGAACCCCGGGCACACGCAGTTCACGCGGACGCCCATCGGCCCCAGCTCCACGGCCATCGTTCGGGTGAGCTGGAGCACCCCGCCCTTGGAGGCGTTGTAGCCCGCGAACTCCTCTTCGCCGCCGAGCGCGTTCGTCGAGGCCATGTTCACGATGGCGCCTCCGCGGCCATCGGCGACCATCGCGCGAGCAGCGGCCTGCGCGACGAGGAACATCCCGCGGAGGTTCACGGCGATCGTGTGATCCCAATCCTCGATGGCGGTGTCGAGGAACGCCGACTTGCGCGCGATGCCCGCGTTGTTGATCAGGACGTCCACGCGGCCGAGGAACTCTTCCGCGCGATCGAGGAGCTGCGCGACCGCCCGCTCGTCGGCGACGTCGGCAGCCATGCCGTCGACCGCGCCGTCGAGGTCGGCGAGCGCCTTCTCCACCTCCTCCTCGGTCACGCCGGAGAGGAACACGCGGGCTCCCTCCTCCAGGAAGCGACGCGCGGTCGCGAGGCCGATGCCGCTCGTGCCACCGGAGATCAGGACGCCCTTGTCGCGGATGCCGGACGTCATCGGGGACCCTTCATCGGATCTTCCCGCGTCCGGCGATCGCGAGCTCTCGCTCAACGGCGTCGTCGCGGACGCCGACCGCGACGTCGAACATGTTGACGGTGGCGCACGCGTGCAGCGGAACGACCTGGAGCCGGTCGCCGATCGCGAGGTCTCCGTCGCCCTCGATGTGGCCTACGCCGTGCTCCTCGTTCATGAAGTCGAGAACGAGATCCGGGCGGCCGAGCACGACGCCGCGCCCCGGGAACGGGGGGCCGTCGCCGCCGTCGGAAGTGAACGTCTTCGTCCCGCCGTCGACGACGAAGCGCTCCGCGGACGGGCGGGCGACGACCGTCACGAGCACCCGTGCGGCGCAGGTCTCCTCCGTCGCGACGCCGAGCCGCAGCTGCTGCACGTCGTTGAAGACGTACGTGCCGGGGCGGATCTCCGCCGCCCCCGCGACCGTCGCCGCGACGCGCGCGGTCGGCGTGGAGCCCGCGCTGATCTCCTGAAGCTCGATGCCGCTCCGCGCGCAGGCCTCGGCCGTCTCCACGAGGTCGAGGACCTCCCGCTCCGCGGCCAGGCGGAGCTCCTCCACCGACGTGGAGCGATACGCGTGACCGGCGTGGGTGAGCAGACCGATCACCTCGACGCCGTCGATCCGAGCGACGTCTTCCACAAGCTCGACCGTCGCTTCGCCCGGCGGACGGCCGAGCCGGTGCAGGCCGGTGTCGACCTCCACGAGGACGGGGATGTCACGGCCGACGTCCCGGCCGACGGCTCCGATCCCCTCCGCGACCTCGACGGAGTCGAGGCTCAAACGAACCGACGCCGCCTCGCACACCGCGCGCAGCCGGCGAAGCTTCTGCTCCCCCACGATCGGATAGGCGACGAGGAGGTCCGTCTGGCCCGCGTCGGCCATCACCTCCGCCTCGCCGACCTTCGCGACCGTGATGCCCGTCGCGCCGGCGTCGATCTGCAGCTGCGCGATCTCCGGACACTTGTGCGTCTTCGTGTGCGGTCGCAGGCGCACGCCGGCGTCGCTCGCGACCTTCGCCATCTCGGTGATGTTCGCCTCCATCACCTCGAGGTCGATCAACAGCGCCGGCGTGTCGAGCTCGGGGAACATCGTCAGCGCGCAGCATCTCCGTTCGCCCCGGAGGAATCGGCGGCGCCGCGCATGAGGAGCGGCGCGACCTCCCGGATCCGGACGGAGGACATCCGGTCCCGCGGCGCCGAGATCGAAACCGCCGCGCGCGGCCGCGACGTTCCGACGAAGACGGGCGCCGCGATGCAGCGGACGCCGACCTCGCTCTCCTCCATGTCGCGGGCGAAGCCGTCCGCACGGATGCTCGCCATCTCCTTTGCGAGCGCCGGCGGATCGGTGATCGAGGAGGGCGTGCGGCGAACGAGCGGCCGAGAACGCGCGATCCACGCGCGGAGCTCCGCGTCGCTCGGGTAGGTCCACGCGAGCATCGCCTTGCCCACCGCGGTGCAGTGCGCCGGGTTCCGCCCGCCGATCGTGGAGGTGAGCCGAAGCGGGTGGCGCGACTCCAGCTTGTCGAGATACACCACGTCGGCGCCCTCCAGCACGCCGAGGTGCACGGTCTCGTTGAGGTCGTCGCGGAGGCGCAGCAGCAGCGGCTGGAGCATCACTCGCACGTCTACGCGGTCGTAGAAGTCGAAGGCGACGCGGAGGAGCTCCGAGCCCGCGAGGTACCGGCCGTCCTCCTGCTGGAACGCGAAGCCTCTCCCCCGGAGCGCTGCGAGCGTGCGATGCGCGGAGCTCTTCGGAAGACCGGTCGCGTCCGCGAGCTCCTCCAACATCGCTCCGGAACCGTGCCGTCCCAGCTCCTGAAGGAGCCGTAGGGCGCGGTCAACGCTCTCGATCGGCGGAGTCTCCACCCGGGCCACGAGGCCGATGCTATGCCGGTTCCGCCTCGCGGAACAAGTTTCCGGAGCGTCGGGCGCGTCCGCCGTGCCCCGCTGTCGCGTCCGCGGGGGACTGGCGAACGTCGCTCCTTGAGGGATAGGTTTCGGTCCTCGGCGGCGAACAGCGCCGCGCACACAGGAGGAGGCAACGATGCTGCAAGGAAAGATGGTCGCACCGACGCTCCCGGCGAAGGACCTGAACCGCGCGGTCGCGTTCTACCGCGACACGCTCGGATTACCGGTCGAGGAGGAGCGCGCGGACGGCACCATGTTCACCGCCGGCGAAGGCACCCGGTTCCTCGTGTTCCCGACGGAGTTCGCAGGGACCGCGAAGAACACGGCGATGGCGTTCCGCGTCGATGACGCGGTTCAGGAGGTCAAGGACCTGAAGTCCAAGGGCGTGCAGTTCCTGGAGTACGACTCCGGCCCGGTCCAGACCAAGGACAGCATCGCGGAGATCGAGGGGCTCAAGGGCGCCTGGTTCACCGACACCGAGGGCAACATCGTCGCCGTGTTCGAGATGTAGCGTCCGCTCAGATCGTTTCGACGCGCGCCCGAGCGCTCAGCGCTCGGGCGCGCTCGGCGTTCAGGCGGCCCGCGCCCGGCATCTCCGCGTTCGCCGCGGCCGTTCCGAGTCCGTTCGAGAGCGCCTCCTCGAAGGTTCCTCCTCGATCGAGCGTCGCCACGAGACCCGCCAGAAACGAGTCGCCGCTTGCCACGGGATAGCGTCCGCGGGCGTCGAGCGTTCCCCGCAACCCGCGGCCGGATGCGTCGACCGCCACGACGCCCTCTACTCCGAGCGTGATGACCGCGGCGTGTCCGTCTCCGCCCGCGCGCGCCCGGAGCGCTTCGGTCGCTTTCGCCGCGTCGGCATCGTTGCGGATCTCGATCCCGAGGAGCTCCGCGGCCTCGCCCGCGTTCACCTTGACGACGTCGGGCGCTGCCTCCAGCGCGTTCTGGAGGAAAACTCCGCGTGTGTCGATCGCGACGCGGACGCCGCTCCGGCGCGCCGACGACGCGATCGTCGCGAGACCGCTTTCCGGAGCGCCGGCCGGGATGGAGCCGGAGATGGCGATCCACGCCGCGTCGACGAGCGCCTCCTCGATCTCCGCCTCGAAGGCATCCCACACGTCGGGGTCGACCGGAGAACCCTCCTCATAGAACTCCGTCAGCTCGCCCGTCGCCACGTCCGCGACCGAGAGGCACGAACGCGTCTCGTGCGAGCCCCACGCGAACCGCGCGTCGAAGCCTTCCTCCGACAGCGCGTCCTCGATCCAAGCTCCCGCGTGTCCGCCGACGAGGGCGACGGCGCGCACGTCGGCGCCGATCGATGCCGCTGCTCGCGCGGCGTTGAGTCCCTTTCCGCCCGGCACCTGGACGAACGACGACGGACGGTGGATCGCGCCGAGCGTGAGACGCTCGACCTCGAACAGCTTGTCGATCGACGGATGCGCGCACGCGCAGACGATCACGCGGCAGCCCGAGCCGGGGTCACGACGCGGCGCGGAACGACTCGAGCGCCGCGCGCACCTCCTCCATCGTCGGCTGCGCGTCCACGCCACCACGCGCCCGCGTGGAGAGCGAGCCGCAGACGATCGCGACCTCGAGCGCGCGCCGCAGCGACTCTCCGGCGAGGACGGCGGCAACGAGGCCCGCGTCGAAGCTGTCCCCTGCGCCCGTCGTGTCTTCCACCCGGACCTTGTAGGCGGAAACCTGGACGACCTCGCTTCCGCGCGCGGCCAACCCTCCGCCGGCGCCGAGCTTCACCGCGAGCGTGCAGCCGTTCTCCGCGAGGGCCGTCGCCGCGATCTCGATGTCGTCGACGCCCGTGATCTGTCTCGCCTCTGCGGAGTTCGGGAGGAACCAGTCCGTCTCTCCGAGGAGGCCGAGCAGGCCGGAGTTCCACTCCCCGCGCGGATCCCAGTTGGGGTCGAGCGAGGTCGTCGCGTCCGCGGCGTGAGCCTCCGCGAAGACGTCCCGGAGGCCCTCGTGCAGCCCGCGCTGGAGGTAGTAGGAGCTCACGTGTACGTGACGGGCGCTGCGGACGAGCTCGGGATCGACGAGACCGCTCCGCATGTCGCCGATCGTTCCGGGAGCGGTGATCATCGCCCGGTCCGACGGCTTGGACAAAACCACCGTCACGCCGGTCGGCCGGTGGGGGTCGACGAGCACTCCGCGCGTGTCGACTCCTCGCTCTCGCAGAGCGTCGAGCATGAACCGGCCGAAGACGTCGTCACCGACGACGGAGGCAAAGGCCGTCTTCAGCCCGAGACGCGCGGCTCCGCACGCGAAGATCGCTCCGGACCCGCCGACCGCGAGGCTCGCTCGTTCGACGAGCTTCTCCACCTGCCCGAACGCGGGCTCGACGTCTCCCCCGGAAAGGATCAGGTCCGGGTTGCAGTCGCCGAGGACGAGGACGTCGAAGTCGGGCATCGGCTCGCCGCTACGATAACGCTGTGGCCCGCATCGCCGTCGTCGTCGGAGACATCACGACGCAGGACGTCGACGCGATCGTGAACGCCGCGAACGGCTCCCTGATGGGCGGCGGAGGCGTCGACGGCGCGATCCACCGAGCCGGCGGCCCGGCCATCCTGCAGGAGTGCAAGCGTGTTCGGGCGGAGCGCTTTCCGCAAGGTCTTCCGACGGGACAGGCCGTCGCGACGACCGCGGGCGATCTTCCCGCGCGGTGGGTGATCCACACGGTCGGCCCGGTGTACTCCGGCTCCGAGGACGACGCGGTCAAGCTCGCGAGCTGCCACCGGGAATCGCTCCGCGTTGCGGAGGAACTCGGCGCGCGGACCGTCGCGTTCCCGGCGATCTCCACGGGGATCTACGGCTATCCGCTGGAGCTCGCCGCCCCCGTGGCGCTAGATGCCGTTCGCGACGCGCCGTCGTCGCTGGACGAGGTGCGTTTCGTGCTGTTCGACCGGCGTGCCCACGACGTCTTCGCGGAGGCGCTCGAGGCTGCGGGCCCGTGACAAACCGCGGATCCGGCGGCCGCAAACCTGCTGCTAGGATGCCGAAACCGATGATCGACGAGCTCAGCCAGCCGAAAGGTCTCTCGACCCACCTCTCCGACGTCCAGATCGTGGACGTTCGCGAGCCGTACGAATGGGATGCCGGCCGCATCGACGGTTCGGTGCACCTGCCGTTGAACGACGTGATGGGAGGCGCGGGCGACGACGATCTCGACCGAGAACGCCCCGTCGTCGTCGTCTGCCGCGTCGGCAACCGCAGCGAGCTTGCAGCGATCATGCTCCAGGCCCGGGGCTACGACGCGCATAACCTCGAGGGAGGCCTCGAGGCCTGGGAGCGAGACGGCCTCCCCCTAACAACGCCCGATGGCGCACCCGGACACGTTGTCTGACACTCGAGCCATGAGGAGGTCCACGCTGTTCGCGAAACGTTCCTTTTTGTGCGTCATCCTTGCCGCGGCGGCGCTCTTTACCGCCTGCAGCAACGGCGACAGCAGTTCGACGAGCAGCTCGAAGCCGGCCGCCGTCGCCACCCTTCCGACGAACAACCCGTCGTCATCGGCGAGCGGGAGCCAGACCTTCGACGGGCACGGTGTGAAGTTCCAGTACCCGGGGGACTGGAAACCCATCCAGACCTCGGGCTCGAGCGCGTCTCAGGGGAGTCAGGCCTGGTCGGAGGCCTTCGGCATCGACAACGCGAACTTCGTGCTCGTGTCCCAGTACGGGATCAACCTGTCGATCACGCCGAGCAACATCGACCAGCACACGAGCGAGCTGACGACCCAGATCCAGAACCTCTTCACGCAGGCCGGCGGCTCGATGCAGTCGGGGCCGACGAAGCTCACGATGGCGGGATTCCCGGCGCTCGGCTACAGCGGCACGGCGGTCAACCCGCAGGCCGTTTCGGTCAAGACCAAGATCGTGCTGGCGTTCAACGGAAAGACGGAGTACTTCGTGAACTGTCAGAGCACCGGCGAGTCTAACGACGCGCTCGATTCAGGCTGTGAGCAGATCGTCACGACGTTCAGCGTCGCGTGACGACGTACGTCGGAGTTGGGCGAAGGGCGGTCGCGATCCTGATCGACTCCGTCCTGCTCGTAGCGGCCGTCGCGATCGTCCTGAAGATCAGCGGCGCGGGCGCCGTCGGGGTCGAACACGCTCGCTACGGCACGTCCGAATCCTGGCACCTGAACCTCACCGGAGTGCCGGGCGGTCTCGCGGCCCTCGTGTGGCTCGCATACATGAGTGTCTTCGAGAGTCGATATGGAGCGTCGCTCGGCAAGTTCGCGCTCGGCGTCCGGGTCGTGAGGGTCGACGGAACGCCCATGGACTTCTTTACCTCCGTGGTCCGGAACGTCCTTCGAGCGGTCGATGGACTCTTCTTCTACCTGGTGGGCGCCATCATCATGTGGCGATCACCGCTGCGGCAGCGGGTCGGCGACATCGCGGCGAGGACCGTGGTCGTTCCGAACCAGCTCGCAGTGGACGGCCGCATCGATCCAAGCCTGCGGATCACTCCGGCAGCGAGCGACGAGATCGGCCGGTGAGTGCGCCTCCTCCGGCTGCGCCTCCACGCCCGGACTGAGGCGCGGGCCAGGTTGACCCTCCGGCGCGGCGAACCCTATCGTCTGTCGATGCCTCCTCCTCGCGCCTGAGTGCGGTCGGTCCGCGTCACCGTCAACGATTCGGTCCGCGAGGCGGAGGTGGAGCCGCGCACGCTCCTCGTCTCCTTCCTGCGGGAGACGCTCGCTCTCACGGGAACGAACGTCGGGTGCGACACGACGTCCTGCGGTGCGTGCACGGTCCTCATCGACGGAGAGTCGGTGAAGTCTTGCACCGTGCTCGCCGTCCAAGCGGACGGGACGGAGATCACGACGATCGAAGGCCTCGCAGCCGGCGCGGAGCTCGAAGAGATGCACCCCGTTCAGGCGGCCTTCCGGAACAACCACGCGCTTCAATGCGGGTTCTGCACGCCCGGCATGGTGATGGCCTCGGTCGCCCTCCTGAAGGACAACCCTTCGCCCACCGAGGAGGACGTCCGGCGCGGTCTCGAGGGAAACCTCTGCCGCTGCACGGGCTACCACAACATCGTCCGCGCAGTGCTCGACGCCGCCGGCGCGGAGCGTTCGACGTGATCCCGGCGGCGTTCGAGTACGAGCGCGCGGCGACGATCGACGACGCGCTCGGCATCCTGGCCGACCGAGGAGACGAGGCAAAGCTCCTCGCGGGAGGTCACTCGCTTCTGCCGCTGATGAAGCTCCGGCTTGCGCAGCCTGCTCTTCTCGTCGACATCGGGCGTCTCGACGAGCTCCGCTACATCCGCGAGGAGGACGACGTGATCGCGATCGGCGCGCTCACGCGTCACGCGGACCTCGAGCGAAGCGACCTTCTCGAACGCTGGTGTCCGCTCCTGCAAGCCGTCGCGGCGGACATCGGCGACCCCCAGGTCCGGCATCGCGGAACGATCGGCGGCTCGCTCTCGCATGCGGACCCGGCGTCGGATCTCCCCGCGGCCGTCGTCGCGCTCGACGCGGAGCTGAGGATCCGCGGCGTGGACGGAAGCACGCGGACGCAGCCGGGGACGACGTTCTTCACCGGACTCTTCGAGACGGAACTCTCCCCCACGGAGATGCTGACGGAGGTCCGCGTCCCGAAGCTCCGGCCGGGAACGGGTTGGAGCGCGATCAAGTTCCACCGCCGCGCTGCGGACTGGGCGCTGGTCGGCGTCGCCGCCCTCACGCACGCTGACGGAACCGCCCGGGTCGCCCTCACGAACATGGGCGACCGGCCGATCCGCGCGACACGAGTCGAACAGGCGCTCTCGGACGGCGCGGACGCCGGAACCGCGGCCACCACGGCGGCGGAGGGAACCAGCCCGCCGAGCGACATCTCGGGCAGCGCGGAGTACCGAAGAGCGCTGGCCGAGATCCTCGTGCGACGCGCGCTGGAGGAGGCGTCCGCGCGCGCGAACGCCTCCTCGCAGGCCTAACTCAGTTCGCGATGACCCCGTGCGGGTCGATCACGTACTTCTTCGCGGCGCCCTGGTCGAAGTCGCGGTAGCCCTCCGGCGCGCGATCGAGCGGGATCGTCTCCACGTTGACGTTCCGCGCCGGGTGGGTCTTGTCGTTCAGGATCGCCTGCATCAGCTGCCGGTGGTACCGCATCACCGGGCACTGACCGGTCGTGAACGTGTGCGACTTCGCCCATCCGAGACCGATCCGGATCCCGAGCTGGCCGATCTTCGCGTTCTCGTCGACGCCGCCCGGGTCGCCCGTCACGTACAGGCCCGGGATCCCGATCGCGCCGCCCGCGCGCGTGATCTCCATCAGCGCGTTGAGGACGGTCGCCGGCTGCTCGTGGCCGCTGTCGGCTCCGTGGCCCTTCGCCTCGAACCCCACGCAGTCGACGGCCTGGTCGACCTCCGGAACCCCGGTGATCTGCTCGATCTGGTCGGCGAGCGAGGCGTCGGTCTTCAGGTCGATCGTCTCGCAACCGAACGAGGCCGCTTGACGAAGGCGCTCGTCGATCATGTCACCGACGATCACGACCGCGGCGCCGAGGAGCTGGCACGCCGTGGCGCACGCGAGACCGACGGGTCCCGC
Source organism: Actinomycetota bacterium (assembly GCA_045805285.1). Taxonomy (GTDB): domain Bacteria; phylum Actinomycetota; class UBA4738; order UBA4738; family JBJMLN01; genus JBJMLN01. Next base: position 32,662 of record JBJMLN010000135.1, on the reverse strand, counting down.
TCCCGCGACGTAGACGACCGAACCCGGACCCACGCCCGCGGAGACCGCTCCGTGATAGCCCGTCGGAAAGATGTCCGAGAGCAGCGCCAGATCCTTGATCTTCTCCATCGCCTGGTCGCGGTCCGGGAACACCAACAGGTTCCAGTCGGCGTACGGCGTCATGACGTACTCCGCCTGTCCGCCGATCCAGCCGCCCATGTCGACGTAGCCGTAGGCCGCTCCCGGGCGGGAGGTGTTCACGTTCAGGCAGACGCCGGTCTTGCCCTCCTTGCAGTTACGGCACCGGCCACACGCGATGTTGAACGGAACAGATACGAGGTCGCCGACGTTGACGAACTCCACGTCCCGGCCGGTCTCGACCACCTCGCCGGTGATCTCGTGGCCGAGGATCAGTCCCTCCGGAGCGGTCGTGCGGCCGCGCACCATGTGCTGGTCGCTCCCGCAGATGTTCGTCGCCACGATCTTGAGGATCGCGCCGTGCTCGGTCTTGCGGTTGCCGAGCGCGAGCTCCGGATAGGCGATGTCCTGGACCTCCACCTTGCCGGGGCCCATGTAGGCAACGCCGCGGTTGTCAGGCATGTCCGTCCTCCCTCCCGAGTGTGTTCGAATGCGTGGGTGGGTGGACCTACTGGACGGCTGCTGCGCCGGCCGCCGCGACGGTGTGGTCGTTCTCCACGGTCGAGCCCGAGACGCCGATCGCGCCGATCACCGTGTCGCCGTCCTTGATCGGGATGCCGCCGGGGAACGTGATCAGGCCCTCATTCGAGTGCTCGATGTTGTACAGCGCGCCGCCCGGCTGGGAGAGGCCGCCGATGTCGCCGGTGTTCATATCGAACCACCGTGCGGTGCTGGCCTTCTTGATCGCGATGTCGATGCTGCCGAGCCAGGCGCCGTCCATCCGCGCGAACGCCTTGAGGTTGGCGCCGGCGTCGACGATGGCGATGTCCATCGTCGTGCCGATCTCCTCGGCCTTCTTCGTTGCGGCCTCGACTGCGGCGTTCGCCTGATCGAGGCTGATGTCCTTCGTGCTGAGCGAGGCCATTGCAGCACCCCTTCCACGGGGACGCGCGCGCCGGGAAAAGGGACCCGGGCGCTGGAATCTCCTTTCTAACACGGAGGTTCGAGCACGTTCAAAGCGCGAGCGTGCGGCGGTCGCGGGCGGTGGAGATAGCTACTATCCGAACGTGGCAACGCCCGACATCGCCGCCGCAATCGAGCTTCTCGTGGAACGGGATGCACCGTTCGCGCTGGCGACCGTGGTCGGCGTCCGTGGATCTTCGTACCGGCGTCCCGGCGCGCGGGCGATGCTCCCCGTTGGCGGAGATCCGATCGGCTCGCTCAGCCCCGGCTGCCTGGAGGCGGAGCTCGTCGACGACGCTCGAGCCGTCGCCGAGAGTGGAATGCCGATGCTCCGCGAGTTCGATCTCACCGCAGACGACGAGGTGGAGCTCGGCTACGGCATGGGCTGCCAGGGCGTCATCGAGGTGTTCGTGGAACCGTCCTCGAGCGCGCGCACGTTCGCTCATCACGTCCGGGCCGTCGCTCGTGAGCGTTCCGACCATGCGCTGGTGACGCTCCTGGACGGCGACTCCGCCGGCTCGCGCCTAGCGCTGTCTGCGGACGGCGTCGCATCACAGGTCGGCTGGATGCCGGAGGACGCCGCGGACACAGCGGAGCGGGCGCTTTCTCAGAGCGCGCCGCGGATCGTTTCGTTCGCGACCGGTGCGCGGGCGTTCGTGGAGCTCCTCCGCCGGCCGATCCGGCTCGCGCTCTTCGGAGATCGATCCGACGCCCCCGCGCTCGCCGATGCCGGTCGCGCGCTCGGATGGGACGTCGCGTGCGTCTCGCGGTCGGAACCGGTTCCAGATGTTCTTCTCGACGACCGGACGTTCGCGGTCGTGATGAATCACGCCTATCTGACGGATGGCGAACGACTTCGCACGCTGCTCGACTCGTCCGTTCCCTACATCGGCATGCTCGGACCGCGTGGACGAACAGAGCGTCTCCTCGTCGAGGTCGAGGGGCATCCTGGCCTCGATCGCGTGTTCGCTCCCGCCGGGCTCGACGTCGGCGCGGAGGGTCCACGGGAGATCGCGAGCTCCATCACCGCGGAGATCATCGCCGTCGATCGGGGCCGCAGCGGAGGTTCGCTCCGCGATCGCCGCGGGCCCATCCACGGGGAAGGCTGACCATGGAGATCACGAACGAGTTCGAGGTTCCCGCGCCGATCGACGACGTCTGGCGGTATCTCCTCGACGTCGACAAGGTCGCACCGTGCATGCCGGGCGCACAGCTGACGGAGACGATCGACGACCGCAACTGGAAAGGCCGAGTGACGATGAAGTTCGGGCCCGTGGCGCTGGCATTCGCGGGGACCGTGACGATGCAGGATCGCGTCGACGCGACGCACCGTGTGGTCCTCCATGCGTCTGGGATGGAGCAGCGCGGAAAGGGAGCCGCCAACGCGACGGTCACATCGACGTTGGAACGGGACGGAGACTCGACGAAGGTCCGCATGCAGGCCGACGTCACGCTGACCGGAGCGGTCGCGCAACTCTCCCGAGGATTGCTGCCCGACGTCTCGGCAAAGCTGACCCAGCAGTTCGCCAGCTGCCTTCGGACGAACATGGCCGCGGAGGCGGCAACACCCGCGGTTCCGGAGGGGACGGAGGAGTCGCCCGAGCTGGCACCGGCTCCGCCACAGGCGGCCGCTCCCGTCGGTGGCCTCCGGCTCGGCCTCTCGGCGCTGGTGTCGTCGATCGTGCGCTGGTTCCGAAAGCTGTTCGGGATCGACGCGAAGGATCGTTGATCTCCGCGATCGTCCTCGCGGCGGGGACGGCGTCACGCTTCGGTTCCACGAAGCAGCTCTTCGAGTTCGAAGGGAAGCCGCTCGTCCAACACGCGATCGACGCAGCTGCGGCGGCGGAACTCGACGAGATCGTCGTCGTCCTCGGCCACGACGCTGAACGGGTTCAGGCGGCGATCACGCTCCCCCCGAACGCGCGCATCGTGGTGAACGAACGCTTCGCGCAGGGCCAATCGACGTCGCTCGCGACTGGCCTCCGAGCACTCGATCCATCGAGCGAAGGGGTTGTCGTCCTCCTCGCCGACCAGCCCGGGGTCGATCCGGAGGAGATCCGCGCGCTCGTCGAGCGGTTCAGCCAGACCCGCGCACCGATCGTTCGACTCCGGTACCGGAACGCGCCCGGTCCGGCGCTCCTCTCGAGAGAGATCTGGCCCGATGCGCTCGCGCTGACGGGAGACTCGGGCGCGCGTGCTCTTTTCGGCCCTCACGAGGTCGACGACGTGAAGATCGACCGCGACGCGCCTCCGGACCTCGATGTGCCTCCTGACGCGATCTAGTCTCGGCCAGACTAGCGGTTAGGGGAAGCGCGTCTGGGAGAAGACGAGTCGTCGTCGACGCACCGAGGAGAGATCGAGCATGGGAGATCCGACACCGCAACCCGTTCCACAGCCGGAGCCGCAACCGCCCGCCCCGCAGCCGCCAGTACCGACGCCGGAACGTCCTCCGGGTCCGCCTCCCGTTCCGCAGCCCGAACCACCGCCGGTCCCACAGCCGGAGCCTCCGCAGCCGCCCATGCCGGAGCGTCCTCCGATTCCGCAGCCCGAGCGGCCGGACCCCGAACCGCCGCCGAGCCCACAGCCGCCGGTCGCGGCCTGAGCGCTACTCCTTCGCGGTGTCCTCCTGGAGCAGCGTGATCAGTGCGGAGTGGTCGAGGTCTCCCTTCCCTTCGTCGACGAGGCGCTGAAGCTCCTCCTCCACCGGAGCGAATCCCGGCGTCGGAACGCCCAGCTCCCGAGCCGTGTCGGAGACGATGCGCGCGTCCTTGAGGTGCAGCCGCGCGCGGAAGCCGGGCGTGAACGCCTGGTCGAGCATGCGTTGCCCGTGCACCTCCAGGATCTTCGAGCCGGCGAAGCCGCCGAGGAGCGCCTCCCGCACGCGCGCCGCGTCCACGTTTGCCGCGGAGGCGAGCGTGAGCGCCTCGGCCACGGCCTCGATCGTTCCCGCGACGACGAGCTGGTTGCATGCCTTCGCGATCTGACCCGCCCCGGAGTCGCCGACGAGCACGATGTTTCCGCCCATCACGTCGAACAGCGGCTTCGCACGGTCGAAATCGGACTGCGCTCCGCCGACCATGATGGAGAGGGTTCCGTCGATCGCCCCCTTCTCCCCGCCGGAGACGGGCGCGTCGAGCAGGGAAGCTCCCCTATCGGAGAGCTGCTGCGCGAACCGCCGCGTCGCGATCGGGGAGATCGTGCTCATGTCGATCACGAGCGCTCCGGGAGAGAGCCCTGAAGCGACGCCGTCGTCGCCGAAGAGCACCTGCTCCACGTCGGGCGTGTCGGGAAGCATCGTGATCACGATGTCGGAGGCCTCCGCCACCTCGCGCGGAGACGACGCGCGCGCCGCTCCCCCGTCGACGACCTCGTCGACCGGCGGCGCGGACCGCGAGTGCACCGTCATTGGGTAGCCCGCACGCAACAGATTGAGCGCCATGGGCTTCCCCATGATGCCGAGCCCGATGAAGCCGATGCGCTCCCCCATCCTCAGCTCCGCACCGCGCGGTCGGCTAGCGAGAGCGCGCCGTCGATGATGTCGAAGCCCTCCGCGAGCTGCTCCTCGGAGATCATCAGCGGCGGGTTCGTCATCACGGAGTGCCAGCGGATGAACGTGTAGAGCCCGTGGTCGTCGAGGTACGCGGCGATCTGTTTCATCTCTTCGCTGGTGCCGCCGAACGGCGCGAGCGGCTCCATCGTGGAGCGGTCGCGGACGAGCTCCAGGATGCCGAACAGTCCGATGTTCCGGACGAGCCCGACGGAGGCATGGTTCGCGAGCATCCGCTCGTGATGCTCCGCGAGGACCCCGCCGAGGCGCTTCGCGTTCGCGATCAGGTCGTCCTCCTCGTAGATCTGGAGGTTCGCGAGCGCCGCCGCACACGCGAGCGGGTGGGAGTTGTACGTCAGCCCTCCCCAGAACACGTTCTGCCGGAAGTGATCCGCGACATGCGGCCGCATCCCGACGGCGCCGAGCGGCACGTACGAGCTCGTCAGCCCCTTCGCCATCGTGAGCATGTCGGGAACAACACCCCAGTGGTCGACGGCGAACCACTCTCCGGTGCGGCCGAAGCCCGACATCACCTCGTCGGCGACCATCAGGATGCCGAACTCGTCGCAGAGCTCTCGCACTCCTTCGAGATAGCCATCCGGCGGGATCAGGATGCCGTTCGTCCCGGTCACCGGCTCCAGGAAGAACGCCGCGATCGTTGCCGGTCCCTCGAGCTCGATCGTCTCGCGGAGATAGCGCAGCGACTCCTCCGCGGAGTCCACCTCGCGCTGCGGGCCGTGGTACGGATCGAGGACGTGCACGACGCCCGGGATGCCGGGCTCGTTCGCCCAGCGGCGGGGATCTCCCGTCAGCGTCATCGTTCCGCTCGTCGCGCCGTGGTACGAGCGATACCGCGCGAGGATCTTCTGCCGCCCGGTGACGAGCTTGGCGATCTTGATCGCGGTTTCGTTCGCCTCCGAGCCGCCCAGCGTGAAGAACACCTTGTCGATGTCACCGGGAAGGATCTTCGCGAGCTCCCGCCCGAGCAGCGCGCGTGGCTCGTGCGCCATGAACGGCGAGATGTACGGGAGTTTCTCCGCCTGGCGCGCGATCGCGTCGACGACGCGCTTGTCGCCATGGCCGACGTTGACGCCCATCAGCTGGCTGTTGAAGTCGAGATAGCGCTTGCCGTCGGTCGTGAAAAACTCCGCGCCGCTGGCGGAGTCGACCGGGATCGGCTTCAGCCCGTCCTGCGCCTGCCAGTCGTAGAGCGTGTGGCGCAAGGAGAGCTCGACGATCTCCTCGGCGGAGAGGTGCTCGGATTCGTTGCCGGCGACGTCACTCATGTGGGTAGTCCCTCCCTCTCGATGCCTTCCTTGCGATCGGTGCCGGGCGCGATAGCCGGATTGGTCGCGTCGGAGCCGATCACGAAGCTGTGCTCCGCGGCCCAGCGGAGCGTGACCACGTCTCCGGGCCGCGGATCGATCGCGCCGACCTCGTCGTTCAGGCGGTGGACGGTGAGGCGCTCCCCGGTTTTCAGCTGCACGATCATCTGGGTGAGCGAGCCGAGGTAGACGACGTCCGAGACGGTCGCGCTCACCTGTGACGCGCGCGTGTCTGCGGAGGCGCCGAGCTTGATCCACTCCGGCCGGACGGTGATCTGGATCGCCTCGTCGAAGCCGCCGGGATCCGGAGCGAGGATCCGCTCCTCCGGTCCCAGGTCCATGACCACCAGCCCGTCGTCGCGCCGGTCGGCGCGCACCGAGATCAGGTTCGACGTGCCGATGAAGCCCGCGACGAAGGCGCTCGCGGGACGCTGGTAGAGCTCCCGCGGCGTCGCGAGCTGCTCGACCACGCCGCCGTTCATCACGGCGATCCGGTCCGACATCGTCATCGCTTCCTCCTGGTCGTGCGTGACGTAGACGAACGTGGTTCTCGTACGCGACTGGAGCTCCTTCAGCTCGAGCTGCATCTCCTTGCGGAGCTTCAGGTCGAGCGCGCCGAGCGGCTCGTCGAGCAGCAGCGCGGCCGGACGGTTCACCAAGGCCCGCGCGAGCGCGACCCGCTGCTGCTGGCCGCCCGAGAGCTGTCCGGGGCGCCGGTCCGCCATCGCCTCCAGCTGGACGGTGCGGAGGATCTCCTGCGTGCGCGAGCGGATCTCCTCCGAGCCGAGCCTCTTGATGCGCGGGCCGAACGCGATGTTCTCCGCGACGGTCATGTGCGGGAACAGGGCGTAGGCCTGGAACACCATGTTCACGTTCCGTTTCGAGGGCGGAACGTGCGTCACGTCCTGGCCCTGGAGCAGGACCTTCCCCTCGTCCGGTTGCTCGAACCCCGCGATCAGGCGGAGCGTCGTCGTCTTTCCGCAGCCGGAAGGCCCGAGCATGGAGAAGAACTCTCCGCCCGGGATCGTGATGGAGACGTCGTCGACGGCGGTGACGTCTCCGAAGCGCTTCGTGGCCGACTGGACGAGGATCTCCCCCGTGCGGTCTCCGTCGAGCCGTGACCCGTTCTCGCTCATGCCTCGATCCGATTCAGCTTCGCGAAGCGGTACGCCACCCAGGAGAAGACGAGCGTGATCGCGAGCAGCAGGAAGTTCAATGCCGCGCCGGCGCCCCAATCTCCCTGCAGGAGGATCAGATCGCGGACGCGCTGCCCCATCATGTAGGAGCCGGTGCCGCCGACGATGTCCGCGGTGACGAAGTCGGTGAGCATCGGCAGGTACACGAGGATCAGCGCGATGAAGATGCCGGGCGCGGCGAGCGGGATCAGGATCCGGCGCGCCTGCGTCCACCAGCCGGCGCCGAGATCGACGGCCGCCTCGAACATCCGTTTGTCGATCGCCTTCATCGCGGCGTAGATCGGGATCGTCGTGTACGTGATGTACGACGCGGCGAGCGTCACGATGACCGCGAACCGGCTGAACAGCAGCCAGTTCACCGGCGGCCCCGGGATCAACCAGTTGACCAGACCGTCCTTGCCGAGGATCACCTGCCACGCGTAGACCTTCACGACGGGCGCAAGCTCGTCGGCGAGAACGAGCGCAAGGAGCAGGAACAGCTCCAGCTTTCCGGCCTTGAACGCCATGTAGTACGCGAGCGGAAGTCCGATCGCCAGCATGATCAGCATCGCGGTCGTGCCGATGAACATCGTGGTCCACGCGACCTTGAGGTTGATCGGGTCGGTGAGCACCTGCTGGTAGTGCGACAACGTATAGCCGCTCGAGGTGTTCGGCGGGAACCGGACGATGCTCATCACGACCATGATCAGCATCGGCGCGAGGAACAGCACGATCAGCAGCACGACCGGGATGAACAGGATCCCGAACACTCCGCGTCCGGAACGGCGACGAGGGCGCTCGGCTGCGACGGCCTCCGAGACCGCCGCCATCAGGCTGCCACCGCCACGATGACGCCGGTCTCGTCGTCGCTCCCGCGTCGAAGGAGCCGCACCGCGAGGTAGATCAGCGCGACCTGCACGACGGAGATCACCACGGAGATCGCGTTGACGACCGCGGTGTGGTCGGGGTTCCGTACGGAGGAGTACACCCAGATCGGAAACGTCTGCTGGAACCCGATCGTGAAGAAGCTGATCTCGAAGTTGTTGAACGACCATGTGAACGCGAAGATCGCCGAGGCCGCGAGCGCCGAGGCGATGTGCGGCAGGATGATGTGGCGCAGCACCTGGAGACGCGAGCAGCCGAGATCGATCGCCGCCTCCTCCTGCTCCCGCTCGAAGCGGAAAAGCTGCGCCGCGATGATGGCGGTGACCAGCGGGAACGTGCAGATCGTCTGCGTCGCGATCACCGTCCGCAGGTTCAAGGCGACGTGGAGCCGTCCGTACGCCATCAGCGCGGCGATGCCGATGATCAGCCACGGCAGGATCAGCGGTGCGCCGACCAGGCCGCCGACGGCTCCACGGCCGCGGAAGCGGAACCGGGTCAGACCGAACGCCGTTAGCGTTCCCAGCACCAGACAGAACGGCGTAACGACGAGCGCCACCGTCGTGGAGTTGACGAGCGACTGTCGCAGCAGCGTGTCCTGCCACGCGAGGGAGTACCAGTGCGTCGTGAACCCGGCGAGCGGGAACGCGAGGATCGAGGAGTCGTTGAACGAGAACAGCAGCAGGATCAGGAGCGGACCGAAGAGCGCGAGGAACACGAACGCGAGGAAGGCTCTCCACAGCGTGGTGTTGACGAGCGCTCGCGTGCGGACCTGCGCGGGCGAGGGCAGATCGATCCCGAGGCCCGCCGGCCGTATGACCTGATCGGCCACGCTAGGACGCCTTCACCTCGGTCCACGCGGCGACCCAGGCATCCCGGTTCTCGGGCGGGCTCGCGGGGATCGCATTCTCCATGTGGAACGGCGCGTCGAGCCCCGCCTCCTCGATCAGGCTCTTCGGCGCGACGTCGAGGACCTTCTCGTTCGCGATCTGGTAGTTCCAGTAGCTCGCCTCGAACATCTCCGCCTTCACGCTCGAGTACCAGTTCAGCAGCGCGTACGCTGCGGGAAGGTTCTCCGGTGCGATCTGCGGAGAGATCCCATAGCCGCACGCCCAGAGGAACTGGCCCTCCTTGGCGACGGCGAACTTCACGTTCACGCCCTCCTTCTGGAGGAACTTCGCGTTGTCCGGGTAGCCGGAGGAGATGACGATCTCCCCGGACTTGAACAGCGACTTCACCTCGGCGTCGCCGTGCCAGAACGTTCGGAACTGGTCCTTGTGGGCGATCAGGTAGCTCTTCACGGAGTCGAGCTGCGTGCCCGTCATGTGGAGCGGATCCGTGATGCCGGTAGCGAGCGCCCCGATCATCAGCGCGGTCGTCGCGTTGTCCTCCATGCCGACGCGGCCCTGCCACTCCGGGTTGAACAGATCGGTCCAGGAGTCAGGCGGGGGGTTCACGACGTCCGCGTTGTAGAGCACACCGGCAGTGCCGGCGTCGACCGGGACCATGTAGATCTTCCCGTCGACCTGCACACCGGGCAGCTCCTTCATCGTCGGGAACAGATCCGGCCAGTTCGTGAGCTTCGCCGGATCGAGCGGCATGTAGAGGCCCTTCTGGACCATCTCCAGCGTCGCCTCGTCGACGCAGCTGTTGATCACGTCGACCTGGAACCCGGCCTGGATCTTCGCGATCGCGCCCTCGTTGGAATCCATGCTCGCCGTCTCGAGCTTGATGTTGGGGTACTCCTGATGGAAGCTCGCGAGGTACTTCGGGTCGAACCCGTCGCTGTAGGAGAGCAACCGGATCGTTCCCGTGATGTCTGCGGGGTTCGTCGACGCCGAGGAACCGCCTCCGCTGGCCTCCGGCGCGCTCGACCCACCGTTCGAACACGCTGCGGCGATCACGAGGACGACGGACGCGGCTGCGACTCGGGCGAGGACACGGCGCTTCATCAGCGTTCCCCCTGCGTCGGAGCGGCTCGGAGCGTCGGGTCGGTGCCTCGCCACTCGGTGCGCGACCGTATCCGCCGGTCGGTCGATTGTCAACCGTTGACTATCCGCGTTCGATTCGACGACGATGCGTCGCATCCCCGATGCTGTGCGTTCGGGCTCGACGGATGCTCGAGATGCAGAAGGGGGAGCTTCATATGCGCCGTTCCATCACACTCGCGCTCGCGATCGCCTGTTGACAGCGTCCGGAGCGTTCGCAGGATCGGTCGACGTCCCGGGCGGCAGGCCGGCCGGTTTCCTCACCTCGCGTCGCCCGTACGTCGTTCCGCTCGTGAACGGCGTCCGGGTCGAGCCGCTACTGACGACCGGCGACGTCGTCGGCGGATATGAGATGACCGGGATCCCCGACGGCCTCGGCGCGTATCGGAGCTCGAAGGCACGGATCCAGTTGTTTATGAACCACGAGCTCGAGCAGGTCGACGGCGATCCGTCGAACTCGCGGATCTCGCATCTCACCCTCAACAACGACGGCTCGGTGCTCCGCGGGAGCTATCCCGTCGACGGAACGGAGAGCTTCACGTGCTTCTGCTCGAGCACGCTCCGGATCCTCGGAGGACAGCCGTGGTACTTCACCGGGGAGGAGTGCAAGCAGGGTCACGGCGGCATGTCAATCGCGCTCAATGCGGAGACCGGCCGTTGGATGGAAACGCCGCAGTTCGGGATGCTGCTGCACGAGAACGTCGTGCCGGTCAAGGGCCTCTCGAAAGCGACCTTCTTCCTCTCCGAGGACGGCAGCGCCGGTCACTCGCAGCTCTACGCGTACACGGCGCCGACGTTCAAGGGAGCGATCCGCGGGCAGGGCGTGCTCCGCGTGTTCGTTCCGACCGGTCACACGGACGCCAACCCCTCCCCCGACCACATCTCCAAGGGACAGACGCTCGACGGCAAGCTCGTCCGCATCTCCCAGGGCCGCAACACGAGCATCGATTCGCTCGAGGCAGCGTCGCAGCGCAAGGGCGCGTTCGACTTCGTCCGGATCGAGGACGCGGAGGCAGACCCCATGCATCCCGGCACGGTGTACTTCTCCGACACCGGCGCGGCGGACCGGGAGACGTTCCGCGGTCGCATCTACCGGGTGCAGCTCGATCCGGAGCATCCGACGCGCGCGTCGCTGCAGGTGGTGCTCGACGGGAGCCACGGAGACGACATGTTCAACCCGGACAACCTCGCCGTCTCCAAACACGCGCTCGTCATCCAGGAGGATCGGAACTACCCGAAGTCGGGATTCGACCGCGTGCTCGTCTACGACCTTGGCGACGGAACGCTCCGAACGGTTGCCCGCACTCAACCGACCGAGAGCGTGATCCGGCGCGAGGGCCGCGGAGACTGGGAGTCGAGCGGAGTCATCGACGCGTCGAGCTTCTTCGGCAAGGGCTGGTGGCTGATGGACGTGCAGGCGCACGACACGAACGTTCCGCAGCCCGGTCCGAGCCTTCGCCCGAACACCGCTGTCGGAGAGGGCGGTCAGCTCCTGAAGGTGTTCATACCGGGTACATAGCTACTGCTCTCGTCTCGCGATGTAGGCGTCCACGATGCGGATGAGCTCCTCGCGGCCGAAGCTCGGATCGTGGCCGGCGTGGACGATCCTGACGGGCAGCGATCGGAGCCGGCGCATCGAGTCCACGTAGTCGGCGATGTTCGATTCCGGAAGCTCGTCGAGGAGCGGCTCTCCCGCGTAGATCGTGTCTCCCGAATACAGCGTCGCCGTCTCCGCCTCCCAGAGCGCGAGGCTGCCCGGAGTGTGCCCCGGGAGATGCAGCACGTCGAACGATCGGTCGCCGAGATCGATCACGTCGCCCTCCTGCACGGTCCGCGTAGGCGCGGTCGGCGCCATCGCGAAGGACTGCGGATCGAAGTCCGGCGACGGCAGCGCATCGAGCAGGAAACGCGGCAGCTCTCCATACCCGCTCTCGATCGCCGCCGCGCGCTCCTCCTCGGGGTAGGTGTCGGCGTCGAGCAGCGAGGAGATCGGCGGACGCTCGACGTCTCCGGCCTCCTGGCGATGGCACACGCGCTCGTCGAACTCGTGCAGCCCGCCCATGTGGTCGGCGTGTCCGTGCGTAACGACGGCGACGATCTCGCGGCCGGGCTCGAAGAGCTCCGGGAGATCGCCCTTGAGGCTCGCGAGCCCGTTCCCAGCGTCAACGAGCAGGTCGCGGTCGCTTCCGCGGACCAACCAGAGGTTGGACTGGATGTAGGGATGCAGGTGCGGCTCGGTGATCATCGTGACGCCGCTTCCGGCCTCGGCCGTCTCGAACCAGCGATCCGCAACCGGAAGATCCGCGCTTGACGACATCGGGGCCGAATCCTAGCGTTCGCCGGCATCACCGGTCGGAAGGATCTCCAGGATGCGGTTCGAAGGCACACGCGTGATCGTCACGGGAGCGGCGCGCGGCATCGGTCGCGCGATCGTCACGGCGTTCCTCGGTGAGGGCGCGCACGTCTACGCCGTCGATCGAAACGCCGCTGGTCTCGAGCGGCTCGAGAGCGAGCTCGGCAGCGATCGGCTGCGCACCGGCGTCGCCGATCTGTCGTCGGTGGACGAAGCCATGCGCGTGGTCGACGACGGCATCCGCGAGCTCGGCGGCCTCGACGTGCTCGTCAACAACGCGGGCGTCATGCCGGACGGCGCGATCCTCGAGGTCTCACCGGAGACGTTCGACGCCGCCTTCTCCGTCAATGCGCGAGCGCCGTTCTTCGCGATGCAGCGAGCCGCCGCGCACATGATCGAGCACGGCGGCGGCGCGTTCGTGAACGTCGCGTCGGCGAATGCCTTCCGCGTGGAGTCGCCCGAGGCGCCGTACAACGCCTCCAAGGCCGCGCTCGTGATGCTCACCCGCGCCTTCGCACACGAGCTCGGCCACCTCGGCATCCGCGCGAACTGCATCGCGCCCGGGGAGACGCTCACGCCCGAGGAGCAGGCCAGCGCCTCGGGAGAGGACCTGGATCGCGAGCGCGCGTACCTCGAACGCGTTCCGCTGAGGCGGGTCGGAAAACCCCAGGATCAGGCGAACGTCGTGCTGTTCCTCGCTTCCGAGGACGCCGCGTTCGTGACCGGAGAGACGATCCTCGTCGACGGCGGAGAGCTCACGGGCGACTGGTGGGACCGGGACGACGCCCCGCCGGTTCCGGACGCGCCGCTGTAGTAGAGATCAGCGCCAGCGGCGGCGGCGCCGGTCCTTCAGCACCTCCCGGACGCAGTTCCTTCCGTTCGCGCCGGTGACGCCGCCTCCCGGGTGCGTTCCCGCTCCGCAGAGATAGAGGTTCGGCACCGGCGTGCGGTAGTCGCCGTATCCGCGCACCGGCCGCATGAACAGCAGCTGATCCGGCGACATGTCGCCGTGGAGCGCGTGCCCTCCCGTCAGGCCGATCAGCCGTTCGAGATCGAGCGGCGACAGCACCTGCCGGTGGAGGATCGCGCCCGGCAGGTTCGGGAAGTACTCCGCGAGCTGGCCGATCGCCCGGTCCGCGATGGCGTCCTTCCGCTCGTCCCACGAGCCCTCGCGGAGCGAGTACGGCTGGGAGTTCACGTCGATCGTCACGACGTGCTTTCCCTCCGGCGCGAGCGACGGGTCGTGCACCGTCGGGAAGCAGACCTCGATGTGGGAGTTCTCCGCCGAGCGGCCGCGACGCGCCTGCGCCTGGTCCCAGTCCATGTCGGCGAGCGTGGAGTTGATCTCCATGATGCCGCGGTGATACTCCTGCGCGCCGTTCGACGGCAGTCCGCGCACCATCGGAAGTTCCGCGACGCCGAGATTGATCTTCATACTGGTGCCCTCAGAGCGGTACGCGCGGATCTGGCCCAGGAACCGCTCCGGGAGCGCGCCCGGTTCCACGAGTCCGAGGAACGTCCGCTTTGGGTCCGCGTTGGAGAGCACGATCTTCGAGCGGATCTCCTCGCCGCCGTTCAACACCACACCGCTCGCGCGGCCGCGGCGGAGCGTGATCTGCTCGACCTCCGCGCCCGTGCGGATCTCCGCCCCCGCCTCGCGCGCCGCATCGGCCATGCGAGCGGTGAGCTCTCCCATCCCTCCGCGGACGAAGCCCCACTGGCGCACGCCTCCGCCCGCGTCCTCCGCCGCGTGGTCGTGGAGGACGACGTACGCGGTCCCCTGCGTCGACGGACCGGAGAGGCTGTCGTTGATCGCGTGCCAGCCGAGCGCGGCCTTCACGTGTTCTGACTCGAAGCGCTCGCCCAGATACTGACTCACCGAGGTCGTGAACAGGAACGTGGCGTCCTGGATGTCTCCGCGGTGCTTCGCTCCCTGCCACCCGTAGCGCGCGAGACCGCGGAGGTCGCCGAGCTTCCGCACCCGCGGGTCCGGGGGCGTCCAGTCGAACGCAGGGGTGACGCCCTGCGCGAGGCGCGCGAGGTCGGCTTCGAACGCCGGGAACTCGCGCGCGTCGCGGCGGGAGTACCGTGCGATCTCCTCCACCGCGCGGTCCGCCTCATCGTGGAGCATGAACCGCGCCCCGTCCGGAAACAGGTTGAGCGACGGACCCGCCTCGTCGACGCGGATGCCGCGGCGGACGAGGTCCATGTCCTTCCAGATGGAGCGCCGCAGCATGCTCAGCACGTACGCGCCCGTGGACGCACGAAACCCGGGCGCGAACTCCTCCGTGTTGCAGGCGCCGCCGAGGATGTCGCGGCGCTCCAGGATCAGCGTCTTCACCCCGGCGCGCGCGAGATAGAAGCCGGCGACGAGGCCGTTGTGGCCGCCGCCGACGATGACGGCGTCGTAGCGGCGTTTCCTATTCGGCATCGCGGAGAACGATCGCGGGCGGAACGGGCCGGAGACAGTGCGGCATCGCCATCGCCTGGTTGTAACCGCCCACGCTCATCATCGCAACGACATCGCCCTCCTTCACCGGGGGGAACGGATAGTCCTCCGCGAAGAGGTCGTTCCCCTCGTTGATGTGGCCGGACATCGTCAGCCGCTCGGTCCTCGGCGCGTCGGCGGCGCGGCAGAGGACCTGCTCGATCGGCATCTTGTACACGAAGTGGTCGCTCACGACGTTCCAACCGACGTCGAGGCCGACGAAGGTCGTTCCGAGGCGGTCCTCCACCGTCACGATCTCGGCGAGGAGCGTCCCGCTCTGCTTGACGATGAAGTCGCCGGGCTCACACGCGATCGTCACGCCGAAGTCCCCGAGGTATCGCGCGAGGACCTCCGCGTAGGCGTCGACGTCCAGCGGCTCGTCTCCGTCCTGGAGCGGGACCCCGAGCCCGCCGCCGGTGTTGATCTCCTCGATCGGACAGCCGGCGTCGACCAGGCGACGGACCATCGCCGCGAGCCGCTCGATCGCGCCCTCGAACTTGGGCAGCCCGCGTGTGAGGAACCCGTCGCCGACGTGGACGTGTGCACGGACGATCGAGAGATCGTGGCGTCGGGCGATCTCGAGGGCGTCGTCGAGGTTCTCGTCGTAGATCCCGAACTTCCCGGGCTTCGTGCCGCTGTAGAGGGTGGCTCCCTCTCCACTCCAGCCGGCGCCGGCCCGCGGGTTCAATCGCAATCCGACGGCGCCTCCCGGCGCGCGACGTCCGATGCGATCGAGCTGGCTCAGCAGATCGACGTTGATGAGGATCGGCTGTGAAAGCAGGACGTCGAGATCGCGCTCGGAGACGTTCGTGCCGGTGAAGGAGATCTCGTGTGGCTTCCAACCGTGCTCGATCGCATAGAGAACCTCTCCCGGAGAGCAGGCGTCGATGCCGACGCTCTCGGGCGTTCCCGGGGAGGCTAAGCCGCGGAGGAAACGCAGGATTTCCGGTTCCCGGTTCGCCTTGAGCGCGTATCGCACGCGCCCCGTCACGCCGATCCGCCCGAACGCCGACTGCAGCGCGCGCACGTTGGAGCCGATGATGCCGAGCTCGTAGACGTAGAGCGGCGTTCCGTGTTGCCGCGCAAGGGCCTCCGCGTCCCGGCCCGCGATGCGCAGGCGGCCGTCGACGATCTCGAGACCCGGCCGCGTCCACCACGTTCGAGGCCCCGCATCTCGCTGCGCGGAAACTCCCGTGGTCGTCATCGATCCTCCTACAGATGCGGTCGCGAACGAACGACTGCAGTGTAGCGATGGTCGGAATGTCGTCGCTCGGTATGCAGAGCTGACTGAAGAGCCAACGCGCGGCGCATTCACTTCGCGTTCGTTTTGCGTCCCAGTCGTTTATCATCGAAGCGGAACGACACCCCGTGAACAACCATCCCCTCAGGAGGAGAACGTGGCCGAACGAACGATTCTCGTATGCGACGACTGCGGTCGACCGGCGACGACGTCGGTGACGATCCGCATCAACGGTCGCAATCTGGTCAAGGATCTTTGCGACCAGGACGCGCGCGCGCTCGTCCGTAACGCTCGGGCGCCGAAGCGCGGAAGGAAGCCCGGAACGGTTCTCGCCCCGAGCGAGATCGGCGAACGTCGCGGACCCAGCCGGCCGAAGGGGTCGACGTCGAAGCGCTCGTCCGCGAAGCGCCGCTCGGCGAAGCGTTCAACGGCGAAGCGTTCATCTGCGAAGCGGACCTCCGCGAAGCGCGCCGGACGCAAGCGCTCGGCGAGCCGTCGGACCGCGGCTGCCGCCTGATCGTCGGCGTGGACGACAAGGTCTGCGCCTTCCTCGAACACAATCACAGCGCCGCCGTCGCGACGATCAAGGCCGACGGAACGCCGCACGTCGCCCGCATCGGCATCGGGCTGATGGGTGACGTCGTCTGGAGCTCCGGGACGCGGAACCGCGTGCGCACCCGGAACCTCCGTCGCGATCCGCGCGCGACGCTCTTCGTGTTCGATCCGAGACGTTGGCAGGCGTGGATGGGCATCGAGTCGCACGTCCGGATCCTGGACGGCCCCGACGCGCCCGAGCAGAACCTCGAGCTCTACCGCGCGCTGGCCGGGGAGCCCGACGACGTGGAGGAGTACCTCGCGGCGATGGTCCGCGAGGAGCGCCTGATCTACGAGTTCACGGTCGACCGAACGTACGGGCAGTATTGATCGTCCGCGTCAGGCGGCCACCGGACCGCGGCGGATCAGCGCTCGCATCTCGGCGAGGTCTCCCGCGTCTTCGAGCACGCCCTCCATCCACCAGGTGACGCCGGCACCGGCGTATTCGGCGATCAGATCCGGCCGCCGAGAGGCGTCGCCCTCGTCGGAAAGCGCGACCGCGACGTCGAACGGTTCATCCAGTTCTCGGTACTCACCGACGACTGCCAGGACGGCACGGACGTCGTCCGGAGAGAGCATCCAATCGTCCGGATCCGTCGCGATGCGCTGCGGGAACACGCCGTCGTAGCGCGCGGCGCGACGGAGCGGACCACGGTTCGGCCAGTTGCCCGCGACCCAGATCGGGATGCGCGGCCGCTGAACCGGGAGCGGCAGTGACCTCGCTCCTCTGAGCATGAATCGGCCACGGGCGTCGACCGGGTCTCCGGTCCACAGGCACGTGATGATCTCAAGTGCCTCGTCGGCGACCGCGGCACGTTCCGCGTTCTGCGTCGCCTCGCCGAACGGAGCGAACTCCATCTGCGGAGACGAACCGAGCCCGACGCCGAGGGTCACCCTTCCGTCCGAGAGGTGATCGAGCGTCACCGCCTGGCGCGCGACCTGCCACGGCCGGCGGCGAGGAAGCGGCGTCACCATCGGGCCGATCCTCACGCGTTCCGTCGCGACGGCGATGGCGGCGAGAGAGATCCACGGGTCCGCGACGGGCGCGTCTCCGCGGAGGAGGTGATCCCACACGAAGAAGCCGTCCCAGCCCGCCGCCTCGGCGTCACGAGCGAGATCCGCCAGGAGAGCTGGGTCGCCGTAGGTTCCGAAGTTCTGGACGCTCAGCCCGAACCGCACGAGCGTCTCAGGCGACGTCGAGCTCGAACCAGTACGCCGCGGTGCCACGGCTCCAACGACCGCTGACGCGGAGGAGATACGCGCCGGGTGGGACCCGCAGCGCATCCGAGCCGCCTCGCAGATCGACCGTCGCGATCCGGTGGCTGGGGAAAACGCCGTCGGTGGGTCGCCACAGCTCCGCTCCGGCCGAATCGGCGTTGCCATGGACGAAGAGTGCGGCGTCCCGCGGGACGTCGAACGCCGGAAGGTTCGAGAAGTCGATCCCGGTGTCGGCGCAGTAGGAAGAGCGACTGCTTTCGCGCCAGCACCAACTCTCGGCAGCACCCGGGGAGGACTTGCCATTCACGTCGAGCGACCCGGAGGGACCCTTGCGATCGCCGACGAGCTTGGCTCGCAGCGTGCACGGCCGGCTGGCGTTCGCTCCGTTCGCGACGTCGCCGTGGTCCGCAACGTACGAGTCGCGACCGGGACCGCCGACGATGACATCGTTGCCGACGGTGTGGTCGAACGCGGACAGACATATGTCCGCTCCGGCACCACCGTCCACGCGGTCGGAGCCCTTTCCGCCGACCGCGCTGTCCGCTCCGGCGCCGCCCCGGAGGCGGTCGTTTCCATTGCCGCCGTTCAAGCGGTCTCGGCCGTCGGCGCCGAGGAGAAGGTCGTCGCCCGCGCGAGCCTTGAGGAGATCCGCTCCGCCGTGGCCGCACAGGACGTCACGTCCGTCGGTCCCGACAAGGACGTCCGCTCCGGACGTTCCGTCGATCGTGCAGCGCTCCGCAGCGGTCACGCTCCAGCCCGCGGGGACGACCAGGCAGATCGACACGGCGACCGAGAAAACGGTGCGGACCAGAAAGCGCGTCATCGCCTCAACCCTATGCCCCCACCCCTCCCGGAGGGTGACAGCTGGGACTTCCCGAACCTAGCCGTCGACCGCCGCCGAGACGGTCACCGGCATGCGTTGGACAGCGTTGTTCGCGTAGCCGCCGACGTTCCAGTTCGCTTGATCCGGCTGGGTGCGGCCGGTCGCATCCGTCGCACGGGAGCACAGCACGTGCTCCCCCTCCTCGGCGTTCCACTCGAAGGACCACCCGACCCAGGCGCGGTCGGAGGTTCCTCGCCGGTCGACCCGGGCGTCACTCCACGTCGTCTCGCCGTCGGTACTTATCTCGACGCGTTCGATGTGTCCCCACCCCGACCACGCGCGGCCGCGGAGCGTGACCGTTCCGGGCGCGAGATGACGCGCGCGCGTCATGAACTCCGGGATCCCGGGAGGGACCATGAGCGAACGTGGCTCGATCCGCGTGACGGATTCACCGGCCTCCTCTTCGGAACGCCGGAACCGGTAGCCCGCGCGGTTCTGGTAGCCGTCGAACGGCTCGAGCACCGGCGTGATGCGGGCGAGCCATTTGACCGACGCCATCCCGTACCAACCGGGGACGAGCAGGCGGAGCGGAGCGCCGTGCTGCGGCAAGAGCGGAGCGCCGTTCATCTCGTCGGCGAGCAGGAGCTCGTCGCGACGGACTTCCTCGATCGGGAGACTCCGCGCGTAGGTCTGGACCTCTCCGCCTTCGATGCCGCGGTCGAGGCCCGTGAACACCACCTCGGTCGCGTTCTCGTCGACGCCGGCCTCCTCCAGCAGCGGAACGAGCGGAGTTCCCGTCCACTCCGCGGTTCCGACCGCGTCGAGGAGCCACGGCTGGCTGATCGCGCGTGGGTCGTAGAGGGTGCGGCCGTTCCCCGCGCACTCCATCGTGACCGCGACCGTTCGCCGTTCGCGGTTCCGCAGATCGTCCAAGGAAAGCTCGAGCGAGCGGCCGACTCCCCCGTCGACCCGGAGACGCCACGCGTCGACGTCGACCTCGGGGACGTCGTAGTGGATCAGGAGGTAATGCAGGCCGACCGGCGTCAGGTCGTAGGCCAGCGCCTCCTGCGGCATGCCCGCGTTGCGCGCGGCAAGCTGGAGCTCGTCCCTCGAGATGTCGTCGGCCGGCCGGTCCATCCTTCGAGGATGATGCGCCAGACCGCGGGCGAGCCTCAACCGTGGCCGCGAGGGATCGCCCGCTGGGGACGTTCCGGGGTGACGTACGTCACATCCACGGCGTGACGAAGAGCACACCGGGCTCGTGACGGCCAACACAGACACCGGGACGACCGCGTCATG
This sequence comes from Actinomycetota bacterium, assembly GCA_045805285.1. Taxonomy (GTDB): domain Bacteria; phylum Actinomycetota; class UBA4738; order UBA4738; family JBJMLN01; genus JBJMLN01. The sequence continues at coordinate 12,650 of JBJMLN010000135.1, read as the reverse complement.
AAAATGACCTCACCGTTCGAGCAGGAGGTAGGGAAATGGCAGAGAAGAAGATTGCTCCGGCGAAGCCGGCGACGACCAAGCCCGCGAAGAGCGATGCGAAGACCGCCGCCACCCGCGTGACCAAGAAGAAGACCTTGAAGAAGCGTAACGCCAGGTAAGACCCAGAGCTTCCGAAGAGGGCCCGGGCAGTTGCCCGGGCCCTCTTCGCGTTCTCGGGCCTGCTCCCACATCGCAGGTCGTCCGTGCGAACCGCGCGCCTCGACCGCCTAGAGTTCGGTGCCGTGGCCGAGAACCCGAACATCGGTACCGCGCACCAGCTGACCGAACACCATGACGGGCGGCCCGAACGTTGGGTCGAGGTCCTGGAGATCGTGGAGGTGTTCCTCCTCGCGATCGTCGCCGTCACGACGGCGTGGAGCGGCTACCAGGCAGCGAAGTGGGAGGGGCATCAGGCCTTCGAGTACGGAGAGGCCTCCAGGCTGCACGTCCAGGCCGACTCCGCCGGGACGCTCGGCGGCCAGCAGAAGCTCCTCGACGTCTCGACCTTCAACACGTGGATCCAGGCGGAACAGTCGGGCGACGAGAAGCTCGCAGCGCTCTACATCCGACGGTTCAGCCCCGAGTACCACGTCGCCTTCGAGGCCTGGCTCAAGACGGATCCGTTCCACGACCCGAAGGCCCCGCCGGGACCGAGCTACATGCCCGAGTACCACAACTCGAAGACGGAGGAGGCGGCGCGCGTCAGCGCTGAAGCCGAGCACGTGTTCGCGGACGGAACGAAGGCTCGCGGCACAGCGGACCGCTACGTCCGGCAGACGGTGCTCCTCGCGACCGTTCTGTTCCTGATCGCGGTGGCACAACGCTTTCGCGTACGCGGGGTTCGGATCGCGGCCGACACGGTCGCGGTCGTATTGATGACTTACGCGATCGGGGGCGTGCTGGTGCTTCCGCGCATCTGATCCCGGCAAAGGGGCCGATTTTCCCCGGCCCTGCCTACGGGATACGCTCCGCGTCGTGGGATGGCGCAAACGATTCGAGGATGCCGGCAAGTACCTCCAGCGCAACGACGGCACCGGAGGGAAATACGAGTTCGAGTCGCGTGCCGACCGGATGTCACGGCGACTCAAGGGTGTGCAAGGGCCGTACGAGCATCGCGACGAGATGACGGAGTACATCGAGTCGCGCAGCGGCGTCGAGGCGTACGTGGAACCGAAGACGGTGATGCACCCGCTCTCCCAGGTGCTCGTCGCCGGAGACGGAGAGCATCGACGCTTCACGCTCTCGGACGACGCGTACCTCCGCGAGCTGGCTAGAGAGCGCGAGATCCCGATCCTCGACGCCGCGCGCGTCGGCTATCCACAGCGGATGCGCGACTACCTCAAACGACAGAAGCATGCGGCGGGCGGAACCGGCACAAGCGACCCGCGTCCTGACACCGACGGAGCGGGCTCCCGACCTGCTGGAACGGCGGGTGGAGGTGAGGGGATTTGAACCCCTGACTTCTGCCGTGCGAGGGCAGCGCTCTACCGGGCTGAGCTACACCCCCCGGGAGTTCGAAGGGTAGCAGAGGCCTCTGCGAGGCCTGAGGAGCGCGCGCTTCTAGGAATCATCCGACCCGAGCACTCGCCCCGCGTGACGCTCCAGCGCGTCGCGGAGATCCTTCTGCACCAGCGAGAGGGAAAGGTCACCGCGCGTCTTCTCCATGATCCCTCGCGCGATGTCGGTGGAGCGTCGCAGATGCATGGTGATCGCGTCCGGATAGTCGATCGCGACGAGGACCGCGTACATGTCCTCCATCGCGGTCAGGAGCTCCTCCCCGCGCTCGGTCTCCCCCGCTCGGAGAAGATCGAGGATGTGGCGCCGGATCTCTCCGATCGCCTCCGCCATGCCGTTCAGGTAGGGAGCGGGCTCGACGCCGACGTCGTCGGGGTCCGGGATCTCGTCGCCAGCGACCAAGGCCGCCGTGATGCGCGCCTCGGCGTACTCCTTCTGAGCGTCCTGGAGGTAGCCCGCGTAGCGAACGTCCTGATGCCTTTCCACCGCGGCGAGCCCGCGATCGAGGGCGGCGCGCGCCTCGCCCATCAACTCGGACGCTTTCTCTGCTTCTCCGCGATGGACGGCGCGGATCGCGTTCGCCGACGAGCGGATCGCGGAACGCGACGCGATCAGCGCCTGCTCCCGGGCGGCGGTCTTGTCGTCGAAGCGGCGCTGGAACTCGAGGGTGAGATCGTCCAGGCTCACGCGCGCCGGGCCGTCAGGCGCGCGCGACGTTGAACTCGCGCGCGGACCGTACGACCACGTGCACGCGATCGCCCTCGTCGAGCGCTCCGAGCCCGTTGTACGTCGGGCGCGCGGAGCGGCTCTGGCCCTCCGCGACGTAGCGGCGCCCGCTCGCGTATCCACGCGCGCTCGCGTACCGCGCGTTCTCCGGAGACGGCGTCATCTCGTCGACCGCGTCGTGCACGGTGCGGTCGCGCGGATGCTCGACGTTCTTGAGCGAGAGCAGCAGGAACACGTACGCGATCAGGAGTCCTGCGAAGAGCGCCGTGATCGTCCAGACCGGCCGCAGCGGCGGAACCGCCCCGATCAGGAACGTGATGCCGATGCTCTCGAGGAGGAAGACGAGAACGCGGCGGCGGCGCTCACGCACGCGGGCAACCCGGCGCTTGTGCGATCCGAGGAAGGGCGTGGCCTTCTTCGGCGCGATGATCCAGCGCCCCCGTGGCGAATCAGTTTCCGCAAGCACTTCCATGTCGCGCTCGAACCCCTCGACGCTCGCTCCTGGGGAATGCCTTCGTCGTCCTGCCGGAACCATGAAGGCCACCCACAGGATGCCCAAGGCAGCCACGAAAAGCCAACTCACAGCCCATGTCCTCCGGTGCCCCCGACGTGCTCGTCCGGCCACATCTGGGCTGGAAACCGAGGCTACCACCCAACATCTTGGGCCTCAAATACCAGGCATGGAATTCGCTGGCCCCGGGTCGGATATCGCCTTTCCCGCGGAGACCCCTCACGGCGCGTTGTAGGCGCCGCTCTTGCCGCCTCGCTTCTCCCGGAGGCGGAGATCCCCGATCGAGGCCGACCGGTCGAACGGTTTGGCGGTGTCGTAGAGGGACAGGGCCGCGACCGCGGCGCCCGTGAGGGCCTCCATCTCGACCCCCGTGCGGTCTCGGGCTCGGACGGTCGCACGTACGACGATCCGTCCCGCGGCGGTGTCGGGCTCGATCGCGAGCTCGGCGCCCGTCACGGCAATCGGATGGCAGAACGGAAGGAGGTCGGGCGTCCGCTTCACGCCGAGGATGCCCGCGATGCGAGCCGCCTCGATCGGCTTTCCCTTCTCCGTGCCCTCGAGGAGGTGCGCGACCGCCGCGGGCGTCGTGTAGAGCGTGCATTCCGCGACGGCGAGCCGGTCGGTGACCTCCTTGCCGCCGACCTCGACGATCCTTGCCGGCTGCTCCTGTGCGGGGTCCGGCGCGCCGCGAACGGTCATTCGGGCGGGCGGAAGAGCATCACGCGGCAGTCGGCGCCCGCGCGGAGCGTCTCGACACCGGGCGGCACGATCGCGAGCCCGTTCGCCCTGGCGATCGTGGAGATCAGGTTGGAGCCGCTCCCACCGGTCGGCTCGGCCACCCTTCCCTGCGGCGTGCGTCGCACGAGCACCCGCGCGAACTGCGTCTTTCCGCGCGGCCCGCTGATGTCGGCCGAGAGCTTCGCGGTGATCTCCGGCCGGAAGAGCTCACGGCGGTTCATCATCTTCATGAGCGCGGGACGGATGAACACCTCGAACGACGCGAACACGGAGACCGGGTTCCCCGGCAGTCCCCAGTACGGCTTCCCCTCAATCAGCCCGAAGGCCTGCGGCATGCCGGGCTGCATCGCGACGCGGAAGAAATCGAGATCTCCACGCCGGAAGAACGCGGCCTTCACGACGTCGCGGTCCCCCATCGATACGCCCCCGGAGGAGATGAAGGCGTCCGCCTGCACGAGGTGGTTGAAGATCGTGTCCCGCAGCTGGTCGACGTCGTCACGCACGATGCCGGCGAGGTACGGAACGGCTCCTGCTTCGCGGAGCGCTCCGAACAACGTGTAGGCGTTCGAGTCGGGGATCTGGCCGTAGCGCGGCTCCCGGCCAGGCTCCACCAGCTCGTCGCCGGTGGAGAGCACGATCACGCGCGGGCGCGGGTTCGCCAACACCTGGGAGTGGCCGGCCGACGCGAGCAGCCCCATCTCCGGCGCACCGAGCTTGCGACCCGCGCGGACGAGGACGGAACCCTCCTTGACGTCCTCTCCCACCGGGCGGATGTGCCGTCCTGGCGGAACCGACTCGAGGACCCGAACGGCGTCCTCGCCCGGGACCGTGTTCTCGACCGGCACGATCGCGTCGGCACCCGCGGGGATCGGCGCGCCGGTGGCGATGCGGAATGCCTCGCCGCGTCCGACCGTTCCTTCCGGCCGCTGGCCGATCAACGCGCGCCCGACGACGCGGAGGTCCACCCCACCGGAACCCGCGTCCGCGACGTCGCTCGAGCGCACCGCGAATCCGTCCATCGCGGAGGAGGAGAACGGCGGAAGGTCTCCCTCCGCGAACATGTCCTCCGCGAGCGTGCAGCCGAAAGTTTCCTGCAGCGGCAGCGCGATCGGCGCGAGCGGTTGGATCCGTTGCAGGACACGCTCTCGCGCCTGCGCGACGGAGAGGAGTCCTTCGGCGCCCGGCTGCTCGGTCTCGGGCGGTGCGGAGTGCGCCATGGGGCGCAGTCTACCTAGACGAGTCGTTTGCGCTGGACGAAGTCGGACAGGAACTGCCCGAACTCTTCGCCCATGTCCTCGCGCCGCTGTGCGAGCTCCACGGTCGCCTTGAGGTAATCGAGCTTGTTCCCGATGTCGAAGCGTCCCCCCTCGAACACGTACGCGTACACCGCCTGCTCCCGCGCGAGGACGTTGATCGCGTCGGTGAGCTGGAGCTCTCCGCCGACGCCGGGGTCGATCTGGTGGAGCGCGTCGAAGATCTCCGGCGTCAGCACGTAGCGTCCGATCACCGCGAGGTTCGACGGCGCCTCGTCCGGCTCCGGCTTCTCCACGATCGAGACGATGCGCGCAAGGTTGTCCTCCGCCCACTCCGGCTGGATGCAACCGTAGAGGTTGATGTCCTGGCGGGGGACCTCCTGGACGGCGACCACGCTTCTTCCGTAGCGCTCGTGGACGGCGAGCATCTCCTGCAGCAGCGGCGTGTCCTCCGCGATCAGGTCGTCGCCGAGGAGACACGCGAACGGTTCGTTGCCGACGTGCTGCTCTGCGATCAGCACGGCGTGCCCGAGGCCGAGCGGATCGCGCTGACGGATGTAATGGATCGACGCCATCTCGGAGATCTCGCGGACCTCCTTCAGCTCGTCGAACTTGCCCTTGTTCTCGAGGTAGTACTCGAGCTCGAAGGAGCGGTCGAAGTGGTCCTCGATCGTTCGCTTGCCGCGTCCGGAGATGATCAGGAGGTCGTTGATGCCGACGCCGACGGCCTCCTCCACCACGTACTGGATCGCCGGTTTGTCGACGATCGCGAGCATCTCTTTCGGCTGCGCCTTGGTCGCGGGAAGGAATCGGGTGCCGAGGCCGGCCGCGGGAACGATGGCCTTCTTGACCTTCATGGTGCGCTCCCTCACGGGTGGGGGGACGGGAAGTCTATCGTCCCGGAGTTCTCGGGCCCATACGCACGGGACGGTAGCTACAATCTCATTCGTGCCTACCTACGAGTACGCGTGCACCAAGTGCGGCCAGCACGTCGAGGTGTTCCAGCGGGTGTCGGACGAGCCACTCACCGAGTGCGGCGTCTGCGGCGGACCGCTGCGGAAGGTGTTCCATCCCGCGGGCATCCTGTTCAAGGGCTCCGGGTTCTACTCGACCGACAACCGGTCGAAGTCCTCCGGCGAGGGCGGTTCGAAGAAGAGCAGCGACGGCTCGAGCTCGGAGAAGTCGTCGTCATCCGAGAAGAAGTCGGACTCCGGCAGCGGGAAGTCCTCCTCGGACGGCTCCGGAAGCTCCGGCTCGGGAAGCTCCGGCTCGGGAAGCTCCGGCTCGGGAAGCTCCGGCTCGGGCAACTCCGGCTCGGGCAACTCCGGCTCGGGCAGCTCCGGCTCGGGAAGCAAAGACAGCTCGCCTTCGTCTTCCTCCGGGAGCGCCAAGGAGCGTTCGGCCTGACCTCCGCCCGCGTCGGGATATTCGGAGGCTCCGGCTTCTACTCGTTTCTCGACGACGTGGAGGAGGTCGCCGTCGAGACGCCGTACGGAGATCCCTCCGCCCCGCTGCACGTCGGAGACGTCGGTGGCGTCGAGGTCGCTTTCCTTCCGCGGCACGGGCGAAAGCACGAGCTTCCACCACACCGGATCCCGTACCGCGCGAACCTGTGGGCGATGAAGGAGCTGGGAGTGGAGCGGATCCTCGGACCGTGCGCCGCCGGTTCGCTGCAGACTGACGTGGAGCTCGGAGACTTCGTCGTCTGCGACCAGCTCGTGGACCGCACTCGCACGCGCCCGCACACCTTCTACGACGGGCCCGAGACGACCCACATCTCCTTCGCCGACCCGTACTGCCCGACGATGCGAAGCGTCGCGCTCGAGGAGGGCCGCGAACTCGGCATCACGATGCACGACGGCGGCACGATGGTCGTGATCGAGGGACCGCGCTTCTCCACGCGCGCGGAGTCGGCGTGGTTCTCGGGTCTCGGGTGGCGGACGATCAACATGACCGGATATCCGGAGGCGCTCCTCGCCCGGGAGCTGGAGATCTGCTACGCGAACGTCTCGCTCATCACCGACTACGACGTCGGTGTCGAGGGAGCGCCGCCCGTAACGCACGAGGACGTCGTTCGCGTCTTCGGTGCGAACAACGCACGGCTGCGTGATCTGCTGTTCACACTCGTGCCGGCGCTGCCGGAGGAGCGCGCGTGCCCTTGCGCGACCGCGCTCGCCGGCGCCCGCATGGAGGCGTAGCCCGGCTTCGATCGGCTCACTCGTCGTCCCCCGCCGCGACGGGATCTCCGGGAACGAGCTCGCCGCCGTCGAGCGCGAACCATCTTCCGGAGAGCACCGCGATCGCGCGCGGCTCGAGACCGGCACGTCGTTCCAGTGCGCGGATCACGCCGCCGTGGGACACGATCAGCAGCGGACTCGGCTGGTCCCGCAGCTTCGCAAGGGCGGCATCGACGCGCTCCAACACCTGCTGCGTGGATTCCCCTCCCGGCGGGCGGTCGAGCTTCCCGTCGCGCCAGGCGTCGCGCTGTCCGGGGAAACGCTCCTCCATCTCCTCGGCGGCGAGGGCGCTCCACTCGCCGACGTCGCGCTCCCGGAACCCTTCGTCGACCCGGACCGGGCCGAGCCCGAGCCCCTCCGAGATCAGCTCGGCGGTCCGTCGCGCCCGGCGGAGATCCGAGGCGACGGCCGACACGAGGCCGGCGTCGCGCAGACGTGCTGCGGCACCCGCGGCCTGCCGCTCCCCCAGCTCGGAGAGCGGAACATCCGCCCATCCCTGCCAGCGACGCTCGGCGTTCCAGGTCGACTGGGCGTGGCGGATCACGAGCAGGCTCGTCATGGCGGTTCAGTGAACCATCCGGTGGATATCATCCGCGGGATGAGTCGGCCCCAAGTTCTCGTCTCCGTGGAGCTCCGTTTCAAATCCGCCGAGGATCCCGAGCAGCTGGCGGAACGGATCCGCGAGTCCGTCCGCCTGATCGTCGGTACCGAGGCGCTGGAGGACTTCCGCGTCCGGAGCCTTCCGCTGACGCCGCCGCGCCCCGAATCTCGCTGACGCGGTTCGGAGTGACATCCATCACGGAACCCCGAGTTCGTCCGGCATAAGGTCGATCGGTCGCACCTCCCTCTCCTGAACGAAGCGAACGCTCCTACGGCGCGTTCGCGAAGGCTGAGGTGACGTGCGTTCGAAATCACGCCGGAGATGGTCGGCAGCTTCACGAGCCTTCCTCGCGCTCGCGATCGTTCTCGGAGGAGCGTCGTTCCTACTCGTTCGGGGCTACTCCGCCCGCGTCGACGCGTTGGCGCCGGCGATCGGTCCGAGCGTGCCGGTCGTCGCCGCCGCTCGCGATCTCGTCCGGGGCACGACGCTCACCGCGGAGATGCTGACACCGACGGAGATCCCGTCCGCGTACGCGCCGCCCGGGGCGGTCCGTACGACGCAGGCCGCCGTCGGCCGCACGCTGATGAGCGACGTCGCCGCGGGAGAGGCCATCACCGCGACCCGGGTCGGCTCGGCGCATGCCGGCCCCGTGGCGAGTCTGGTTCCGGCGGGGATGCGAGCCGTGAACGTGCCGGTGATGTCCGCCGACGGCGTCGTCGTCGGCGATCGCGTCGACGTTCTCTCGACGTTCGGCGGCGGCCAGCCGCACACGGAGACGACCGCGTCCGGCCTCGAGGTGATCGCCACGGCTTCCGGGCCGGGCGGTTCCTCCCAACTCTCCGCCCGGGGAGACGCTTCCGCGGCAAGCATCACCGTGCTCGCGACCCCGAGCGAAGCTGAGAGCCTCGCCTATGCCAACGATCAAATAGGTTGTAGCTAGAGTGTAGTTAGGATGTCAATCACATATGCCTTCGGTCCCCATTTCCGCAGGTAGACGGCATAAACCGGCTTTGACAGTTGTCACCCTTCGTAGTAGTTTGGTGTAGACAAACCTGATTCGCCCGGAGGGGGCCACCCTGAGACAGTCGATCACGCGGCACGAGGTGGTCCGGCGCGAGACCGGCCTCACCCAGGTGGACGTCTCTCGGATCACCAACGTCTCACGGCCGTACGTCAGCGCAATCGAAGGAGGCATCGTCCCCGCCCCGGCACAGTACGCCGCAGCGTTCGCAGCGGCCACGAGGACTACCCCCCGACTGATCTTCAACGAGCGGGGACTCGCACGTCATCTTCGTATTGCCAACCTTCGCAAAGGCGGGGGGCCCGATGGTCGTTGACGTTACCGGTCCGACAAGACTGTGGGGTTCGCCCGCTCGGGTCGAAGCAGTAGAGCGCCACTCCGGCGGAATCTGGTTCCTCAACCTTGTGACGGAGGAAGGGGAATTCCTCGAAGTCCCCTTCGACCCGACCATCGAAGCGCTTCCCCAGACCTTGGAATCTGCGAGTGTCTCCGTATCGCCGAATGACCTGCGGCGCATCACGCAAGTCATCTGGCCGCCGTCACTCCGGCAGACCGTTGTGAAGAGCCCAAGGCAGTTCAAACCCCTGCTGGAGGAGGTCCTCGGAGTCCTCGTTGCACAGAACGACCCAGAACCCTTCCTCTTCCGACGCGGGAACTACATCGTTCACGTCATGTCCGACGAGAACGGGGAACCGGTTCTCTACGACGTAGACCGAGCTTGGGCCATGACGCACATCGGCACGTCGATGGACTGGGTGCGCGCGACGCAGAACGGCCCTATTGACTGTTCACCGGATCAAGGTGTTGCGACCGCGTTGACGACAGAAGGCGACTGGCCGTTTCCTCCGCTCGTTGGTGTCGTCCGGGCGCCCATCCTGCGCCGGGACGGTTCAATTCTGCAGCGCGAAGGCTACGACCGGGCCACCGGGCTGCTGTACCGGCGCCCTCCCGGACTGTCCGTTGCCGTACCCGAGAACCCGACGCAGGCAGAGATCCATGATGCCCTTGCCCTTCTGAACGATCTTGTCTACGACTTCCCCTTCCGGACGCGCGCCGACAAGGTGAACTCGCTCGCCCTGCTACTGACACCCCTCGTAAGGCAGATCGTGAGCGTCGTACCCCTCGCCCTCGTTACAGGTTCGCAGCCGGGTTCGGGAAAGGGATTACTCACTCAGTGCGTCGCAATCATCCACACCGGAACGGTCCAGGGAATCTCGCCCTTCCCAAACGACAACGAGGACGAAGCGCGAAAGACAATTTCCGCGCGTCTGCTAGGCGGCTCGACGTTCATCGTCTGGGACAACGTGCGGCACCTGGAGTCGGACATCCTGAAGGCTGTCCTGACCGCACCATCCTTCAACGACCGGCAGCTTCAGTTCAGCAAGGTCCACGAGATGCCAAACCGGGCGACGTGGGTGGCTACCGGCAACAACATCAGTCTCGACCGAGAGATGACTCGTCGCTCGTTCGAGATCTACCTTGAGCCGCATGAACCGCACCCGGAAGCACGGCAGACGGATCAGTTCCGGCACCCGCAACTTCTCGAGTGGACCAGCGAGAACCGGGGTCAACTCCTGAGTTCTCTACTGACATTGGTACGGGCATGGGTGATGGCCGGTCGGCCGGAGTGGACGGTCCGCTCGATGGGCTCCTTCGAACAGTGGACGGGAGTGGTCGGCGGCATCCTCTCCGTTGCAGGTCTGGACAGCGACTTCCTCGCGAACATGGAGGAGCTCTGGGCGGACGCCGAGGAGGACGCGACCGAGGAGATCGAGTTCGCCGAGGAGGTTTACCGGCGTTTCGGTGACGGCTGGTGGACAGCAAAGGATCTCGTCGTAGCGATGGTTCCGTTGCCATGGGACATGGCAAAGGGTGCAACACATGTCGAACAGGTCGGTCGAACCCTCGGACAACACCGCGGAGCGGTGATCGGAAGGTGGAAGCTGCGGCGTGGCAAGAAGGCAGCCGGCGATACGCGTCCGATGCAGTGGAAGCTTGAGCGCCGGGCATGACAGAGATGGAGCTGACGACCGTATCGACCCTATCGACCGAGCAGCGAGTCGTTCGAGGCAACTGCGGCGCAGTGGTAAGGGGTCAGTGCTTCGCCGAAGGGACGGTCGGGACGGTCGGGACGGTCGATTCGAGGTGAAACTGTGACGCCTCATGCGGTCGAGGAGGACTTGGCACGGCGCTGCGAGGCGCTCGTTGAGTACTGCCGCAGTGAGGTCGACGAAATCATCACGACAGCAGCCATGGAGTACGTCGACGCGCTCGAAGCCGGGTACTCCGACCGCGCCGGGAAACTCGCAGCACTAGCCGCTGGCCTAACGCGCAATCGCGCTTATTTCGACATGCCGTTCCTGCCCTTCCGACCGTCGGACCGTGCAAGCCAACGGTCACCGGGCAGCCATAGAAAGGAGGAATGATGCTTGACGAAGACATCCGGGACTGGTCAGACGAAAACCTCGTTCAAGAGAGGGCAGCGCTCTACTCGGCGCAGCCGGGCACGATTGGGCGACCAGCCCGGCTGTCTGAGCGCATCCGTCTCGTGGAGCAGGAGCTCGAACGACGCCACCTAGAGCGTGAACGTGACGCCCGCGACGCTCAGAACCTTCGCGAAGCCCGGGAGCACGATCGCTACATTCCGTCGGTCGGCGAGCACCTGGTCCTCGCAGGGCACCCGGTGAACGACCACGAGGTTGCCCGGCTTCGCGCGTTGATCCGCGAGGTCGTGCAAGAGGAGCGCGGACGATGACATCGCGAGCCGACGTCTTCACCGACATCCAGGCGGCAGCACGAAGGCAGTTTCCGGATCGGACCTCTGAGCAAGCCGTAGCGGAGTACGTCCGGCTTCATCCCGAGGCCTACCAGCGTTATCGCGACGCCGCGACTGGCACGCAGCAGCTACAGGCGACCAAGAAGCGAGCTGATGGATCGCTGGAGGCAGAGCGCCTCGACCAGCTAGCTGAGCAGGTCGCCGGCGAGGCAGGAATCACGAAGGCATCTGCCTACGAGCGTGTGTTGAGCTCACCGGAGGGGGAACGACTCCGGTCGCTCCATCGCTTCATCACCGGCGTCTAGAACCTCCCCGGAGCGCCCCAAACCCTTTTTGGCGGCGGTCGGTACGCGGACAAAGTCGAGCCCCTGAGCGGGTGCCTCCAAAAGTTCGACCCGTGAGGCGAGGCGGAGGCGGTTTTTGGAGCGGTGCGGCCACGAGATCCGAACAGTCGAGCCCCTGAAGGGTGCATCTCCAAAAGTTCGACCCGTGAGGCGAGGCGGAGGCGGTTTTGGAGCGGTGCGGCCACGAGAGCCAAGTCGCCTACTCACACGTGTCATAGCGACGCGGCATACTTCAGTCCGAGAAGGCCTACTCCAAAGCGATGGACCTAAGGAGCAGCTATGGCGGATGAGAAATTTCGACTTCCCGGAACGTCATACGACGAGCTGATGAAGATCATCAGTGCGTATGCGAGCCTCGACCGCGAGGCCTCAGCGGCGGAGGTCGGGAACATGACGGGCAAGCACGAAACGAATATCAGCCGGAACAACGGATTCCTAACGGCCATGGGAATCATCGAAGGCGCGCAGCGGGGGAAGCGAGTCACTGAAGACGGTAAGGCGCTCGGCCTAGCTTACGAGTACAACCAGGCGCACGAGATTGCTCTTCAGTGGCGCTCTCTCTGCATGCGGAACGACTTTACGCAGAAGGTCCTCTCCGCCGTCCGAGTCAGGCGTGGAATGGACCGGTCAACGCTGACGTCTCACATTGCCTATACCGCTGGCCAGCAGAAGACCAAAGCAACGGCCGCCGGAGCGAACTGCTTCGTCGACATTCTCCAGACAGCTTCTCTCCTGCGCGAGGAAAACGGCAAATTCACTGCGCTGAGTGCTGATGAGGCCCAAGCGCCGGGGGTGTCCGAGCTTCATCATGAGCAACGTCCCACCGCCGAAGAGACCGAGCCGCAAGAGGAAGCGGCGCCAGATGCGAGACCCGCGCCGGCATTACGCT
>JBJMLN010000134.1:0-4800 GCA_045805285.1 Actinomycetota bacterium | reverse complement strand
TGATGATCGCGTCGAGGACCGCGTCGGAGATCTGGTCGGCGAGCTTGTCGGGGTGACCCTCGGTGACGGATTCCGAGGTGAAGAGATGCCCGCTCGCCATGACGGCGGGGAGTATAGCCCGGGCCTCGGACGCGGGGCCGAACAGCTGTGTCAGCGCCGGTCGAGGAGCTTCACCAGGCGATCGCAGATCTCGCCCGCGAGCGCTCGCTTGGTCCACGTTCGAAGCGGCGCGTCATCACCGTCGGCGGACAGGATCAGCGCTGCGTTCGTGTCGGAGCCGAACCCGGTTCCCGGCCTGCCGACCTCGTTCACCACGATCACGTCGAGTCGCTTCCCGTCGAGCTTCTCGCGTCCCGCTCGCTCGAGATCGGACGTCTCCGCGGCGAAGCCGACGACGACGCGGCCTTCGAGGACGTCGGAGAGCTCCGCGAGGACGTCCGGGGTCGGCTCCAGCCGGATCTCCGGGACGCCGTCGCGACGCTTGAGCTTTCCGTCCACAACGCCAACTGGACGGAAATCCGCGACCGCCGCGGCCATCACGAGCGCATCGGCGTCGTGCATCGCGGTGCGAGCGGCGTCGAGCATCTCCTCGGCGGTCGACACGTTCACCGTCCTCACGCCGGCGGGCGGCGGCACCGACGCCGGCCCGGAGACGAGCACGACGTCCGCTCCGCGCGCCGCGGCCTCGGCCGCGATCGCCGCTCCCATCTTGCCGCTCGACCGGTTGCCGATGAACCGGACGGCGTCGACGGGCTCGTGGGTTCCTCCCGAGGTCACGACGACGGTCCTGCCGGCCAGGTCGGCGCTCCGCCCGAGGACCCCCTGCACCGCGGCGAGGATCGTCTCGGGCTCCTCCATGCGGCCGGTGCCCTCGTCGCCGGCGGCCAGCGGGCCCGTTGCGGGTCCGACGAAGCGCGCGCCGCGCTGCTCGAGCGTCGCGACGTTCTCGCGCGTCGCCTCGCTCCTCCACATGCCCTCGTGCATCGCCGGAGCGAGCACGAGTGGAGACGAGGACTCGAGCAGCGTCGAGGTCAATAGGTCGTCCGCGACGCCGTGCGCGAGCTTCGCGAGGACGTTCGCGGTCGCCGGAGCGACCACGGCGATCTCGGCGTCGTGGGCGAGCCGGACGTGGAGCACCGCTTCGGGCTCGGAGAAGACGTCGCTGTACACCGGGCGGCGCGAAAGTGCCGCGAACGTCTCAGGCCCCACGAAGCGGGTTGCCGCAGGCGTCATCACGACTTGCACCTCGGCGCCCGCACCGATCAGGAGGCGGGTGAGATGGCCCGCCTTGTACGCGGCGATGCCGCCGGTGACGCCGAGGAGGACCCGGCGCCCCGCGAGCGGATTACTTGACGCCAACTCCGTCTGGACGTTCGGCGCTGATGTCGCCCTCGGCGATCTCCTGGAGGGCGATCGAGAGCGGCTTGTTGCGCAAGCCGCCGGTCTCGACGAGCGGCGGCACGAACTCTCCGCGTCCCTCGCCGAGCTGGCTGTAGTAGGAGTTGATCTCTCGCGCGCGCTTGGCGGCGACGATCACGAGCGAGTACTTGGAATCGACCTGTGCGAGCAGATCGTCGATCTTCGGTTCGATCATGCGGAGCTCCCGGTGGTCGAGGGGCCGTTCGGGGGGGTCGAGTCGAGTATACCGGCGACCTCCTGCACCACCCGGTCGAGGTCGTCGTTGACGACGACGTGGTCGAAGCGCGTGGCCTCCTCCATCTCGCGTTCGGCCCCCGAAACGCGGCGTCCGAAGTCCTCTTCGCCCTGTGTTCCGCGCGCCTTCAGGCGCCGGACGAGCTCCTCACGTGAGGGTGGCGTCAGGAAGATCAGCACGGCGTCGGGGATCCGACGCTTGACCGAGGCCGCCCCCTGCACGTCGATCTCGAGCAGGACGTTCCGTCCGTCGGCGAGGGCCTTCTCCACCGGCTCGGCCAGCGTGCCGGAGCGGTGGCCGAACATCTCGGCCCACTCCAGGAACGCGTCCTGTCCGATCAGCCGGTCGAATTCCTCCTCGGACATGAACCGGTAGTCGCGGCCGTCGACCTCGCCCGGACGCGGCGTCCGCGTCTTCGCCGAAACGGAGTAGAAGAGGGATGGGTCTCGCGCGAGGAGCTTGCGGACGACGGTTCCCTTTCCGACGCCCGAGGGCCCGGAGATGACGAATAGCCGGCCGCGCGCTCCGATCGGCTCGCTACTTGTTGGAGAATTCGGCGAGCAACGACTCGCGCTGCTTCGCGCCGAGTCCGCGGATCCGGCGGCTCGCGGAGATGTCGAGCTTCTCCATCAGCTTGCGCGCGCGAACCTTTCCGACGCCCGGAAGGGCTTCGAGAACGTTCGAGACCTTCATCTTGCCGACGGTGTCGTCGCTCTTCGCGAGCACGTCCTTCAGGTTGCGCTTTCCGGACTTCAACTCCGCCTTCAGCTCCGCGCGCTTGCGGCGAGCCTCTGCGGCCTTGGCGAGCGCGGCCTTGCGGTCTTCGGGGCTGAGGGTCGGGAGAGGCATCGCGCGGCTCCTTCGGGTTCGGGGTTCGGGACGGGGGCGATTATACGCAGCGCGTTCGAGACCGAGCAACGAGAGCACGGCGCCTGGCCTGCGCGTTTCGGTCGCGCATCATCCCGGACCGGAGCGCGCGTCGGGACCTCTCCAATGGATCTCGGCGAGGATCGATCGCGCCGCACCGACCGGATCGCGCGCATCGGTGACCGGACGACCGACGACGAGGTAGTCGGCGCCGGCGTTCAACGCTTCCTCGGGTGTGAGAACGCGCGCGTGATCGTTGAGTGATGACGACGAGGGACGGATGCCGGGAACGACGAGTGTGAAGTCCTCTCCCATCGTCTCGCGAACGACCGACACGTCGTCGCCCGACACGACAGCACCCCGCGCTCCCGCTTCGCGCGACTCGAACGCGAGCGACGCTGGCGATGCGAGCGACTCGCCCGAGAGACTCGAGAGCACCGTCACGGCGAGGATCACGGGCGGTTCGACGTTCGCTTCCGCGGCGCCGCGCGCAGCGCCGTCGACGGCGGCACGAACCATCGCCTCGCCTCCGAGCGCGTGGACGTTCAGCATCGCGACGCCGAGCCGGGCGAGGTTCGCGGCAGCCCGGCCCACGGTGTTCGGGATGTCGTGGAGCTTGGCGTCCAGGAACACCGGCGCGTGCCGGGCGATGCGCCGAACGGCATCCGGGCCTGCCGCCGAGAACAGCTCCAGCCCGACCTTCAGCAGTCCCACCGACGCCGCGAGGAGCTGGGCGAGCCGCTCCGCCTCGTCGGGATCGGAGCGGTCGAGAGCGACGATCAACGGGTTGTGTCCGGAGGACACGCTCGGGCTCACTTCAGGAGCTCCGCGGAAGCGCGGGCGCGCGGAGGCGGCCCTGAACGTCGGCCGGCGACCGAAGCCCCTTCGCCTCCAGGTAGCGACTGATCCCCTCGAGGACGATCCCCGGTGTGGACGGCTCCACCAGCATCGCGGTGCCGATCTGCACGGCGCCGGCGCCGGCGAGGAGGAACTCGACGGCGTCATCGCCCGTCCGCACGCCGCCGACGCCCATCACCGGAACGCCGGGCAACGCGCGCGTCACCTCGAAGACGGCGCGCAACGCGATCGGACGGATCGCGGGTCCCGTGAGCGCGCCGACCACCGGGCCGAGAGAGGCGGTGAGTCGCTCCGCGTCGACGGACATGCCGGGAACGCCGTCGATCAACGTGATGCCGTGCGCGCCTGCGCGCGCACACGCCGACGCCGTCTCGACGAGCTCACTTCCGACGCCGGGAAGCTTCGCGAACACCGGCAATCCCGACGTACGCGACACGGAACCGACGACGTCGGCGGCAACGTCGGGACGCGAGGAGAACGGTCTCCCCGACCGCTCGTCGTCCGGTGACGGGAGGTACGCCTCGAGCGCGACGACGCCGGGCGCTCGCGAGCACGCGCTCGCGACGGTGAGGAAGTCCTCGAGCGTTCGCCCACCGACGGAGACGACGATCGGGACGCCGAAGCCGGCGAGCCGCGGCAGATCCTCCGCGAGGAAGGCCTCGACGCCGGGGTTCTGCAACCCGACCGCGGAGAGGATCCCCGACGGCGTCTCGGCGAGCCTGGGTGTCGGCGCTCCCTTCTCCGGGAGCGGCGTGATCGTCCGCGTCACGATGCCGCCGAGCGTGGAGGAGTCGACGAGCTCACCGGCTTCGGCGCCCGTGCCGAAGCAGCCCGAAGCGACGAGCACGGGCGTCGGGAAGCGGACGCCCCCGAGGTCGACGGAGAGGTCCAGGCTCACCCCGGCCATGAGCGCACGGCCGGGAAGCCCTCCGGCGGCGTCGGCGTCATCGCCGGCGCTCCCTGGCCCCAGCGATCCCACAGGATGCGGCCGGGATTGAAGACGGGGCCCTCACGGCATGCCCGAAGGTTGTCGTAGCGGCTGCCGTCCTTGCGCGCGACCGGCACGACGCACGTGAAACACAGGCCGACCCCGCACGCCATCCGCTCGTCGACCGCGACCTGCGACGGGAGGTTCCGCTCCGAGCAGAACGAGGCGACGGAGCGCAGCATCGCGCGCGGGCCGGCCGCATACACGACTTCGCTGCCGGACTGCTCCGCGACGTCGGCGACAGCGTCAAGGACGGTCCCCCGCTCCCCCATCGTTCCGTCGGCGGTTCGAACCGTGTGCGTCTGCGACAGGCGCTTGGCCTCGATCGGCTTGAAGATGCGTTCCTGCGTGTCCGCCCCGACGAGCAGATCGACGCGCTTGCCCTGCGCGCGGAGCTCCTGCGCGAGGAAGTAGATGCCGGGCGCGCCGCGAG
>JBJMLN010000133.1:0-29914 GCA_045805285.1 Actinomycetota bacterium | reverse complement strand
CTGACCACGTTCCTCCACGTGGCCGACGCGAGCGTCGGTTGGTACATCCTTGCGTTCGCCGTGGGCAACTTCCTCGGCCCGCTCACGCTCGGTCGTCTGTTCGACACGGTCGGGCGTCGCGTGATGATCGCCGGGACGTATCTCATCTCCGGGATCGGGCTCGTCATCGCCGGATACTTCTTCACCACAGGCTCCTATTCCGCCCTGTCCCTCACGGTCGTGCTGTCCGTCATATTCTTCTTCGCATCGGCGGGCGCGAGCGGCGCGTACCTGACGGTGAGCGTGGCGTTCCCCTTGGAGATCCGAGCGCACGCGATCGCGTTCTTCTACGCGATCGGAAGCGCGCTCGGAGGCCTGATCGGGCCGGCCCTCTTCGGAAAGCTCGTCGAGACGGGCGACCAGGGCAACATGTTCATCGGCTACGCGATCGGTGGAGCGCTGATGATCATCGGCGGGCTGATGGAGATCTTCATGGGCATCGACGCCGAGCAGAAGTCGCTCGAGGAAGT
The DNA here is from genome assembly GCA_045805285.1 of Actinomycetota bacterium. GTDB lineage: Bacteria > Actinomycetota > UBA4738 > UBA4738 > JBJMLN01 > JBJMLN01. The sequence goes on along the minus strand of JBJMLN010000133.1, from coordinate 29,405 downwards.
GGCCGAGCCGATCTCCGAGGAAGCCGCGAAGGGCGACGGTCGGAAGGGCGCGTAGGACCGAACCTCCGCGAGCCGGGACGCCGGGCTCCCGAAGGCCTCGACGTCCCGGCAGCGCCTCTCCCGGAACGCTCTCAGCAACCGCACAGGACCCCCGCAGTTCCTCTTGAGCTCCGCAACGAATCATCTACAGAGACGGACTCAGGAGGAACCCCATGGACAACGCAGACGCGCGACCCGAGCTACCCGAACCGCCGGCAACGCCGGCACCTCTCGTTCCGCCCGCGGCCTACTTGCCTCCGCCGCCTGCCCCGCTCACGCCCGGTCGCACCGCACGCCGGCGACCGCGCCGCGCGCTCCTTTCCCTGAGCGTCGCGATCGCGCTCCTGGCCGCCGGGGCTGTCGGAGCGGGCGTAGCAGATCTCGCCAGCCGGCCCGCCACGACGTCCGTCGCGCCCGCGAACCTCACCGCTGCGGCGACCGGAGGAGCCGCGTACACCGCGACGACCGACCCGGCCGTGCGAGCGATCGCCCAGGTCGGCCCGGCCGTCGTCAACATCACCAGCCAGATCCAGCAGACGAGCCCGTTCGGCGGCACGTCTACGGGAACCGGAACCGGAACGGGGTTCATCGTCCGCCCGGAGGGCGTCATCCTCACGAACGACCACGTGGTCGAGGGCGCCTCGAGCCTCCAGGTGACGCTCCCCGACGGCGGGCGCTCGTATCCGGCGACGGTCCTGCGCGCCGACAGTGCGCACGACCTCGCTGTCGTGAAGATCGACGCCACCGGGCTTCCGACCGTGACGCTCGGGGACTCGAGCGGCGTGGCGCTCGGACAGAAGGTCATCGCCCTCGGCTACGCCCTCGACCTCGGCGGAGGTCCAACGGTGACGTCGGGCATCGTGAGCTCGCTCGACCGCACGATCCAGGTCCAAGACCCCAACGCTGCGACCGGAGGCAGGACCTACCGCGACGTGTTGCAGACCGACGCCGCGATCAACCCCGGGAACTCCGGTGGCCCGCTGATCAACCTCTCCGGCCAGGTCGTCGGCATCGACAGTGCAGGGACCCAGCAAGCGGAGAACATCGGGTTCGCTATCCGGATCGACGCCGCCAAGTCGATCCTCGCGCGGGCGCTCGCCTAACCTCCCTCGGCGACGTTCGTTCCGCCCCAGGCGCCGAGCTTCGAGAGAAGCTCGGCGCCCAGGCGGCGGGCCTCGGCTCCGTCGTCCGAACAGCGGGCGAGGCCGAGCAGCGCCTGCGCTTCCTCGTATGGGTTGCCGAAGGCGCGCCATCTCTCCGCTGCATCGGCGAAGGACCGCCGGGCTTCGTTCCGCTTCCCCGCCGCCTCGTCGACCGCCGCCCTCGCGGACGACACGTTCAGCCGATCCCGCAGAACGAGACCGCGGCCGTCCGCGACGAGGCTGCGTGCGAGCCCCATCTCACCGGCGCGGAGACACAGCCGCACGACCTCCGCGAGCTGTGACTCCCGGTACTGCGATGCCACACCCTCGGTGATCTCGGCGAACTCCTTCAGATGGGCGCTCGGATCGTCTCGGCGAGCGAGCGCGATGCCCGCGGCCGCGACGAGCGCGGGCACCACGACGTGGAGCTCCCCAAGCGGGTGGGCGGCGGTGAGCAGCTCGCCCGCATCCTCCGTCTCCTCGATCCGGCCGCGGAGCACGGCGATCCGCGAGCGCGTCAGACGAGCCGCTAGCTCGAGCGTTCCGTCCAGGCGTGCGCGATCGGAGAGCATCTCGTCCGCGACGTCGAGCGCGCGGTCCCAATCCCCCACGTCGAAGAGCGGACCGAGGGAGCCTCCCTTCGCCCACAGGCTCGTTACGAGGAGACCTCTCCGCTCGGTGACGGCAAGCGCCGAAAGGTAGTGCTCGAGTCCGGCGGCCGGACCGCTGATCGCACTCTCCCATTCCGCGACGTACGTCTCGGAAACCGCGATCCCCGTCGCGTCCTCACGCCGCCGCGCCAGGCGGAGGGCCTCCTCGAGGTCCCGCATCCCGCCGAGATCGCCCTGCGAACAGCGCGCGTCTCCGCGAACATGGAGCGCGATCCCGGAGATCTCTCCGGCGTCGTCGCTCGCGGTCAGGGCGAGCGCGCGGTCGGCGTACTCGATCGCCTCATCGGTCTTGCCTCCGAACATCGCCTCCTCGGCGCGGAACGCGTACGCGCGCGCGAGGTCGGTCCCCGGCGGTTGCGTCTCAAGGACCTCGACCGCGCGGTGGAGGAGGTCGTGTGAGCGCGCCGCGTCGCCGAGCGCGCCGGCCTGGGAACCCATCCGCGTCAGCGCGCTCCCCTCTCCGAGCCGGTCGCCGCTCGCCCGATAGATCTCGCGAGATTCCTCGTAGCGCGCGAGGACGTCGGCTCCGTCGAGCTCGCCGCTCTGCCGCCCGAGTTGTGCGGAGAGCGTCAGCGCAACCGCCCGCTCGGGGGCTTGCCCCGGCGCGATCCGCACGGCGTGGTCGGAGAGCGCGAAGGCGCGACTCGCGTCGAGCCGGCCGGTGCGCTCCGCAGCCCGAAGCAGCCATTGAACCGCCGGATCCCTCGCCGACGCGGCGAGCTCGGGCTCACGCGCCGCCTCGGCGAGGTCGAACGCGGTGGAGAAGTGACGCGCGAGCATCTCCGCGCGCTCGTCGGCCCGTTCTCCTGCGGCGCGCTCGATCCAGCGGCCGGCCGCAAGATGACGCTGCGCGCGCCGGCCGCGCGGGATGCGTGCGTACGCGACCTCGCGGATCAGCGCGTGCGTGAACGCATACTCGCGTTCGCCCTCGAACGAAGAGGCTCCGGCCTCGGCGAGAAGACCGCGACGGACGAGGTCCGCGACGTCGCCCTCGATCGCCGGTCGGTATCGTTCGGAGAGCTCCGCGAGGGCTCCGGGCCATACCGAGCCGCCCACGACCGAGGCGTCGAGCACGACGGAGCGCTGCTCCGCCGGGATCGCGTCGAGGCGCGCGGAGATGACGGCGTGCACCGATCCGGGGAGCGGGATCTCCTCGTCTCCCGCGTTCGACGCGATCCGTTCGCCGAGCATGCGTGCGAACTCCAGCGCGTAGAGCGGGTTGCCGCCGGCGCGCTCCACCAGATCGGCTCTCGCGGACTCCGGGAGCGCGGCTCGAGCGAGCAGCTCGGTCAGGAGACGATCGGTCTCCGTAGGCGTGAGTCGCTCGAGACCGATCGTCGTCGCGTTCGTCCGCCCACCCGCGAACGATGGGTGCCGTTCCAGGAACTCGGGCCGCGCCGTCAGCAACAGCAGCACCCGGGAACGCCCAAGCGCGCCGGCGAGCTCCTCCACCGCTTCGATCAGCGCGTCCTCCGCCCAGTGGAGGTCCTCCAACTCCACGACGAGCGGCGCGCCGCCGGCGGCATGACGGAGGACACGCGCCATCACCCGGGCAGTCTCCGCGGAGGAGATCGCATCGCCGCCGGAGCGGCCGGCTCCGACGAGGACTTCCAGGCGCGAGGCGAGCCAGCTCCGTTCCAACGGGTCGGTCTCGAGGCGGCTCGCCAACGCCGCGACGTCCTCGGATCCGGCGACCCGACGAACGATCTCGGCGAACGGCGCGAACGCGATCTCCTCTCCGTACGGACGGGAGCGGCCCGACAGCCATCTCGCGCCCGCGCGCGAGCGGAACTCCTCCACCAGTCGGGACTTGCCGATGCCGGGCTCGGCGACGAGCGCTACGAGCTGGAGCGCCGACGACGTCTTGGCGCGTTCGAACAGCGTTTGCAGGAGTTCGAGCTCGGACTCGCGACCGACGAACCTCGCCGGAGCGATGTCGCTCTCGACGAGCTCGCGCTCGCCCACGACGCGCCAGATCGAGAGCGGCTCCGCCTTCCCCTTCACGACCGCGGGCGGAAGGAGCTCCAACTCGAAGACGTCTCCGAGCGCCCGCATCGTCGAGTCCCCCACGACGACCGAGCCGCGCGGCGCGACACCCTGCATCCGCGACGCGGTGTTCACGACGTCGCCGGCGACGGCCTCCCCGACCTGCGGTCCGGTGCCGAACGTGACGACGGCCTCGCCGGTGTTGACCGCGATGCGGACCGCGATCTCCGGGTCGTCGCGGCGGAGCTCCTCGATCGAGCGGAGGATCCGTAGCGCCGAGCGCACGGCTCGGACGGGATCGTCCTCGTGCGCGACCGGCGCCCCGAACACGCCCATGACCGCGTCGCCGATGAACTTGTCGAGCGTGCCGCCGAAGCGCTCGAGGTCCTCCTTCACCCGAACGTGGAACGGCACCAGCGTCCGGCGGACGTCCTCGGGGTCGGCTCGGTCCGAGCGTTCGGTGAACCCGACGAGGTCGACGAACAGGATGGAGACGACGCGACGCTCCTCGACCGGCGACGCCACTGTCGTCGTCCCGAGCGCCGTGCCGCACTCGGAGCAGAACTTCGCGCCCGGAGGATTCGGGGTTCCGCAGGTGGGACAGACCGTCACGTGCGGAATCCTAGAGCGCGGCCTCCGCCGCGCTCAGACGGAACGGAGATGGACCTCCCCCCCGGTCATGACGAGCACGGGATGGGTCTCGAGGAATCGGGCGGGTTCAATTTCGAAGAGGTTCTCCGACAGTGAGACGAGGTCCGCGTATTTCCCGGCCGTGATCGAGCCGCGGTCGACCTCCGCGAAGTTCGCGTAGGCGGAGCCCATCGTGTACGCGCGGAGCGCCGTGGGCAGATCGACGGTCTCCTGCTGCGCCCACGCGTTCTCCCCATGGAGATCCGCGCGCGTCATCGCGCTGTAGATGCCGACGATCGGGTCCATCTCCGCGACGTTCCAATCGCTCGAGAACGCCAGCGTCGCGCCGGCGTCGCGGAGGCTTCTCCACGGAAACGGAAGCGAGGCGCGCTCCGTTCCGACAGCGGCGCGCCACACCTCGACGATGTCGGGCGCCGCGTGACGCGGTTGCATGCACGCGACGACGCCGAGGTCGGCGAAACGGCCCAGATCGTCCGCAGAGACGAGCTCCACGTGCACGAGCTGGTGACGGCGGTCGACGGGCCCGTTCGCATCGCGCGCCGCCCCGATCGCGTCGAGGGCAGTGCGGATCCCGCGGTCACCGGTCGCGTGCGTGAACGTCTGGAAGCCGCGCCGTTCGAGCTCCGTGACGACGGCCGCGAACTCCTTCGGCTCGTAGAACGTGTCACCGGTCGTCTCGGGATCGTTCGCGTACGGCTCCAGGAGCGCCGCCGTGTGCGGCTCCAACACGTCGTCGATGTAGAGCTTCACCGGCGCGACGCGGAACCGGTCGTCGTCGAAGCGGCGCTTCGCGTCCTCGAAGGCGTCGAGCTCCCCGGCCGTCGTCCCGCTCGGATGGAACAGTGCCGCGACCAGTCGCGAGCGGAGCGTTCCCTCCGCGACCGCACGCTCGAACAGCGCGAGGTCGTCGAGGGAGTTCTGCGGCTCCACGATCGTGGTGATGCCGTAGCCAATCGCCTTCTCGAGACTCGCGACGAGCCGCCGGTACTGATTGTCGGGAGCGAAGTTCGGCCGGACGCGCTCCGTCAGCGTCGCGTGACCGGCACGGGAGAGGCCGAGGACAGCGAAGTCGTGAACGAATCCGGTGGGCGTTCCGTCGCGGTCGAGCTCCGCGCGGCCGAACGTGACCTCGGTCGCGCCGGGCCGGAGACCGAACCGCCGCATCGCCTCGCGGTTGAGCCAGACGTTGTGGACGTCGTAGGAGAAGACGAGGACCGGCCTGCCCTCCGCGACGCCGTCGAGATCGTCCGCGTGCGGGTCGCGCCCCGCGGGGCCGGCAGAGTAGCTCCATTCCTCTCCGACGATCCACTCGCGGTCGGGGTGCTTCGTCGCGTACTCGTCGAGAGCTCTGCGCACCGCCTCCAGCGTGGAGAGGCCGCCGAGCTGCACGGCGTCCTCGTCGGAGCCGAGGCGGACGTGATTGTGCGCATCGACGAATCCGGGAAGAATAAGGCGTCCGCCGAGGTCGATCGTCTCCGTGGCGTCGGGCGCGTCGTTGTCGGCGCCGACCCACGCGATCCGGTCGCCGCGGATCGCGACCGCCTCGGCCCGCGGCGTCGCGGCATCGACCGTGTAGACGGAGGCGTTGCGAAGCAGGAGATCGGCGCGCGGCCTCACAGCCGCGGATCCACCGGCTCGCTCTCGAGCGCGAGGACGGCGAAGACACACTCGTGCACGCGGTGGAGCGGCTCGCCGCGGACGAAGCGCTCCAGCGCCTCGACACCGAGTGCGAACTCTCGGAGCGCGAGCGAACGCTTCCGGCCCAGGTTCCGATCGTGGAGACGCTCGATGTTCCCGGGCAGCGAGTACTCCGGTCCGTAGACGACGCGGAGATACTCGCGGCCGCGCACCTTGATGCCGGGCTGCGCGAGGTCCTTCCTTCCGCGGGCGATCGGCTCGACCGGCTTGACGACCATGCCCTCGCCACCTGACCCCGTGAGCTCCTCCCACCAGCCGGTCGCGGCACGCTCCTGATCTTCATCGGCGAGATCGACGACAACGTTGCGCGTGGCCTGCACGAGCTCCGGGCATGCGGCCGCGAGCCGCTCAGCGACGTTCATGTGCCAGGTATGCGGCTGTCCGAGCAACGAGTCGCGCTCTCCCGCGAGGAGCTGGAACGGCGCCAGGCGTACGTCGGCGACCGAATCGACGGGCCAGACGTACGGCCGGTACGCCTCGACGAACGCGCGGGCCGCGTCCAGACGCGCACGCGTGCGCTCCAGCAGCCGCGGAAGCTCCGTCGCGGCCGGGAGCCGTTCCGATGCGGCAGACAGGAGCGCAGCCTCCTCCCCGAGCGTGGCGCAGGCGGAGGCGCCGACGGCTGCGTACTGCTCGCGAACGAGCTCCTCGGCCTTGAGGGACCACGGCATAACCTCCGCGTCGAGCACGAGCCAGTCGGTGTCGAGCTCCTCCCACAGACCGCTCGCGGCGATCGCCTCGCGGAGCCGTTCGAGCACCGCCTTTTCGACATCGGCCTCGAACAACCGCCGTCCCGTTCGCGTGTAGACCACGCCGTCGCCCGCCGACGCGTGGAACCGGCGAGCGGCGACCTCCGCGTCGCGGCAGACGACCGCGACCGCCCGCGAGCCCATGTGCTTCTCCTCGCAGATCACCGAAGCGACGCCGTCCCGCCGGTACGCGGCGAAGGCCTCAGCAGGATGCTCGAGCAGATCCGACGCGGCGCTCGTTCCGTCGGCGACATCGTCGGCGGGAGGTAGACGAGCCATCGCGGGTCGATCGCGAACCGGCTCATCACCTCGAGTGCGGCCGCAGCGTTCTCAGCCGGCACCGAGAGGCGTCCTCGAAGCCGCGTCTCCACGCCGCGCTTCTCCAGCACGTCGGAGATGTCGAGCAGCCCACCGTCGGGAGCCGCCACCGCGCGCGTCGGTGTCCGCGGCCCGGCCGCCTCATAGTAGACGCGCTTCGCGTCCACCGAGACGAGCTCCCTCTCCGGGTAGCGCAGCGCGGTGAGCCGGCCGCCGTAGACACAGCCGGTATCCACGTCGATCGTGTCGTTGATCCATCTCGGCTCCGGCACCGGCGTGTGGCCGTAGACCACCGTCGCCGAGCCGCGATAGTCCTCCGCCCACGGATAGCGCACCGGAAGTCCGAAGTCGTCGATCTCGCCGGTGGTCTCGCCGTACAACGCGAACGCGCGAACCGCGCTGGAGGCGCGACCCTGCATCTCCTGGCGCATGCCGGCATGCGCAACGACGAGCTTGCCGTCGTCGAGGACGAAGTGGCTGATCAGCTTGTCGAGGAACTCCACCACCTCGGAGCGGAACGCCTCCGGCTCCGCGGAGAGTTGCTCAAGCGACTCCCGGAGGCCGTGCGCGATCTGCACGTCGCGCCCGCGAAGCGCGCGCACGAGCTTCACCTCGTGGTTCCCCGGCACGCAGATCGCGTTGCCCGCCGACACCATCGCCATGACGATGCGGAGCACGTCCGGCGTGGCCGGCCCGCGGTCGACGAGGTCGCCGAGGAACACCGCCTTCCTGCTTTGGGGATGCGCGAACGTTCCGTGCGCGTCACGGACATATCCGAGGAGACCGAGGAGTTCCGTCAGCTCGTCCGCGCAACCGTGGACGTCGCCGACGATGTCGAACGGCCCGTGCTCGTCGGAACGGTCCGACCACCCGCGTTCGCGTACGATCTCCACCTCCTCGATCTGCTCCACGCCGCGGAGGACGAAGACGCGACGGAAGCCCTCGCGTTCGAGCCGTCCGATCGAGCGCCGGAGCTGCGACGCCTGCCGCTTCACGACCTGCGCGCCGAAGCTCCGCTCGGGGCGGCCACGGTTCCGCTCGACGGCGACCTTCTCGGGAACGTCGAGGACGATCGCGACTGGCAGCACGTGCCGGTCACGGGCGAGCTGCACGAGTGGCTTGCGCGCGTCCGGCTGCGTGTTCGTCGCGTCGACGACGGTCAGTCGTCCGAGCTGAAGGCGCTTCGACGCGATGAAGTGGAGGACCTCGAAGGCCTGCTCCGTCACGCCTTGCGCGTTCTCGTCGTCTCCAACGAGCCCGCGGCAGAAATCTGAGGAGATCACCTCCGTCGGCCGGAATTGCTTCGCGGCGAACATCGATTTGCCGGAGCCGCTCGTCCCGGCGAGCACCACAAGAGAGAGTTCGGGGATCCGGATCGTCGTCACCTGGAGAACACCGCCATCTGCGTCGCCGCGCCGAGCGTTGCGTCCTCCGGGCCGATCCCGCGGAACCGGACCGCGTATCCGTTCCTGGAGGAGATGCCCTCCGCCCACGCGCGAAGCTCCTCACGGGTCCACTCGAAGCGGTGGTCGCGGTGGCGAAGCGCGCCGGCCGCGAGTCCCTCGAACCGGGCGTTGTACTCCGCGTTCAGCGTCGTGAGGATGACCGTCGCGGACGACGCATCGCCGAAGACCGAGCGCTCCATCGCGTCGAGGCGATCGGGTTCCACGTGCTCGATCACCTCCATCAGCACCGCAGCGTCGAAGCCCTCGAGACGCCGGTCGCGGTACGTGAGCGCGCCCTGCAATAGCCGCACGCGTTCGCGCTGCTTCGGTGCCATCTCCTGGAGGTTCAGCCGCCGCGCGGCGGAGGCGAGCGCCGCCGCCGACACGTCCACGCCGACGATCTCGTCGAACTCTCCGTGCTGGAGGAGCTCGCGAAGCAGCCGCCCGTTGCCGCACCCGAGGTCGAGCACGCGGTGAGCGCCGGAGGCCAACAGCTCCTCGACGACCGCGGTCCGGCGCAGGTCCCGGAGCCGCGCCGGCTCCTCCAGGGCTCCTTCGTCCCCTGCGACGGCCTCCGAGGCGTCGGGGTCGGACTGGTCCTCCTCGAGCAGACGCGCAAGCGCCTCTCGAGTGAGGCGTCCCTGATGGCGGAGGTACCGCGACGTGATGAGCTCCCGCTCCGGATGCGCGCCCAACCACTCCCCGCCACGGTCGAGGAGCTTCGCGATCTCGTCGCGGCTGACCCAGTAGTGCTTGTCGTCGTCGAGCACCGGGAGAAGCACATAGACGTGTCGAAGGAGATCGCTGAGCGTCGTCGTCGCGCGGAGGTGGAGATCCACGTAGCGGCCCTCACCGAGCGTCGGAGGATCGAGCGGCAGCGTCTCCGTCGTGACCTCGTAGCCGAGCGGCTCGAACAGCCGCGCCACCAGATCCTCTTCGCCGCCGCTCGGCACCGCGGGGAGGCGAGCCTCCAGGGCGAGCGGCGTCTCCGCGAGCTCGGGCCGCTCCTTGCTCCGACCCGACATCGCCGTCCCGAACACCTTGGAGATCGCGACGCTCAGGAACGAGGAGGCGACGTAGGGACGGTCGTTGACGTACTCGGCCAGGGCGAATCCGGCGGAGGAACGCCCGCGGCGCACGAGCCGGATCGGATCGACTTCGACGAAAAGCGCCGCCGTGCACCGCTCCTCCGAGGCCTCGGGGTAGACGACGGTGGCGGAGCCGAACGCCAGCTCGACGGAGTGGACCGCGTCGGGGTTCTTATGGAGCAGATACCCGAGGTCGGTCGCCGGCGGCGTCGAGGTCGTGATCGTGAGGAGCATCCGCACACCGTAGCGCGGCCTCGTAGCCCCGAAACGGGCTGCGCCGGGGAGCGGAGGGGTCGTTCCCGGGCGCTCGCGCCCTGCTCCGGGGCTCGTCGGGGGGCGAGCTCGCCGGTCCTTCGCGGCCGGATCTCACCTCGCCAGGGACGCCCCTGGTGACGTCCGCGATTCGAGACTCCCCCCGGAAGGTGGCCGCGGAGTGAAGACGGGATGACGGGAGCCGGAAGACCTCGCGGCAGCTCGGGAACACACCGCATAGGCTGCGTCTCCCGGAAGAGGAGGTTCGCGCGATGGAGAGGAAACCGCTCGGCTCGAGCGGCGTGGAGGTGACCGAGATCGGCCTCGGCGGCTGGGAGTTCGAGGGCGAGGAGGAGCGCACGCCCGCTGCCGTCCGAGCGATCGTGGAGGCGTCGCTGGAGTCGGGCTCCAACTGGCTCGATACCGCGGAGGTCTACCACGACAATCGCAACGAGCTCCTTCTCGGAAAGGCGCTGTCCGGACTCCGCGACGACGTCGTGCTCTCGACGAAGGTCGCGCCGAAACCGGATGGGAACGGTTTCCGGCCGTCCGAGGTGCACGCGGCGGCGCGCGCGAGCCTCGAGCGACTGGGAAACGACCGGATCGACGTGTATTTCCTCCACTGGCCCGACGAGACGGGAGTGCCGCTCGCGGAGACGTGGGGCGCCATGGCAGCGCTCGTCGAGGACGGGCTCGTCCGCGCGATCGGACTGTCGAACTACTCCACGGCGGACATCGAGTCGGCGCACGCGCAGCGGAACGTGGACGTGATCCAGCAGGGACTCTCGATGATCGACCACCTCGAGGAACGTCCGGTCATCGGGCGCTGCGGCGAGCTCGGGATCGGCGCCGTGATCTACGAGCCGCTCGCGAGCGGGGTGCTCTCCGGCGCCGTGCGCTCCGGCGAGGACATCAAAGAGAAGTTCGGCGACGACATCGAGGGGTGGCCGTTCTTCCAGCGCCTGTTCGCGGCCGGGAGGATGGAGAAGACGATGGCGCTCGTCGACGGCGCGCACGCGATGGCCCATCGCCTCGGAGCGACGATGCCGCAGGTCGCGATCGCGTGGGTGCTCGCACAGCCGGGTGTGACGTCGGCGATCTGCGGCACGCTGAACACCGACCACGTTCGGGACAACGTAGGCGCGGCGGAGCTGAAGCTCTCCCAGGACGACCTCGCGGAGCTCGACTCGCTCGTCGCGTCGGCGGCCTCGTGACCGAGTTCCCCGCCGACGGGGTCGAGGTCACACATCTGTTCGTCGTGCGGGATCTCTCGCGAGCCCTCTGGTTCTACCGCGACGTGCTCGGAGCTTCCGTGTACGGCGAGTACGGCGGAACGTCGGTCGTGCTGCAGTTCGCTGGGACCTGGCTCTTGTTGGTGACCGGCGGGCCGCCGACGAAGGACAAGCCGACCGTCACGTTCGCGCCTCCGTCCGATCCCGATCGGGTGAGCTCGGAGCTGACGCTCAAGGTGCCCGATTGTCGCGGGGCCTACGTGGTGTTGAAGGAACGCGGCGCGGAGTTCCTCACACCGCCGGTGGAGTACGAATGGGAGATCCGCGCGTTCTTCCGCGACCCCGACGGCAATCTCCTGGAGATCAGCGAGACGAAGTCTCGATCTTCCGAGTGAGCGTCAGACCTTGAGGCAGCGCGTTCGCTATCCCGCGAAGGTAAGCGGTCCCCGCGAGGCAACTGCCTTTCCTGATGTCGTTTTCCGGTTCATCCCTCATGTTCTCCGACGCGTGACGACCCGAGGCAGGTTCCATCTCATCGACTGGAGCGCAATCGTTCAGCCAGCAAGCGTCGCCGCATCTAACGCCTCCGCGGGTTCTGCCCGCTCATCAGCCCGGAGGGCTTCGACGAGACGTACGGGTTTGAGCATGTAGCTACTTCGCCGAGAGCAATCCCGCCACGACGTTGACGACGACGGCGATGACCGATACGCCGAAGATGTAGGAGATCAGCGCGTGGCGGAGCGCCACCCGCCGGATCGCCCTCACCGAGATGTCCGTATCGGAGACCTGATAGGTCATGCCGATCGTGAACGCGAGGTACGCGAAGTCGCGATAGTCCGGCATCTCGTTGCCGTGGAAGTCGATCCCACCGCCTTGGCCGTCGTTCTCCTCGAAATACCGCCGCGCGTACCGCACCATGAACACGGTGTGCACGACGGTCCACGAGAGGGCAACGGAGACGACCGCGACGAGCGTGATGAGCGCCTTGGCGACGCCTTCGCCTTCCGAGGCCTTGAACAGCGCGAGCCCCACGCCGACGAGGCTGATGATCGAGGCGAGGACGAGGATCGCGTGGGATGACGTCTCGAAGTCATCCACGCGCTTCGCGAGCCTCTGAGTTTCGGTCGGCGACAGTTCCCAGGTATCGACGAAAACCCAGGCCATGAAGACCAAGATGCCGGCGTCCCAGCCGAGGAGGATCGCGACCTGCCAAGGTGTGAAGAACATCGCGACGACCAACACGATGATCGCCGCAGCCGCAGCCCAGCTGACGCGGACACCCGCCTTCATCCGCGGGCGCTCATCGAGCGACTTCTGACTCACGCGTCGAGTGTTGCACACGGAAAGGCGGTGAGCCGTCAGACTCGATCGTGGGCCGCAGCAGGTCTCCAGGCTCAGCCTGATACCATTCGTCTCCTAACCGTTAGGAGGCGAACGATTTCCGCACCTGACCCATTCCAGGGCACGGTCACCCGGGAGCTCATCCACGCCGCGAAGCTCCTCCGAAGCTACTTCGAGCAGGTCCTCGCCGCCGATGGAGAATCCCTTTCCACCTTCCTCGTGCTCGACGTCGTGGCCAAGACGGAAGGCAGCAGCCAGCGCGAGCTCGCGGATGGCGTTCGGATCGAGGGCGCGACGATGACCCGGCACCTCGACCGGCTCGAGGAGGCCGGTCTGATCAGCCGCCGCCGCGACCCGAACGACCGGCGCGCGATCCTTGTCGACCTCACCCAAGCAGGAACGAAGACGCACGCCCGGCTTCGCGCACGCATGAGCGCCGCGCACGACGCGTGCTGGACGGGTATCACCAAGCGTGACCGAGAGACCGTCCGACGCGTCGCGATGCATCTGAGCGAGAACGTCGAGTCGCTCACCGCCGATCGAAAAGAGGTGGCGATTGTCTGACTCCACCGCCGTGATCCGCACCGAGGGTCTTTCCAAGACCTATCCGACCGGCGTGGCCGCGGTCGACCAGCTCGACATGGAGGTCCGCACGGGCGAGATCTTCGGACTCCTCGGCCCGAACGGAGCCGGAAAGACGACCACCGTTGGGATGCTCACCACCCGCGTGATCCCGACCGGCGGACGCGCGTGGGTCTCCGGCGTCGACGTCGTCGCGCATCCCGTGGAAACCAAGCGCCTGATCGGCGTCGTCTCCCAGACGAACACGCTCGATCGCAGCCTCTCCGTCTGGGAGAACCTCTACCACCACGGCAAGTACTTCGGGATGTCCTCGAAGGACGCGAAGCAACGCTCCGATGAGATCCTCGAGCGTTTCCGGCTCGCCGATCGCGCATCCGCCGACGTCAGCACCCTCTCCGGCGGCATGGCCCAGCGGCTGATGGTGGCGCGGAGCATCATCCACCACCCGTCGATCCTATTCCTGGACGAACCGACGTCCGGACTCGACCCGCAGAGCCGCCTCGCGCTCTGGGAGATCCTGGGCGAGATCCACCAGGAGGGCCAGACGATCCTGCTGACGACGCACTACATGGAGGAGGCCGACCGCCTCTGCTCCCGCGTCGCCATCATGGATCACGGGCATCTGCTGGCGCTCGACGCGCCGGCGGAGCTGAAGCGCACCGTCGGCGCCGACACCATCCTGAAGCTCCGCACCGACGGAGACGGCGACGCGCTCCTCCTCCGTCTCAAGGAGGTGGACGGCGTCGATAGCGGGAGCGTCGTCGACGGCGAGGTGATGGTCGCGGCCCGCGCGACCGACGGGCTCCTCCCCCGCCTGATCCAGGTCGCCGAGACCGGCGGGTTCAACGTCCGCGACGTCTCGGTCGCGGAACCCACGCTGGAGACTGTCTTCATCAACCTGACCGGAAAGGAGCTCCGCGAATGAGCGCCGTCACGACCACCATGGAGCGCGTCGCGCCGCGCTCGACGTCGGCGGGAGCCTTTCGGGCGCTCCTGATGCGGGACCTCAACGTCCTCCGCAAGAACTTGATCGAGTTCATCATCCGGTCGGTCATGCAGCCGCTGTTGTTCGTGTTCGTGTTCACGTACGTCTTCCCGAAGATCGGTCTCGCCGTCGGCGGAGGCAAGGAGTCCTCCACGTTCTCGAGCCTCCTGGTCCCCGGCGTCGTGGCGATCGCCTGCATGTTCCAGGGCGTGCAGGCGGTCGCGCTGCCGCTCGTGACGGAGTTCGGGTTCACCCGCGAGATCGAGGACCGGGTGATGGCGCCGCTCTCGATCGAAGGCGTCGCGATCGAGAAGATCGTGGCCGGAGGGATCCAGGGCATCATCGCTGCGCTCGTGGTGTTCCCGTTGGCGGCGTTCATCCCGGCGACATCCGTCCACCTGGACGTGCAGTGGGCGCTGCTGCTGACGCTGCTGCCGCTGACGGCGATCACCGGCGCGACGCTCGGCCTCGTGATGGGCACGCAGGTGGACCCGCGGAAGGTTCCTCTCCTGTTCGGGATCGTGATCATCCCGCTGACGTTCCTCGGCGCGACCTACTACCCATGGGGCCTGCTCGAGCCGATCAAGTGGCTGCAGATCATCGTGCTCGTGAACCCGCTCGTGTACATGAGCGAGGCGATGCGCGCCTCGCTCACGCCGCAGCTCGCCCCGCACATGCAGACGTGGGTGATCTACGTCGCGCTGATCGGGTTCAACCTCGTGCTCGGATACATCGGCATCCGCGGGTTCCGCAAGCGCGTGCTGACCTGAGCAGGTCAGGCCGCGTCACGGACCTGCCCGTAGTTGACCAGCGCGACGATCACGACACCGCCCACGACGTTGCCCGCGACGACGAGCGCGAACCACCGGACGTAGTCGCCGGCCGAGGAGGAGCCGGCGACTACGGCCGAGAGCGTCTCGGAGCTTCCCGCGATCGAGTGCGGGAACGAGCCCAGGCCGATCAGATAGACCAATGCGAAGAGAACCGCGATCCGCCCGATCGTTGAATCGGCAGCCGTCACGAGCCAGGCGGCGAACGCGATCAGCCAACCCGCGACGACGGCGCCCCAGAACAGCGCGGAGGCCGAGATCACCATCCGGCTTTCGCCGAGCGAGACGAGCCCCTGCCGGATGTCCGCGTGGAGGGCCGGAGTCCTCGTCGCGAGCAGCGCGAAGAGGAACGCTCCCACGACGTTCGCGAGCAGGACCACGCCCCACAATCGGAGCATCCCGCCGAACTGCCGCCGGTCGCGGAGCACCACCACGACCGGGTACAGCGTGTTCTCCGTGAAGAGCTGCGCCCGCCCGATCACGACGGCCACGAAGCCGACCGGATACAGGAGCGCGACGACTGCCTGACTCGCCGAGGGAGCCATCGCGGAGAGCGCCGCAGTTCCGATCGCAGAGAAGCTCAGAACGAGGCCGGCGGCGAGGCCGGAGAACGCGAGGGAGAGCGTGCTGCGTCCGAGCTCGTCCTGTGCTTCGTCCCGGACCGCGTCGAAGATCTCGTTCGCCTTGAGCCGCTCGCTCCGTGCCACCGATCACCTCCGTGGAGCGGGAGGACGGCGTCCGCCGCGTCCCGCTCGGGCGGAGATGTACCCACTTCGCGTGCAACCAGCGGTCCGCGCCGGTATCGCGACGTCGGAAAACGGCGAAGGTCAGCCTTGCGGCGCCCCTCCCAGGCGGCCGTCCTCGAGCGCTTGGCGGGTCAGCGACATCTGGGAGAGGTGCTCGCGTGCATGCTCCATGCCGTGGAGGAGCGCCCAAGAACCCGTGACCCTCTCGGTCGAGCCGTCGGCGCGCGGATGCGTGGGGCGGAGCTCGTCCCACGGCAGCTCCGGCTCAGCAGCGAGATACGCGAGCGCCTCCCGGTGCGCGTCGGCAAGCTCCTCGAGAAACGAAGCGGGCGAGTCCACGACGGTGCGGAACTCGGCGGGGCGGTCGCGATGTGGAAGCTCCGCTCCCATCGCGACGGCCGACCACGTTCGAGCGCTCTTGCTCGCGTGCACCGCGATGACCGCGAGCGAGTTCGCTCCCTCGAGGTCGAGCTTGGCGTTCAACCGATCCGCGTCGAGACCGTCGAGAGTCTCGAGGATGCCGTCGAACGTCTCCGACAGCAGCTGCCTCGCGTCGGAGAGGAACGCGCCGCTCACCACGTCCTCGATCGGGGAGACGTCAGCTGACGGCTTTCTGTACGAACGCGCCGATCCGCGCTTCGGTCGTGGCGGAGAGCTCCTTGACCGCGAAGGCGACCGGCCACAGGGGGCCATCGTCGAGGTTCGCCGCGTCGCTGAAGCCGAGCGTCGCGTACCTCGTCTTGAACTTCTGCGCGCCCTGGAAGAAGCAGACGACCTTGCCGTCCCTGGCGTACGCCGGCATGCCGTACCAGGTCTTCGGGGACAGCTCCGGCGCGCTCCCCTTCACGACCGCGTGGAGCCGCTTGGCCATCGAGCGGTCCGGCTCCTTCATCGCGGCGATCGCCGCGAGCACGTCTCGCTCCCCGGCAGCCCGATCGTCGTTGGCGCGCTCCTCCGCCTTGAGCTCTTGAGCACGAGCTTTCATCGCGGCTCGCTCGTCCGCCGTGAACCCCTTCGAGGTCTTGGTCGTCTTCGTGGTCTTGGCCGTGGTCTTGACCGACTTCCGCGTGGTCTGCTTCGCGGGTTTCCTCTTAGTCATGGTGAGGTCCTCCGTGTGCGAACGGATCAACTCGAACCGCGACGACGTCGCTCCGGGGGTGGGACTCGAACCCACAACCTACGGATTAACAGTCCGCCGCTCTGCCAATTGAGCTACCCCGGAAGGCGTCGCGAGTCTACCAAGGGGGGTTTCCCAGCCCGGCGCGAAGCCGGTAGTGTGGCGCCCGACCGAACGGGAAGGAGAGCGCATGCGCGCCGTACTGCTGATCCTCGTCGGATTCGTCGTCGGCTACCAGCTCGGAAAGGCTGCTCAGCGCCGGGCGGAGGCCTCCTACGAGATGGGTTCCGACGTGGACGCCGGACGTGGACGCAAGCTCGCGGGGCTCGCTGCCGCCGCGAGCATGTCCGCGATGCACCGGGTTCGGAGCACCTCGTCGGCCAGGAGCTGACGCCCGAGAGATCGAGATAACGAACCGACGGAGGGCCGGTCGCGCGACCGGCCCTCTTGCGATTCAGGCCACCGTCAGCCTGACCGCGACCACGTCCACCTTCGAAGGATCCGCGGAGGAGCTCGCCGAGATCGCGCATCGCAACGCCGCGCCGGCCGCCGCATCGGGAGCGGCCGTGATGACGACCTTGATCGTTCCGGCGTCGCCCGGCGCCACGACCGCCGTCTGATACGTCCCGCCAACGACCGCGCCGGTGACCGGCGTAGCTCCGTTCCGGTAGCCGACGTGGAACGCCGAGGTGCTCGCGCATCCCTGCAGTCCGACGCCGTCGAGGAAGCTCCCGTCGTTCTGCACCTCGACGAGGAAGAGGCTCCGCTCCCCCGGAGTCACACTTCGCGAACGCGTCTGTCCGGCGGCGGTCTCGTTGTACACGCCGTCTCCGGCGAACGGGATGCCCGCCCCGGACCTGCGGATCAGCGCGTCGGGCCTCCGGATCTGCGCGAATCGCTGGATGCGGTCGTTGGCGAGCTCCGAGACGTAGATGTCTCCGTCCGGCGTGATCGCGATGCCGTACGGGAAGTCGAACTCTCCGTCAGCACTGCCGGTCATGCCCCAGGACGCGAGGAAGTTTCCCACGGGATCGAACTTCTCGACGCGGTCGTTCGTGGTGTCGGTGACGTAGACGTTCCCGAGCCCGTCCAGCGCGAGGCCCTCGAGCGGCCGCGCGAACTGCCCGGGCGCGGTGCCCTGGGTTCCCCACATCCGGATGAAGCTCCCGGCGGCGTCGAACTCCTGCACGCGGAAGTTTCCCGGGTCGGTGACGTAGAGGTTCCCGGCCGCGTCGATCGCGAGGCCCTCCGGATGGCGGAGCTGTCCCGGCCCCGTCCCGCGGCTCCCGAAGCTCATCAGGTAGTTCCCGTCGGCGTCGAACTCCTGGACGCGGAAGTTGCCGGTGTCGGCAACGTAGACGTTCCCGTCCGGGTCCGTCGTGATCGCCTCGGGATTGGTGAACTGGCCGGGCTCCTTCCCGAGCGTTCCCCACGACGTCACGAAGTTCCCGCTCGTGTCGAACTTCTCGACGCGCGCGTTCCGATAGTCGGTGACGTAGACGTTGTCGGAGCCGTCGACCGCGATGCCGTAGAGCTCGTCGAACTGCCCGTCGCCGGTTCCCGGCGCACCCCATTGACGCAGGAACACGCCGTCCGCGTCGAACACCTCGACGCGATCGTTCAGGGAGTCAGCGACGTAGACGCTCCCGGCCTGATCGAGCGCGAGCCCGGCGGCTCCGTCGAACGCGCCCGGATCGGAGCCGGCGCTCCCCCACGACATCGAGAAGGCGGGCGCTTCCGCGACCGACGCGGCCGCTCCCGAGGAGAGGAAGGCGGAGAAGACGACGACGGCGCAGAGCGCGACGAGCGAGGTTCGACTGCGAAGCATGCCGTGAGCCTTCCGCCGGGTCGCGCGATGCTGGCAGGCAGTTGCTTCTCGTGTCAACTGCGACGCGGCCGGAGCTACTCCAGGTAGTCGCGGAGCTTCTGCGACCTCGAGGGGTGCCGGAGCTTCGAGAGCGTCTTCGACTCGATCTGGCGGATGCGCTCGCGCGTGACACCGAACTCGCGTCCGACTTCCTCCAGGGTGCGCGGATGGCCGTCCAGGAGCCCGAAGCGGAGCTGGATGACGCTCTTCTCCCGCTCGTTCAGGGTGTGGAGCACGGAGTCGAGCTGCTCCTGCAGCAGGATGAACGACGCCGCGTCCACCGGAACGACCGCGTCGGAGTCCTCGATGAAGTCGCCGAGGTGGGAGTCCTCCTCCTCGCCGATCGGCGTCTCCAGCGACACCGGCTCCTGCGACACCTTCAGGATCTCGCGGACCTTCTCGGCCGGGATGCCCATCTGCTTGCCGATCTCCTCCGGCAACGGCTCGCGACCGAGGTCCTGCAGCAACTGGCGCTGCACGCGGACGAGCTTGTTGATCGTCTCGACCATGTGCACCGGGATGCGGATCGTGCGCGCCTGGTCGGCGATCGCGCGTGTGATGGCCTGGCGGATCCACCACGTCGCGTACGTGGAGAACTTGAAGCCCTTCGAATACGCGAACTTCTCGACGGCGCGGATCAGGCCGAGGTTCCCCTCCTGGATCAGGTCCAAGAACAGCATCCCGCGACCGACGTAGCGCTTCGCGATCGACACGACCAAGCGGAGGTTCGCCTCGATCAGCTTGCGCTTCGCGAGCTGCCCGTCGCGCTCGACGCGGCGGAGGAAGTCGTCGAGCTCGTCGCGCGTCTTCGTCCGGTAGGACTTCGTGATGCGGGCGCGGCCGATGCCCTCCACCTTGCCGAACTTGTCCGTCTGGTGGTCGCGGATCGCGATCACGGAGTCGACGACGAGGCGGAACTTCTTCGAGTCGACGCGGTCGTCCTGCTCAACGAGCTCGCGGAGCTCCGTCGCGAACTCCCCCGCCTCGATCCGGCGGGCGAGGTCCACCTCCTGCGCAGCGGTGAGGAGCGGGACCTTCCCGATCTCCTTGAGGTACATCCGCACCGGGTCGTTCGTCGGTGCCTTCAGGATGTCGTCGTCGCGCTGCGGGGTCGCGGCTTCGGCGAGATCGTCACCGGGGACCTCGATCACCTCGATGCCCTCGCCGCGGAGGTGTTCCTCGACCTGCGTCAGGAACTCCTCGACCTGCTCGGGGGTGAAGTCCTCGACCGGAACGCTGTCCAGGAGATCTTCGGAGGTGACGAATCCGCGTTCGCGTCCGCGGGCGGTGATGGCTTCTTTGGCGTCTTCCAAACCCAGATCACGGGCGGCTTCGGTCATTCAAGCTCCTCGTTGTTCCGGGAGAGGGCCGCTCGAGAGTGTACGAGACGACCGGCACGACGACTCCTACTTTTGCTGGAACCCGTTCGGCTGACCGTCCGCCTGCTCCTTGAGCCGACGGAGCTCCCCGTCGAGGGAGATCAACTCCGAGAACAGGGCGTCATATCCCTCATCGGTCTGTGGGTTCAGTTTCTGGAGTCGTTGACGCAGCGCCGCGCTTCGCCGCTGCAGCAGGAACTCCTGCAATCGGTACCAGAGCTGTTCCGCGTAATGCTCGGTCGGCTCGCCGTCGAGCATCTCCAACGTGAGCGCGGAGAGGAGCCGGCGCGTCTTGTCGTCGTCGGCGTCGGCGATCAGCGCGCGCACGTCGCCCTTCGCCTCGACGAGCAGTCCGAACAGGCGACGGTTCTGCGCCGACTGGAAATGGTCTTCCGAAAGCTTGCCCACGAACCCCTCGAAGATACTCGTATCGCGTGCGAGCAGGCGGAGCATCTCCCGCTCCACGCGCTCGTTCACCGAGACCCGCTTGAGGGCCTGCGCGACCTCCACCGGCTTGCCTGCGAGCTTGCGTTCCAGCGTGAGGAGGACGGAGCTCTCGTCGACGCCCGCGAGCTCGGCGAGGAGGTGGGCGTACTCCCGCTGGCGGACGGGGTCGGAGAGCTGCTCGAGGATCGGAAACGACGCCTGGACGGCCTGGGTCTGGGCCTCCACCGTGGAGGTGTCGAAGCGGCCGACGCTCCGCCGGATCATGTAGTCGACGAGCGGTCGTGCCTGCGCGGCGAGCTCCTTGAGGGCGTCCGGGCCGCGCTCCTTGACGAAGTCCGCGGGATCGAGTCCGTCGGGAAGGACGAGCACGACCGGCTGGAGCGCGAAGTTCTCGTGGAACGCGAACGCGCGCTCGGCGGCGCGGGCGCCGGCCTCGTCGGAGTCGAAGGCGAGCACGACGCGCTGCGCGAACCTGCTGAGCAAGCGGAAGTGGCCCTCCCCGAGCGCGGTGCCGCACGTCGCGACGCCGGAGTCGAGACCGGCCTGCGCGAGCGCGATCACGTCGGTGTAGCCCTCCACGATGAACGCCTCTCCGCTCCGCGTGATCGCGGCCTTCGCGGCGTCGAGGTGATAGAGGACCTCTCCCTTCTTGTACACGGGCGTCTCGGGTGAGTTGAGGTACTTGGGTGCGTCGTCGCTGCTGCCGTCGTCGCGGGGGAGGATCCGCGCGCCGATCCCGACGCCGCGACCGGAGAGGTCGCGCACGGGGAAGGTGATCCGCCCGCGGAACCGGTCGCGAACGTTGCCGCCCGCGTCGCGCAGCACGAGCCCGGCCTCGAGCAACAGCTCCGGCGAATAGCGCGGTGCGACCCTCCGCAACAGGAAGTCGGGCGTCGCGGGCGCGTAGCCGACCTCGAAGCGCTCCGCGGTCTGCGGATCGATGCCGCGTTCCTTCAGATAGCGTCGCGCGGGCTCTGCCTCGGGCGACTCCATCAGCGTTCGGTGATAGAGCTCGAACGCTTCGTCGTTGGCCTTGTGCAGCGAGGCTCGGCGCGAAGCGGCCCGCCGCTCTGCCTGCGTCTCTCCTTCGTAGCGGAGCGTGACGCCCGCGTCCTTCGCGAGTCGCTCGATCGTCTCGCGGAAGTCGAGGTGCTCCACCTCACGGAGGAACCGCACGGCGTCTCCGCCGGCGCCGCACCCGAAGCAGTAGTAGACCTGCTTGGAGGGCGAGATCGAGAACGACGGCGTCTTCTCGGTGTGGAACGGACAGACGCCGACGAGCGAGTCGTGCCCCGCCTTCTTGAGCGTCAGGTACCCGGAGACGAGCTTGACGAGGTCGGTCCGCTCGCGGACGGTCTCGATGTCCTCCTGCCGGATCCTTCCCGCCACTCAGTCCCCCGTCGTTCGGTCGTGCGGCCTCAGCCGAGCCACGCCTATCCGAGCCAACCCTGGGGAAGGAAGATCTCCTCGTACGTCCGGATCGCGAACCGATCGGTCATCCCGGCGATGTAGTCGGCGATGCGCGTCGGCGTGTCTCCCGGAGCCCGATGGTACTCCGGCGGCACCTCCGCGGGATGCTCGAGGTAATGGGAGAAGAGCGCGCGGACGAGCGCGATCGCCTTGTCCTGCTCCTCGTGCGCCTCCGCCCGCAGGTAGACGGACTCGAACATGAAGTCGCGGAGGACGTCGAGGGCTCGGAAGACGTCGTCGGAGAGCCGGATCTCGGCGGAGTCCTCGCTGGTCTCGACGAGGTCCGTCACCAGGGTGTTGACGCGGTCGCGATGCTCGGCGCCGAGGAGGCCCACGGCCTCTCGAGGGAGCTCCTCGGGCGCGAGGATGCCCGCGCGGATCGCGTCGTCGACGTCGTGATTAACGTAGGCGATCCGGTCGGCGAAGCGCACGATCTGCGCCTCCAGCGTGGAGGGGGGCGGCATCGACCACGTGTGGTTCACGATGCCGTCGCGGACCTCCCAGCAGAGGTTCAAGCCCTCGCCGTCGTTCTCCAGGTGCTCGACGATGCGCAGCGACTGCTCGTTGTGCTTGAACGGCCGCCCGAGGAACGGCGAGAGCGCCTGCTCTCCGAGGTGGCCGAACGGCGTGTGGCCGAGGTCGTGGCCGAGCGCGATGGCCTCCGTCAGGTCCTCGTTCAGGCGGAGCGCGCGTGCGACCGTCCGCGCGATCTGCGAGACCTCGAGAGTGTGCGTCAGCCGGACGCGGTAGTGGTCACCCTCCGGGGAGAGGAACACCTGCGTCTTGTGCTTCAGCCTGCGAAACGCCTTCGCATGGACGATGCGATCGCGGTCGCGCTGGAACGCCGCGCGCAGTGGATCCGGAGGTTCGTCGTGCTCCCGCCCCTTCGTCGCCGACGAGAGCGTCGCGCGTTCGGAGAGGGTGGCGCGTTCGATCTCCTCCGTGGTCTCTCGAGGAACACGAGGGGTCGGGGCCATGTGGCCAGGCTAACAGGGGGGTGTGACGCTCCGGCGCAACGCCTCCGCGCGGAGGGTCGCTCGTCGGCGTAGGGTCGGAGCCGGGAAGGCCGGAGGCCGAGCTCGCGCGTAGTACTTCCCGGCGCGGGAGCCGATCCATGCGCGACGAGCGAGGAGGCAACGACGTGACTGGACGCTGGACGACGCGATTGGTGGTGGCCGCGGCGACGTTGACGCTGCTCGCCGCCGCCTGCGGGAGCGACAACTCACCCTCTTCCGGAGGGACCTCGGGTGGGAACGGGAGCTCCGCGTCCGCGGGGACGACCGGCACGGGCAACAGCAGCGGCGGGAGCGGCGGCTACAACTACGGCGGAGGCGGCGGCAACACCGGCGGAGGCGGAGGTGGAACCGGAACGACGACGACTTCGGGCGGAAGCACCGGCAAGTCGACGTCGACGATCTCGCAGGCGAACTACATGTTCACGCCGTCGACGCCGTCCGTGAAGAGCGGCTCGACGATCACGGTCAAGAACACGACGACGGACACACCGCACACGTTCACGGTGACCGGCCAGAACATCGACGTGACGGTGCAGCCGGGCACGTCGGCCAAGGTGAAGGTCGACCTTCCAGCCGGTACGTATCCGTTCGTTTGCAGGTTCCACGAGAGCCTCGGGATGAAAGGAACCCTGACCGTCGGCTGAGGCGATCCTCCGCGGACGCCCGGTTACCGAAAGTGCCGGAGTCCTTTGGTGCGGGAAACAGCGACCTACCGGTGAAACAGCCGGTAGTAGAGGTACGCGAACGTTTCGCGGAGATAGCCCTCGAACCGCGTGTCCTCGCTCCGAGCGGCAGAGTGCCACGTCGCGGATGCGTACGCGTGGATCCCGAGATCCGACGCCATGCGCTTGACGCGAAGGTTGTGCCACGGATCCGACACGAGGAACGCCGACGCCAGACTACGCGCCCGCATGAACGAAGCGGCGCCCTGGAGACTCTCCAGCGTCGTGTTCCCCTGCGGATCGGCGAAAACGGCGGTGGACGGGAGACCGTCACGCACCAGCCAGTCGCGACCCGCCTCCGCCTCGGTCTGGTGGTCGCCGGGCTGATTGGCTCCGACCACGAGAACGCGAGTGGACCGGCCCTGTTCGTACAGGTTCGCCGCCTGCTCGAGCCGTCCGACGAAGACCGGCGACGGCGTCCCCGAGTACTGCGCCGCGCCCAGGACGATGATGACGTCCGCATGATCGACGAGCCGCGCATCGTCGGTGTGCGCGGCGCGCCACACCGCGAAGAACGTGACGGCGATGACCCCGACCACGCCGATGAGCGCGAGGAAGATGACGGCGAGGACGGGGTGACGC
Organism: Actinomycetota bacterium; assembly: GCA_045805285.1. Taxonomy (GTDB): domain Bacteria; phylum Actinomycetota; class UBA4738; order UBA4738; family JBJMLN01; genus JBJMLN01. Next base: position 5,050 of record JBJMLN010000133.1, on the reverse strand, counting down.
CGGATGACACCCACGAAGGGAATCTAGCAGCGCCCTCCGACCACCCCGGGCGTCTCCATCAACTTGCCACGAAGTTGCCGGCCGGCAACGTCGAACCGGTCGCCGAGATCACGTCCCCACGCGAGTTCCGCGCGAGGACCAGGAAGTGCCCCGACGAATGCGGCTTCTTCCCGAGATGGACCTCGACCGTCCCGTCCTTCCGCGTCTTCACCGTCCGGTCGTCGCCACCGTAGCCGACCGTGACGTCGGCGGAGACGGCGTCTCCGTCGAGCTCAACGCCGACCGAGGCGCGCGTGCCGGCAATGCGGACCGTCGGGAGGTATTCGCCGTGCGCCATGACGTTCAGCACGGACCACGTGTCCGCCGGTGCGGAGCGCAGATCGACGTCGAGCGGCCCCTCCACACCGGGCTCGATCACCTCGACGTGCGCCGTCCGCAGACCGAAGCGAAGGGTGCGGATCCGCGCGTCCTTCCACCCGAGGACATCCGTCGCGAACTGCGCGGCGACGGCGTTCGGGTCGTCACGCCACGCTTCCGCGGGCGCCTCCACCGCCGCCGCGAACGTGTCCTGCGGCCAGACCGCGTACCCGTCGTCGAACGCCTTTCCGCCCGGCCGGTCGACGGAGGGGCTCTGCGTCGGTGAGGAGGTCGGCGTCTCGCCGGCGCGCCGCGACGGAGGAGACGAGGTCGTGCAGGCCGAGAGCGCGACACAGAGGAGGACGAGGAGCACGGCGAACCGTGCTCCTCGCGAACCCCTCGTCTTTGAGCTCATGCGCAACTGGGATAACACTCGGGTGTCCATTGCTGGCGTCGGATCGAGTGGTACGCCGACTGTGAACGGTAGTCCTCCCAGGCGATCCGCGAGCCGAGCGCGTCGCTCTTCGCCTCGACGATCCAGTCGGATCCTCCGGACCCCTGCTGGTAGATCATCCCGATGTGGCCGCCTCCGGTGTTGTAGACGAACGCGTCCATGTTCGCGGTCGAGGTATAGCTCTTCTTCTGCGTTGTGAACGGGTCGCTGTCCACCGGATTGTCGTAGTCATACGTGGAGTACGGTCCGTGGATCGACTTGGCGTAGTCGTAGAGCCGATACTGCCCCGCTCCGTCCGTGCCCTGGAGCGCCCACGAGCGGAACACGAGACCCGAGCAGTCGGCGCCCTCTCCACCGCTGTCGGGCTCGCCCGCAGTGTCGTCACGATCGTTGAGTTTGTAGCAACCGCCTCCCCACTCGTAGCCCTCGTGGTCGGCCTTCTGCGCGTAGTTCTGCGCTTGGGAGCGCTTCCACGCCGGGGTGCTCTGCGAGTCACCGTCGCAGTTGTTCGACGCCCACGTCGCGGCATGCGCGATCGATCCGAGCAAGAACACGAGCTGGATCCCCGTGAACCCGATCAGGAATCCGGCGGTCACGCTCGCGCCGGCCTTGGTCGTCCGTCGACTCATCGGCCACCTCCCAGGTCGTACCTCTCGATCGACATGCCGTTCGGGTGATCGATCGCCTCCAGCACGCGACCCCTCGACCAACGAACCGTCGATGCCCGTGCGTCCGCCCGCGTCGAGGGCTCCGGAAGGAGCGAGAAGCTCCGCACCGCTCCCCTCCGGTCGAAGCGGAACAGGCCGACGCCGTTGTGATGCTCGTCCCAAAGACCGAGCGCGAGCACGGCTCCTCCGTCCGGAAGTGGCTCGGCGAAGTACTCGGTTCCGGCACGCGCGCCGTCCGGGAGCGTCAGCTCGGTCCCGCCCGTCGTGCCGTCATTGCGTGTCCACCTGAGCGGCACCCGGCCGCCCGAGAGCAGGCCGAACCTCGTGGACGAACCGTCCGCGGCAGCCGGCGCCGCCGTCGTGCTCTCGGCTTGGACCTCGGTGGAACGCGCGACGCCCGCCGACGACCGCACGGAGACCCATTGCTCCGGAGCGACGTTGACCGCCGGTCCCATGGAGGTCGTCGTGACGCGCGACGCGACGCCGAACGCGACCGGATAGCGGCCGATCACGCGGCCGTCCGCGACCTCGTAGGCGGCGCCGTCGGTCCCGAGTGTCAGGAGGTAGCTGTGGTCGTTCGATCCGACCGCGAGGTCGAACGTCCGATGCACGGGCGTACGGAACGTGGCTTGGAGCACCCCGTCGTGGAACGTCTCCACGCGGTCGTTGACCCAGTCCGCGACGGAGATCGATCCGTCCGGAGCGACCGCGAAGCTCGACGGTCCCGTCAGATCGGAGTCGGGTCCGCCGCCGTCGAGGCCGACCTCTCCCGGGCCGTCGCCGTACGGGAGGTACAGCGCACGGCGTTCCGGCTCGCGGACGTCGTTCCAGGAGAAGGCGCTCCGCGGCGAGCTCGCGGGGAGTCCCGCCGCCGACGCCACGTGGATCGGAGCGCCGGACGGCGGATACGTGGTCGTCTGCCCGTCGGCGGTCCGGAACGACAGGCGGTAGTCGAACGCACCACGCACGGCGGGGATACGGAATCGATACGAGCCGCCGAGGTCGTTCCCGTCGATGTGGGCCCAGGTCCGATCTCCCGGCGTCCGTACTTCAGCGGCCGCGCTCGTCACCGTGCATGCGCGGCTCGCGGGCCGGTCACAGACGGTCCCGGCAGAGAGCTCGAGCTCGGACCCCGGATCGGCGAACGCCGGGGCAGCATGCAGAACGACGAGACGCGGGACGCGCGCCGCATCTGACGGAGCCGCGACGGCAAGCGCTCCGACTGCCGAGCCGAGCGCGATCCCACCGACCGCTCCGGCGACGAGCCACCGACGACGCAACACGCGCGTGAACGCCGCCGGAGTTCCGAGGAAGGCCACAGGCCACCTCCAAGTGGATCAGGGGGGAGGCGGGGGTGGACGCAGGACGTTAGCCGCAACGACCGCGCTCGCGCATCACCCAGACGGGGCGGATGCGGCAAGACGCGGGTGATTCCCCGCTACTTCGAGGCGGACTCCGCCGACCCGACGGCCGCCTGCGCGGCGGCCAACCGCGCCGTCTCGACGCGGAACGGGGAGCAGCTGACGTAGTCGAGCCCGATCTCGTGGCAGAACGCCACGCTCGCGGGATCTCCTCCGTGCTCGCCGCAGATGCCGAGATGGAGACGGTCGTTCGCGGCGCGGCCTTCTTCCGTCGCGATCCGCATGAGCCGCCCGACTCCCGGACGGTCGATCGTCACGAACGGGTTCGCAGGAACGAGCTTGCGCTCCTCGTACATCGCGACGAACTTGCCGATGTCGTCGCGGGAGAACCCGAACGCGGTCTGCGTGAGGTCGTTCGTCCCGTAGGAGAAGAAGTCCGCGACCTCGGCGATCTCCCCCGCGGTCACCGCCGCGCGCGGGAGCTCGATCATCGTCCCCCATTCCAGGTGCTCGAGCGTCTGACCCGCATCGGACATGTCCTTCTGCGCGACGGGCTCGAGCTCCTCGCGCATCTGGCGGAGCTCCTCGCGCGTCGCCACGAGCGGGATCATGATCTCCACCCGCGGGTCGCCGCCGTCGGCCTTGACCCGGCACGCCGCCTCCACGATCGCCCGCACCTGCATCGCGTAGAGCCCGGGCTTCACGATGCCGAGCCGCACGCCGCGCAGACCGAGCATCGGGTTCGCCTCGTGGAGCTCGTTGACCTTGCGGAGCTCCTCCTTCTTGCGGTCGAGATCCGGATCCGTCTCGCCCTTGGACTCCGCGACGGCGAGCTCCACCGCGAGGTCGACCTGGTTCGGAAGGAACTCGTGCAGCGGAGGATCCAGCAGCCGGACGGTCACGGGCAGGCCGTCCATCGCCTTGAAGATGCCGACGAAGTCCTCGCGCTGGAGCGGCAGCAACGTCTCGTAGGCGCGCTGCTCCTCCTCGGGCGTGTCGGCGAAGATCATCTGGCGGACGGCCTCCACCCGCTCCTCCCCGAGGAACATGTGCTCGGTGCGGCAGAGGCCGATCCCCTCCGCGCCGCGTTCGCGCGCGTTGGTCGCCTGATCGGGCGTGTCGGCGTTCGCGCGCACCCGAAGCCGGCGCGCCTCGTCGGCGTGGCGCATCAGCGCGTCGAACGCCTTCCAGATCGGCTCCTGTCGAGCCTCGGCGTCTCCGGAGCGGGCGCGCTCGAGCTGCGACTCGTCGAGCGGGAGCTCTCCGACGTACACGCGCCCGCTGAACCCGTCGATCGTGACGACGTCGCCCTCCTTCACGGAGGTGCCGTTCGCGGTGAACGAACGCGACGCGAAATCGATCTTGATGGCGTCTGCGCCGCAGACCGCCGGAATTCCCTCCCCGCGCGCGACGACCGCGGCGTGGGAGTTCGTCCCTCCGGCGCTCGTCAGGATGCCCTCCGAGGCGATCATGCCGTGGTAGTCGTCCGGCGTCGTCTCGCGGCGGACGAGGATCACGCGCTCGCCTCGGTCGGCCCACTCCTTGGCGTCGTCGGCGGTGAACACGACCTTGCCGCTCGCCGCGCCCGGGGAGGCGTTCAACCCGCTCGCGATCGGCTCCGCAGTCGCTCGGGAGGAGATAACGCGCTTGAACAGCTCCTCGAGCCGGTTCGCGTCGACGCGCAGGAGCGCCTCGTCGCGCGAGATCAGCTCCTCGGAGACCATGTCCGCGGCCATCACCCACTCCGCGAACGCCGTGCGCTTGCCGATGCGAGTCTGGAGGATCCAGAGCTTCCCCTTCTCGATCGTGAACTCAATGTCGCACATGTCCCGGTAGTGGTTCTCGAGCGTCGACATCACGTTCATCAGGCCGCGGTACGACGTCGGATCGAGCTCCTCGAGCTGCGCGAGCGGAAGAGTGTTCCGGATGCCGGCGACGACGTCCTCTCCCTGCGCGTTCGGAAGGTAGTCGCCGTAGGGCCTGCGCTCCCCCGTCGACGGGTCGCGCGTGAACGCAACACCGGTTCCCGAGTCCATCCCGCGGTTGCCGAACACCATCGCGACGACGTTCACCGCCGTCCCGAGGTCGTCGGAGATCTTGTTCTGTCGGCGGTAGTCGATCGCGCGGCGGCCGTTCCACGAACGGAAGACGGCCTCGATCGCGAGCCTCATCTGCTCGCGCGGGTCCTTCGGAAACTCCGAGCCGGTGTG
>JBJMLN010000132.1:0-4665 GCA_045805285.1 Actinomycetota bacterium | reverse complement strand
TCCACGCAGCGGCGGAACGGAGAGCACCAGATCGCGGCGAACGGCTTCGGCGCCTCGAGCCGCGCTGCGAGGAGAAGCGCTTGCTCGCGTCCCTCCACTCCGAGCGGCGGATCCCACTGGCGGCCGCGCGGCGTCTCCCGGAACGCGTCCCGAGCGTCGAAATCGACGCGGCCGTGCCGGATCAGTGTGAGGACGCGCCTCACGTTCGCTTGCGCTTGGTCGCGGCGAAGGCCTCGAGGTCCTCGCTCCGCCAGATGCGGCCCGAAGCGAGGTGTGCGAACGGCTCGGGGAACGATCCGCGGCGCACGTAGGTCATCACGCGGCGCTTGTCCCACCCGAGGATCGCGGCGGCCTCCGAGACGCCGGCGACGCGCGGAAGGACCTCGATCGGCAGGACCGCGCCGGCGGCATGGTCGCGGAGCGCCGAGACGCACTCCTCCCGGGAGCCAGTCACCTGGAAGGTTCCGACGCGGCCGCGCCACAGGTCGCCCGAGGGCCAGAGCTCCGCGATCGGCGCGTCCTCGGTCATCGCTTCGATGATATGCGAGGCTTTCCGACATGGACGTCGCGACCGATCGCCGGGCGGAGATCCTCGAGCGCGAGCTCGCGCGGTTCTCCGACAGCCATCGTCGTTCCGCGGAACTCCGCGAACGCGCGAGGAGATCGATGCCGGGCGGCGTTCCGATGAGTTGGATGGTGCAGCTCCACGGGCACCCGCCCGTCTACGTCGACGCCGGAGAGGGCGCGTACTTCACCGACGTCGACGGGAACCGGTACCTCGACACCAACATCGCCGACACGAGCATGTTCGGCGGCTACGGAGCCGAGCCCGTCGTCCGCGCGGTCGCCGAGCGGACGAGGCGCGGCACCCAGTTCCTTCAGCCGGTGGAGGACGCGATCGCCGTCTCCGAGGAGCTGGCTCTCAGGTACGGCCTGCCGAAGTGGCAGTACACGCTCTCGGCGACGACCGCGAACACCGAGGCGTTCCGGCTCGCGCGCGGCGCGACCGGACGCGACGTCGTGCTGATGTTCGAGGGGAAGTACCACGGCCACGGCGACGAGATGCTCGTCCACCTCGGCGAGCGCGGAGAGACCGAGCCGGAGTACGCGTGGCTCCCCCGCCGCGTGACGTCCCAGACGCGTCTGGTGCAGTTCAACGACGTCGACGCGCTCGAACGCGAGCTCCGGCGCGGAGATGTCGCCTGCGTCGTGACGGAGCCGGCGCTGACGAACCTCGGCGTGGTCCTCCCCGATCGCGGGTTCCACGACGCGCTTCGGAAGCTCACCCGCGAGACCGGCACCGTGCTGATCCTCGACGAGACGCACACGCAGATCTGCGGCCCCGGAGGGCTGACGAAGCGGTGGGGGCTCGATCCGGACGTGATCACGCTCGGGAAGTCGATCGGTGGCGGCGTGCCGATCGGCGCGTACGGGATGACCGATGAGCTTGCGGAGACGTTCGAGGCCGCGATGCATCCCGACCTCCCGGCCAACACCGGGAACGAGGGCGCGACGGGGGGAACGCTGTTCGGGAACGCGCTCTCCATGGCCGCGGCGCGCGCCGCGCTGATGGAGGTGCTCACCGACGAGGCGTACGACCGGACCGCCGAGCTCGGCGGAAAGCTCGCCGACGGCATCGAGAGCGTCGCTGCCGAGAACGGCCTGCCGTGGAAGGCGCACCGGCTCTTCTCGCGGTCGGGCTACGCGTTCTCGGGCCGGCTCTCGAGGAACGCGATCGAAGCGCACGAGGACATCGATCAGGAGCTGTATCGCACCCTTCGCGTGTTCATGGCCAACCGCGGCGTCTGGGACGCGATCGAGCTCGCCGGCCCGGCGATCTCGGTGCCGGCCAGGGCGAGCGACGTCGATCGCTATCTCGGCGTGCTCTCGAAGTTCGCGGGAGAGATCTCCCGGTAGGTCACCGCCGCGAACGCTTCAACTCTTTGCGCCAGCACTCCGTGTGCCAGTGGCGGCGCTCGTCCGGATCGTCGACCGGAACGGCGACGAGGTGGCGGACGCCCGGCTTGATGACGTGGTCGCATCCGGGGCATCGGTACGGCTTGTCTCCTGTGACCTCGCGGACCTCGAACCCGGCGGAGTTCGCCCACTCCGGCGCGACGGAGCGAGGCGCAGTGGCGGGAACGAACTCCTCCGGCACACGACGGTTCCGCCGCGGCATCAGCCGGTGACCTTCCTGATGAACTCCGCGGCGGGCTCCGCGAGGCTCGCGCCGATGTCGTGATCGGACGGTTTCTTGCCGGGCGTCCGGAAGGAGTGGTCTCCGCCTGCGATCTCGACGTGGGTGGCTCGCGCGCCGAGCTTCTTGAGGACTCGCGCGAGGAGCTTCGGGTCCGCGAACGGGTCGCGCGTGCCCTGCAGGAACAGCATGGGAACCTGGATCCGATACAGGTGCTCGTCGCGGATGCGCTCGGGCCTCCCCGGGGGATGGAGCGGATAGCCGAGGAAGACGAGGCCGGCGGCCGGCATCCCGTCGGCGACGCACATCGAGGCGATACGTCCTCCGAGGGACTTGCCTCCGGCGAAGACCGGGGCGCCGTTCGCGCGAGACGTCGCCTCCTCGAACGCCGCGAGCCAGACGTCGCGGAGGGTCTGCTCCGGATCGGGCGACTTCCTTCCGCGCTCCTTGTAGAGGAAGTTGAAGCGAAGCGTGGAGATGCCGACGCCCGCGATTTTCTCCGCGAACCCGGTCAGGAAGGGGTGCTTGACGTCGCTCCCCGCGCCCGGAGCGAGGACGAGTACGGGAGACGGATGGCGGCGACGCGGAGTGGCCTGCGCGTCCGTATACGCGATCGCAAAGCTCGCTGGTGTCCATGCTCCAGCCACGGAACCCTTCGGCGTGTCGATCTTCACGCGCTCGCCGGTCGCCATCGCGCCTAGAATCCTCCTCGATGCCCCTCTACACCGGTACCTCCGGGTTCGCCTACAAGGAATGGAAGGGCGTCTTCTACCCCGAGGGTACGAAGGATCGGGAGATGCTCTCCGCCTACGCGAGCCGGCTGCGCTCGGTGGAGATCAACTACACCTTCCGCCGACAGGCATCGGAGAAGACGCTCACGACCTGGCGCGACGCCACGCCGGAGACGTTCCGGTTCACGCTGAAGGCGAACCAACGGATCACGCATTGGCTCCGGCTGGCACACGCCGACGAAGCCGTTCGGGAGTTCCTCGAGCGCGCGCGGCTCCTCGGCGGCCGGCTCGGACCGATCCTATTCCAGTGCCCGCCGAACCTGGAGTTCGACCGCTCGCTGATCGAGGCGTTCGTGGGCTACCTCCCGCCGGGCGTGAAGGCCGCGATGGAGTTCCGTCACCCGTCGTGGCAGGAGGCGCGGCCCATCCTCGCCGCGCAGGGCGTCGCGTGGTGCTCGGCGGAGACCGACGAGAAGGAAGCCGACGAGCCGTCGTGGGAGCCCTTCGGCTACCTCCGCCTCCGCAAGACGGAGTACACCGACGACGAGCTCCACAAGTGGGCGGAGCGCATCTCCCCCGCGCTCGCCGACGGCCGCGACGTGTTCGTCTATTTCAAGCACGAGGACGGAGCCGCTTCGGCGAAGTGGGCGGTGCAGCTCCAGGAGATCGTCGAACGCGCAGGTCAGCCCGCTAACAACAACCAGTACGCCTTGTAGGCGGCTCGACCCCCGCGTTCTTCCTTCCAACGCCGTTCCAACGCTAGACTCCTTCAGCGTCTGAGCGTGTCAAGCGTGCTGTCAACTTTGTGAGGGGGACGCGATGGCCTCGATCCGGGACCACGTCAGCGCGGGGAGCGGCAAGATCACCTACTCCGTGACATGGAGGGAGGGCTCGTCACAGCCCAGCCGCAGCTTCGGGACGATGAGAGAGGCCGTCGCCTTCAAGCGAGAGATCGAGCAGCGAAAGCGCGGTGAGCGTGCCCTTGGCGTCCGCCGACCTGCCCGGATCAAGTATGGAGACTGGTACGAGACATGGATGGATGAAGCCGTCTCCCGTCTGACCGTGAAGGTACAGCGCCAGTACGAGGGCTACGCCCGTCGGAACGTCCTCCCCTACTTCGCCCAGACCGCCCTGATCGACATCACCAGGGATCGCCTCCGGGGTTGGGTCAAGTCGATGCAGAGGGAGGGAGTCGCCGTCAGCTCGATCAACGAGTCGATGGTCGTCCTTCGGTCCTCCCTCACCTTCGCCGTCGAAGAGGGGAAGCTCAACGCAAATCCGCTCGCCGGTCGCAAGCAGTGGATGCCTCCCTACCGCCCGACCAGGCAACGCCCCTTGCTCACTCCCGAGCAAGTTCTCGCCTTGGGAGATGCCGCTGGCCCGGATCGGCTAATCGTTCTGGCGATGGGTGTGCTGGCACTCCGCCCGGGCGAGGCGATAGGGCTCCGGGTCGGCGACGTGGAAGGGCCATTCCTGCGCATCTCGCGCTCCGTAACGAACGCAGCCGGAACCATGGTCGCGAACCCCACCACGAAAACGAAGAAGTCCAGGCTCGTTCCGCTGCTGTTCTTGGAGCCGGATTTCTCCGCCCGCATTAAGGCGATGGCGACCCTGGACCGTGACGCCTTGCTCTTCCCCGGACGGAGGGGCGGCTTCTTCCACGGGGACACACTTCGCGTGAAGGTCCGGGACGCTGGTAAGAAGATCGGAGTAGCTCTCAATGCCTCCGATCTCCGT
>JBJMLN010000131.1:0-2039 GCA_045805285.1 Actinomycetota bacterium | reverse complement strand
TCGGGTCCTTCGGGAGGCGATGGGGTTCGCGCGGCCCCGCGAGGAGGATCCCGTCCACGAGGAGGCTCTGGCATGGATCCCGGTGCTGCAGGTCGTCCTGGACGCGGGCGTCGAGCCGCTGTCGGTGGAGAGCCTGATCCGCGTCTGGGGCGAGAGCATCCGTCGCGTCTCGGAGGCGTCGTCGAGCTTCTATCACGCGCAGATCGAGGTTCCGATGCTCCGCGCCGGCATGAGCGACTCCGAGGTGATGCAGGCCGCGAACCAAGCCGTCGCGGCGGGCATCCCGCACCTCGACCGCGCGATCCTCGCGATGTACCACGCGCATTCCGAGCACACGTGGTTGTCGAACGTCGTGGAGGCCGTCGAGGCGACGCTCGAGAAGACGGGCCTGCACCACAGCGTGACGGAGCCGCCCGCGATGTCGTTCCTCGACCTCACGGGCTACACGCGGCTCACGGAGGAGCGCGGAGACGAGGCCGCCGCCGCGATGGCGAGCACGCTTGCGCGACTGGTGCAGAAGAGCGCGCAGGATCACGGAGGGCGCGCGGTGAAGTGGGTCGGCGACGGCGTGATGCTGTATTTCCCGGATCCGGGGGAGGCCGTCCGCTCCGCGCTCGAGCTCTCGGAGCGCGTTCCGGCGGCCGGACTTCCGGAGCCGCATACCGGGATCGACGCGGGGCCGGTCGTCTTCCAGGACGGAGACTATTTCGGGCGGACGGTCAACACTGCCGCGCGGATCGCCTCGCACGCGGCCTCGGGCCAGGTCCTCGTGAGCGGCGACATCGTGCGTGCCGCGCGGGATGACTCGATCACGTTCAGCGATGTCGGGGACGTGGGGCTACGTGGTCTCGTCGAGCCGATCCGGCTCTATCGCGCGAGCCGGTGACCGAAGGCCTGCGGCGATCACGATCAGGGCGAGGACGATCGCGGCGGCGGTGAGCAGGTAGCTCGCGCGAACGAGCGGCCAGCGAGCGTAGGTGACGTGGGCGGTTCCGCTCGGGAACGGCCCTTGGAACATCGTCGTGACGCCGAGGTTCGCGACCGGCGCGCGGCCGTCGAGACGCCACGCCGGATCGAAGGGTTCGGAGAGGGCGAGCCATCCGGAGCTCGGAGCGGAGACAGCGATCTCCGTCGGGCTGTCCTTCCGAGCCGGCACCGGCGTCGCGTCCGGCGCGCGCGGCAGCGTGCCGTGTGTCCGGATCGGTCCGGGCGCGGGGTCGTCGACCGTCACGGCGAGGCTCGTGAGGTCGGCGTGGTCCGCGAGCGCCATCACCGCTCCCCAGTCGGGCACGCTGACGGCGCGCGTCGGCGCGTAGGCGGCCCCCGCCGGCCGCAGGTTCTCGTAGAGCTGGAGGTCCGGCCAGGACCGCACGAGGCGGAGGTCCTCCTGGGCCGCGAGCCATGCGTAGCGCGCCGAATCCGTCGTCGTTGCGACGAACACGTACTCGACGCCGAGCGGCGCGACGAGGTTTCCGAAACGCGTCGTCCGATCCCCGTGGTCGGTGACGAAGCGCAGGTACGCCGATTCCGCGTCGCTCGTCTGCGATTCCAGGCCGTCGAGGTGCAAGCTCCCGTCGATCAGGACGTCTCGATGGAAGAACGACGTCATCGGGTTCGCCACGGGACGGTCCTGCGTCCACGAGAACGGCAGATACTGGTCGCCGGGAAGCGCGAGCACCTTTCCGGGGCCGGAGCCCATGATCGCCGACGCCTCGCTCCATGAAGTAGGGAAGGACTCGGGCCGCGCGTACCCGTTGAAGCCCCAGAACGCGTTGAACGTGTACACGCACGGCACCGCGAGGATCGCGGCGGCGATGATCGCGCGAGCCCTTCGATTCGACGCCGATCGGACCAATGACGCGACGCCGAGCCCGAAGGCGGCGGCGTAGGCCAGCGCCAGCAGGGCCTCGAACTTCTCCGGCTCCCGCATGATGCGGAATCCCGGCAGATGGTCGAACAGCAAGCGGAACACTCCGCCCGTCGTTCCCTGGTCGCCGAGCGCGAGCACGAACCCGCAGAGGGCCGTGACCAGCAAGACC
>JBJMLN010000130.1:0-9067 GCA_045805285.1 Actinomycetota bacterium | reverse complement strand
CTCCTCACCCGGCTGATCCGGATCTGGCTGGCGAACCGCGGCGTGTGGGAGGCGATCGTCGGGGCCGGACCGGTCGTTCCGGTACCTGCGGAAGACGAGGACGTCGACGCATACCTGGCCGGCTGGAACGAGCTCCTGGACGCCCTGACGGCGTGACGGGTAGCGCCGTGCAGCCGCGTTGCAGGCTCTCCCGGACGCGCAGGCCCCTCCGCGGCGCGTTCGGGCCGAACGGCTTCGTTTCCGCGTAAGCTGAATACATGCCTGAGACGTTCGGAAAGCGTCAACGCCGTGAGGTGAGCTCGAAGAAGGCGGCGGCTCGCGAGGAGCGGCGGCTCGAACGAGCCAAGCGCAAGCAGGACCGGGCCGATGGCGTGATCGAATCGGGTCCGCCGCTGGGCGACCCCTTCGAGGCGGAGCCCTTCGAGCCGGACGCCCAGGAGAACGACGCCGTCTAGGCGAAACCAGCCCCACCCCGCGATTCCCCTGCTGAGGGCCGCTCGGCGTCGCGATGACCCCCATCACTCCTGGGTAAGGGTTGCCTGCGGCCGCCTGGCCGCAAAGGAGGACCCAGACCGCGAACGTCTTCGGGGAGGAGCACGCATGCTCAAGAAGGTCATCACCGTTATCGCCGTCGTCGGCGCCCTTGCGCTCGTCGGCGGCACGATCGTCTACGCCGCACAGCCGAAGAACCCGATCTCCGGACCCACGACGGTCCAGTTCACGGCGAAGACGAACATGCAGCACAGCATGAACCATCCGCCGCGCCGGCTGAACATCGGCGACGGGTTCGCGTTCCACGACCTGGTCCTGCAGAACGGCAAGCGGATCGGGGCGGACGCCGGATCGTGCACGTACACGCAGCTCAGGTTCAATCACCGGCTGGCATCGATCCTGTGCAACGTCACGTTCGCACTTCCGCGGGGCCAGGTGAACGTTCAGGGCCTGATCAACTTCAAGGACTTCCGCACCGGTCGGGCCATCGGCGTCGACGGCGGCACGGGCGCGTATCGCGCGGCGCGTGGCGTCGCGATGCTGAACTTCCAGCACCAGAACATGCACGTCACCCTCGCGCTGCTTCCGTAGCGGCGTCTCAGCTTCCTCGCCGGGCCGCCCGGAGCGGCGGTCCGGCGGGGCGGCCGGGCGACGGCGCAGCGTGGCGGTAGGCTCGGCGTCGCTATGGCCGTCATCGACCTCGTCGACGTCGCGTACTCGCTTCCGGGCGGATGGACCCTCTTCCGGGAGGTCACGTTCCGCGTGCCGGAGGGTCATCACGCGGCGCTGATCGGACCGAACGGCATCGGGAAGTCCACGCTCCTGCGCGTGATCGCCGGGCTGGAGGAACCGTCCGAGGGAACCCTCAACGTGTCCGGGCGGGTGGGCCTCATGCGTCAGTTCGTCGCGGAGGACGAGCGCACGACGATGCGGGAGTTCCTCCTCCGGTACGCTCCGCGCGAGATCGCGGAGACCGCTGCGCGCGTCACGGGAGCCGAGCAGGCCCTCGCAAGCGAACCAGACGACGCGGCCCAGCTCGCCTACGCCGACGCCCTCGCCGCCTGGGAGGACGCCGGCGGCTACGCAGCGGAGGTCGTGTGGGACCGCTGCACCTCGGCCGCCTTCGGGGTCGGATATCCGGAGTGCGCCGACCGCGCGACGTCGACACTCTCGGGCGGCGAGCTCAAGCGCCTCGCGCTCGAGGTGCTGTTCTCCTCCGACTTCGACGTGCTGTTGCTCGACGAGCCGGACAATGTCCTCGACATCGAAGGCAAGCACTGGCTCGAGGAGAAGATCCGCACGAGCCCGCGCACGATCCTGTTCGTGAGTCACGACCGCGCGCTGCTGGCGGCGACCGCCAGCCGCGTGATCACGCTCGAGGCGCGCTCGACGTGGACGCATCCGGGCGGCTTCGCGACGTACGCGGACGCTCGAGAGCATCGCTTGGAGAAGCTCGAAGAGGAGCACCGCCGCTATGCGGAGCGCCATCGCCAGCTCGTCGACAACCTCCGCGAGCTCAAGCGGCGCGCCGTCGTGAACGACAAGTTCGCGTCCCTCGCGCGCTCGGCGGAGAAGAAGCTCGCGTGGTACGAGGAGCGCAGCGCGCCGACGGAGCGTCCCGACGAGCAGGACGTCAGGATGCGGATCGGCGGAGGCCGCACAGGAAAGATGGCGCTCCGCCTGACCGGCCTCTCCATCCCCGGCATGGTGGATCCGTTCGACGCGGAGATCTCCTTCGGCGAGCGGATCGGGATCATCGGCCCGAACGGAACCGGGAAGTCGCATTTCCTGCGGCTCCTCGCGGGGGAGGACGTCGCCGTGACCGGAGAGTGGAAGCTCGGCGCGCGTGTCGAGCCGGGACTCTTCCGACAGCTCCACGACCGGCCCGACCTCGAAGGCGTCGCGATCGTCGACGTGTTGCAGAAGCGGGGGCTGTCGATGAGCGACGCGATGGCGATCCTCAAGCGATACGAGCTCGCGCACGTCGCGCGCAACGCGTTCACGCTGCTGTCGGGCGGACAGCAGGCGCGCGTGCAACTCCTGCTGATGGAGGTGGAATCGCCGACGATGCTGCTGCTCGACGAGCCGACGGACAACCTCGACGTCGCGTCGGCGGAGGCGCTGGAGGACGCCATCCTCCGGTACGAGGGAACCGTGATCGCGGTCACGCACGACCGCTGGTTCATGCGGCTGATGGACAGGTTCCTGTGGTTTGACGCGGAAGGGCCGGTCAGGGAGCTTCTCGAGTCGCCCTGGGCGGAGGGGCTCTCCGCCGCGACGCCATGACGTCTGCGCACGCACCGTTCGAGAGCCTCGACTTCGTGTACACGCCGAGCGAGGACGTCGCGCGCGACATGGCGTCGTTCGAGCACATCCTCGGCGCTCGCATCGTGTTCGCGATCGAGGACGGCGCAACGCGGGTCGCAGCGCTGGAACTTTCCGCCGACGGCCCGCTGCTGCTGCTGACCGACCACCTCACCGGAGGCAGGCCGATCCTCGTCTACCGAGTCGCGGACCTCCTCGAGACGATCGCCGCCCTGGAGGACCACGGGTGGGAGCGCGCTCGCTCGAGATCCCTCAGGGTCCGTGCATGTCGTTCACGATGCCTGCCGGAGAGCGGATCGCGCTGTATCAGCTGACGCGCCCGGAGGTCGGAGCGCAGTTCGACGGCCACCGCGACTTCTAGGACGGATCTGGGGCGTGTTGCGAGGGCTGCATAGGGGTACGTCGCCTTCCGTAGACGTCTACCTCGGGGAGGGCTCATGCGCGCCAAGCGCTCGATGTTGCCGCTCGCGATCTCGGTTGCGGTCGGCTTGCTCGCACCTCTGCTCGTAACGGGCGGTCCGGCCGCGTCGGCGGCGGCGGGGAGCGTCCGGCCCGGTCGAGCGCAGATCGAGTTCCTGCACCAGACCAGGCCGGTCTCCGTCGTCGGCGCCCGCGGCGCGGCGGCATCGCAGGCGGCCGCCACGTCATCGCCTGATCTCCGGCGGCTCGAGAGCGATATCCTCCGGATGCGCTACGCGCGCGAGGCCGAGGCCTTCGCCCACGAGGGCGAGGGCGGAGGCCAAGACCTTCCGGCCGCGTCGAGCGTCCCCGTCGGACACGGTGCCGGCCTCCGCGAGAGCTTCGACGCCCTCAACCACTTCGACAACCGCTACTCCGACAACGGGAACCAGTTTTCCGGTGAGCCGCCGGACCAGGCGCTGTGCGTGAGCGACCGCTACGTGCTGGAGAATGTGAACTCCGTCCTGCAGGTCTACACGCCGGACGGCAAGGCGTTGATCCCGGGACAACCCGGGGTTCCGTTCGGCGGACCCGTCGGCATCTCCGTCAACCAGTTCTTCGGCCTGCCGACGAGCTTCGACCGGACCAACGTCCGGTTCGGGCCGTTCGTCTCCGATCCGGAATGTCTGTACGACTCCACCACGAACCGCTGGTTCGTCACGACGCTCACGCTCGATCTCGATCGTCGGACGGCCGCCTTCACGGGCCCGAGCAACGTGCTGATCGCCGCGAGCGTCACGGGCGACCCGCTCGGTCGCTGGAACGTCTGGTCGATCGACACGACGAACAACGGTACGAACGGCACGCCGAACCACCGCTGCAGCAGCCATTTCTGCTTCGGTGACTATCCGCAGCTCGGGATGGACCGCAACGGCATGTACATCACCACGAACGAGTTCGACAACATCGGCAACCAGGAGTTCCACGGAGCGCAGCTGTACGCACTGTCGAAGGCGGACCTCGCGGCGGGTGCCCACCAGGTCTCGTCCCAGTACTTCCAGAACGTCCCGTCGGCGACCGTGGGCGACGTGGGGTACACGCTCGAACCCGCGAACGGTCTCCCGGAGGATTGGGACACCCGCGCGCGCGGTACGATGTATTTCGGCGAGTCGCTGACCCCCTTCACGGACCCCGACCTCGCGCACCGCGTCGTGCTCTACGCGCTGTCGAATACGCAGTCGCTCGCGCAGGATCATCCGAACCTGAAACTGCGGGAGCGTTCGGTCGGAAGCGAACCGTATTCCGCCCCACTGTACGCGCGGCAGAAGGACGGTCCGATGCCGCTCACGCACTGCGTGAACCTCGGTACCGACTGCATCGGCACCGACTATCCGCACGCACGAACGCCGCTACCACTGGACGGCGCCACCGCAGGGAAGTTCTACGGAGCGTGGATCCACAACGGAACGGTGTACCTGACGACGTCGACGGGCCTCCAGGGCAGCGGCGCCGCCGAGTACGACACGTCCGACGGCTCCTGGCAGCCCGTGGATCAGCGGATCGGCGTCGCCTACTTCGCTCTCGGAACGACGACGTCGTCGAGCTCGTACCAGGTGTCGCTCGAGCACCAGGGGTACGTCGCCGTGGCGAACGCAAACCTCACGTTCCCGTCGGTCGCGATCGCGCCCAACGGCGACGGCGTGATCGGAGCGACGCTCGCGGGTCCCTCGTACTACCCGAGCGCGGCCTACGCCACGTTCGAGGCGGGACGCGCACCCACGTCGGTGCAGATCGGTGGCGAGGGAGTCGGTCCGTACGACGGCGACAGCGCGACGGGCGACGGAGGGTTCCGTCCTCGGTGGGGTGACTACGGATACGCGCTCGCCGTTCCGAACGGCTCGCTCTGGGTCGCGGCCGAGTACGTGAACCAACGCTGCCGGTTCGGTGAGTTCCTCCAGGACGATTCCACGTGCGGCAACACGCGGACGTTCTACGCGAACTGGGCGACCCGCATCATGCGGATCCGGGCATAAGCAACGACCTCAGGGAGAGGCGGAGGCGGGTGTCTCCGCCTCTCCCCCAGCGGCCTTGCGGGCGAGCATGACGGCGAACCGGTCGTCGGCCGCCGGAGCCCGGTGCTCGTAACCAGCCTCGATGCGAATATCCACGAAACCGGCGCGCTCGAGCAACAGCCGGAGCTCGGTCGGGAAATGCCACCGTTCGCGGAGCTCACGCTCCTCCACCTGCACGACGCGGTCGCCCTCGAGGAGCTCGTAGCGCACGTGGCGCACGACGAGTCGGTCGTACGGATCCACGGAGTCGAGCGTCGACGACCAGCGGTACGCAGAGCCGTCCTCGAGCGAGCCGGAACCGGACCCGAACGGGACCGGAAGCTCGCGCCGGCGCTCCGGCGTCCACGCGATCCATTGGTCCGAGTCGGTCCAGGGCGTCTCGAAGTCGAGCGCGAGCGTCCCGCCCGGGAGCAGAACGTCGTGGAGACGGCGGAGAGCCTCCGCATCCTGCTGTTGCGTCGTGCCGAGCCCGAACGCGCCGCACACGATCACGGTGCGGTACCGGGCTGGAACGTCGAGCGCATGCATCGGTTGTTCGAAGAGCGTCGGCGTCAGCCCTCGCATCTCAGCCTTGCGCCGACAGATGTCGAGCATGTCCGCCGAGACGTCTGCACCGTCGACGTCGATCCCGGCGGCGACCCACGGCAGCAAGAGCCTGCCGGCGCCGCAGCCGGCATCGAGCACCGGTTGCCCGCTCCCGTCGATCACGTCGCGGAAGTACGCGATCTCCGGACCGCCCTCGATGCCGTTCCATGCGCGCGCGGAGATACCGCGATGGAAGTCCGTCGGATCGTCCGCCATGGCGTGCACCCTAGGCGATGCGGCGCGCTCTCAAAACGGATCCACTGAGACACAACAGTCCGGTTTCGGGCGCCGGCGGCGCGGGTACACAACGCACGTAGGAACGAGGCACCGTCGCAGCCCCCCGAGCGACACAAATCCCCGACATGGAGGTGACGAGCCATGCCCGTCATGTCGTACGAAGCCAGACCGCATCTCCGCGAAGTTGCTCGCGTCGGCCCACCGCCGCGTCTCGGCGCGGTCGCACCGGGGCATCAGATCCGCACGTGCACGCATTGCGGTGAGCGCGCACGCTTCCGACTCGATCCCGAAGGGACCTGGGCGGTCTGCGAGGCCTGCGGGCATCTCGCGTAGGCATCGCGAGGAGGAAGCGCAGCGGGCCCCGGCGTGATCGCCGGGGCCCGTCCGCTATCCAGAGTGCCGCCTGATCAGCGCCGCAGTGTGTGGGTCCCTCCACCGAGGCTCAAGCAGTCTGTCCGGGGCCATCGATCGTCACGGGGTTCCGCGGATCCGACCGTGGACGGAGCTTCGTCGGGTCGTCGATCGGCACGTCGCGAACGACGCCCTCGGAACCGCCGACGGCCACCCGGCCTCCCTCGAGTGCGGTCGCTGCGTCGACGACCGCGAGCGCCAGGGCTCCGAACCTGGGAGTGACCGCGGCGCTTCGTACGTCTCCGATATCGGTTCCGCCCTTCATCACACGCGAGCCGGGCTCCGGAGCGCGGTCTCCGTCGAGCTGGAGCGTGACGAACCGCCTCGGCGGGTTGAGCGCGCTCACGGCCGCCGCCGCCCGCCCGACGAAGTCATGGGTCTCCAGCTCGATGAGGCCGTCGAGGTTCAGCTCGTACGGATCGGTCTCACCGGGCCGGTAGTCCTCCCCTTGGATCAGGAGGCCGGCCTCGATGCGCAGGAGCTCGATCGCGTCGAGGCCGATCGGCTTCGCGCCGGCGTCCGCGACGGCGTCCCAGAGTCGCTCCGCTCCGCCCGCGTCCAGGAGGAAGAACTCGTAGCCGAGCTCCCCCGTGAAACCGGTTCGGCTGAGGTATCCCTCCACACCCGCGACGGAGACGGGCTCGGGGATCATGCGGAACCACTTCAGCGACGCGATGTCGGCGTCGGTGAGGGTGGAGAGCACCTCGAAGGACCGTGGCCCCTGTACGGCGACGTTCGGCATCCGGCTCGTCACGTTCTCGAGCTGCACGTCGACACCGTCGATCTCGCGCCGGAGGTGCTCCTCGAAGGAAGCGCGCTCGTCGTTGCCGAAGTAGAAGGCCTCCTCCGGCGAGATAACGAGCGTCGTGCCCTCGTCGAGCATCAGTCCGTCGTCGTTGAGGATCATCCCGTAACGGACGGTCCCCGGAGCGAGCGCGATGACCCTCCGCGTCGTCAGCCGGTCGAGCGCTGCGAGCGTGTCGGGACCGGTGAACCGCCACTTGACGAGCGCGGAGACGTCCCACAGGCCGGCGCCGCGCCGGACGGCCCAGTACTCCTGCGTCGGGTCGCCGAACGAGCCGGTCCACAGCCGGCCGCCGTCCTCGTGGAACGTCGCGCCCAGCGCGCGCTGGCGCTCGTGGAACGGACCGGCCTGCGTTCCGGATGCCGCGGCGTCGGTGGGTTCCACGCGGCGATGGTGTCAGGGGACCCTGCGGAGCCGCAAGCCCCGCGACGGCCGAGCGGAGCTCTTCGCGACGGCGGACATCGGGCTCACGCTCCCCGGAGCAAGCTCGCGGGGAGCCGCTGACGTTCCTCCGCGAGCGCGATCCAACGCTGCGGTCCGGCGCCGCCGAGGAGATCGACGGCCGTCGCTAGCGTGTACCGCTCCGGGGCGGCCGAGCCCAGCTCCTCCGGCGCGACCGGGAACGAAACGGTTCCCTCCGGCCGGATCCTCGGGGAGTACGGGGCCACGATCGTGGCGTTCGCGCCGCCGTTGCGTGACGGATCCAGCATGACGCGGCCGCCTCGCTCCGCCTTGCGGAACGCGTCGGTGACGAGCTCCGGCATGCGATCGGCGACCGTCGCCGTCAACGCGGCCGCGGCCGCGCGGAGCTCGCTCGGCCGGTACCGACGCTCGATCGGCACGACGACGTGGAGGCCCTTTCCGCCGGTCGTCTTCACGCCGGTGGAGAGGCCGAGGTCGTCGAGCACCTCGACGACCAGCGTCACGACCTCGACGGCCGCAGCGAACTGCCCCTCCGGTGGGTCGACGTCGACGACGAGGAGATCCGGACGCTCCACGCGGTCGACGCGCACCGGCGCGGGGTGGAACTCCAACGCGGCCTGGTTGCCGAACCACGCGAGCGCTGCGGCGTCGTCACAGATCGGATAGTCGACGTCTCGCTTCGCGCTCGGGGCCGGCAGCCGGATCCGGTCGATCCACTCCGGCGCGTACTTCGGCGCGGCCTTCTGGTAGTACCGCTCCCCGTCGACGCCGTCCGGCGCCCGGATCACCGTCATCGGCCGGCGGCGGACCCACGGAAGCATGTGTTCGGAGACGGCGATCAGGTAGTCGACGTAGGCGCGTTTCGTGATCCCCAGACCGGGCCACAGAAGCTTGTCCGGGCGGGAGACTTCGATCTCCGAGGGATCGGGCGCCTTCACGATTCCGGGTCCGTCACGAAGCGCATCCCGCGCGCGAAAGGCATCTCCGTCACGAGTGGAGGTCCTTTCCCGCCGCACGCCAGGCGCCGCAGCGGGCGCCGAGCTCGAGGGCGTCCTCCAGCGGCAAACCTCCTCCGAGGCCCGCCGTGAAGCCGCCGGCGAAGACGTCGCCGGCGCCGTAGGTGTCGATGACCTTTCCGGGCGGCTTCACCGGCGGATACCGTCCCGACGTGCCGTTGAACCGCTTCCACGTGCCGCCCTTCCGGCTGTCGGTCGTGACGATCAGGTCGGGCGGCGGGTCGAGATCGCCTTCGTGATAGCGCTCCCCCGCGTCCTTCCCGCTGTGGAGGAGCGCGTCGAGGCGCACGCCGCTTCCCTTG
>JBJMLN010000129.1:0-4336 GCA_045805285.1 Actinomycetota bacterium | reverse complement strand
TTCTCCGTGCGGGCACGTCTTCGGCGAAGCCATGCCCTCGCACCTGTTGCAGTAGAAGGAGTGCTCGAAGAACAGCGGCGTGATGCCGAGCTCGTCGGGCTCGAACTCCTCGAAGATCTTCTGCGCGTCGTAGGTGCCGTAGTAACTTCCGACACCGGCGTGATCGCGGCCGACGATGAAGTGCGTGCAGCCGTAGTTCTTGCGCGCGATCGCATGCCAGATCGCCTCCTTCGGGCCCGCGTAGCGCATCGCGGCGGGGAAAACGGCGACCATCGCGCGGTCCTTGGGGTAGTAGTTCTCGAAGAGCACCTCGTAGCAACGCATCCGCACGTCCGCGGGAACGTCGTCGCCCTTCGTCTGTCCGACGAGCGGATGCAGGAGCAATCCGTCGACGATCTCCATCGCGCATTTCTGGAGGTACTCGTGCGCGCGGTGGACGGGGTTCCTCGTCTGGAACCCGACGACGCGTCGCCAGTCGCGCTTGCGGAACTCCTCCCGCGTCTGTGCCGGCGTTAGCCGGTACTGCCGGAAGTCGTCGTGTCGCGGAAGGTCGATCACGCGGACGGTTCCGGCGAGGCAGTAGTCGCCTGCAGCCTGGAGCGCCTTCACACCCGGATGCTCGCCGTCCGTCGTTCCGAAGACGCCGTTCGCCTCCGCCTCCCGGTCGCGGCGGAACGTCTCCTCGACCTCGACCACCGCGAGCGGGTCTCCGCCGTCGGACGCAACCGTCGCGACCCGGTCGGCTCCACCGATCCGCTTGAGGTCGTCCTCCGTGAGGGAGAGCGTGACCGGGATCGTCCACGGCAACCCGCCGGAGAGATGCATCGACTCCAGGATCGAGCGGTAGTCCTTCTCTCCGAGGAAACCCGTCAGCGGGGAGAGCGCGCCGACGGCGAGCATCTCCAGATCTGAGAGCTCCCGCTCGTTCACGGTGAGCTTGGGGAGGTTCCGTGCCTCCTCGCGCGCGCGGTCGCGCTCCGTCTCCGGGACGAGCAGGTCGACGAGCGTCCCGCCGTGCGGCGCGATCGGGTCGGAATCGAGCATGAGAGGTCTCGCTTTCTTCTCGGGAGGGCTCAGCATAACGGTTGCGCCCAAGGGCATGACCGGCCCCGCGCAGCGCTTGACCCCTCGGATTTCGGGGTATCGCGTGGCAGCGAGCCGCCTCTATAATCGCGGCCCTGATCCGTCCGAGAGGGGGACGGCCCCATGCAGACGCTTCCCGGGCAGGACGTCGCAGCCTCGGAGAACGACCGCTTCGAGTCGGCCCATCCGCGCGACATCCTGCGCTGGGCCATCGAGGAAGCCGGTTTCGACCGGCTCGCGGTGGCATCGGCGTTCCAGGCCGAGGGAACCGTCGTGATGCACATGGCGACGGAGATCCGCCGCGACATCCCGGTGATGTTCCTCCAGACGGGATTCCACTTCGCGGAGACGCTCGCGTTCAAGCAACAGCTCACGGAGCGCCTCAACCTCAACGTCATCGACCTGGTCGGAGACTTCACCGTGGAGTCGCAGCGCGAAGCGTTCGGTGACCGGCTCTACGAACGCGACCCGGCCCGGTGCTGCGACATCAACAAGGTGCAGCCGATGTTCCGCGCGCTCCGGGACCTCGACGCGTGGGTGACCGCGTTCCGCAGGGACTCCGCTCCGACGCGGGCGAACGCGCCGATCGTCGACCGCTATGAGCTGGAGCCCGGCCTGCCGATCGTGAAGATCAACCCGGTCGCGACGTGGAGTCGCAGACAGGTGTGGCGCTACCTGAAGGCGAACGACCTTCCGCACAATCCGCTGTACGACCTGGGGTACGCGTCCATCGGCTGCGCGCCGTGCACGCGGATGCAGCTCTCCGGAGAGGAAGAGCGCGCGGGCCGCTGGGCCGACCTTTCGAAATGGGAGTGCGGCCTGCACCCCGAGTCGGGCGGGCCGCCGCAGCTGATCGAGCTGGAACCCGCTCCGTAACGCTTCAGTCGAGCGGTTCGGAAAGCACCCGAAGCGCGCCCGGCATCCACTCCATCTCGAGCGAGGTTCGAGGGCCGATCACGTCTCCGTCGACCTGGACGGGGAACGGCTGCGCCGAGGTGACGACGATGCGCGAGGCGTCGGGTGTGTAATCGACGTCCGGGCTGCTGATGTGCCCGCCTCCTCGGAATACCTGCCAGGCCATCCGGGGCATCCGGCGGCGACGGAACCGCCGGATCGAGCACACGTCGAGGCGGTTCTCGAGGGACGCCATCGGCGTCAGATGGAGCCGGTGCTCCTTGTAGTAGGTGTAGGGATCGGTCCGCCCGACCATGACGGAGACGGCTCCTTCGAGCTGCGTTCCGTCGACGTTCACCGAAAGGTCCGGCTCCCGTCCCGCGTAGTGGCTGAACAGCTCACGCACGACGGAGGAGAGGGCTGCCCGTTCGTACGCGCGCTTCGTCGCGGGGAACTCCCGGTCGAGCCGCTCCATGGCGGCCGCGTCGAGACCGGCGCCGCAGTTGATCGCGAAGTACCGAGCGTCCGCGCGACCGAGACCGATCCTCCGCGTCGAGCCCGCGAGAGCCTGTTCGATCAGCCGGCCCGTCGCCTCCACGGGATCGAGCGGAAGGCCGAGCGCACGGACGAGGATGTTCGTCGCGCCGCCCGGGAGGACTCCCAGCGCGACGTCGGTTCCTGCGATCCCGTTCACGACCTCGTTGATCGTTCCGTCGCCGGAGAAGACGATCACGAGCTCGACCTCTCCGCCTTCCACGGCCTCGCGAGCGACCTCGGTCGCGTGACCACGTTCGAGCGTCTCCAAGACGTCGAGCTTCAGATCCGCGGAGAGCGCCTTCTCGATGACGGCGAGCGTCGCAGGGGAGACGGTGCGCGCGACGGGGTTGGCGATCAGCAGGGCGCGTTGGAAACGCAACATGAAGCGCCCATTGTGTCAGGGGCGCACCGTTCCGATGTTCCGCGTCGCTGACCTGCAGGTTCCTCTCCGTGAGACCGCCGCCATATACTCCGCGGACCGAGGAGCCTGAGGGGGCTTTCCGCGTGACGCACGGACCGTATCCGCGACAGCCGAGACCCGAGTGCGTCGCGAACTCCGCGCGCGTCGTCCACGCCGGAGGAACTCATCGCCACTACGAGGTGCAGTGCCGGACGTGCCACGGCGGATGGCAGAGCGTCGCGCAGTTCCGTCACGTCGCGGGCGCGAACACGCTCAAGCACAATCTGAACGCCGTGTTCTCCAAGCCTGCAGCCGACCTCGATTTCATCCATCCGACCAAGCTCCCCGACGGCGACTACGCCGTCGTGTGGGCGGGAGTCCTCTGGTGCCAGGGTGGCAACTGCCACACGCGCGTCGGCAACTGCGACGGCGGACCCGGGGATTCCCACGTCACCTACGAGTCCCTCTACAAGTCGCAGGGCGAGGTCGTCCTCAAGCGCGTCACGAAAGACGACACCGACTGGTACGGACGGCCGCCGTGGAAGATCGCGCTGTCGTGGGCGAACAACATCCGCAACCCGATCAACGGGTGGAACTGCACGAAGGGAGCGCAGCCGCCGGTCGACGGCGGCGCCTACTTTGGCGGAACGATCCCGGCGCTGCACGCCGCTTCGGACTGGAACTACCCGCCGGTCCGGATGACCGCGACGGTGTACGGCTACGGAGAGTGCCAGCCGAACTTTCAGACGGCGAACGGAGAACTCTTCCACACGATGGACCTCACGCTGGCGGTGCCGCACAAGCACTACGACACGCCGAAGTGGGCGCGCAACCAATGGGTGAAGATCAGCAATCGACAGACCGGGCGTTCCGTTCGCGCCCGACTCACCGACGTATGCGGATGCGATCACGTCGACCTCAGCCACGGAACGGCCCGCGCGCTGAAGATGACCGGGACCGGAATGGTCACGGTGAGCCGTCCGTGACGCGCGAACCGATCTCCCGCCGGCGCTTCCTCCGCGGAACGGCGACGGCGGCCGGCGCCGCGGCGGCGCTCCGCATCGGCCCCGCTTCCGCGCTCGGGCGGAACTCCGTTCCTCGCATGCGGCTCCGTATGCGTAACGTCGGCGTCGCCAGCGGATCGGCGCTGCGGCCCTCTCTGTTGGCCTTCGCCGGACTCGCGGGCTTCGACGAGCTCCTGGAGAAAGCCGGCGCGCGGACGGCCTTCCGCTGGACCGACCTGCCTCCCGCTCCCGGAGAGGCGACTGCCGTCATCTCCGGCTTCGTTCCGGAACGCGTCTCGCGGAGCGGAAGCGACCTCGTCGTGACCGGAACGCCCGACCGGAGCGCGATCCGGATCGTGAGCGTGGACCTGCCGACGACCCCGCGGATGCGGCGTCCGATCGTCGCGATCCGCCACAC
>JBJMLN010000128.1:0-5288 GCA_045805285.1 Actinomycetota bacterium | reverse complement strand
GGCCGGCTGTTCGGCGCGCTCTTCCTGCAGCTCGTCAGATAGGCGGAGCTCCGCCCGGTCGCCGAGAACGAACTCCGTCGACGCACCGCACTCCAAGACGTGGCGGACTCCTCGCCTCGGCAGGAGCAGCCGCCGCGGAGGAAGCCGCCGGACCTCCACGACCCGCATCTCACGATCCAGCGTCGTCACCATGATCGGGAAACACATCCCGAACGTGTGAACCGACCGGCAGCTGGAGAACAGCATGCCGGCATCGTCCGCGAGCGCCGTCCGGCCGAGGAGACCCCGCCGTCGTTCGGCGCGCGTCTCCGGGAGCTCGACCGCAAGAGCGAACCGGGGAAAGGCGAGGATTCCGCGTCGCACGAAGCCGGACCATAGCGCCCAGCAGTGACAGGGCCTACGCTTCGAGCCCGATGGACGAAATTCGTGAACCGGCGGAGGAACGCTCCCGGTACGGCATGGGTGGAGCCTTCCTCGTGGCGGCGGTGCTTGCAGCCATCCCGGCGTTTCTCGTGAAGCTCGGTCTCGATCAGATCCTCGATCGCATGGCCTCGAACTCCGCGCCCGCGGGCGTTCACACCGGGGCGACGTTCGTCGCGCTCGGATTCTTCCTCGCGGTGTTCGCGATCCTCTTCGCCGTGTTCGGCGTCCGCGACGAGATCGTCAGCCGCCTCCGAACAGCGCGCCGAGGAACGACCTCCAGCTAGCAGGGGCCTTCTCCGCGGGATTTGCCTCGCCGGCCCGATGGAGGGATTGTCTCGGGCAAGCGCGCGGGAACCGCCCGCGCGGCAACGAAGGGGGGATCCATGAGCCGCACACGAGGCCTCGTCGCCGGCGCGGCGACGCTCGTCCTTGGGTTGGGAATCGCAGGGTGGACGCTCGCGGCGCCGGGTGGCGCCTCACCGGCGCAGCCGAAGGCGAAGACCACCGTCCACGTGATCGAGCACGGGAGCACCGACACCGTGGTCGACACCGACGGGAACGGGAAAGACTCCACGGGCGACCTGCTCACGTTCCACAACAAGGTGTTCGACGCGACGAACGATCACCGGGTCGGCCGTGACATGGGGGACTGCGTCCGGATCGACGTCCGACGCAGTACGTGGGAGTGCCGCTGGACGACGTTCCTCGCCGACGGTGAGATCACGGTCGAAGGTCCGTTCTACGACCTCGAGGACACCGAGCTCGCGATCACGGGCGGAACGGGCGCCTACGCGAACGCGCAGGGGTCGATGGACATCCAGGCGCGTCCCGAAGGGCAGTACGACTTCATCTTCCACCTCAGCTAGGAAGGTCCGGACCGGGCTGCCGGCTCCACTCCGTGGGGCCGACAGCCGACGGTCTTGGAATGGAACCGAGGCTCTTCGGCATCCCGGCGCTCCGGGAGCCGGTCGTCGCCGTCCTGCGGCGCGGGCCTTCCGACTGGTTCCATCTCGGCGCGTGGGACTTGCCAGGCCCGAGTTACCGCGCGGGCTCGTGGCTCCGCGGCACGGTGTATCCGCAGCGGTGCGACGTCTCTCCCGACGGACGCTGGTTCTGCTACTTCGCCCTCAAAGCGTCCGCTGAGTGGGAGCTCGGTTCGACGTACGTCGCGATCTCGAGGATGCCGTGGCTCTCCGCTCTGGCCGCGGGGGGAACGCAAGGGACGTGGACGCACGGTCTTCATTTCGTGGACGACGCGGCCGTCTGGGAGCCGAGCGATCGCGAAGTTGGAGACGTCGCAAAGCTCCGGGAACGCTTCGGGATGGAGATCACGCACGGCGACTCCTTCGCGGTCGATCGCCGCCGCGGCTGGGAAGAGACCGACGACACCCCGCCGCGCGACCCGAGCGATGTCTGGGACGAGCGTTGCAACGTCGCGATGGAGAAGGACAACGGCAGCGGCCGGACCCTTCGCGTCAGCGGTTCATATGCGGCGTTCCGTTCCTCATGGAACCATCGCTCCGAGGCTGTGTACGAGCTCGACGGAACGAACCTCGACGGCGTGCAGTGGGCGGACTGGTCGCCCGACAGGAACCTCCTCGTCGCGACCGTCGACGGCCGGCTTCAGGTGCGCGCATCCGACGGAGACGCGGTCGAATGGGAGCACGACCTTTCCACATTGGAGCCCGACCCGGCGCCGCCTCCGGGTGAAGCGTCGGCGTGGTGACCGCCGCGGCTAGAGCTCAGAGCACGCCCCTCTCTCTCGCGGACAGGGCATTCCACGTCGGGTCAAGGAAAGGCACCGACGTGCCGAACTTCCTGGAAAGGCCCGTCAGGGAGGCTTGGCTGTGGACGAGAACCAGACGCGGATGGTCGCGATCGGCGTGATCGTCGTCGGTGTGCTCATCGTCGGCATCTTCCTGAAGGTCGTCGTCGGAGGCAGCGAGGAACCCGCGGACCAGACGGCCACGGCCGACATCGCGAAGACCCAGAACACCGAGGCCCAGACCACGCTCACGTCTGCCATGCAGGCGGCGCAGACATACTTCTCCGAGAGCTCGAGCTATGCGGGCCTGAACCCGACCACCGCGCAGTCGATGGAGCCCACGATCCGCTGGAGCGGAGGCTCACCTGCGCGCGTCAACGTCGTTTCCATCGACCTCGCAGCTCCGACGGAGGTCGTCCTCAGCACCAAGAGCACCTCTGGAGCATCGTTCTGCATCGCAGCCGGGCCGACCGGAACCGTCAAGGGAAGCGTCGACGCGGCCGGAGCGACCTCCGTCGCATCCTGCACCGGAACCTGGGCGATGACGGCCTAGGCGCAGTCGGCCGAACGTCTGGTTCGTGCGAGGCGGGCCGGGCAGGATTCGAACCCGCGACACGAGGGTTAAAAGCCCCCTGCTCTAACCTGGCTGAGCTACCGGCCCTGTAGGTCTCGAGTCTAGCGAGGAGGGTCGTCCTTCTTTCCGCGCCGGCCGCCGTGGAGATACCGGTTCGTGATCGGCAGCCGGCGATCTCTCCCGAACGCCTTCGGAGTGATCTTCACTCCCGGAGGCGCCTGGCGGCGCTTGTACTCCGCGCGGTCGATCATCGCGATGACGCGGTCGACGAGCGGCGCGTCGTAGCCCTCCGCGACCAGCTCCTCCGGTGAGCGGTCCTCCTCCACGTAGCCCTCGATGATCGGGTCGAGCTCCTCGTACGGCGGAAGGCTGTCGGTGTCCTTCTGATCCGGACGCAGCTCCGCGGAGGGAGCCTTCTCCATCACCGCCGGCGGGATCGGCGCGACGTCCGAAACGGAGTTCCGCCAGTGCGCGAGTTCGTACACCAGTGTCTTCGGAACGTCCTTGATCGGCGCGAAGCCGCCGGCGAGGTCGCCGTACAACGTGGAGTAGCCGACCGCGAGCTCGCTCTTGTTCCCGGTCGCCAGCACGATGGAACCGAACCGGTTCGACAACGCCATCAGGAGGTTCCCGCGGATCCGGGCCTGGATGTTCTCCTCGGCGAGGCCCTCCTCCGTTCCGCTGAAGACCTCGGCGAGCGCCTTCCGATACGCGTCGTAGATCTCGTCGATGCCGATCCGATCCAGCCGGATGCCGAGGCGCCGCGCGATGTCCTCCGCGTCGTCGACGCTGCCCTGGGAGGAGAACGGAGACGGCATCGAGAGCGCCCGCACCGACGACGGGCCGAGGGCATCGGCCGCGAGCGTCGCCACGAGCGCGGAGTCGATCCCTCCCGACAGCCCGATCACCGTGTCGCGGAAACCGTTCTTCACGACATAGTCGCGCAGCCCGAGCTGCACCGCGCGGTAGACCTCCTCCGCGCCCTCCGGCCACGGCTCGCGAGACGGATCGATCGCCGGCAGCGGCGACGGCGTCTGCACGCTCGGAACGTCGTCGAGCTCCGGCCGCGGTGGAGACGCCTCGACGGGGATGTCGACGACGAGGAGGTCCTCCTCGAACGTCGCCGCGTGCCAGACCGCCTCTCCCTCGGGGGAGACCACCATGCTGCCGCCGTCGAAGACGAGCTCGTCCTGTCCTCCGACCGCGTTGACGTAGACGATCCACGCGCCGGTCTCGCGCGCTCGCTCGCGGCAGATCTCCAGCCGCTGCGCGATCTTGTGCCGGTGGTACGGAGAGGCGTTGATGTTCGGGATCACGCCGACGTGGAGCTCTCCGTAACGCGTCCACGGCATGCCGGGACTCCACGCGTCCTCGCAGACGGAGATGCCGAGCGCCGACGACGCCAGCCGGACCGGGCAGGCGGCGTCGCCCGGAAGGAAATAGCGCTTCTCGTCGAAGACGCCGTAGTTCGGGAGCTTGACCTTCGCGTAGCGTTTCGCGATCCGTCCGCCCGCCAGCAAGCCCGCGGAGTTGTGCAATCCGGCCGGCGACCGGTCGACGAAGCCGGTCAGCACCGCGCACCCGCCCGCCGTCTCGCGCGCGAGCTCCTCCAGCGCGTCGAGGTTGTCCTGCACGAACCGGTGCCGCAACACGAGGTCCTCCGGCGGGTACCCCGTGATCGCGAGCTCCGGGAAACAGACCAGCGCCGCTCCCGCCGACGTCGCGCGGGCTGCCCACTCCGCCATCTTCGAGGCGTTCCCGTCGAGGTCGCCGACGGTCATATTGATCTGCCCGAGCGCGATCCGAACCATCCGTGGAAGCGTACCCGAGGCGATGCCGCCACCCGCTCCGACCTGCGCGTTCCGACCGCCTAGGCCCAACGGAGGGGCTCACGTGGGCGGAGACGCTCGGTAGACTGGCCCGGCCCGACCCGCGCTCCACCTCCTTCCCGGCGGGAGGCCGATGCAGACCACGGACGACCAGCTGATCGATCTCAACGGGACCGCGACCGGCACCACGATCCTGCGCCCGTACGTGCCCCGGATGCTGATCCAGTGGATCTCGGAGGAGCCGGAGTGCACGTGCCGCGAGATCGAGGGCTCCGTCGTCTTCGTCGACATCTCCGGCTTCACGAAACTGTCGGAGCGCCTCTCCAAGAAGGGCAAGGTCGGGGCGGAGGAGCTCACCGACGTCCTCGGCGCGTGCTTCGCCCGCTTACTCGCGATCGCGTACGGCAACGGCGGAAGCCTCCTGAAGTTCGGCGGCGACGCGCTCCTCCTGCTCTTCACGGGCGACGAGCACCCCGTGAAGGCCTGCCGCGCGGCGGTCGGGATGCGGAGAACCCTCCGCGAGATCGGTCGCCTCGAGTCGCTCGGGGTGAAGGCGAACCTGCGGATGTCCGTCGGCGTCCACAGCGGAACGTTCTCCTTCTTCCTGGTCGGGGACTCCCACCGCGAGCTCATCGTCACCGGCCCCGCGGCGACGGAGACCGTGACGATGGAGGGGACCGCCGTCGCGGGAGAGATC
>JBJMLN010000127.1:0-12515 GCA_045805285.1 Actinomycetota bacterium | reverse complement strand
GTGCACGTCGGCACGCTCCATCGGGTTCGGGAGCTCCTCGCCGCGGCGGAGCACCTCCGAGAAGAGCGCCTCGGCCTCGTCGTAGCGCTCGGCGGCGGCCGCTGCGATCGCAACGCGCGTCCTGACCCACCGCGAATCGAACGAGATCCACTCGGCCTGCAGCTCGAGTGCCTGCTCGGCGAGGGGCAGCAGCTCCGCGGCGTCCTCGTTCCGTCCGACGAGCCACAGCGGCTCGAGAAATCCGAGGAGCAGGTTCCACGACCCCAGCGTGTTCACGACGCCGCCGCGCGCGAACGTCGGCCGCATCTCCTCGAACAGTTCGCGCACGTCCTCTTCGCGGCCCTCGAGCGCGCGGAAGTTCGCGAGGATCGCCTTCACCTGGCCGCCGAACGGTCCCGGCGCGTCGAGATCGGACGCGATCACGAGCTCGCGCGCGGCGGTGTCCCAGTCTCCGCGCCACTGCGCCGCCAGGCCGAGGTACATATGCCCGACGTAGGTCCACGGCAGGCCGCCGCGCTCGCAGACCTCCACCATCTCCTGTGCGCAAGTGTGGACCCCGTCGAGGTCTCCGCGCAGAGCCGTCGTCCGTGCGCGATCGGCGAGGATCAGGAACTTCACGCCGAGATGTCCGAGGCGCTCGGCGAGCGGCTCCGCGCGCGCCGCGAGCTCGGCTGCATCGTGGACGCGACCGATCGCACCGGTCTGATAGAGCGTGAACGACAACGCGCTGCAGAGATCCCACAGCGCGTTCTCCGCCTCGAACACGTCGATCGCGAGGAGCCCCGCCTCGATGCCGCGGTCGAACTCCGCGAAGCCCATGTGGTTGATCGTCTGGAGGTGCAGCACGTCGGCGAGCACTCGGTCGTCCCCGAGCGCGTCGGCGATCTGGCGCGCGCCGGCGAACATCTGCGATGACGTCTCGTAGTCACCGGTCCCGCCGACGACCCATCCCGCTGCCGCGAGGAGCCGCGCACGGTCTGGGTTGAGCGCCTCTCCGAGTCCGGCGAGCCCGCGCTGCGCGAGCGCGACCGCCTCCTCCCACCGGGCGGCCCACGCGAGCTGGTAGACCATCGCCCAGCAGAAACGGCCGAAGTCCTCCATCCGCTGGAGCTCCTCGTAGCCGGTCAGCGCGCGGTCCATCGCCTGGAGCGCCTCGTCCCACCGGCCGACGCTCCGGAGCGCGATCGCGAGGTCCTCGTTGAGCTCCGCGCGGAGGTTCGCGTCGTCGGCGACCGCCGCGAGCGCGTTCTCGAACTGCGAGACCGCGTCACCGAATGCCGCGGCGCGCAAGGCCCGCTCACCGGCGATGCGCAGATACCGCCCGAGACGCGCCGGCTCCGCCTCGGGGCCGGCGTGCGTGAGGTGATAGGCGAGGCGGCTCGCCTGCTCCTCCAGGTCGTCGGCGTGGAGACGCTCGATCGCGTCGGCGGCGCGCAGATGGAGCTCCTGGCGACGGAGCGTCGACGTCTCCGAGAGCAGGGTCTGGCGGATCAGCTCGTGGACGAAGCGGAACCGCGCTCCGTCCGGTTCGATCAACCGTGCTCGTTCCGCCTCGTCGAGGGCGGACCCGACCGCCTCGCGCGAAGCTCCCGTGAGCTCGAGGAGCATGTTGACGGCGAACCCGCGACTGATGGCGGCGCCTGCGGTGAGGATCTCGCGCGTCTCGGCGGTGAGCCGCTCGAGCCTGCGGCCGAGCAAGACGCGGACGCTCTCCGGCACGTCGACCTCGCTGACGGTGAGATCCGTCCGGAAGCGGCCGCGCTCGTCGGTCAGCTTTCCCGACTCCGACAGGTGGAGGAACACCTCCTCGACGAAGAACGGATTGCCATCGCTCTCGGAGTAGATCGCCTCCACGAGCGCCTGCGGCGGTTCCTCGTGCGAGAGGCCGCGGATCATCTCGGCGACGCCCTCGCTCGTGAGCCGGTTCAACCTGACGCGGCGGACGAGCCCGCGCCGCGCGAGGCCGGTCATCAGCCGCGCCAGCGGATGCGACGCCGACACCTCCACGCTGCGGTACGTCCCGACGACGAGCACCGGCATGTGCTCGAGCGCGGGCGTGAGGAACTCGATCAGCGACAGCGTGGACTCATCGGCCCAGTGGAGATCCTCCAGAACGAGGAGGAGCGGACGCACGCTCGCGGCACGGTCGAGGAACTCCTGGACGGAGAGCCAGAGGTAGCGGCCGGCCTGCTCCGGCGGGAGGTCGACCGGCGCCGTGAGGTCGGCGAACGCTCGCCGCAGGGCCGGAATGATGCGGGAGAGCTCCGGGGCGGCGTCGCCGGCAGCGTCGCGCAGCCACTCCGGCGCGCGCGGGCCGAGGAGCGCCTGCTCGAGGATCTCCACGAACGGCAGGTACGGCGTCGGTCGCTCCACGTCGATGGAGTGGCCGACGAGTGCGAGCATCCCGCGCTGCTCCGCCTCCGCGGCGATCTCGGAGACCATGCGCGACTTCCCGATGCCGGCCTCTCCGCCGATCAACAGGAGCGAGCCGCGCCCGCTCCGCGCGTCGTCCACAGCGCGACGGAGCTCCGCCCGCTCCGTTTCGCGTTCGACCATCGGCGCGTGTCCCGCTGGGACGGCCGGACCGGCGGGCGCTCCGGTGTCGGTGCGCCACTCCACCTCGTAGAGCCTCCAGCGCTCGGGGAAGCCCTTGAGCCAGAACAGGCCGAGGTCGCGCGTCTCGCCGTCGGTCCAGGCGTCGTTGACGACGTCGGAGACGAGGATCTGGCCGCCCGCCGCTTCGGAGCTGACGCGCGACGCGCCGTGCACGGCCCGTCCGTAGAGCTTTCCGTCGCGCTGCGTCACGCCTCCCGCGTGGAGTCCGATCCGGACGCGTACGTGTCGCTCGGGGTCGGCGCGGTTGTGCTCCTCCAGCGCGCGTTCGATCGCGATCGCGGCGCGAACGCCGTCGACGGGGGAGGGGAACGTCGCCATGAAGCCGTCGCCGAGGAACACGACCTCGAGCGTCCCGTGTCGTTCCAGCTCGTCCCGGACGATCGTCTCGTGGATCTGGAGGATCTCGTCGGCGGCCTCGTCTCCCTTCCGGCTGCGGAGCTCCGTGGAGCCCTCCACGTCGGAGAAGAGGATCGTGAGCTCGCGGTCCCGTGTCTCGCTCATGCGCGCGCACTCTCCGGAACGCGGGACGGTTGGCACGACGGGCACCAGTACGTCGTGCGGGCGTGCTCTCCCTGGCGCTTCGAACGGATCGCGGTTCCGCAGCGGCGACACGGGCGCCCCGTGCGGCCGTAGACGGCGAGGCCGCCGGGGACAGTGGAGCGCATCACGGTGGCGGCGTTCCGCGTCAGGAGCGCCGACGCGGTCGCGAACAGCTCGTGGACCTGAGCGTCGCTGAGATCACCCGTGGCCGCGAAGGGGTCGACGCCGCATGCCGCGAGGGTCTCGCTCTTGTACACGTTGCCGATACCGGCGGAGATCCGCTGATCGAGGAGCGCGACGCCCATCTCGGTGTCGGCGGGTCGCAGAGCGCGGAGCCTGCGGACCGCCTCGTCGAGGTCCGGGTCGTCGGCGGAGAGGTCCGGCCCGAGACGGCGGATCCGCTCCGTTTCCTCGGGCGCGCGGTCGATCAGCTCGAGCGTCTGCGCCGTGAAGCACACGGCGACGGCGTCGTCGGTCTCGAGGAGAGCGCGCGCCGCTCGTTCTCGGAGCCGCCAGGGCTCCCCGGGGCGGTAGACGTGCCAGCTCCCGGTCATCCCCATGTGGGAGTGGAGCGTCCGCCCGTCCGTCAGCGCGATCAGCAGGTGTTTGCCGCGCGCCTCCACACCCTTGATACGCGTGTGAGGGCGGAGCGCGATCTCCCGCAGCGGACCCCGGTCGCGCACGGATCCGATCGCGAGGCGGTCAACCTCGCGGTCGCCGATCGCGCGTCGGAGCGTTCGCGCCGCGCGCAGGATCGTGTCTCCCTCCGGCATGCTCCCAGCATATCGGCCGTCGGATTTCCGCCCGTCGGGGAAAGCGTCAGGCGGGCGACACGAAAGGCGACCGACGGTCAGCCGCGAACGGAGAGTCCCTTATATCCCTCCGCGAACCCCGCCTCGGAGAGCCGCGGCGCGAGCGGAGATTCCATCGCCGGCACGCCGTCGATCCGCTGGAGCTCGATCTTGCGGATGCGGCTCTCCTTCACCAAGCCGATCAGCGCGTCGATCCAGGAACCGTCGTCGGTCGCGGCGGCGAAGGTCAGCAGCGACTTCGCGCCGCGTTCGAGGTAGGCGGCCGGCGAACCGTTCTGGAGGACGACGAAGGCGCCGGCCGCGCGGGCCGGACGCCCGGATCCGTCCGGCCACGGCAACGCCGCACCGTACGGCTGAACGGGATCCGTCGCGGGGAGGGCGATCGCGTTCGCGTGATCCGGCGTCTCGGCGCCGGGTCGCTCTCTGAGGTCGCGCAGCCGGTCGACGGCTCCGGGAAGAGCGAACTGCGCCGCGCCGAGGCCGTCGACGAAGTAGCCGCGGCGGACGCGGCCTTGCTCCTCGAGCACCTTGAGGACGCCGTAGACGGCGGAGAACCCGCCGGGAACACTCTCCGCGAGGACCGCTTCGCGCGTGACCACGCCGTGGCGCTCCAACAGCTGGAGCGCCCGCGCGTGGGAGATCTCCGTCGGCGTCGGCTCCGGCTCCAGCAGCGGGGCGACGAGCGACCAGCGTCCGGCCGCAGACGGCGGTCCGGCGCGCCGGAGCGCTCCCGGGCGCGGCTTCGCGCCAGCTCTCGCTCCGCGGGACCGAGAGCTCGCGTTGGTCTTCCGCGACACGGCGGAACGCAGCGGCGCGAGCGTGTCGTTCGTGACCTCTCCGGACCACACAAGGTCCCAGAGCGCGTTCAGCACGGCGCGCTGATCGGCGACGCCCGTTGCCGCGACGAGGTCGGTCCAGAAGGAAGCGCCCCTGGTCCGGAGATGCTCCCGCAGCGCGTCGTGGATCAGGCCGCCGGGCGGTTCCTCCGACGGCTGCGGTGCCAGGAGGCGCAGGCGGTCGCGGAAGAACAGCGCGACGCGGCCGTCGTTCGTTCCGAGACGGCCGGCGCCGACCCAGACCAGGTCTCCCGACGCGGTCAGCGCGTCGAGGTCCGCCGAGCGGAACGCCGGCACCCGAGCAGGAAGGACCTCCGTTTCCAACAGCGAAGCCGGAATCGCGGCGCCCTGGAGCTGCCCAACGGCCTCGAGGAGGGTGTCGGTTCCTTGGCGCGCGTGGCCGGAGGCGCCGATGCCGTGCCACGCGGGGAGGAACCGCCCGAGCGTCGCCGCGTCGACCGGCTCAACCTCCTTGCGGAGCGCCGCGAGCGAGCGACGCCGGAGCATCCGCAGCACCTCGACGTCGCACCATTCGCGCTCCAGGCCGCCGGGTCGGAACTCTCCGAGGAGGGCCCGGCCGTCGCGCTGCAGCGTCTCCAATGCGCGCGCGGCGCGGTCGATCGCCAGGCCGTATCGCCTCGCAACGTCGGCCGTGAGGAACGGACCGTGCGTTCGGGCATATCGGGCCACAAGGCCTTCGAGCGGCTTGTCGCTCGGCTCCGTGAAGACCTCGGGCAGCCCCTGCGGAAGCGTGACGCCCAACGCGTCGCGGAGGCGCGCCGCGTCCTCGATCGCGGCGACGCGCTCCTCTCCCGCCACGCGCACGCGGATCGCGCGGTGCTCGTCGATCAGTTGGGTGACCCATCTGTGGACGTCGGCGTGGACGGACCGCGCGTGGATCTCCTCGTCGGTGAGGTCGCCGATGCGGCGCAACAGGTCGTGCACACCGTCGGCGCTCCGGGCGAGCCGATCGTTCGCAAGCCCCTGCAGCTCTATCTCCAGGGAGTCGAGCGCCGCGGGGTCGATCAGCTCGCGGAGCTCCTCCGCGCCGAGCAACTCACGCAGCAGGTCTCGGTCGAGCGCGAGCGCGGCGGCCCTCCGCTCCGCCGGCGGCGCGTCTCCCTCGTACATGTACGTGCCGATCCACTGGAACAGCAGCGACTGCGCGAACGGCGAGCCCTTCGTCGTCTCCGCGGCGATCGCGCGGATCCGCCGCGCGCGGAGATCGGTCAGCACCTGCTTCAGCGCCGGCACGTCGAAGACGTCCTTGATCGCCTCGCGCGTCGTCTCCAGCAGGATCGGGAACGTGGGGTGCTTTCCGGCGACGCTCAACAGGTCTGCGGCCCTCTGACGCTGCTGCCAGAGCGGCGTGCGTCTTCCGGGCAGCCTGCGCGGGAGGAGCAGCGCCCGGGCCGCACTCTCCCTGAAGAGGGAGGCGAACAGCGCGGTGCTCGGAAGTCTCGAGACGACGAGCTCCTCGACATCGTCGGGGTCGAGCAGGAGCTCCTCCGTCGGGATCGACTCCTCGGCCTCGGGGAGACGGATCACGATGCCGTCGTCGCTCCAGAGCAGTTGCACCTCGATGTCGCGTTCCGCGAGACGCGCCTCGATCGCCATCGCCCACGGGGCGTGCACCCGCGCGCCGAACGGCGTGAGGATGCACACGCGCCAGTCGCCGATCTCATCGGGGAACCGCTCGATCACGATCGTGCGGTCGTCGGGGATCGCGCCGGTCGCGGTGAACTGCTCGTCGAGGTACATCAGGAGGTTCTCCGCGGCGAGCTCGTCGAGGCCGTGATCGTTGCGAAGCCTCGCAACGGCGTCGTCGCGCTTGGCCTCGCGCATCTCGCGGCTGAACGCGCCGAGCGCGCGCCCGAGCTCGAGCGGCCTTCCCGGCTTGTCGCCGTGCCAGAACGGCATCTTGCCGGGCTCTCCGGGAGCGGGGGAGACGATGACGCGATCGATCGTGATGTCCTCGATCCGCCACGCGCTCGCGCCCAGGACGAACACCTCTCCCGCGCGCGACTCGTACACCATCTCCTCATCGAGCTCACCGACGCGCGTGCCCTCCGGAGTGAAGACGCCGAAGAGTCCGCGGTCCGGGATCGTTCCACCGCTCGTGATCGCGAGGCGGCCGGCGCCCTCCCGCGCGCGGACGACGTTCTTCTTCCGGTCCCAGACGACCCGCGGGCGGAGCTCGGCGAACTCGTCGGACGGGTAGCGACCGGAGAGCAGGTCGAGGACGGCGACGTAGATCTCCTCGGAGAGGTCGGCGTACGGAGCCGCGCGGCGGATCGTTCTCAGCAACGCCGAAACGTCCCACTCGTCCACCGCGGTCATCGCGACGATCTGCTGTGCGAGGACATCGAGCGGGTTCCGCGGGTAGCGCGTCTCCTCGATCAGGCCGTCCTGCATGCGTCGGACGACGATCGCGGCCTCGAGGAGATCTCCGCGGTACTTCGGAAAGAGCTTGCCGCGCGAGGGCTCGCCGACGCGGTGTCCCGCGCGCCCGATCCGCTGAAGACCGCGCGCGACCGAGCCGGGGCTCTCCACCTGGACGACGAGGTCGATCGCGCCCATGTCGATGCCGAGCTCCAAGGAGCTGGTTGCGACGAGGCCCTTGAGCGTCCCGGACTTGAGCTGATCCTCGATGGAAAGGCGCTGCTCCCTGGAGAGCGAGCCGTGGTGCGCGCGAACGAGCTCCTCGCCGGCAAGCTCGTTGAGTCGCGCGGCGAGTCGTTCCGCGAGCCTGCGCGCGTTCGCGAAGATCAGCGTGGTCCGGTGCTCGCGGATCAGGTCGAGGAGCACCGGGTCGATGGAGGGCCAGATAGAGAGGCGCGTCGGAGCGACGGCCGCCGGCCCGCTCTGCCACTCGTCCTCCTGGACGTCGCCGATCGCGCCCATGTCCTCGATCGGGACGACGACCTCGATCTCCATGGGCTTGCGGGAGCCGGCGTCGACGACGGTGACCGGTCGCGGGCCGTCGTCGGTGGCGCCGCCGAGGAATCGCGCGATCTCGTCGAGCGGCCGCTGCGTGGCGGAGAGGCCGATGCGCTGCGGCGGCTGCTCGGCGATCTCCTCGAGGCGCTCGAGCGACAGCGCGAGATGCGAGCCGCGCTTCGTCGCCGCGACGGAGTGGATCTCGTCGACGATCACCCAGCGGACGTTCCGGAGGGTCTCCCGCGCGGAGGAGGTCAGCATCAGGTAGAGCGATTCGGGCGTCGTGATGAGGATGTCGGGCGGCGCTTTCAACATGTTCCGGCGCTCGTTCGCGGGGGTATCGCCGGTGCGCATCGCTACGGTCGGTTGGGTGACCGTCTCGCCGAGCCGCTCCGCCGCGAGGGAGATGCCGGCGAGGGGCGCGCGGAGGTTCTTCTCCACGTCGACGGCGAGCGCACGGAGCGGCGATATATAGAGGAGTCTCGTGCGGGCTTTCGGGTCCTCCGGCACGGGTTCGCTCGCGAGCCGGTCGAGGCCCCAGAGAAAGGCGGCGAGCGTCTTTCCGGACCCGGTGGGGGCGAGGATCAGCGTGTGGTCGCCGGAGGAGATCGCCGGCCAGCCCTGTTCCTGGGCGGCGGTCGGCGCCTCGAACGCGGTGCGGAACCACTCGCGAACTGCGGGGGAGAACTCCTGCGGGGCCATGGTCCATCCACCGTACTGCAAGCCCGTGACAGGCCCCGGGATACCATGCGCGGCATGCGGAAAGTCGCGCTGTGCGCGCTGCTGATCGCCGTGGTTCCGCTCCTCGGAGCGTCCTCGGGGGGCGATCGCGTCGTCCTTTCCGGAAATGTCCGAGTTCCGAACGGAGAGGTGGTCGGCGAGGTCGTCGTCTTCTCCGGGAACGTCGCGGTCGGGGGCCTGGTCCGGGGCGACGTGGTGCTCTTCTCGGGAGGCGCCGTCGTGACGGGTCAGGTGAGCGGCGACGTCGTCTCCTTCGACGGTCCGGTGGTCCTCGGACCGAACGCGCAGATCGGGGGAGACGTGATCGCCAAGGGAGAGATCACGCGGAAGCCGGGAGCGCAGGTGGGTGGCTCGGTCGGCTCGGGGTTCCCGGCGACGGTTCGAGCTCCCGCGTTGCTGAGCGGCCGGCTCGGGTTCTGGCTGTCGACGACGTTCTCCGTGTTGGTGCTCGGTCTGCTGCTGATGTGGATCGCTCCGCGGGCGTCGGATTCGGTGCACCAGACGTTCCTGGATTCGAAGCTTCGGTCGGTGCTCCTCGGCCTGGCATGGTTCGTCGGGCTGCCGCTGCTTGCCTGCCTGCTCGCGGTCACGCTCGTGGGGCTGCCGTTCGGGATCGGGCTGCTGCTCGCGCTCGCATTCATGTACTCGGTCGCGTACACGTGGGGGATCTGGGTGGTCGGGCGGCTGATCTTGCCTTCGCGCAACCGGTTCCTCGTGTTCCTTCTCGGATGGGTGATCGTCCGCGCGATGTCGCTCGTGCCGCATCTGGACGCCGTGCTCTGGGTGGTGCTGGCGGTTCCCGCCCTGGGGGCGATGTGGCTCGCGATCTGGCGGGCGCGGAAACGTGAGCAGCCTCCCGCCGCGACCGCGCAGCCGATCGTGCCGGGATGGGACGAGCGCTCGCTCGCTCCGTAGCGTCTGCCGGATCGCGCCTATCCTTGACCGGTGAGTTCCGAGGCTCCTGCGTGCATGTTCTGCGGGCGCGCGACGTTCGACCCCGACAAAAAGGAGCGGCCGTGGGTCCGCGGCGTCTCGCGCGGCCGTCAGGTGTTGGTCTGTCCGCAGTGCCAGGCGGAGCGCGCCGACTGGGCAAAGGAGCTGGACGGCTGCTCGGCGTGCGGTTCGACACGGCTCTCCGCGATGCTCGGGGAGATCGTGTGCCGGCAGTGCGGCGCCACGACGACGAAGGAAACGGAAACGACGGGCGCTTAGCTCAGCGGGAGAGCGCCGCCCTTACAAGGCGGAGGTCGTAGGTTCGATCCCTACAGCGCCCACCATCGCTCAGCGCGGACGCGACTCTGCGCGCATTGACCTCGCGCGTCATTCATGACTGAGGGTGCAGACGGCGTCCATTCGGGGCAAAGA
The DNA here is from genome assembly GCA_045805285.1 of Actinomycetota bacterium. Classification (GTDB taxonomy): domain Bacteria; phylum Actinomycetota; class UBA4738; order UBA4738; family JBJMLN01; genus JBJMLN01. The sequence goes on along the minus strand of JBJMLN010000127.1, from coordinate 2,665 downwards.
ACGTCGAGGTGATGGTGCAGTACGAGATCGACGATTGGAGCGCCAATGATGGATGAGAAGGATCTGATCGAGATGCTCCGCGAACGACAGCGAGACGGAAGGGCCGCATTCATCACGTTCGGAGAGTTAGTGGCGATGGTGCCTCAAGACCAGGTCGATGCTTGGCGAGTCGTGCTCGCGAAGGCGAGGTCGGCGGACGCCGCACGCGACGCTGCTGAGGACGCGGAATGACGATGTGAACGACGTTCGATGAGGGGATGCTTCGGCTGGATCGAGCGCGTCGGATCTAGCCAGGAGCGACCCCAAGACGCCTGGGGTCCCGGGCCTGCAGGACGGACGGGCTACTGAGCGTATTCCTGAGCGTGGTCCTGGCGGTCTTTCTCGACGGTGCGATTCACGATGTCGATCGTCTCCGCCACGGTCTTGCCGTTCTCGTCAGCCGCGGCCTTGATGTCCTCGTACCTGATGTTGTTCTGCCCCATCTCGAGATGGGCGTCCATGCATCCACACGTTAAGCACATTGCATCCTCCTTCGATGCGCTGCCACCGCGATCACGACGGTTCGTGTCCACCGCCTACCCGGCGGCTCGGTCGTGCAAACCGGCGAGGCGGAGAGATCAGCCTCGGATTCAGCCTGCGCCGCGTCAGTCCCACAAGCTAGGGTCGATTGCTCATGAGGCGTTTCACCGTCTGTCTTCTCTCCGTCGCGGTCGTGATCGGTTCGTCGAGCGTGGCCCGGGCGACCTTTCCCGGTCGCAACGGCGCAATCGCTTTCGCCGGTCGGCCTGCGGGAGAGCTCAAATCGCTCCACAAGATCGAACCCGACGGAACCGGGCTTCGACGTCTTATCCCAAGGGGAGACGGCGAGGACCGAGCTCCGGCTTGGTCACCGGACGGCGCGATCCTCGCTTTCGCGAGCGGGCGCTCGGGCAACCTGGACATCTGGACGGTGGAACCGCAGAGCCGGGTGCCTCCCGTGAATCTGACCAAGACCCCCAGCGTCGACGAGTTGTTGCCGACGTGGTCGCCAGCAGGGCGAATCGCGTTCACGAGCCAGGCGATCGGAAGCGACATCGTCACGATCGACGTCATGGATGCGACCGGCACGAACCGCTCGTCGATCGCTTCGCTCGATGCTCCCGTGTCACTAGAGTGGTCGCCGACCGGCGCACGCATCGTCTACGCGGTCGTCGAGGCCGGATCCAGGAGCATCTACTCGGTCCGTCCCGACGGTTCGGACCTGGCTCGGCTCGCCGGCGGCCTTTCCCGTGCGGTGATCTACGACGTCCATCCGGACGGCGGCCGGGTGGTGTTCCAGGGAGGCGCGGCGGCGACGAACGGGCTCTACGAGATCACGATCGGTGGGGATCATCGCATCCGTCGGCTGACAAATCCTCCCGCCCACGTCCTCGACGAGCATGCGAGCTACTCACCGAACGGTCGGAAGATCGTCTTCGTGCGGCGCGACCGGAATGGAGATTCGCTCTGGCTCATGCGCGCGAACGGCACTCACGAGCGTGTGTTGAAGGACTTCGCTTCGCTTCGCGCGTACGGGATCTCCTGGCAGCCTCTCTGATCGAGCGATACTCTCGGCAGCCACAACGTCGTGGATCGGAGGAGCGGTGAGCTTCGTCGTGGTGCAGGCCTCCGGAACGCCGTTCGAGCGCGGGCGTGCGATCGGCATCGGACTCGCGGAGGCGATCGACGTCTCGCTCGGGTTCGTGACCCGCTATCTCGAGTCGCACGGGATCAGCGATCGTTCGCTCGGGCGTGTTCTCGCCCCGTACGTGACGGCGTCCGAAGCCGCTCTGCCGGCCTTGGTCGAACAGGTTCGGGGGATGGCCGAGGGGGCGGAGCAGCCGTTCTTCAGACTGATGGCGGCGAACGCCTTCGAGGAGCTGTACGGCCAGATGGAGCTCGACTCGGGAACGCTCCAGCCGCTCGAGCGATGCACCGACCTCGTCGTCGACGGCCCCGAAGGCCCGCTGCTCGGCCACACGGAGCAGTGGTACCCGGGCGATGAAGGCGCCGTCGGCATCGTGGTCGACGCGCTGGACGACGGCCCGGTCGTGCTCGCGCCGGTGGTGGCCGGGACGCTGCCGCTCGTGGGGATCAACGAGCACGGAGTTGCCGTCGGCGCGATGTCGCTCTCGGCACGCGACGAGCGGGTCGGCATCCCGAGGGCCCTCCTCGCACGAGACGTGCTCGATGCGACCGATGCAGACGATGCGACCGCACGGGCGACGCGTCCCGGACGCGCGGGCGGCTACTCCTACCTCATGGCGTTCCCGGATGGAGAGGCGCGTGCCGTAGAGACCACAGCGACCCGGGACGCCGTCGTCGCCTCCCGCATGCACACCAACCACGCGCTCGACCCCGAGGTGTCGGAGGTGACCTTCCCGGCGCTTCCCGGCAGCCTCCGCCGCTTGTCGCGAACGGTTTCGCTCGCCTCCGCCGTCGAACCGACAGTCGAGAACGTCGTCGCGATCCTTGCCGACCACGACGGCGCGCCGGAGAGCATCTGCGCGCATCCCGACCCGGCGGAGGGGGAGGAGGGCTCGACGATCCTGTTCGCCATGGTCGCGGAGCCCGCCCGACGCTCGCTGACGATCGCCGCCGGGCACGCCTGCACCGGGAGCTTCGAGACGTTCCGCATCGACGATCT
>JBJMLN010000126.1:0-87038 GCA_045805285.1 Actinomycetota bacterium | reverse complement strand
GTCTTCGGGTTCACGACGTTCTGGCTCGCCTGGAAGTGGAAGTAGCCGGCCGCTCGGCCGGGTTCCAGGGACGCCTCGATATACTCCAGTCTCGTTCGTCGGAGTGGCGGAACTAGGTAGACGCGCTAGGTTGAGGGCCTAGTGGGCGAATAGCCCGTGGGGGTTCAAATCCCCCCTCCGACACCACCCGATCCGCGCAGATGAGCAGCGACTCCGCTGGGTACATCTCCGCCATGCGCCCGCCGAAGGTTCTGACGCTCGTGCTTGCCGGAGGTGAGGGATCGCGTCTCGAGGTGCTGACCGAGCGTCGCGCGAAGCCGGCCATGCCTTTCGCCGGGGTTTACCGTTTGATCGACTTCCCGCTCAGCAACGCGATGCACAGCGAGCTCGCCGACGTGTGGCTCGTCCAGCAGTACGAGCCCTATTCGATCCTCGATCACGTCGCCAACGGCCGTCCGTGGGACCTCGACCGGACGTACGGCGGCCTCCGGATCCTGCATCCGCACACCGGTGACGAGAAAGCCGGCTTCCACAAGGGGAACGCCGACGCGATCCTCCGCAACAAGCCGTACATCGAGGAGTTCGATCCGGATGTGCTCCTGGTTCTGAGCGCCGACCACGTCTACAAGCTCGACTACCGCGATGTGGTCGCGCGGCATCTCGAGGCAGCAGCCGACCTCACGATCGTGACGACGGAAGTTCCGCAGACGGAAGCTTCGCGGTTCGGGGTCGTCGACACACAGGGCGGACGGGTCACGGGCTACGAGTACAAGCCGGATCAACCGAAGACGAACACGGCGACGACGGAGGTCTTCGCATTCGAGCCTCGCAAGCTGTTGAAGTGTCTCGAGGAGCTCGCCTCACAGAAGCGGGCGGACCCGGAGGATGACGAGGACACCGTTGAGGACCTCGGCGACGAGGCGCTCCCGGCGCTCGTTCGCGACGGGAGCGTCCAGACGTTCGACCTCGAGGGCTATTGGCGCGACGTCGGCACCGTCGACAGCTACTGGAGCTCGCAGATCGAGCTCGCGACACGCTCCGCGGAGATCGACCTGGATGAACGGGCCTGGCCGATCCGGACGCTCGGAACGGAGCGTTCACCCGCTTCGGTCGGCAGCTCCGCCGAGGTCGGCGAGAGCCTCCTGTCCCCGGGCTGCGTTGTGGAGGGCACCGTCTCCCGTTCGGTGATCTCTCCCGGGGTCGTGGTCCAGCAGGGCGCTGTCGTCACCGACTCGGTGATCCTCCACGACACCGTCATCGAGGCCGGCGCGCACATCAAGCGCGCCGTGATCGACCGTGGCGTGCGCATCGCCGCCGGAGCACGTGTCGGAGACGGCGAGGGCACCTCCGCGACGCCCGAGGAGATCACCCTCATCGGCATGGACGCGCGCGTCGGCGAGGACTCCGTCGTGCCTGGCGGCGGCCGGCTGGCGCCGGAGCATCGCGCCTAGCGACGCACGAGCTGCCCGCAGCGGGATCGCCGCAGCGCCTCACGGGGGGATGCGCCAGCTCGCGGGAAGTGGGAAAGTCGTTGGGTCAGTGGAGACGTACAGCCAGATCATGCAACGCGTGCTGGCTGCGCTCGAGGCGGAGACGTCGGACGTGGTCGGCACCGGTGGGGCGCTGAGCGCCCTCGGGCGGGTCGTGGCCGACCTGTTCGAGCGGACGAATCGGCTCTCGTCGCGCGTCGACCGCGGGGAGGTCGTCACGAAAGAGGACCTCATCGAGGTCGAGCAGATCTCCACGGTCGCCTCGGCTGCGAACCTCCTGTGCGCCGCGCACGTGTCCTCGAACCCCGTGCTGTTCGAGGAGGCGCGGCTGCGCGCGCTCGCGATCGCGACGATGCTCGACGAGACGGTGCGCGCCAGCCGCCGCGCTGACGGGCGGCAGGTGCAGGACCTCCGCGACGACGCCGGCGAAGCGCTCGAGGCGCTGACGGAGCTCGTGCGTCCGACTTGATCGGAGGCGCTAGGCCGCGCGCCCGCGCGAGCTCTTCGTCGAGCGACTCCCGCTTCGGCTCCTGCTCCGTTCGCGCTTCGCGATCGCGTCGGCGAGCTCCTTCTTGTTCATCCGCGAGCGTCCCTCGATGTCGAGGCGCCTCGCGCGCTCGAGGAGCTCCTCCTTGGTGTGGCCCTCCTCGTCGAAGCCGCCGTACGTCTTGCCGCCGCGTCGCGCGGCGCGTCCGCTCTTGGCAGCCTGCGGGTCGGAGGGCCCCTTGCGCTTCTTCGCCTCCCAGCGGTCGCCGACCTTCTCGAAGGAGTGCTTGAGCGCGGCCATCGCCGTTCGGTGCGCGCGCTCCTCGCTGTCGTACTCCTTGTGCGCGTTCGCGAGCGTCTCCGAGTAGATCCGCTGCGCCTTCGCGGGGGAGCGCTTGATCGTATCGGGCAGGTCCTCTCTCGTTCGTGGCATCGGACAGCCACCTCCTCGGGCTCGGTCTTAGGCCTCTGACCTGCACCGTTCCCGGAATCCGCCGCCACGACACGTGGGAGCTATCGAGCGCCTCTCGGAACCGTCAGAATCAAGTCATGAGTCCTTGGGCGGCGCGCAGGATCGCCTACTCGGTCGGTATCGTTTCCGTCCTGCTCGTTCTCAGCCAGATCGTCTTCGTCTACGCGGACCGGAACGCCGTCCTTCCTCCGGACTCCGTGGGGTGGAGCGTCGCCGGCGTCTTGTCGATCCTCGTCGACGCCGGCGTCGCCGTGATCGGGATGATCATGGCGTCGCGGAGGCCGGACAACCGGATCGGGTGGCTGTTCCTGATCGCCGGCGCCGCGCTCGGGATCGGGCACTTCCTACAGGCGTACAGCCTGCACGCGCTCCGCGTGGCGCCGACGGGACTCCTGCCGGGAGCGTTCGCGGCGGCGTGGGTCGGCGCGTGGATCTGGACGATCCCGACGGGACTGCTTCCGTTCCTGTTCATCCTGTTTCCAACCGGACATCTCCCGTCGCGGCGATGGCGGCCGCTCGGCTGGCTGTACGGGTTCACGCTGGTCCTGCTGCTTCTGTCCGCGGCGACGGCGACGCTCGCCAACTGGACGCATCCGTTCCGGGATCCGACACAGGCGACGAGCTCGATCACGCATCTCGCGGTCATCGGCTTCGACATCTGCATCCTGCTGTTCCCCGTCAATCTCTTCTCCGCGGTCACGGCGGTGGTCTTCCGGTATCGGAGCGGCGACGAGGTCGCGCGATTGCAGCTCAAGTGGTTCCTTTCCGCCGCTGCGCTCCTCGCCGTGACGTTCAGCGTGAACTTCTTCATGAACAACAGCGTCGTCGAGGCCCTCACGAGCGTCTCGCTCTTCCTGTTGTACGTCGCGATCGCCGTCGCGATCCTGCGCTACCGGCTGCTCGACATCGACCTCATCATCGGCAAGACCGTCCTCTACGGTTTGCTTGCGGCAGCGATCACCGTGATCTACGTCGCGATCGTGGTCGTCGTGGGCGCGTTCGTCGGTGCGACGGAAGGCCTCTCGCTGATCGCCACCGCGATCGTCGCGATCGCGTTCCAGCCGATGCGCGACAAGGTCGCGCGCGTCGCGAACCGGCTCGTGTACGGCAAGCGCGCCACGCCGTACGAGGTGCTTTCCGATTTCTCCGAGCGCCTCGGCGCGCTCGCGAGCGAGGACATCTTCGTGCGGATGGCGCGTCTCCTCGCCGACGGCACCGGCGCGCTGGAGGTCGTGGTCTGGCTGCGTGTCGGAGGAGAGCTTCGTCCCGCCGCGATCAGTCCGGAGGACGCCGGGATGCCTCCTCCCATCGCGCTCCTCGACGGCGGCCGCCTTCCCGAGTTTCCGAACGTGACGGCGGTCGCGGCCGTACGTCACCCCGACGTGCTCGGAGCGCTGACGATCCTCAAGCCTCCGAAGGAGCCGATCACGCCGGCGGAACAGCGGCTCGTCGACGACCTCGCGGCGCAGGCGGGGCTGATCTTCCGGAACTTCCAGCTGATCGAGGATCTCCGCTCCTCACGCCAGCGACTCGTGACCGCGCAGGACGAGGAGCGCCGCAGGCTGGAGCGCAACCTGCACGACGGCGCCCAGCAGCAGCTCGTCGCTCTCTCCGTCCGCCTGAAGCTCGCGCGGAACCTCGCGCAGACCGACGTGGCCAAAGCGGACGACGTGATGGCGGAGCTCGAAGGAGAGGTTCAGCAGGCGCTCACGGACCTCCGGGACCTCGCGCACGGGATCTATCCGCCGGTCCTTGCCGACCGCGGGCTGGTGGAGGCCCTCCGCTCGCAGATCGCACGCTCGCCGATCGACATCCGGCTGGAGCCGGGCGACGTCGGGCGGTACGCGCAGGAGATCGAGGCGGCCGTCTACTTCTGCGTGTTGGAGGCCCTCCAGAACGTCTCGAAGTACGCGCAGGCGAGCGACGTCGTCGTACGCCTGCGTGAGGACAGGGGAGACCTCGCCTTCGCGGTCGAGGACGACGGCAAGGGCTTCGACGTCCGGACCACAAGACGGGGTGCGGGCCTCCAGAACATGGAGGACCGGCTCTCGGCGCTCGGCGGAAGCTTGGAGGTCCGCTCTCGGCCCGGCGACGGCACGGTCGTCGAGGGGTGGATCCCGGCGGCCTCGGAGGGAACGACGGGCCCGTCCCCCGTGACCGTGACCTCAGCCGAGCCGGAGCCGGCGATCGCGGCGGACGTCGCCCCCGCCGTTCGGAGCTGACCGGCTGGGAGCCGGCGGTGCGGAGTCGGAGGCCAAGCGGCCTCGGGCGCTCCGGTCCGCTGGGATTGTCGAAAACCCGACGTTCTCGGACGGTTCTGGTACCGTGCTTCGGTCCGAGTTCCACGACGAGAGGAGGCCCACTTGCGGCTTCGTACGGTTTTCGTCTCCGTGGCGACGGTGGGCCTCATGGTGGGGCCGGCCTTCGCGAACGGGATCCTGAACAGCGCCGCCGGCGCTGCGAAGGAGTGCACCATCACCGGTTCCGCGGCGAACGACGCCATCAACGGGACCACGCGTGCCGACGTCATCTGCCTGAAGGCGGGCGAGGACGTCGCGAACGGCAACGAGGGCAACGACGTCATCAAGGGCGGTCAGGGCGACGACTACAACGACCAGAACCCTGATCTCACGGGCGTCCCGATGGGTGCTCCGCCCGCGTTCGACGGCCTTCGTGGCAACGACGGTTCGGACACCGTGAAGGGCCAGGGCGACGACGACGACGTCTCCGGTGATGGCCAGAACGACAAGCTCTACGGCGGCCAGGGCGACGACTACATCGGCGCCGCGACCGGCGAGACCACCGAGCCCGGCAACGACTTCCTGAAGTCGAAGGACGGCGTTTCGGGTAACGACTACATCGACGGTGGCGACAACACGGACACCTGTGTCATCGACGCTGGCGACAACGTTTCGAACTGCGAGCTGTAAGGCTCGAGCTCCAAGGAACGTAAAGAGGCGGGGCCGCGGAAGCGGCCCCGCCTCTTGCGTTCCGGGTCACGTCAGGTCTGCGGCGGACCGTTCCGCGAAGGTGCGACGCTCCACTCGCCGTCCGTCCACGTCGGATCCTCGGTGAGGAGCCCTCGCATCCGCTGGTACCGGGCATCCTGTTGGGGAGCGTCGGCGTTCTCGAAGTAGGTGGCCCGGTCGTCGAAGACGGCGACGATCACCGCATGGCCGGGGTCGTTCTCGTCAAAGAGGACCTGCCCCCACCGATAGCCGTTCACGGTGAGATAGGTCTCGTCGTTCATCTCCTGTTCCAGCTTGGTGCGGTTCGCGGGGTCGAACCGGATGTGCCCCACCGTTCCGAACATCCTCTCCTCCTTGCCGGTCTCCCACATGCGGCTCTACTGAAGGTCGAATTCGTTCCCCTCCACGTCCTGCATCGCCACGTGGTACTCGTGGTCGGTCTGCAGCTCACCGACGCGCGTCGCGCCGGCTTCACGAAGTCGCTCCACCGCCGCGGCGATCCGTTGCTTGCGCTCCTCGAGCGGGGCCTTCCGGCCACCGCCGACGTTGAGATCGAGGTGCACGCGGTTCTTCACCGTCTTCGGCTCGGGGACACGCTGGAAGTAGATCCGCGGACCGGTCTTCTCGGGGTCGGAGATCGCACTCGCGTCGTTGCGATGCTCGGGCGGAACGCCGACCGAGTCGAGGAACGCGTCCCAGGTCTCGAAGCCCTCGGGTGGATCGTCCAGCTTGTAGCCGAGCGCCGTCGCCCAGAAGTGGGCCATGCGATCGGGGTCGGTGCAGTCGAACACGACCTGGACCTGTGTGCCCATCGGCTCCCTCCTCGGTCTCGACGCCCGAGGATACGCACGACTCGGGCGAAGGCGCGAGGCGCCGCCGGGGCTCGCGGAAACTATGCTTGGCGACCGTGCCCGAAGCCACGATCGCGATCCGTGCGGGGCGACTCGTGGACGTCTCCGCGGGAGAGGTCCTCGAGGACCGCCAGCTCCTGATCGAAGGGGAGCGCATCGTCTCCGTCGCGCCGTGGACCGGCTCTCCGCCGCCGGACGCCGACGTGATCGATCTCTCCGACTTCACGGTCACGCCGGGGCTGTTCGACTGCCATACGCACATCGCCGACAACGTGCAGGCCTCCAGCTACGTGGAGACGCTGACGCTCTCCGGCGCCGAGCAGGCGTTCGTCGGCGTGGAGAACGCGCGCGCGACACTCGAGGCCGGGTTCACCTCCTGCCGCGACGTCGGAACGTTCCGCGCGTTCGTCGACGTCGCGCTCCGCGATGCGATCGATCGCGGGGTCGTGCCCGGGCCGCGCATGGCCGTCGCAGGCTGCTACATCACGGTCGCGACCGGTGGGGGAGAGATCACGGGCCTCGCGCCGGACGTGGAGATCCCGAGGGAGTTCCGCTTCGGTGTCGTCAGGTCGATCCCGGAGATGCGGGGGCGGGTGCGGGAGATCCTGAACCGGGGCGCGGACCACATCAAGGTGATCGCGACGGGCGCGGTGCTCGCTCCCGGGACGAAGCCGGGCGTTCCGGAGTTCACCGAGGAGGAGCTTCGTGCGATCGTCGAGGAGGCCGGAAACTACGGTGCGTTCGTCGCTGCTCACGCGCACGGCTCCGAGGGGATCAAGCGCGCCGTCCGGGCGGGCGTACGCTCGATCGAGCACGGCTCGCTGATCGACGACGAGGGCATCGCGCTCATGGCCGAACGCGGGACGTATCTGGTGGCGGACGTGTACAACGGCGACTTCATCGCGGAGGTCGGCGGCCGGGAGCGGTGGCCGGAGGAAACGCTCCGAAAGAACGAGGAGACGACGCAGGCCCAGCGCGACGGCTTCCGAAAGGCGGTGAACGCCGGCGTCAGGACCGCGTTCGGAACCGACAGCGGCGTGTACCCGCACGGGTGGAACGCGCGGCAGCTTCCGTACATGGTGCGGCACGGGATGACGCCGCTGCAGGCTCTCCGCTCGGCGACCCTCACCTCGGCGGAGCTCATGGGGTGGGAGGAGCGCCTCGGTTCTCTCGACGCCGGCAAGCTCGCCGATGTGATCGCCGTCCGGGGAGATGCGACGGAGGACGTCGGAGGTTTCCGGGACGTCGGGTTCGTCATGAAGGGCGGAGCGGTGGTGAGGCGGCCGTGAGGACGGTTCAGGCGTCGTCGCGGGTGCGCAGGAGCTGCTCGAGCTCGGCGCTCCGTTCCGAATAGCTCTCGCCTTCGCGCTCGACGGCGTTCACGTCCAGACCGGCGAGGCGCGACTTCAGAGGCGTTGACCGCTTCGGCTTGAACGGTCCCTGTTCCGGAAAATCGGGCTCCCGCTTCGGGGCCGCGGGCACCGCAGGCTTGACGGGCGCGGTCTGTCCCACCGGCGCCGGGTGTGGGATCGCCTTCGCGGGGGGCTCCTGCGCGACCGGTGCGTCATCCTCGCCCATCGCGGCGCGGAGCGCGGCTGCCTGCTCCTCCAGCGAGCGGGCGACGGGATCGGAGTCGAGCTTCTCCGAAGCCGGTGCGTCCTCGGGCTTCTCCGTCGCCGAAGGGCCGGCGGACGCGGCGGCGGGCTCGGATGCGGGTTCGGGCTTCACGGCTCCCTGGGGACGGATCGTGAGCGGTCTCGGTGCTCGGATCGGTTGCGGATTGGCGGGCGCGGCTGCCGGTTCGGCTGCGGTTGCGGTCGCGGGCATTTCCTCAGACGACGACTTCTCGGGCGGCGGAACGTTGCCGGAATTGCCCTTGGCGATCCCGTTCGTGGGCGGAAGACTCTCCGCTGTGGTCACGGCCTCACGTCCGAGCGAGATCGCGAGCTCCAGGGAACCGCACCGTTCCTCGAGCGCGTTGAGCTCCACCTCGGCGCGCACGATCGCCTCGAGGAGCGCGGAGGCGCTGTCCTCGAGGTCCTGGTTGAGCGTCGGGGCCGTGGCCGGTTCCTGCATCGCTTGTGTAGGTGTCGGACGGGCCGGACTCGGCCTTGAGCCGGGACGCCCGGGGCACGCCAAAACCCTCTTTTCCCGAGGCCTCCCGTATGCTGCTGAGCTCGGGAGGCAAGGATGACGAACCTATCGAGACGGAACTTCCTCCGCGCCGCCGCAGTGGGCGCGGGCGGGCTGGCGCTGGGTGCGCCAGCGATCCCGGCGTGGGGCCGCGTCGCCGCGGGCCACTGCGGCTGGGGCGCCTTCGCCGAGCCTTCCCCGGGCCAGACGCCGATGGAGGCTGTCTTCGCCCTGGAGAAGCTGATCGGCCGCAAGCTCGACGTCACGCGCCATTACATGAGCTGGGATCGCGAGATCCCGAACGAGCAGGTTCGCCAGAGCGCCTCGACGGGGCACATGCCGTTGATCTCCCTGGAGTGCCAGCGGAAGAACGGCACCTTCGTGAAATGGGCCGATATCGCCGCGGGCACGCACGATGCCGAGCTGAAGACGATGGCGCACGCCCTCAAGGACTGGGGCCACAAGGCGTATTGGGTCTTCAACCACGAGCCGGAGAACGACACGGGCTCGGGAACCGCGAGCCAGTTCAAGGCCGCGTACAACCACGCCCGGAAGCTGTTCGACAACATCGGAACGCCGAACCTGCGCTGGGTGTGCACGCTGATGCGGCCGACGTACCAGGGGGCGCACGGCGGTGCCGGGGTCTGGGTCCCGACGGGGGCGCAGGTTCTCGGCGTGGACGGCTACAACCGCGGCGCCTGCAACACCGACATCGGCTGGCAGACGTTCCATGACCTGTTCGCGTCGGCGCGTTGGTACGCCAAGAACCATCACAAGCACCTCGTCATCCAGGAATGGGGGACCGTCGGCCGGCAGGCGTGCGGCGCCGACCTCGACGTGGAGTCCAAGGCGACGTGGATCAAGCGGGCGTGCGAGCGGATCAAGGCGTGGCCCGAGGTGGAGGCCGTCATCTACACGAACGCCGAGGTGAACTTCCGCGGCTCGGACATCACCTACAAGGTCGACACGACGCCAGACGTGTTGAAGGTGTACAAGCACTTCGGAAACGACCCGTATTTCTCGTAGCTGCAATCCCTCGACGAACGCGATCCGCGCACGGTGCGAAAGTCCTACGACTTTCGGATGGGTTCTGTGTCACCCCACGCCCGATGTAGGCATCCCCTGCGCGCGCGTATAACCGTATTCCGGCCGACAGAACGATAGGAGGAAGGGATGCGGAAGCGCTTCACGACAGTCGTGGTGCTGACGAGCGCCGCGCTTGCGCTGTGCGTCGGCATCGCCAATGCGGTGGTGCAGACGAACGGCAACGGGCAGACGCACTTGAGCGCCGCGCTCGGTTTCAACGCGAAGGCCGACCTTCGGGGAGAGTTGAACTACAACTCCGACGACGGCACCTTCGCCGCCCACTGCAGCGGGTACACCCGCTACACGGAGGCGATCACCGCGCAGGGATTCCCCCGTACGCGTGTGCAGGCGATCTGCCTCGACAAGAACACCGGTGGAGTCGTGTACCTGAAGGCGTACTTCATCGACAAGGGCGAGCCCGGTCTCAACGACGTGGCTCGGATCTACTGGAGCTACACGCAGAAGCAGGCGGAGCTCGACCCGTTCATCGTCGACTCCGGCAAGATCCAGAACGGCAACATCCAGATCCACTACGGCGGCGGCCTCGACTCCGGAACGGCCGACATGGTCGCTCCCGACGCGACCGCGTAACTCGTCCAGCCAGACGCGGAACGCGGGCCCCGGGGGTCACTCCCCGGGGCCCTTTCCGTTGTCGTGAGCCTCAGGACCGCGGAGCCGACGGCATCACCGAGCAAGCCTTCTGTCCGACGATCCTGCCGAGGAGCCCGCGGTGGCGCGCGACCCACGCGTATGAGGCGTCCGTCCCTCCGGGGAACGCCTCGGCGACCGCCGCGAGTACGCGGCCCCCGGGAAGCATCCGCAGGAGTGGGGAGACGGCCCGGCCGGCCGATCGAACGCGGCCGTCGCGGACCAGGTGCCAGCTCGAGCCGCGAAGCTCCTTCGGCACCGTGGCGAGGAGGAGGTCCGCCTCAGCGCTCTGAAGGGGGACCGGGCGGAGGCGGCGCGAGCGGTCCCAGCGGAGGAGTCGCGCCGTCGCCCACCGGCAGAAGCCGCAATCCGCGTCGAAGAGCAATGCGGCGCGGTCGTCGGCCATCGTGAGTCCAGGCTACGGCTCGGGAAAGCGGGAGGCTCGGCTGCCGACCCTGTGCCTAGGCGGGAGCGGCTTCGGGCTCCTCCGAGGGCCGGCTCCCGAGCACGCGAATCCGAAGCTCATCGGAACGGAGATCCACGAGCCTGGAAGCGTGGCAGAAGCACTTCCGGTCCCTGCAACGGGGATCCATCTGGTCCTCGGACTCCCAGTCTCCCGAGACCCAGGTCACCGCGGGATCGTCGTCGGATCGGAGGAGGACGCACCCGCACACGCACCGGGTGATCTTCACCGCGTGCCTGACGTTCTGACCGTCGAGCAGTGGGGGGAGCTTCGCGACCAAGGGGCCTGACCTCCTGCCCAAGTCAAGCGCATCCGGACCTCACTTTGCAAGGGGCCCTTCGGCGTCGGGCGGCCCGACCCCCCGGCCCCCGGAGTGAGCCTCCCGGAGGCCCGAGCGGCCGACAGGAGAGGAACGCCTCTCGTCGCCGACGGATCAGGCGTCGACCGGGACCCGCGGGCCCTGCTTCTGCTCGAGCATCAGTTGGAAGTCGTGCTTGTTGGTGGCGGCTTCCAGGGCGGCGTCGAGCGAGACGCGGCCGGACAGTGTGAGCTCCAGCAGCGACTGGTCGAAGGTCTGCATGCCGTAGTACCCGCCGTCGGCGATCACGTCGACGATCTCGCTCGTCCGGCTGTCGTCGACGATCCGCTCCGCGATGCGCCCGGTATTGACGAGGACCTCCAGACACGGCGACATGCCGCCGTCGACGAGGGGAACGAGCCGCTGACAGACGATGCCGCGGAGCGAGCCCGCGAGCGTCAACCGGATCTGGTGCTGCTGGTGCGGCGGGAAGAAGTCGATCAGCCGGTTCACGGTCTCGGTCGCGTCCACCGTGTGCAGCGTCGACAGGACGAGGTGCCCGGTCTCCGCGGCCTGGAGCGCGGCCTGAACCGTCTCGGAGTCCCGCATCTCTCCGATCAGGATGACGTCGGGGTCCTGGCGCATCGCGTCGCGGAGGGCCGAGAGGAACGTCGTGGTGTCCTGTCCGACCTCCCGCTGATTGATCGATGCTTGCTCGTCGTGGTGCAGCACCTCGATCGGGTCCTCGATCGTCACGATGTGAACGGGGCGCTTCTGATTGATGTGCTGGATCATCGCGGCGAGCGTCGTCGTCTTTCCCGATCCGGTTGGACCCGTCACCAGGACGAGGCCGCGTTTCTCATCGGCGAGCGTTCCGCACACCTCGGGGATGCCGATCTCGTCGAACGTGGGACCTCCGAGGCGGAGCTTCCTGAAGACCATGCTGACCGAGCCCCGTTGCTGGAAAACGATCGCGCGGAAACGTCCGATGCCCGTCGCGGAATGCGCGAAGTCGACGGAGCCGTGCTCATCGAGGCGGGACCGGCGGTCCGCCGGGATGATCGCGTCCGCGAGGGCGAGCGTCTCCTCCGCCGTGAGCGCTGCATGGTCGAGGTCCTGGAGGCGCCCGTCCACGCGCATCCGCGGCTTGGAGCCCACCTTGATGTGGAGATCCGATCCGTCGGCGTCGACCTGCTGCTGGAGCCAGTCGTGGAACTCCGCGACCATCGCGTCGGGATCGACGGGACCCGCGGGAGGTGGCGTCTCGTCCGCCGCGTTGGCGGCGGTCACGGTGGGCTGCGCCGGGGGATCGGCAGCGACGTCGCCCGCTTCGTCGTCGGGAGCTGAGTCGGGCGGAGGCGGGGCGTCGGCCACTTCGTCCGTCGCACGGAGAGATGGGCTCGCTTCCGGGAAGGCGGTCTCCTCTGCGCTGGTCTCGTCGATCCCGCCCGTGCCGTATCCCTCTTCCACCACGCATACCCCCACGGTTGGCTCGTCGAGTCGCCGATCGAGAAGTCCGACCCCTTCCTATCGGTCCCTCCGCGGGAGGACTTCACCGCTCGGGATGCATCCCTCCGCATCGGCCGGCGACGTGGTTCGGTCGGGCTACGCGTTTGTCCTCCTGCTCAAGTTCGGAGCGTCCTACAGCCGATACCCTCGGTATGAGACGGACCATCGGAACGCTCGGAGCGACCGTCGCGACCCTCGTCGTCGCGCTGACCGGTGTCGTGGTCGCTCCGGCGGCCAACGGCACGACGCGCTACACCTCGACCGTGCAGAGCGTCGTTCCGGGGGTGACGCTGACGCGGACGCGCGACGCGACGGGGCCGGTGCAGATCCGCTCGCTGAAGGTCGACCCCGCTTCGCCCGTCACGGTGGATACGACGCTCGCCCGCGGCATCTTCCCGGGATGGGCGCGGACGAGCCAGATGGCAGCCGCGAACGGCGCCGTCGCGGCGGTGAACGGCGACTTCGGCGTCGAGAACGGTCGTCCGCTCCACGGCTTCGCGAACGACGGAACGCTCGACGAGACCGGCATCGACCCCGGCGACAACTTCGCGATCTCGCAGAACGAGCAGCGCACGTACTTCGGCCCGCCGACGCAGACGCTGATGATGACCACGCCCACGACGAGCTTCCCGATCGATCACTGGAACGCCGGCGCCCCGATGTGGGGAGAGATCTCCGGGTTCTCCACCGTGGGCGGCACGGTCGAGCATCCGCCGAGCGACGCGTGCTCCGCGCGGCTGATGCCGCTCGGCGTGCCTTCGTGGTCCGGCAAGACGCGCAGCTCGATCGTCCGCAGCTACACCGTCAACCAGGTGCTGTGCTCGCATGCCGCCGTGCCGTTGAACGGAGGCGTGGTCATCTCCAGCCGCGACGGCGGAGCCGCCGCGCCGAAGATCCGGAATCTCGTGGTCGGCTCGACCGTGTCCGTCGCCTGGTCCTTCGGATGGCCGGACGTGATGGACTCGATCGGCGGCCGCCCGATGCTGCTTCAGGCGGGCCAGCTCGTTGCGCCGACCGGCTGCGGTTACCTCTGCGAACGCCAGCCGCGGACCGGCGTCGGGATCACCGCCGACGGCAAGCTGCTCATCGTCACGGTCGACGGCCGGCAGCCGGGCTGGTCGGTCGGATACACGCTCGTGCAGTTCGCGAACGAGATGCGGCGCGAGGGAGCCGTCACGGCGCTGAATCTCGACGGCGGCGGTTCCACCACGATGATCGTCAAGGGCGTGAAGGTGAATCGTCCGACGGATCCGTCGGGGGAGCGCTACGTGACCTCGGCCCTGCTCGTGTTGCCCGGGAAGGATCCCGGAGAGCCCCTGTACACCACGACCCACGCGCCGTATCAGCCTGCGGACGCGAGCGCCCCGCACCTCCGCGTCTCCGAGGCGGCTGCGAAGGCTTCCTGGCGGGCCGCGAAGAGTGACCCCGGCTCGACCGGGGGTCTGCTCGACGCGATCTCCAGCGGGGCCCTCGGCGGCTCGTCGAAGCTTCCGCCGAAGCTCGAGCACGTGGCGGCCAGCTTCTCCGCCGCCCAGGGCTGAGCATCCACAACCGCAGCGAAGGCACTCCCCGGGGCTGCAGGGCCTCGCGGTAGACTGCCCGAACATGTGACGACCCCACCTTCGGCGCCCGGAAGGGCTCCCGCCCGGGAGCCGCACAGGAGCGCAGCGGCCACCCGACCGGCCACGAGGATGGAGTTCACCGCATGTCCACGTCCCACCTGAGAACCGAGCAGCGTTTCCGCTCCCGACGAGCGTTCCGATGAGCGCGCTCGTTGCCGAGCAGCTCGCCGTCGAGGTCGGCGGCAGGACGATCATCGAGGACCTCTCGTTCACGCTGCGTGCCGGAGACAAGGTGGGCGTCGTCGGCCGCAACGGAGCCGGAAAGACCACCCTCCTCGGCGTCCTCGCGGGAGAGACGCCGCCGCTCGCGGGAACGGTCCGCCGCCGCGGAGAGCTCGGTTACCTCCGTCAGGATCCGCGGCTGCATCGCGACGAGGCCTCCGCCCTCGCGCTCTCGCACGTGCTGTCGGCGCGCGGGCTCGACGAGCTCTCCGTTCGCCTGGAGAAGCGACGACTCGAGATCGAGGAGGATCCCTCGGAGGCGAAGATCGCGCAGTTCTCCCGGCTCGAGGAGGAGTACCGGGGACTCGGGGGCTACTCCGCCGACTCGGAGGTGCGCGCGATCACGTCGGGTCTTGGCCTCGCGCAGGACCGCCTGTCACTGTCGGTGCGCTCTCTTTCCGGGGGGGAGCGGCGTCGCCTCGAGCTCGCGCGCATCCTGTTCGGTGGCAGCGACGTCCTCCTCCTCGACGAGCCCACCAACCACCTCGACAGCGACGCGAAGACGTGGTTGATGAAGTTCCTCGCTTCCTATCGCGGCGCGCTGATGGTGGTCTCGCACGACCTCGCGCTGCTCGACCGGTCGATCACGCGCGTGATGCATCTGGACCGCGACGACGTCGTGCTGTACCGCGGAACGTATTCGCAGTACCGGGACGCGCGGGCGCAGGACGAGCGGCGTCGCTCCGCCGTCGCCGGTCGGCAGGAGGCGGAGATCAAGCGGCTCTCCTCGCTCGCCGACTCGATGCGCGGATCGACGGCCAAGCGCGCAAGGAAAGCGAAGACGCTCGACACGCGCGTGGAACGACTCCGCGACGTGGCGATCGCCGCGCCCACACGCGAGCGGAGCGTGAAGTTCCGCTTCCCGGAGCCGCCGCACGCCGGAAAGGTGATCCTCACCGCGCGCGGGCTCTCCAAGAGCTACGGCGGGCCGACGGTGTTCGCGGACGCCGACATCGACCTCGGCCGGGGCGAGCGTCTCCTCGTCATGGGGCTGAACGGCGCGGGGAAGACGAGCCTCCTGCGCATCCTCGCCGGGGAATCGGAGGCCGATACCGGAACGTTCCGCCTCGGGAGCGGCGTTTCTCTCGGCTACTACGCGCAGGAGCACGAGGGCATCCGACCCGGGGTTTCGGTGCTCGACCACGTCCGGGCCGAGTCGCGCGCGACCGACCAGGACCTCCGTTCGCTCCTCGGGATGTTCGGCCTGCCGGGGGAGCTCGGCCTGCAGGACGCGGGAACACTCTCGGGCGGCGAGAAGACCAAGCTCGCGATCGCGCAGCTCGTCGCGGGAAAGCGGAACCTGCTGCTGCTCGACGAGCCGACGAACAACCTCGACCCGCCCTCGCGCGACGCGATCGCGGCCGCGCTCTCGAGCTGGCCGGGCACGATGATCCTCGTGAGCCACGACGTCGGCTTCGTCCGCGCCTTGGAGCCGGATCGCGTCCTCCTCATGCCCGAGGGCCGGAACGACCCCTGGGAGGAGGACCTCCTGGACCTCGTCGCGCTCGCCTGAGCTACGCCTCGGGATCGACCGCGCGGAGGAGCTCGGGGTCGTCGGGCAGCGCGCCCGCCGCGGGCAGCCTGCGGAGGAGCTCCGCCCACTGGGGCCGCTCCTGCGCGAGGTTGGTCATGAGGGCGCGTGCCTCAGCGGTCCGTCCGGCCGTCGCGAGGCCGACGGCCTGCCAGAAGCGGATCTCCGGCGCGCCCGGCGCGAGCTCGAGGGCCTCGGCGAACGCCTGCGCAGCCGCGGCTGCGTCTCCCTCGAGCTCCTCCGCTCGGTCCATCGCATCGTATCCACGCTGGAGGTTCACCAGCCGCCGGATCTCGGGAAGCGGGTCGTCGGAATCGTCCACGCGCGCGTCGAGCGTCCGGTCAGCCCACGCCTTTCCGGTGGGTGTGCCGGTGACGACGATCACCGCGGCGGACTGGCGCCCGCGGATGTCTCCACCCTCAGCCTCGGCGGCGTCGAGCGCGTCGACGAGGCGGAGCGGGAACGCCTCGGTCGAGGCCTCGTACGCGGCCGCCATCGCGTTCCAGACCGTGTCGCGTTCCATCATGTTCGCGTGGACCGTGAACCCGTCGCCCACGACGTGGCCCGCCGCTCGGATGCACCTCGGTCCGGTGAGCGCCGCGGTGCGGCCTCGAGCGTCGACGATGCCGACCTGCCGTTCGGCCGCGCCATCGTCGATCGACGTCAGCGCGCGGAGCGCCTCCTCCGGCGATCTCCCGGCGCGCAGCAGGTCCAGCCCGAGGGGGCCGTAGGACACGTCGA
Source organism: Actinomycetota bacterium (assembly GCA_045805285.1). Lineage (GTDB taxonomy): Bacteria > Actinomycetota > UBA4738 > UBA4738 > JBJMLN01 > JBJMLN01. Next base: position 70,517 of record JBJMLN010000126.1, on the reverse strand, counting down.
CCATCGCCTGCGTCGCGACGGCGCCGACGCCGGCCTCGGCCCACGGAACGCCGAAGCCGACGAACGGCCAGTGACTCTGAACGGCGACCCCGAACGCGCCGGTCTCGGGGTCGCGAGCAACGATCGAGTACGTCATGACAGCCTCCCGGACGTCTTCGCGTTCGGATTATGCTCTGCGCCCGGCCCCGACCGAGAGGAGTTCTGCGTGAGCGACGTATCCGTCAACGCCAGCGGACCCGCCGACCTCGTCCTGACGAACGCACGTGTCTACACGGTCGACGCGGTCCGGCGATGGGCGGAGGCGGTCGCGATCCGCGGCGACAGGATCGTCGCGGTCGGCACCGCCGCCGACATGGAGCCACTGACCGCCGTGGGGACGCGGGTCCGCGCTCTGGGTGGCCGCATGGTCGTGCCCGGTTTCCAGGACGCTCACATCCATCCGCCGAGCGGAGGGATCGTCCGGCTCCAGTGCGACCTCCACGACGCGTACGGCAAGGACGAGTACCTGCGCATCATCCGCGACTACGCCGACTCGCATCCCGACGCGCAGTGGGTCCTCGGTGCGGGTTGGTCGATGGACGCGTTCCCGGGGGGAACGCCGCTCAAGGAGGATGCAGACCGGATCGTGCCGGACCGCCCGCTGATCCTGTATAACCGCGACGGTCACGGCGCGTGGGCGAACTCTCGGGCGTTGGAGATCGCGAGCATCGACCGGAACACCCCCGACCCGCCCGACGGCCGCATCGAGCGCGACGCGGACGGCGAGCCGTCCGGAACGCTGCACGAGGGCGCGATGCACCTCGTCGATCGCCTGGTGCCGGAGGCGACCCAGCAGGAGTACGAGGAGGGCATCCGCGTCGCGCAGGCGTACCTGCATTCCCTCGGCATCACCGCGTGGCAGGACGCGATCGTTGGGGAAGGCATCCTGACGAGCGACAGCTTCCCCGCCTACGTCGCCCTCGCCGAGCGGGGAGAGCTCACCGCTCGCGTCGTCGGTGCCTTGTGGTGGGAGCGCGACCGCGGCGCGGAACAGATCAAGGACATGCTCGAGCTTCGCCGCCGAGCGCCGACCGGCCGTTTCCGAACGACGTCGGTGAAGATCATGCAGGACGGCGTGTTGGAGAACTTCACGGGCGGCGTCCTCGAGCCGTATCTCGGGAACGACGGAAAGCCGACGGACAACCGCGGCCTGAGCTTCGTCGATCCCGAGCTCCTGAAGGGGTACGTCACGGAGCTCGATCGCGAGGGATTCCAGGTCCATTTCCACGCGATCGGGGAGCGCGCGGTGAGGGAGGCGCTCGACTCGCTGGAAGCGGCCCGCCGCGAGAACGGCCCGAACGATCTCCGCCATCACATCGCGCACATCCAGGTCATCCACCCCGACGACATCCCGCGGTTCCGGGAGCTCGGCGTGGTCGCGAACGGACAACCGCTGTGGGCGATGCTCGAGGGCCAGATGATCAATCTCACGATCCCGTTCCTCGGGCCGGAGCGGAGCACGTGGCAGTACCCGTTCGGGAGCCTCGTCCGGTCCGGAGCGGTCCTCGCGTTCGGCAGTGATTGGTCCGTCTCCAGCCCCGATCCGCTGTGGGAGATGCACGTCGCGGTGAACCGCAAGGCGCCCTCGAGCTATCCGTACATCGACGGAGAGACGCACGACGCGTTGCTGCCGGAAGAGCGGATCGACCTCGGCACCGCGATCGCCGCCTTCACGATCGGGACCGCCTACGTGAACCACCTCGACGCCGAGACCGGGTCGATCGAGCGCGGGAAGCTCGCGGACCTGGCCGTCGTGGACCGCGACCTGTTCGCTGCCCCCCCCGAGGAGATCGCCGAGGCGAACGTCGTGATGACGCTGGTGGACGGAAAGGCCGTCCACGACGAGCTCTCGTAGCGAGGTTCCGCTGACCTGAGGTCAGGGACGTTCGGGAACCTGCAGGTCACGGCGTGCTGGCGTCCGTGACCTCCGGTCAGAGTCGCCTCTCGGCCGCGGAAATCGAGATTGCTACACTCGGGCGGCTTCGCACCGCTCCACGACCGTGCACCCCGTCAGCTTCGAGAAGGAGGGCTTTCCGATGGCCGAGTTCGACATGAGCCTCGTTCAGCGGGGCGCGCGCAACCGCCGGACGCCGTACTACGAGGCCGAGCAGCGGCACAGCCCGCTCGGCTACACCGTGTACAACCACATGTACTTCCCGATCCGCTACGACTCCTTCGAGGCGGAGTTCGACGCGCTCCTCAACGACGTCACGGTGTGGGACGTCTCGGTGGAGCGGTGTCTGGAGATCTCCGGCCCGGACGGGTTCCGGTTCGCCCAGCTGATGACGCCGCGCGACCTCTCCAAGTGCGCGGTCGGTCAGGCGAAGTACGTCCTGATCTGCGACAGCGACGGCGGCATCATCAACGACCCCGTCCTCACGCGGATGGACGAGAACACGTTCTGGTTCGCGCTCGCGTCCTCCGATGCGCTGCTGTTCGCGCGTGGGCTGAAGAACGCCTACCCCGACCTCGACGTCACGATCCGCGAGGCGGACGTCGCGCCGATGCAGATCCAGGGACCGAAGTCGAAGGACCTGATGCGCGACCTCCTCGGTGAGGACGTGCTCGATATCAAGTACTACTTCTGGAAGAAGTTCGACCTCGACGGCATCCCGGTCGTCGTGACGCGCACGGGGTGGACCTCCGAGGTCGGCTACGAGATCTACCTGACAGACACCTCCAAGGGGTCCGAGCTCTGGGAGCGCGTCATGAAGGCGGGGGAGCCGTACAACGTCCGGCCGACCGGTCCTTCGGACATCCGCCGGATCGAGGGCGCCATCTTCAATTGGGGCGCCGACATGACCTACGAGAACAATGCGTACGAGCTGGGCCTCGACCGCCTGATCGACGACTGCGACAACATCGCGCGGAACGCGCTCGCGAAGATCAAGTCCGAGGGCGTCAGCCGCAAGATCGTCGGCGTCGAGATCGACGGCGACCCGTTCCCGGCCCTCAACAACGTGAAGTGGCCGGCGAAGAGCGGCGGCGGCGGCGTCGGAAAGGTCACCTCGGCGATCTACTCGCCGCGGCTGACGAAGAACATCGGCTACTGCTGGCTGCCGAGCGAGCTCGCGGAGCTCGGCACGAAGGTCGACATCGAGACCGAATGGGGCTCGCGGACGGGCACGGTCGTCGAGATGCCCTTCGTCGACCCGAGCAAGCAGATCCCGATCTCGTAGCTCGGACCGCAGACGCGTTCTCGACTCGGCGTGGCGGGGTTGGGCATCCCCGGAACTCGGGATTGACTCGCCGTTCAGTTTGAATCATCATTCAGGGCCCCGGGCAGGCTGCCCTGGGCCTCACCGAACGGTCGAAAGGGGCACGTCCGATGGTCAACGAGCGGCAGGAGATGCTCGAGAACAGCGCCACGCTGTACTTCGGGCCGTGGTACCGGCGATCGCCGTACTTCGACGCCACACGGAAAGCCGGCGCCACCTCCTACGACATCTACAACCACATGTACCTCCCTGGGTACTACGACGACCCCGAGAAGGAGTACTGGGCGCTCCTGAACGACGTGACCCTCTGGGACGTCGCCGTGGAGCGCACGGTCGAGGTGAGCGGCCCCGACGCGGACAAGCTCATCGACATGATCACCTGCCGCGACCTGACGAAGTGCGCCGTCGGCCAGGGCAAGTACATGATCGTCACCGCTCCCGACGGAGGCATCGTGAACGACCCGGTGCTCCTCCACATCGAGGAGAACAAGTGGTGGATGCAGCTCGCCGACAGCGACGCGGGGCTGTACGCGCTCGGCGTGCTCGCGTCCTCGGGGCTCGACGCGCGGGTCAGCCTCCCCGACGTCTATCCGATGCAGGTACAGGGAGCGAAGGCCGCCAAGACGGTGGAGAAGCTCGTCGGCACGGGCATCTACGACCTCAAGTACTACTGGTGTGCGCCGTTCGAGATCAAGGGCATCCCCGTCGTCATCAGCCGCACCGGCTGGACGGCCGTGCAGGGATTCGAGATCAACCTGCTCGGCTACGACGAGGGCGAGGACCTCTGGAACGCCGTCCTCGAGGCGGGAGAGGAGTTCAACATCCGCCCCGTCGCGCCGGTAGAGGCGCGTCGCATCGAGGCCGGCATCTACAACTACAACTCCGACATGGACCTCAAGACGAACCCGTTCGAGGTGAGCGGGCTCGAGCGTCTCGTGGAGGAGCAGCCGCAGGACTATATCGGCAAGGCGGCGCTCGAGGAGATCCGCCGCACGGGCGTCTCCAGGAAGCTCGTCGGCATCGAGCTCGAGGGCGTCGGAGAGCTCCGCGCCGAGCTGTCCAAGTACTGGCCGGTCTTCAAGGACGGCAACGAGGTCGGCAAGGTCACCGACGCCGTGTGGTCGCCCAAGCTGGAGAAGAACATCGGCTACGCCTGGGTGCCGATCGAGCTCGCGGAGCCCGGCACGAAGGTCGACATCGAGTCGGAGAACGGCTCGCTCGTCGGAACGACGGCCGCACTGCCGTTCGTCGATCCCCGCAAGGAGGTGCCCGCGGCCTCGCTGAAGTGAGCCGCGGCGCGGGAGCGCTTTGACGATGCGAACCGAACAGGAAGAACGCAGGCCCGCGCAGGTCGCTCCGCAGCCGAAGGGTTTCCGCAAAGCGCTGCTCCTGATCGAGCGCTCCAGCAAGGAGGCCGCCTTCGACTGCCGCATGTGCGGGCAGTGCATCCTGCATTCCACCGGGATGACGTGTCCGATGCGTTGTCCGAAGAACCTGCGCAACGGCCCGTGCGGCGGCGTGCTCCAGAACGGAAACTGCGAGGTCTATCAGGACCGCCCATGCGTCTGGGTCCAGGCGTGGGAGCGCTCGCGCAAGATGCCCGTCTGGCGCGACCACATGGAGCACGTGAACCGCCCGGTCGACTGGCGGCTCGGAGGTTCCTCCTCGTGGGAGAACCTCCTGACGCGGCGGGATCAGCACGTTCCGAACGCTTGGTCGGACGCCGAGGACGTCGTCGATCTCTCCGGAGAGCCCCCCGACTTCGGCTACCTGGAGGAGTGAGCCGGTGCCGCACGGAGTGACGAGCTCCGGCGCCGCGACCGGTCCCGGCGCCACCAGCGGTTCCGGAGGCGCGACCGCGCCGCGAAGCAACCTCGAGGCTCTCCTGCGAGCCGGAGAGTTCGTCGTCACGTCGGAGCTCCAGACGACCGACGGTGCGGATCCCGCGTCGGTGACGGAACTTGCCGACACGCTGCGAGGCTCGGTCGATGCGGTCAACTGCACGGACAACAGCGCCGCGCATCCGCACATTTCTGCCGTCGCCGCGGCGCACCTCCTCGCAGATCGCGGGGTGGAACCCGTCGTTCAGTTCGCGTGCCGCGACCGGAACCGGCTGAGCCTCCAGGCCGACCTCCTCGGAGCGGCGGCCCTCGGCGCGAGGAACGTCGTCTGCATGACGGGCGACGATGTGACGGCGGGGGATCACCCCGAAGCGAAGCCGGTCTACGACCTCGATTCCACGCACCTGCTTCGCGTGGCGCGAGCGATGCGCGACGGCGGAACCTACATCAGCGGCCGCGCGCTCTCCTCGCCGCCCGGGTTCTTCATCGGCGCCGTGGAGAACCCGTTCGCGCCGCCCCTGGATTTCCGTCCGATGCGCCTCGGAAAGAAGATCGAGGCGGGCGCCGAGTTCATCCAGACGCAGATCGTGTTCAACCTGCCGCGTTTCCGAACGTTCATGGCGCGGGTGGGCGAGCTCGGTCTGCTCGACCACGTCTTTGTCATCGCCGGCATCTTCATCCCACGCTCGGCCGGGTCGGCCCGGTACCTCCGCGACCAGGTGCCCGGCATCGACGTTCCCGAGGAGATCGTCACGCGCATGGAGGCGGCTCCGAAGGAACGCCAGGCCGAGGAGGGCCTCCAGATCTGCCTCGAGCTCGTGGAGCAGGTCCGCGGCATCTCCGGCGTCAGCGGCATCCACCTGATGTCGATCAGGCAAGAGCAGGCGATCCTGCGCCTGGTTCGGGAGGCAGGACTCCTGCCGAGACCCGCTGCCGGAGTTGTAGCGTCTCCCGTCGAGCTTGCAGGAGCACCTCAGGCCGTACGCTCCTAACCTGTCTCAACAGCGCGGTCCAAGCGGGTGCACAGGAGACTCACAGAGGGTTCTGCGCACAATCGAGAACGCAACATCGCCCTGCGCCGAATACTTGGCGTCGGGAGCAAGCCGCTGATCGATCGAAGGGTAGAGGTACTCAGATGAAGCGTTTCGTGCTCGGTCTCGCCGCGGTCGGCCTCCTGGCCCTCCCCGCGTGCATCACGACGTCGGGCGACCACGCCGCCCAGTCGGCCGCCGCCACCGCGGCGGCGAGGGTCGCGATGAACGCCCGGACGGGGAAGGTCAACCTCCAGCAGCTCGATCTGACGCCGACACGCACCGGCGCGTACGACCCGACCAAGGATCCGACGGTCCAGGTGGTGCAACGGGTGCAGCCGGCCGTCGTGAACGTCACGACCGACCTGTTCCAGTCCAGCCCGTTCGGCGGGACGCAGCCCGGGCAGGGAGTCGGCACGGGATTCATCATCAACCCCGACGGCGTGATCGTGACGAACTATCACGTTGTGGAGAACGCGCAACGGATCACGGTCATCACGCCGTCGATCGGCACGTCCGAGGGACAGAGCTACTCCGCCCGCGTGATCGGCGGCGATCAGGCTGCCGACCTCGCGGTCCTGAAGATTGACGCGACGGGCCTGCCGACCGTGCCTCTCGGTGACTCCAGCAAGCTGCTCCTCGGCGAGCGGGTGATCGCGATGGGGTACGCGCTCGCGCTGAAGGGAGGCCCGACGGTCTCGAGCGGCATCGTCTCGGCGCTCGGGCGCGTCATCAACGCGCAGGACCCGAACTGCAGCACGAAGGTCTGTCAGGGGGGCGGACGCAAGTACAGCGACGTGATCCAGACCGACGCCGCGATCAACCCGGGCAACTCCGGTGGCCCGCTGCTCGACCTGAATGGCAACGTCGTCGGCATCAACACCGCGGGGTCGGGCAGCGCGGAGAACATCGGCTTCGCGATCCCGATCGACAGCGCGAAGTCCACGATCTTCGGCGCCGCGGAGAATCCCGGAGCGGAGGTCGCCTACCTCGGCGTCGTGACCGAGGACGTCACGCCCGGACTCGCGGCGCAGTTCGCTCTTCCGGTGAACGACGGCGCCTACGTCGTCAGCACCTCGCCGGGAGGTCCCGCGGAGAAGGCCGGGATCCACGCCGGAGACGTGATCGTCACGTTCGACGGCACGAAGGTCACGGGCTCCGAGCAGCTCGGGAACCTGATCCATCAGCACAAGCCGGGCGACCACGTGCAGGTGCAGGTCGCCGGCTCGCAGGGTGCACAGCGCACCGTGGACGTCACGCTCGGCGTCAACCCGCTTCCCTGACCCGCGATCCGGACCGGGTCACGAGCCGCGGCCACTGCCGCGACCGTGGCCCGGTTCACGCAGGTGCCCGAGACGGGCTGGGGTAGCCTGACGCCGCGATGGAGGCCCCGTTCGAACCCGGAGAGCGTGTGCTGTTCCTGGACGCACGTGGGCGCCGCTACCTCGTGCGACTCCAGGAGGGCGGAACGTTCCATTTCCACGGAGGCGCCGTCCGCCACGGCGACGTCCTGGGGAAGCAGGAGGGCGTGGTCGTCACGTCCGGGACCGGAGCCTCGCTCGCGGCGTATCGTCCACGGCTCGCCGACTTCATCCTGAAGATGCCCCGCGGCGCGCAGGTGGTCTATCCGAAGGACGTCGGTGCGATCCTCGTCTTCGCGGACGTCTTCCCGGGCGCGCGCGTGCTCGAGGCCGGAACGGGATCGGGCTCCCTCACGATCTCCCTGGCGCGAGCCGCGGGGGACTCGGGCCGGGTGATCTCCTACGAGCTCCGTCCCGACCACCACGAGCAGGCGGTGGCGAACGTGGAGACCTACTTCGGCTCGATCCCCGCCCACGTCGAGCTCCGCGAGGGCGACGTTCTCGACGCCGCCCGGGAGCCGGACCGCTACTCGCACCTGATCCTGGACCTCCCGCAGCCGTGGGACTGCATCGAGCTCGCCTGCCGCATCCTCGAACCCGGAGGGGTGCTCTGCGCGTATCTTCCGACGACGGTGCAGCTCCAGCAGCTCGGGCTGGCGCTCGAGGAGGCGGGGTTCCGAGACCTCGAGACGTTCGAGACGCTGATGCGAACCTGGCACGTGGCGGAGCGGAGCGTCCGCCCGGACCACCGGATGGTCGCCCACACGGGATTCGTGACGATCGGCCGCCGGGGCCCGGTGGCGCCGTAGCGCTTTCTCGGCGGAGCAACGACTTCCGACGTCCCCTTCGGAGCCCCGCCGATCCGCCTGTCGGTCACGCGAGGTAGGACTTTAGGAGTGGGCCGCAGGGGCCGACATATACTGGAAATCGCCCCTCGGGGAGGCAGAGGAATGGCCGAGATCGATCCGCGGGAAGAGCAAGAACGGCACGTCAAGCAGGTCCACGAGCTCGAGACACAGATCAAGTTCCTCGAAGACGAGATCGCGCTGTTGCGCCGTCGGCTCACCAACTCTCCCCGGCAGGTGAAGATCCTCGAGGAGAAGCTCGTCGAGTCGAAGTCGGAGCTCTCCCGCGCGCTCGCGCAGAACGAGAAGCTCGCGTCGGTTCTGCGCTCCGAACGCGACAAGATCGAGGGCCTCAAGGAGGAGGTTGAGAAGCTCTCCCTCCCGCCCGCGAGCTTCGGCGTCTACCTCGGGACGAACGACGACGGCACGATCGACGTCTCCACCGGAGGCCGGAAGCTCCGCGTCAACGTCGCGCCCGAGATCGAGACCGATCGCTTCCGCCGGGGGGTGGAGGTCATCCTCAACGAGGCGCTGAACGTTGTCGACGTCCTGACGCCCGATCGCCAGGGCGAGGTCGTGAAGGTGAAGGACCGGCTGGACGACGACCGCGTGATGGTCGTCGGCCGCGGCGACGAGGAGATGGTCGCGACCATCGCGGCAGAGCTTCGCCAGGATCCCATCCGCGCCGGCGACCCGCTACTGATGGACCCCCGATCCGGCCTCGTGCTCGAGCGTCTCCCCAAGGAGGAGGTCGAGGAGCTCGTCCTCGAGGAGATCCCCGACATCACCTACGAGGACATCGGCGGCCTCGAGGGACAGATCGAAGCGATCCGCGACGCCGTCGAGCTTCCGTTCCTGTATGCGGAGCTGTTCGCCGAGCACGAGCTCAAGCCGCCGAAGGGCGTGCTGCTGTACGGCCCGCCCGGATGCGGAAAGACCTTGATCGCGAAGGCCGTCGCGCGCTCCCTTGCCGAGCAGGTGCAGGAGCGCACCGGCCTCGACGCGCACTCCTACTTTCTGAACATCAAGGGCCCCGAACTGCTGAACAAGTACGTCGGTGAGACCGAGCGGCAGATCCGGCAGATCTTCCAGCGCGCGAAGGAGCGCTCCGAGGAGGGCCTCCCCGTCATCGTGTTCTTCGACGAGATGGACTCCATCTTCCGCACGCGCGGCACCGGCATCTCCAGCGACGTGGAGTCGACGATCGTTCCGCAGCTGCTCTCGGAGCTCGACGGCGTGGAGACGCTCAAGAACGTGATCGTGATCGGCGCGTCCAACCGGGAGGACCTGATCGACCCGGCGATCCTGCGGCCGGGGCGGCTCGACGTGAAGATCAAGATCGAGCGTCCGACCGCGCAGCAGGCGGCCGACATCATGTCGAAGTACCTCCATCCGAGCGTTCCGATCCACAAGGAGGAGGTCGAGCGCACCGGCGTCGCGGACATCTCCGAGGCGGTCTCGAGGATGGTCGAGCGGACGGTCGACAAGATGTACGCGACGAGCGACGAGAACCGGTTCCTCGAGGTCACCTACGCCTCGGGCGACAAGGAGATCCTCTACTTCAAGGACTTCAACTCGGGCGCGATGATCGAGAACATCGTGCGACGCGCGAAGAAGGAGGCGATCAAGCGCTTCCTCTCCACCGGCGAGAAGGGCATCAAGGGCGAGGATCTCCTGATCGCGATCCGCGACGAGTTCAAGGAGAACGAGGACCTGCCCAACACGACGAACCCGGACGACTGGGCGCGCATCTCGGGCAAGAAGGGCGAGAGGATCGTCTACGTCCGCACGCTCCTCGGCGAGGGCGGCGGAGAGGGTCGTCAGGTGGAGCGCGTCGCGGCGGGCCAGTACCTGTAACCTCGACGGGTCATGGCGATCCCGAAGGTCATCGGCACCGAGACCGAATACGGGATCTCCGCGGTCGGGTCGCAGGACTTCAATCCGGTCCTTTCCTCGTCGCTGTTGATCACGTCGTTCGCGGGTTCCCTGCGGCGGATCCGCTGGGACTACGAGCAGGAGTCGCCGCTCCGCGACGCCCGCGGCTTCGAGCCGGTGCAGGTTCGGGAGCCGTCCGATGAGGATCTCGGTCTCGCGAACGTGATCCTGCCGAACGGCGCGCGCTACTACGTCGATCACGCGCACCCGGAGTACTCCACGCCGGAGTGCGCGGGGCCGCGCGACCTCGTCATCCACGACAAGGCGGGAGAGCGGATCCTCGAGCGCTCGCTGGAGGAGCTCCATCGTGTGCTCCCGCCGGGGCAGCGCGTCGCGATCTACAAGAACAACAGCGACGGCAAGGGGAACTCCTACGGAACGCACGAGAACTACCTCGTCGACCGCGCGACGCCGTTCGCGCGGATCGTCCGCGACCTCACACCGTTCTTCGTCAGCCGCCAGGTGTTCACCGGAGCGGGCAAGGTCGGCGTCGAGGGAGCGTGGGACGACCGCGGCGAGCCGATCTACCAGCTGACGCAGCGAGCCGACTTCTTCGAGGCCGAGGTCGGCCTGGAGACGACGCTCAAGCGACCGATCATCAACACGCGCGACGAGCCACACGCGGACCCGGAGAAGTACCGCCGCCTGCACGTGATCGTCGGCGACGCGAACATGTCCGAGGTCGCGACGTTCCTGAAGCTCGGAACGACGGCGCTCGTTCTGAAGATGATCGAGGACGACTATCTGCCCGAGCTCACGCTCGCGAACGCCGTGCAGGCGCTCCACGAGGTCTCGCGCGACGTCCGCTGCCGAACGGAGGTGCGTCTCGCCGACGGCCGCTCGCTTTCCGCGATCGCGATCCAATGGGAGTACCTCGATCGTGCGAAAAAGTACGTCGAGCAGGAGGACCCGACGGCGGAGAACGCCGAGGTGCTCCAGCGCTGGGAGTCCGTGCTGCACGCGCTGGAGGAGGAGCCGCTGTCGCTGCACCGGGAGCTCGACTGGGTCGCGAAGTACCGCCTCCTCGAGGGTTACCGAGAGCGCGACGGTCTCGACTGGAACGACCCGAAGCTCCGGCTCGTCGATCTCCAGTACCACGACGTCCGCCGAGAGAAGGGTCTCTACTACCGGCTCGCGCAGGCGGGAAAGATGGAGACGATCGCGACCGAGGAGGAGATCCGGCGGGCGGTCATGGAGCCGCCGGAGGACACGCGCGCGTTCTTCCGCGGCCGGTGCATCCAGAAGTACCCGGACGCCATCGCGGCAGCATCGTGGGACTCCGTGATCTTCGACACCGGCGGGGAGGCGTTGCAGCGCATCCCGATGCGAGAGCCGCTCCGCGGAACCCGAGAGGCGGTCTCGGAGCTGATCGATGCGTCCGCCGACCCCGAGACGCTCCTCCAGCGGCTCGAGGGCTGACAGCCGTCGCGGCGGGCGTGGTCGCCCCGCCGACTAGAATGGGCCAACCGGAACGCGGCCCGAGATCCCCGTGAGGAGGAATCGTGCCCCAGGAGCAGGAACAGAAGCGGACCCAGAAACGCGGCGGCGGCGAAGACGCCGAGCAGGACGACGCGGGTCAGGTCCAGTCGAGCGAGAAGGCCGAGAAGCTCAAGGACGACATGGACGAGATCCTCGACGAGATCGACTCCGTTCTCGAGGAGAACGCCGAGGAGTTCATCAAGAGCTACGTGCAGAAGGGCGGGGAATGAGCGATGGTGGCTCGCCGCCAACGGGTCCCGGCCGCCCGATCGGCGCCAACCCCAGCTTCGTCGACCTGATCACGGGCGGGGAGCCGGTCTTCAAGCCGGTCGCGTCGGAGATCCCGGCCGAGCTCACGGTCGCCCACGGCACGACCGTCCTCGGACTCAAGTACGCCGACGGCGTCGTGATGGCGGGCGATCGCCGCGCGACCGAGGGGTACTCGATCGCCGACGACAAGATGGACAAGGTCTTTCCGGCGGACGACCTCTCCGCGATCTCGATCGCCGGCGCCGCGGGGCAGGCTGTGGAGATCGTCAAGCTCTTCCAGCTCGAGCTGGAGCATTACGAGAAGATCACGGGCGACCGGCTCTCGCTCGAAGGCAAGGCGAACCGGCTCGCTCAGATGATCCGCGGCAACCTCCCGCTCGCGATGCAGGGCCTCGTCGTCGTGCCGCTGTTCGGAGGCTTCGATGAGCGCCGCGCGTTCGGCCGTCTGTTCCGCTACGACGTCACCGGCGGACGGTGGGAAGAAGAGGACTACCACGCGAACGGCTCCGGCGGCCGCCCCGCGAAGAGCACGCTCAAGAAGCGGTGGAAACGCGATCTGTCGCGCGACGATGCCGTGAATGTCTCCGTCGAGGCGCTCCTGGACGCCTCCCAGGAGGACGTCGCGACCGGCGGGCCGGATCCGGCACGCGGCATCTTTCCGCTGATCTACACGATCACGGCGAACGGCGTGGAGCGAGTGAGCGACGACGACGTCCGCAGCGCGTATGAGGCGATCATCGCGGAGCGCGGCTGATGTCGTTCATGCCCTACGTTCCGCCCGAGCAGCTCATCAAGGATCGTTCCGACTACGCCCGCAAGGGCATCGCCCGGGGAAAGTCGGTCGTCGCCCTCGAGTACGCCGACGGGATCCTGCTGCTGGCGGAGAACCCGAGCGCGACGCTGCACAAGATCTCCGAGATCTACGACCGCATCGCGTTCGCGGGCGTCGGCAAGTACAGCGAGTTCGAGGACCTGCGCATCTCCGGCGTCCGGCTCGCGGACCTGCGGGGCTACTCCTACGGCCGCGAGGACGTGAAGGCGAAGGACATCGCGAACGGGTACTCGCAAGCGCTCTCCGGCATCTTCACCCAGCAGATGAAGCCCTACGAGGTGGAGATCCTGGTCAGCGAGGTGGGGGAGGAGCCGGCGCGCAACGAGATCTATCACGTGCTCTTCGACGGCAGCGTCACCGACGAGCACGGATGCGTCGGGATCGGTGGCCGTTCCGACGAGCTGACGGAGGCGCTCCGTGGCAGCTTCGCCGAAGGAGCCGATCTGCCCACGGCGGTCAATACGGCCGTCAACGCGCTCTCAGCGGTGGAGGAGACGACGGTCGTGGCCGACCAGCTCGAGGTCGGCGTGCTCGAGCGCACGCGGCCGACCCGGCGGAAGTTCCGCAGGTTGAGCGATCAGGAAGTCGCGGAGATCCTGCCCGCGAAGTAGCCGTTTCTCTGCGGTTCGCTCCGATCTCGCCGGGTCGCCCTACACTTCCTAGCGGATGGAGCGTCGGATCTTCGGCCTGGAGAACGAGTACGGCGTTACCTGCACGTTCCGGGGGCAGCGGCGTCTGTCTCCCGACGAGGTGGCCCGGTACCTGTTCCGCCGGGTGGTCCACTGGGGTCGCTCCTCGAATGTTTTCCTGGAGAACGGCGCGCGGCTGTACCTCGACGTCGGCTCCCATCCCGAGTACGCGACGCCCGAGTGCGACTCCGTGGGCGACCTCGTCGCGCACGACAAGGCGGGAGAGCGGATCCTCGAGGCGCTCCTTTCCGCCGCCGAGCTTCGGCTGCACGAGGAGGGCATCTCCGGCCAGGTCTACCTGTTCAAGAACAACACCGACTCCGCAGGCAACTCCTACGGCTGTCACGAGAACTACCTCGTCGCCCGGCAGGGAGAGTTCGCGCGGATGGCCGACGTCCTGATCCCCTTCTTCGTGACGCGGCAGATCTACTGCGGCGCGGGGAAGGTGCTCCACGGTCCGCGCGGAGCGCAGTTCTGCATCTCGCAGCGGGCGGAGCACATCTGGGAGGGCGTCTCCTCAGCGACGACGCGGTCGCGGCCAATCATCAACACGCGGGACGAGCCGCATGCGGACGCGGAGCGGTTCCGCCGGCTCCACGTGATCGTCGGCGACTCCAACATGAACGAGTGGACGACGTTCCTGAAGGTCGGCGTGACGGATCTCGTCCTGCGCATGGTTGAGGCGAACACGGTGATGCGCGACCTGACGCTGGAGAACCCGATCCGGGCCATCCGGGAGATCTCTCACGACGTCACGTGCAAGAAGCGCGTGCGCCTCGCGAACGGCCGCGAGCTCTCCGCGATCGAGATCCAGACCGAGTACCTCGAGCGGACGCAGCGCTTCATGGAACGCCGAGGCATCGACACGCAGTCCCGCAAGCTCCTCGACGAGTGGCAGAACGCGATCGAGGCCCTTGCGGAGGGGGAGCCGCAACGACTCGTGCGGAAGGTCGACTGGGTCGCGAAGCAGCACATGGTGGAGCGCTACCGCCGCAAGCACGGCCTGCCGTTGTCCTCGCCGCGCGTTGCGCTCCTTGACCTCGCGTATCACGATGTGAACCGGAACCGCGGCCTCTACTACGTGATCGAGCGGAGCGGACAGGCCGACCGCATCGCGACCGACGCGGAGATCCAGACGGCCGTCCGCGAGCCACCGCAGACGACGCGGGCGAAGCTCCGCGGAGACTTCATCCGCAACGCCAAGCAGAAGCGCCGCGACTACACGGTCGACTGGGTCCACCTGAAGCTGAACGACCAGGCGCAGCGGACCGTCCTCTGCAAGGACCCGTTCCGCTCCGAGGACGACCGCGTCGAGCAGCTGATCGCCCACATGTGACGTTCACCGGCGGGCGTCACGCTCCCACGTCTTGGAGCCGGCTGCCATGCGCGCGGCGAGGATCCCGGCGGCGCCTGCGGCGAGGAAGAACGCGGGATCGGCGGCGGGTGAGCGGCCCATCGAGTCGACCTCGACGCCGCGGCGCTCGAGCTCCGCGAGCGCGGGAGCGCCGTCGACCTCGACCAGCTGGTGTCGCTCCTCCAGGCGGGCGCCGCGGAGGGCCTCCCACACCGCATCGCGCTCGGCATCATCCGTGAGCACCGGGACCGCGACATTCACGCCCGGCCCCGCGACGTGCCGGAGGATCGTCGTGGAGTGATGGGAGAGGCCGTGATGCCGTTCCCGCTCGTCGGCGAAGCTGATACGGAGCGCCGCGACGGGGCGTCCGGCGAGTGTCGCCGCCGCGTTGAGCGCGTTCCCGGTTCCGAGGGCGCTCACGCCCCACATCGTGTCGGTCCCGAGATTGCCGGGACCGTCGGCAACGATCGCGACGTCGGCGTCCGCGACGTTTCTGGCGGCGAGGAGCCCCGACCAGATCGTCACGGTCTCGAGGTCGCCCCCGAAGGCCTGACCTGTCGTGACGAACGCGTCGACGAGTCCCGCGTCTCTCAGGCGTGGAACGAGCCGTGACAGCGCTCCGGGGAGCGCGGCCCCGTCGGTCATGACGTAGGCGATCCGCTCTGCGCCGGCCACTCGCGCGCCGCCGGCAGCCGCGGCGATCATCGAATGGAGCGGCGCCGCGACGACGGGCATGCCACCGAGCGTTCCGGTGACCGTGCGCGGATCGGTCTCCTCGACCGTCGCGACGGCGGTCTGGAGCGGCGTGTACCGGGCTTTCATCACCCGTCCGGCGAGCTCGGCCTCTCCGGTGGCGGCCCCCTCGACCGCGACCACGAAATCCCAGCCGCCCGTTCCGAGTCCGAGGTCGGTCGCGGTCGTGTTCAGGATCACGGTGTCCCCCTCGGCGACAGGCCCGGTGAGGTCCGGGTACGCGATCGTCGGTCGCTTCTGCCCGTCCACGTCGACCGAGAGCTCCCGGACGCCGCTCCGCTCGGGGCCGACGGAGCGAACGATGCCGCGGCGGAGACGGACCGTCATTGGGCGAAGGGGGTCCTCATGGGCCGAAGTATTATCCGCGTCCGATGCAGGCGCTCGAACGGCTCGTCAATCTCGTGGCCCTCCTGCTGAACGCGCGCACGCCGCTGTCCTTCGAGCAGATCCGCGAGGCGCTCCCGGCGTACGAACAGGGCGACCTCACCACCGCGAAGCGGATGTTCGAGCGCGACAAGGACGCGCTCCGCGACATCGGTATCCCGATCGAGCTCCGGTCCACCGACGTCTGGGAGGTGGAGGAGGGCTACGTGATCCAGAAGGATCGGTACTACCTCCCGGAGATCGACTTCACGCCCGAGGAGGTCTCCGCGCTGTTCGTCGCCGCGCTCGCTCCCGGAGAGGAGGACGCCGCGGAGGTCGCTGTCCGCAAGCTGATCGCCGGCGTCGACGCGAGCGCGCTCGGCGCCCTTTCCGCCCGGCCGGTGGCCCTGGGTCCCGACCGTGGGGGAGCGCGGATCGGCGCGATCGCGCGCGCGATCCAGGACGAGCGCGCGGTCCGGTTCCGCTACCGGGACGCGAGCGGAGACGTCTCCGACCGGGAGATCGAGCCGTACGGCCTGCTCGCACGGTCCGGGCAGTGGTACGTGGTCGGGCACGACCGCGGGCGGGGAGACATGCGCGCGTTCCGGATCTCCCGGATCGAGGACGACGTGGAGGATGCCGGAGAGGGGACGGCCGCGCCCGAGGGCTTCTCCGCCGCGGAGCACGTCACGGCCGGCCCGTGGCAGGAGGACGAGGACGCCACGGCCGTCGTCGCCCTTTCCCCGGACGTCGTCTGGTGGGCGTCTCCGGACTCGGGCGCCGTGCGTGCGGACGGCTGGACCGAAGCGGCCGTGGAGGTTCGCAACCGGGAGACGTTCGTCGACTGGGTCCTCTCCCTCGGGCCGGACGCGGAGGTGCTCGCGCCGCCGGAGCTCCGGGAGGCCGTCGCCGATCGCCTGAGGAGCGTCCTTGCCGCCCGCTGAGAGCCGGAAGGAGACGCGCCCCGCGCGAGCATCCGAGCGTCTCCGCAGGCTGCTTTCCGTGGTGCCGTACGTGATCCAGCACCAGGGAGCGGAACTCTCGGCGCTGAGCTCGGTGTTCGGCGTATCGGAGTCCGAGCTCGCCCAGGACCTCGACCTCCTGTTCGTGTCGGGTTTGCCGCCGTACGGACCCGGTGACCTGATCGAGGTGCGAGTGGAGGACGGCCGAGTCTGGATCGACATGGCCGACTACTTCGACCGGCCGCTGCGGCTGACGCGCAACGAGGCGCTCGCGCTGTACCTGCGCGCGACCGAGCTCGCGGCGACGCCGGGCCTCCCCGAGGCGGACGCCGTCCGGTCCGCTCTCGGCAAGCTCGAGGAGGCGCTCGGGCCGGCGGAGCTCGGAGCGCTCTCCGGCCACGTCGAGGCCTCCGAGCACGGGGAGGCTTCGGGCGCATTGGGCATCCTCCGCGACGCGGTGGCGCGGCGCGAGCGCGTGGAGATCGAGTACTACGCCGCCTCCTCCACCGAGACGTCGGTGCGCACGATCGACCCGGAGGAGCTGTTTTCCGCGCTGGGCCACTGGTACGTCGTCGCCTGGGACGACCGCTCCGACAGCGAGCGCATGTTCCGCGTCGACCGCGTCCGCCGCTCCGAGGCGACGGGAGAGCGGTTCGAGCCTCGCGGCCTGCTCGGAGCCGGCCGCCCGCTGTATTCGGCCTCCGAAGAGGACCGCACGGTTCGGCTGGCGCTCCGTCCTGCCGCCCGGTGGGTCGCGGAGTACTACCGCGCCGATGTGGAAGGAGAACGTGACGGCGAGGTGGTCGTCTCCCTTCCGGCGCGACGCCTGGAGTGGCTAGTCAGGCTGGTCCTTCAGCTCGGTCCGGACGCTCGGATCGTCGAGCCTCCGGAGCTCGCGCAGGCCGTCCGCGAGCTCGCCGGAAGCTTGTTGGAACGGTACGGAGGGAGCGCGTCGAACGCCTCTTAAGGGCGGCCGAGGGCCGACCGATACATGGGGCATCATGACAACCATCCGGACAACGTGCCCGAAGTGCGGGGAAGTGGACATGGGACCGGAGTCGATCCTCCTGTCGGTGCTGGCGGGAGGCCGCGAGGGAACGTACCGATTCACCTGTCCGATGTGCACCGACGCCGTCGAGAAGCGCGCCGACCGCAAGATCGTCGCCCTCCTCGTTTCGGCCGGCGTGGACGTCGCGGGGGAGTCCGACGAGGGCCAGGTTGAGTTCGAGGCCATGACGCCGCTCTTCGATGACGAGGAACAGGCCATGCCGGAAGGCCCGACGTTCACGACCGACGACCTGATCGAGTTCCACTTCCTGCTCGAGGACGACCGCTACATCCAGGACTTCCTCACGCCTCGGTGAGAGCAGGCTGCCCGCCCACGGGGAGGCTTTGCAGCCCTGCCGGGCCCGAGCGCCGGCTCCAGCGCCCGGGTTCAGCGCCGGCTTCGCGGAAGGGCCGGCGGTAGACTGGTCTCGAGGGCCGGAGGCGCCCGCCAGTAACCATGTTCAACATCGGTCCCCTGGAACTCATGGTCATCCTCATCGTCGCCCTCGTGGTGGTGGGGCCAAAGCGCCTCCCCGAGGTCGGGAAGACGATCGGGAAATCCCTGCGTGAGTTCCGCAAGGCCACGGACGAAGTGAAGCAGAGCTTCGACTTCAACTTCGACGACGACTTCGAGCCCGATCCGCCCTCGACCACCCGGCACGTCGAGACGCTTCCCGACGACGAGTTCCCGGCCCGCCACGTCGAGACCCTCCCCGAGGCCGACGAGCTCCCCGGTGAGCGATTCGACGGCTTCGAGGAGCCCGACGCCCTCGACGACCCGGAAGCGCCACAGGTGCTCGACGGCCACCAGGTCGACGGAGAGACTCCCGCGACCCCGCCGCCGGACCTCGAGTTGGAAGCGCAGGCCGACATCGAGACGGTCGACGTTCCGAGCCGCGAGTCGCTCGAGGAACGACCGCAGCCGCCTACGCCCGGATCAGGCAATGGGGAGAAGCCGGCCTCTCCGTCCGCCGGCGAGTCCGAGTAGCCCGGGGCTCCGGCTCCGGCGTTCGCTATGCGACTGATCCCGCGGGTCCGCTCCCGCAAGGACGAGGAGGGTTCAATGACCCTCGTCGAGCACCTGGAGGAGCTCCGCGGCAGGATCGTGAAGTCGCTGATCGCGGTTGCCGTCGGAGGCGCCGTCGGGTGGTTCCTCTACGGCACCGTGATTCAGCTGTTGCTGAATCCCTACTGCGACTACCTCCAGACGGTCCCGAAGTCGGCGCGGCCGACGACCGGATGCCACCTGTTTTTCCTCGGGGCGATCGACGGCGTGCTGATCAAGCTCAAGGTCGTGCTGTTCCTCGGGCTCGCGTTTGCGCTGCCCTACATCCTGTATCAGCTGTGGGCGTTCATCGTTCCGGGATTGACCCGACGCGAGCGGCGGATGGCGATCCCGTTCGTTTTCACCTCGACGGTGCTGTTCCTGCTCGGCTGTCTGTTCGCGTACGTGACGCTGCCGAAGGCATTGGAGTTCCTCCTCGGCTTCGCCGGGAGCGAGCTCGTTCCGCTGCTGACCGGGGACAAGTTCCTGGGCTTCGTGATCATCGTCGCGCTCGCATTCGGCTTGTCGTTCGAGTTCCCGATCATCCTGATCTTCCTGTCCATCGTCGGGATCCTGCCGAGCCGCAAGCTACGCGATTGGCGCCGGCCCGCCTACCTGGGCATCGCGGTGTTCGCCGCGGTGATCACGCCGAGCGCCGACCCCTACACGATGTGCGCCATGATGATCCCGATGATGCTGTTCTACGAGGCCGCTATCCTTGTGGCCCGCTTGCTGAAGAAGTAGGTTTCCCGACCCCGAGGAGCTCCTCCGCCGATGGCGATCAAAGGAAAGACCAAGGCGCGCGGCCGCCGCTCGGTCACCCCCGGGCCGAAGCCCGTGTACGTGGTGCCGAAGAAGCGTCTCCTCGCGCGACGCTCGGTCCAGTTCGCTCTGCTCGGCCTCCTCGTCGTCGTCGCGGTGTCGGGCATCGCGTACGGCTTGATCCACGAGCACGACCAGCAGCAGGCGAAGGAGCTCGAGCAGCACCTCTCCGACACGATCGGGAGCTATAAGGAACAGGTCACGGCCGCGCTCACGAGCGACGTCGGCCAGCCGAACCAGACCACGGGCTTCGACGTGACGCCCGCCGCTCTGGCTCTGATCGAGCCGCTGAAGTCCGGCAAGAACGTTCCCGCCGACGCGCAGAAGACCGCGAGCGGCGCTGCGGATGCGGCGAAGCACGCGGCCTCCGCGATCGACGCGATCGATACGACGCATCTGATGGGCGGCAAGGGGTTCGACGCGACGACCGTGACGACCGTCCAGGACTCGCAGGCGGGGATGGTGAACGGCCTGAAGCTCTACGCGACACTCGACGAGACGCTCGCGAAAGCGGCCGCAGCGACCGGCGCCGAACGTGAGCAGCTCGTCGGCGTTGCCGACGACGTCGCGCCGACGGCGAAGAGCATCTTCGACGGCGGCTATCAGCGCTTCATCGACGCCCAGATCATCGGACACGTGTACCAGCCGCCGGTTCCTCAGCAGCCGGGCGTTCCGCCCGGCGCGGGCATCCCACCCGGCGCGGGCATCCCACCCGGTGGCATCCCGCCGGGTGGCGTTCCACCGGGCGGAACGATTCCGGGTGCGGGCGTTCCGCCGGCGACCGGAGGAACCGGGTCCGGTGGAGGGTCGGGGAGCGGTGGCTCAGGGGGTTCCGGCGGCTCCGGTGGCGGCAACGGCGGAGGTGGCGGCAACGGCTGAGCCCGCGGTAGATCGACGCTCGGCCGTCGTTCGATGACCGACGGCATCCTGTTCATCCACGGCTG
Source organism: Actinomycetota bacterium (assembly GCA_045805285.1). Classification (GTDB taxonomy): domain Bacteria; phylum Actinomycetota; class UBA4738; order UBA4738; family JBJMLN01; genus JBJMLN01. The sequence continues at coordinate 49,687 of JBJMLN010000126.1, read as the reverse complement.
GCCGCTCGACGCCCGGATGTGGGAGCCGCAGCTGTCAGCCTTCACCGGCGGGTGGCCGGTGGCCGCCCCGCACATGCCCGGCTTCGGAGGGACGCCCGGCTCCGGTCCCGTGATGACGATGTCGAACGCCGCGACGCGCGCGATCGAGTCGCTCGACGCTGCGGAGATCGAGCGCGCCGTCGTCGTGGGGATCTCCATGGGTGGCTACGTCGCGTTCGAGCTCTGGCGCGCCGCGCGAGACCGGGTCGCCGGCCTCGTGCTGGCCAATACGCGCTCCGGCGCGGACAACGACGAGGGCCGCGAGCGACGCCGGAAGCTGGCGGAGCGGCTCCGCTCCGAGGGGAGCGGGTTCCTGCTCGCGGATCCGCCACCGTTGCTCTCCGAGCACGCAGCGCCCGCGGTTCGCGAACGGGTGATGGCGATCTTCGCCGATCAACCCGCCGAGTCGATCGCCGCCGCCTCGCTCGGGATGGCGGAGCGGCCGGACTCCACTCCTGATCTCGACACGATCGACGTTCCGACCGCTGTCGTGACCTCCACCGGCGACACCCTGATCCCGGCGGAGCTCTCCACGCCGCTCGCGGAACAGATCGCCGGCGCGGAGCTGACGGTCCTGGAGGGCGCTGGGCACATGTCGGGTCTGGAGGACCCCGCGGGGTTCAACGAGGCCGTCGCTGCCGTCCTCGAACGGAGCTTCTCCTAAGGCCGATCCGGCCTTTCCGTAGACTTGGAGCCGTGAGCTCCTCCTCCTCCCTCTCCTCCGCGGCGCTCCAGCGCTTCGCGACGCGATATCCGTTTCCGCTGGACGACTTCCAGCGAGAGGCGATCGAGGCCCTATCGGCCGGCGAGTCCGTGCTGGTCGCCGCGCCCACCGGCTCCGGAAAGACGGTCGTCGCCGAGTTCGCGGCCGAACGCGCGCTCGACGCGGGGCGGAAGGCGTTCTATACGACACCGTTGAAGGCCCTCTCGAACCAGAAGTTCGGCGACTTCGTCGCGCGCTACGGAGCGTCCCAGGTCGGTCTGCTCACCGGCGACAACGCGATCAACTCCGAGGCGCCGATCGTCGTGATGACGACGGAGGTCCTTCGCAACATGATCTACGAGCGGAGCTCCACGCTCGAAGGCCTCGGCTGCGTCGTGATGGACGAGGTGCACTATCTCCAAGACCCGTACCGCGGCGCGGTCTGGGAGGAGATCCTGATCCACCTCCCGATGGACGTGCCCGTCGTGTGTCTCTCCGCGACGATCTCGAACGCCGAGCAGTTCGGCGAGTGGATCGGGACGCTGCGGGGGACGACCCGCGTCGTGATCGAGGAGCGGCGCCCCGTACCGCTCGAGCACCACTACCTGATCGGGCGGGAGCTCCACGCGATGCACGTGGAGCGCGACGGCGACCCCGTCGCGAACCCATACATCGTTTCCCTGGAACGCGACGAGCTCCGCTACAGCTCGCACCGGCGTCGCTCGGACGGGCGTCGGCAGTCGGAGTACCGACGGCGACCGCGGGAGGGCCACCGCCGGGTGTACGTCCCGACGCGGGAGGAGGTCGTGGAGACCCTCCAGGACGCCGGGATGCTCCCCGCGATCTATTTCGTCTTCAGCCGGGTCGGGTGCGACCGCAGCGTGGAGTACGTCGTCGGCTCGGGCCTTCGCCTCACGACGCCCGAGGAAGCGGCGCGGATCCGGGAGTACGCGGAGATGCGCGCCGCGTGGATGGACGAGGACGACCTCGTGACGCTCGGCTTCTACGAGTTCCTCGAGGCGCTCTGCGCCGGCGTTGCGGCCCACCACGCGGGGATGCTGCCGCTGTTCAAGGAGACCGTGGAGGAGATGTTCGAGGCGGGCCTGGTCAAGGTCGTATTCGCGACCGAGACGCTCTCCCTCGGCATCAACATGCCGGCGAAGACCGTCGTGATCGAGGACCTGTGGAAGTTCCAGGGCGAGCGCCACGAGGTCCTCACGCCGGGGGAGTACACCCAGCTCACGGGCCGCGCCGGACGCAGGGGCATCGACGAGATCGGGCACGCGGTCGTCCTGTACCAGCGGCAGGTCCGTTTCGAGCAGGTCGCGTCGCTCGCGACGACGCGGACCTACAAGCTGCGGTCGTCGTTCCGGCCGTCGTACAACATGGCCGTCAACCTCGTCCGGAACTACTCCCCGGAGGAGACGCACCACCTCCTGAACTCCTCGTTCGCGCAGTTCCTCGCCGACCGGAGCGTCGTCGCGCTGGAACGCGAGCTGGAGCGCGACCGCGCCTACCTCGACGGCTACCGCGAGCAGATGGCGTGCGACCGCGGCGACTTCTTCGAATACTGGACGCTCCGCGAACGAGCCGACGCGATCCGCGACGAGGCTCGCAAGGGATCCGAGCGCGCGATCGCCGAGGAGGTCCGCGACGCGCTCTCGGCGCTGAAACCGGGTGACGTGATCTTCGTTCCGCGCGCGCGCCGGCGCGGCCTCGCCGTCGTGATCAACGTCCGGGAAGGGCGGCCGACCGTCATGACCCAGGACCGGCGCATGACGCGGCTGTCGGCGCGCGACTTCTCCGAGCCGCCGGTGTCCCTTGCGCGGGTCCAGCTCCCTCGGGGGAGCAACCCGCGCCAGGCCCGTTACCGGCGCGACGTCGCCGCGCGGCTCGTGACGCTCGACGTCCGGCAACCGCGGACGAAGCGGCGAGCGGTCGATTCCGACGCCGAACGGGAGGCGGAGCGTCTCGAGGAGGAGGCAGCGCGCCATCCGTGCGCGTCGTGCCCGGACCTCCCGGAGCACGAGCGGTGGGCGGCACGGGCCTCGAAGCTCCAACAGCGGATCGAGCGGGCCGAGCGCCACATCCGCACCCGGACGGAGACCGTTGCGGTCCAGTTCGATCGCGTCCTCGAGGTGCTCGATGAGCTCGAATACGTCGACGGCTTCTCCATCAGGCCGAAGGGCGCGATGCTCGCGAGGATCTACGGCGAATCGGACATCCTCGTGACGGAGGCGCTCGCCGAGGAGTTGTTCGAGGACCTCTCGCCGGAAGAGACCGCGGCGCTTGTCTCCTCACTCGTCTACGAGTCGCGGGAGCGTTTTCCGAAGCCGGGGGAGATGCCGACCCGCGACAGCTCCGCGCGGATGCGCCGGCTCTCCGGAACGTGGCGCCGCGTACGTCGCGTCGAGGAGTCGCACCACGTGGAGCTCTCTCGGGAGCTCGACGTCGGCTTCGCGACGCCGGTGTTCCACTGGGCGGAGGGCAAGCCGCTCGAGGACGTCCTGCGCGAGACGGAGATGGCGCCCGGGGACTTCGTCCGCAACTGCAAGCAGCTGATCGACCTGCTGCGACAGATCGAAGACGTCGCGCCCGAGCCGGCGAGCGCGGCCGTCCGGGCAGCGCGGAATGCGATCGACCGCGGCGTCGTCGCTTACACCGGCGTATGAGCGGGGTCGTCTGATGGCGAGCTCGTTCGGGCCGCTCACGGTGATCGTCAACCCGCACGCCGGTCGGAGCCACGTCGCGCAGGAGATCCCCGAGCTCGAGCGCACACTCCAGGCGCGGAAGCTTCCGTACACGCTCCATCGCACGCAGGGTCCGGGCGACGCCACGCGGATCGCGCGGGAGGCGCTCGACGCGGGCGGGCGGTACCTCGTCGCCGTCGGCGGGGACGGAACCGTGCAGGAGGTCGTCAACGGCATGATCGAGAACGATCGCCCAGTCGCGCCGGAGGCCGTCCTCGGTATCGTCGCAGCCGGGTCCGGCGCCGACCTCGTCCGCACGTTCGGCCTTCCCGGAGACGCCTCGCGGGGATGCCTGCACCTCCTCGGGGAGAACCTCTACCCGTTCGACGTCGGCAAGATCACCTACGCGACGCCCGACGGCGGCACCGGGACGCGGTACTTCGCCAACATCGCGGAGGTCGGTCTCGGCGGAGCCGTCGTGCGCCGCTCGGACCGGTTGCCGAAGTGGTTCGGACGGGCGAAGTACTTCTTCGGCTTCTGGCTCACGCTCCCGCGGTTCGGGATCGCCGACGTGAAGCTCGTCGCGGACAACAAGTCCTATGACGGTTCCGCGTTCAACGTCGTGATCGCGAACTGCCAGTTCTACGGGGGAGGGATGAAGATCTCTCCACGGTCGTTCCCGGGCGACGGCTCCCTCGACGTGCTCGTCCTGAAGGGCCCCAAGTCCGACGCGTTCACGATGCTCCCGAAGGTCTACCAGGGCGAGCACCTTCCGCACCCCCACATCGCGGAGTTCCGTGCGCGCCGGGAGATCCGCGTCGACGCCGACCGGGCGATCCCCGTGGAGGCGGACGGAGAGCAGCTCGGCACGACCCCGGTCTCCGTGGAGGTTCTCCCGCAGGCGATCCGGCTGAAGGTGTGACGCTCCGCTAGGCGGGGCGGACCCTCGTTCCCTCGGGCGTGTCCATCACCTCGAGGCCCATCGCGATCAGCTCGTCGCGGAGCCGGTCGCTCCTCGCCCAGTCCTTCGTCGCGCGGGCCTCGTCGCGCCGGCGGATCTTCTCCAGCGCCTCATCGTCGGGTTCGTATCCATGCTTCGCGACCCGCTCGAGATCGAGCCCGAGAACCTCGTCCCACGACCGCAGGAGCGCGTACTTCTCTCCTCCGGGCATGTCGGGAGTCGCGACGAGCTCGTTCACGACCTTCACCGCCGTGGGCATGTCGAGGTCGTCGGAGACGGCGGCGCGGAAGCGGCGGTCGTATTCATCCGCGACGTCGCCGAGCGTCTCGGCAGCAGGCGCCCACTCCGACATCCGGTTGCGGAGCTGTCGGACGCGCCGATCCGCGGTCTCCATCGCCTCCCAGGAGAAGTCCATCTCGCTGCGGTAGCGCGTGCCGAAGGTCAACCAGCGGAACGCGAGCGGATCGAGGCCACGATCGATGATCTCCGGGACGCGGACGACGTTTCCGGTGGACTTCGCGATCTTCTGTCCGGAGAGCCGCAGATGCCCGCCGTGGACCCACGTCGAAACGACGGGATGGCCGACGGCACCCTCCGACTGGGCGATCTCGTCCTCGTGATGCGGGAAGATCAGGTCGTTGCCGCCGGTGTGGATGTCGAATCGGTCCCCGAGGTACTTCATCGACATCGCGGAGCACTCGACGTGCCAGCCGGGGAAGCCCTCGCCCCACGGGCTGTCCCACTTCATGAGCCGACCGGGGCCGGCGCCCTTCCACAGCGCGAAGTCGGCGGGCGCGCGCTTTCGGGGATCGGTCTCGAGGTCGCGGTGGCCCGGCCGGAGCTTCTGGAGGGTGTTGCCGGAGAGCTTTCCGTACTCGGGGAACGAGGAGACGTCGTAGTAGACGCTCCCGCCCTCCACCGGGTAGGCATGGCCTCGCTCGATCAGCTCCTCCGTCAGGTCGATCATCTCCGGGATGTGCTCGGTCGCCTTCGGGTAGCTGTCCGCGGGGCGGATGCCGATGGCAGCGGCGTCCTCGAACACCGACTTCGAGTACTTGTCGGCGATCTCGAGCGGCTCGAGCCCCTCGTCCTCCACGGCGAGCTGCATCTTGTCGACGGCTTCGGCGGAGGACTCGTCCGTCATGTGCCCCACGTCGGTGATGTTCATGATCTGCATCACGTCGTAGCCCTCGAACGCGAGCCCGCGTCGGATCAGATCGGCGAGGAGGAACGTCCGCAGGTTGCCGAGGTGCGCGTAGCGGTACACGGTCGGCCCGCATGTGTACATGGAGACCTTCCGATCGTCGAGAGGAGTGATCTCCTCGACGCGACGCGTCAGCGTGTTGAAGATGCGCACGGTCGGGCCAGCATACGGGTCCGAGCCACGGGGGAGAGGAGGGGCCGGGCCGGCCATCCGAGGCGTGTGCGAGCGAGGGAGGGGCGGGTCCGAGGGCGATGCGGCTCCGGCTCGGCTTCAGCTACGGCGCGAGGGGACGGTTCTCGAACGGGATGGAGAGCACGACCGTCGTACGCGTCTGCACGCCGCCCTTCTCGCGGATCCGGCGCAGGAGGTCCTCCAGGTCGCCCGTCGTGCGCGTGCGCACCTTGAGGAGGTAGTTCGCCTCGCCCGCGACGCTCAGGCAGTCCTCCACCTCGGGGAACTCCACGATGCGATCGGGAAGGTCGTCGGCCTGCTTCGGATCGAGCGGCATCACCGCGACGATGGCCGTGACGAACAGACCCACGGCCTCGGGCTCCACCTCGGCTCGGTAGCCGCGGATCACGCCCTGCTGCTCGAGCTTGCGGACGCGCTCATGAACCGAGCTCGCGGAGAGGCCGACTCGCCGCGCCACGTCCGCGTACGTCGCGCGTCCGTCCTGTTGGAGCGCAGCGAGGATCTCGAGGTCGCGGGGGTCGAGCACCCGCGCATTCTAGGTGGCCGTCGCGCCCCCCTACGTCGAACGGAGCATGCTCGCCGGCCGGGTGACTCCAGCGGGTGAGGAAACACCGTCCTGACTGACCATTGTTGCGGTTCGGCACCGGGGGTAGAACTCTTCACGAGTGACACGAGCCTGCCCTCCTCCGGGCGCAACCGGAGGAGGGCAGTGTGCTTTCGGGGTTCTTCGGGCGCGAGGAACAGCCGTCGGTCACGTTCGAGTCGATCCCCAAGCCGAGTGGCGTCCGCCTCATCACGCATCTCTCCGGCCCGATCGCGACGGAGTATCGGCACGCGGTCGGATCGACGGTTCCATGGGTGGAGGGGTCCCTGACGGCCGCAGTCGCCGCCGAGCGGGTCACCTCGCGCCTTGGGCCTGACGGGCCTCGGATCGTCCCGATGGACCTCGGTGACGCCCGATCCCGCTGCCGCGCGCGAGCCCGCGCGCTCTCCACGTCGCGTCCCGGGCCGGTGATCCTCGCCGACGTGCGCGCGTGCTACGGATCGATCGCACCGGCCGTCGCGGAGCGATGCGTGCGCGCGCTCGGGCTGCTGGACGCCGCAGCGCGCATCCGCGACGTGCTCGAGCGGTTCGCCGAGCTCGGAGTGCCCGGTTTGCCGATCGGGCCGCGCGCCTCGGTCGTCCTCGCGAACACGGTCCTCTCGCGGATCGACCGTGAGATCGAGGCCGCGGGAGCTCTCCACGTCCGCTGGGTCGACGACCTCGCGATCTTCGCGGGTGACCGCGACCCGGAGTCCGTCCTCCTGCGCGTCGTCGAAGCGCTCGACCGGCTGGGGCTCTCGCTCGCGGAAGACAAGTCCGCGATCGGTCCGCTCACGGCGACGCGCTTCGGTCGCTCGCTCGCGCGACCCTCCGTCGCACACGTCGAGGGATCGCTCGGATAAGCTGCGCCGCGAATGCGGACGCTCTATCGCGCCTCGCGTGTCCACACGCTCTCCCACGTGCCCGTGGGGGAGTGGCTCCTCGTCGACGGCAGACACGTCCAGCGCACCGGAACCGGACCGCCCCCGGGAGCGGACCGCGTCGTCGACCTACCCGGAACGACGATCCTTCCCGGGTTCATCGACTCCCACGTCCATCTGACGGGGACCGGCATCCACCTCGCGGCGCCGGAGGCCTCCGGGGCGCGCTCCGCTGCGGAGCTCCTCGACGTCGTTCGCGCGCTCGCGGCGGGCCGAGAGGAGCCGCTGCTGATCCACGGCTACGACGAGACGAAGTGGAGCCGTCCGGATCTCCCGTCGCCCGAGGAGCTCGACGCCGTCGCCGCGATCCCCGTTCTGCTCGTTCGCGTCGACGGACATGCCGCGCTCGCGAACTCCTCAGCGCTCGAAGCTTCGGGTCTGGGCGACGTCGCGGGGCTCGAACGAGGCGACGACGGCGCGCCGACGGGACTCCTCACGCAGGAGGCGAGTGAGCGCCTGCGTCGCTGGTTCTCCGAGCGGCTCTCCGCCAGCGATATCCAGGGACACCAGCTCCGGGCCGGCGCGCTTGCGGCGTCGCGAGGTGTCACCACCGTTCACGAGATGTCGATCGTGAAGGAGCGTGGCCTGCGCGACGTCGAGATCCTCCTCGAGCATCGGGACCGCCTTCCGGTCGACACCGTCATCTACCTCGCGACCACGGACGTCCCCCAGGCGATCGACCTGCGGTTCCCCCGCGTGGGAGGCGACCTCGCGGTCGACGGCTCGATCGGCGCTCGTACCGCCCAGCTGAGCGAGCCCTACGTGGACGTGGCCGACACGGGCGCCGCGTACCTCGACGGCGACGAGCTGCCGGAGTTCCTTCACGGGGCGCACAACGCGGACCTGCAGGTCGGCATCCACGCGATCGGAGATGCCGCGATCGAGCGGTTGCTCCAGGCCTGGGAACGCATCTACGCGACGCTCGACTCCCGCGGGCGGAGGCATTTCCGGGCTCGCCGACACCGGATCGAGCACTTCGAGATGCCGTCGGACGTCCACATCGAACGCGCCGCGATGCTCGGGCTCGCGGTGTCGATCCAGCCGGCCTTCGACGCGGAATGGGGGTTCCCGGGCGAGCTGTACGACCGCCGGCTCGGTTGGGAGCGCGCGAGCGCCATGAACCCGTTCCGCACGCTGATCGAGCGGGGGATCGAGGTCGGCGCCGGCTCCGACACGCCGATCACGCCGCTCGATCCGATGGCCGGCATCGCCGCCCTGGAGCGCCACCACGACGTGCGACAGCGGCTCGGGCGCATCGAGGCGATCCGGCTGTTCACTCAGGGGAGCGCGATTCTCGCCCACCAGGAGGAGAAGAAGGCTCGTCTCACGCCGGGCGCGCATGCGGATTTCGCCGTCTACGAACGCGATCCGATGGCGGCGGAGACCGTCGAGGACCTCCGTCCGGTCCTGACGGTCTCGCTCGGTCGCGAGGTGTTCGCTTCGTAGCAACTGCCGACCTCTGTGCCGCGTTCCGCGTGCGCCAGATCGGTTGACAGGCTCGGAACGGCGGACCTACGATGAGTCGCGCGTCGCCCCGAGCGACGCGAACAAGGACCCAAGAGGCTGAGTAGAGAACGCGGCGCCCCGGCGTCGCGGCACCAAAGGTCTCTTGGGTCCTTCTTCTTTTCCCCCGTTCGGGAACAACCTGAGGGTTTCCGGTGTTCGGACGGGCGGGAAAAACGGCAGTCTCCCGTTCCCGGGACCCGTTGACCCCGGGAGTAGAATCCCCCGACCGCGAACCGAGGTCGATATGGAAGAGATCGAAGACCGCGTCGACGACGAAGAGACCGACGACAGCTCCGAGGACGACACGGAGGCGGCTCCCGCCTCCGACGAGCCCGCTCCGCGCACGGCCCCGACCGATGGCGGAGGCGGCGACGTAGAGTCCATCGAGGAGCTCATCGTCAAGAAGGAGGAGCGGGCCGCCCAGGAGGAGGACGAGGACGATTCGGTCCTGAGCCTGACCCGGGAGGAGCGCCTGGAGCCGCTCGCGGTCAAGGTCGTACCTCCGCAGCCGACCGAGTTCGTATGCAAGAACTGTTACCTCGTGAAGCACCGGAGCCAGCTCAAGGACAAGACCCGGATGCTCTGCCGGGACTGCGCCTAGCCTCCCGCTTCACCCCCGAGCGGCTGCCGCTCGCCGTCTCCCTCGCGATCTGCCTGGCTTCGGGGGCGGCGCTGTCGCTCGCGCTCCCGCCGGCGAACGCGGGTCCGATCGCCTTCGTTGCGATGGCGCCGTTCCTGTGGCTCGTCCGACGCGTGCGCCCGCGGCGTGGAGCTCTGTTGGGCCTCGCGTTCGGGCTCGCGTATTTCGGGGCGCTGCTGTGGTGGGTAGATCGGTTCGGCCAGCTCGCGTGGTCGGCGCTGACGATCACCTCGGCGGCGTTCGTCGTGGCGTTCGGGCTCGTCGCGCCGATCCTGTGGCGGCGGTCGCAGCCGATCCGGTCGACCGTCGGCCTCGCCGCCCTGTGGACCGCGATGGAGTTCGCGCGGGGCGCGTGGCCGCTCGGCGGGTTCACGTGGGGCGGCGTCGCGTACACGCAGGCGAACGATCGCTTCCTGCTTCCTCTCGCGTCGGTGACCGGCGCGCTGGGCGTCACCTTCGTCGTGGTTCTCGTCAACGGCCTGCTGGTCGTCGCGCTCGAGCGGGGGAGGAGACACCCGGTCACCTCGCTCGCCGCCGTCGCGCTCGCCGCGATGGTGGCGTTCGCGCCCGCCTTCATCGTGATCCCCGCAGCGAACGGCAAGCCGGTCCGCGTCGCGACCGTCCAGGTCGACGTCCGCAAGTCGGCGAGCTCCGATCCCGTGCAGCAGGACCTGAGCGTTGCGAAGCAGAACGTGGACGAGTACCGCCGTCTCGCCTCCGACCCGCCGCAGCTCGGCGTGTGGGGAGAGGACGCGCTCGACCCCGGCGCGACCGCCTACCCCGTGGTGCGGGCGGCCGTCTCGAACGCCGTCCGCGACGTCGGAGCGCCCGCGCTGATCGGCGCGGTCACGACCTCCCCGGACGGAACGAGCCGGAACCAGACGCTCCTCTACGACGCTCGGGGACAGATCGTCGACCGCTACACGAAAACGCACCTCGTGCCGTTCGGCGAATACGTCCCGTGGCGGAGCGCGCTCTCGTGGATCACGGCGCTGCGGCAGGTGCCCTTGGATCTGACGCCGGGGACGGTCATGCATCCGTTCTCGATCGACGGTCTGACGTTCGGCTCGCTGATCTGTTTCGAGAACAGCTTCCCGTCGATCGACCGGCAGCTCGTCGCGCGGGGAGCGCAGTTCGTCGTCGTTTCGACGAACAACGCTTCCTACGGGATGTCGGCGGCATCCGCGCAGCACCTGATCATGAGCCGCTTCCGCGCCGTGGAGAACGCGCGCTGGGTGGTCCATGCGGCGGTGTCCGGGATCAGCGCCTACATCGATCCCCAAGGCGGCGTCCACGACGAGACGGACCTGTTCCGGACGACGACGACTCGCCAGACGATCACCGCGTCGACGGCGCAGACGGTGTACACGCGGTTCGGGGACTGGTTCCCGTGGCTCTCCGTCGTGGCCGCGGCAGGCCTCGTCCTGGTGCCTCGTCGTCGCGAGCGGGAGCTCACATCGCCGCCGCCGCTGCCGCAGCGTGCTCGAACGCTCGTCCTGCTTCCGACCCTGGAGGAGCACGAGACGATCGGAGACGTGATCGACCGCCTGCTGGCCCTGCCGGAGGCCGTCGACCTCCTCGTGATCGACGACGCTTCGCCGGACGGCACCGCGGCGATCGCGAAGGAGCGAGCCGCTAGCGGCCGCGTCGAAGTGCTGGACCGTCCGCGGAAGATGGGCCTCGCGAGCGCGTACGTGACCGGCTTCCGGCACGCGGTGGAGCGCGGATACGACCTCGTCGTCGAGATGGACTCCGACCTCTCGCACCGGCCGGAGGAGCTTTCCGGCCTGCTCGCAGGAGCGGAGGAGGCGGATCTCGTGATCGGGAGCAGGTACATCCCCGGCGGAAGCGTGACCAACTGGAGCCGGAGCCGGGTTCTGCTCTCGAAGGCGGGGAACGCGTACGCGCGTCTGTCGCTCGGCATTCCGATCCACGACGCCACGAGCGGCTTCCGGGTCTACCGGAGCCGGCTGATCTCCCACATCCTTCAGAGCCCGCCGACCGCGGAGGGATACGGATTTCAGATCGAGCTCGCGCTGCGCGCATGGCGGGACGGCTTTGCCGTCACCGAGCGTCCGATCAGTTTCCGGGAGCGGGAGCACGGCCACTCGAAGCTCTCGCGCCGGATCGTGGCGGAGGCGCTGTGGCTGGTCGCGGTCTGGGGCGTGAAGGCCCGGTTGACCGGCAAAGAGGCTGCCCCGGCTGCTTCACACAGCGATCCCCCATAACGTACATTATGGAAACTAGCTAGAGGAGCGAGCGCGGGGATGGGCTTTCCCCGCTGGAGGTGGACCTACCTCAGCGCTCATCCCCCGTCCGAGAAGCGCCAGCGGGTCACCGTCCGCGGGAACTCCGTCCACGCGAAGGCGACGGAGGCACGGAGCTGCCAGACGGGCGTTCCGTGGCGGATGCCGTATTTGGCCTCGTAGGCGTCGTCGATGACGCGCTGGCGGTGGCCTTCGCTGACCTCGATCGCGGTCCCTTCGAGGATCACGACGTCCTCCGCGGATTCCGTGTGGAGCACGACTGCGGGGTTCGTCACCAGTTGCGGGCCTTCCGCGTCGTCTTTCCTCCGCCGAAGTGCATGCGATCCTCGACGAGGACACCCCACACGGGGACGGCGTGCGGCCGTCCGTCCGTACGGACGGTTGAGAGCCAGTAGTTCCTGGAGTTCGCCAGGCGCTCCCGCACGCGGTCGAACGTCAACAACCCTTCGGGGCCTTCCGGGACGCCGTAGCTCCGCTCGATGTCCGGCCGCTCGGCGATCGGCACAACTAGTCTGCGCCGGACGACCATCGAAGCTTCAGATGCCGCGCGGCCCGAGCCTCGTCGAGTCTCCGGACCGGCGTCGTGACCGGGGCCTCATGGAGGAGCTCCGGGGAAGACTCCGCTTCGCGTGCGACCTGCACGAGCGCGTCCGCCAGGCCGTCGAGCGTCTCCTTCGTCTCGGCCTCGGTCGGCTCGATCATCAACGCCTCCTCGACGACGAGCGGGAACGCCACCGTCGGTGGGTGGGACCCGAGATCGATCAGGCGCTTCGCGAGGTCCATCGCGTGGAGGTCCGAGCGCTGGAACCTCTTCGCGGTGGCGACGAACTCGTGCATCGGCTTCCCGGGATACGCGCGTGGATAGGCCTCCGCTACGAGAGCCGCCAGATAGTTCGCGTTCAGCACGGCTGCCTCGGACAGAGCCTGCAGCCCGTCGGCGCCGTGGATCGTCAGGTACGCGTAGGCGCGGACGAGCACTGCGAAGTTCCCCCAGAAGCCGTGGACCGGCCCGATGGAGTCCGGGCGGTCGTGCTCCAGCGCGAAGGAGCCGTCGGGGAGGCGTTCCACCACGGGCGTCGGGAGGAACCGCGCGAGCTCCTCGGTGACGCCGACGGGGCCGGCGCCGGGCCCTCCCCCGCCGTGCGGCGTCGCGAACGTCTTGTGCGTGTTGATGTGGACGATGTCGAACCCCATGTCGCCCGGACGGCAACGTCCGAGGATCGCGTTCAGGTTCGCGCCGTCGTAATAGAGGAGCCCGCCGGCCTCGTGGACGGTGTGCGCGATCTCCTCGATCTCCTCCTCGAACAGGCCGAGCGTGTTCGGATTCGTCAACATCAGTCCCGCGACGTCGGAGTCGACGAGCTTCTCCAGCGCCGACACGTCGACGAGACCTCGCGCGTCGGAGGCGACCTTCACCGGCTCGAAGCCGCCGATCCGGACGCTCGCCGGGTTCGTTCCGTGGGCCGCGTCCGGGATGATGACCTTCCGGCGCGGCTCTCCGTTCCGCTCGTGGTGCGCGCGCATGATCAGCAGGCCCGTGAGCTCTCCGCACGCGCCCGCCGGCGGCTGCAGCGTCGCGCGGGCCATCCCGGTGACAGCACAGAGTGCGCGTTCCAACTCGTGGAGGAGCTCGAGCGCTCCTTGCGTCGTGGCGGCGGGCTGCAGCGGATGGATTCGCTGGAATCCGGGAAGGCCCGCAACGGTCTCCGCCATCTTCGGGTTGTACTTCATCGTGCATGAACCGAGCGGGTACGGACCGGTGTCGACGCCGTAGTTCATCTGCGACAGCCGTGTCACGTGCCGGACGAGGTCGAGCTCCGAGACCTCGGGGAGCTGCGGCGGCTCGCCACGGCGATGTTCGGGTGGGATCTCCACGGCGGGAACGTCGAGGTCGGGAAGGCTCCAGGACCGGCGTCCCGGGCGGGAGCGCTCGATGAGCGTCCGGTCGTCTCCGGGTGGCCCCTGCCGGCGAACAGGAGCTCCGATCACGCGAGGACCTCCGCCAGCGCGTCGGCGTAGGAGTCGATCTGCTCGCGCGTCCGCCGCTCCGTGACCGCGATGAGCAGGACGTTCTCCCCCGCCTGCTCGAGGGGGACGCCGCCCAGGATCCCTCGATCGACCAGGGCATCGCGAACGCCCCTGGCCGGCCTCGGGAGGCGGACGGCGAACTCCTTGAAGAACCGTGCCTCCGGATGGAGGAGCTCCACGCCGCCGACAGCGGTCAGCCGGTCCGCCGCGTAGCGTGCCTTCGCGGCGCACCGCTCCCCCAGCTCGCGGAGGCCCTCCGGCCCGAGCCACGCGAGGTACACGGTGGCCGCGATCGCCATCAGCGTCTGGTTCGTGCAGATGTTCGACGTGGCCTTCTCCCGGCGGATGTGCTGCTCCCGCGCCTGGAGCGTGAGGACGTACCCGCGCTTGCCGTCGGCGTCGACGGTCTCCCCCACGATGCGGCCCGGGAGCTTGCGTACGTCCTCCATCCGCGTCGCGATGATGCCGAGGTAGGGCCCGCCGAAGTTCAGGTGGTTGCCGAGCGACTGCCCCTCCGCAACGGCGACGTCGGCTCCGACCTCCCCCGGCGGTGCGAGCACGCCGAGCGAGAGCGGATCGAAGATCTGGATCGCGCGCGCGCCGCTCCCGTGCGCGGCATCGAAAAGTTCGCGAACCGGCTCGAGCTCTCCGTACACGTTCGGATGCTGCACGATCACGGCTGCGACGTCCTCCCCGCCCTGGAACGTCCCGCCGATGCCGTCGGGAACCGGGAAGACCTCGGGCTCGTATCCCGCCCCCCTGCCGTAGGCGTGCAACACGCGGACGTATCGATCGTCGACGGCGCCGGAGACGAGCACACGATCGCGGCCGGTCGACGCGCGCGCGAGGTTGACCGCTTCGACGAGCGCCGTCGCGCCGTCGTAGAGGGAGGCGTTCGAGACCTCCATCGCGGTGAGCTCGCAGATCATCGACTGGTACTCGAACAGGAGCTGCAGGACGCCCTGGGACAGCTCAGGCTGGTAGGGCGTGTAGGAGGTCATCAGCTCAGAGCGACCCGCGAGCGCCCAGACGGCGCTCGGCACGTAGTGGTCGTAGGCGCCGGCGCCCGCGAAGCAGACGAGATCCTCCGCCGAGCGGTTGCGGAGTGCGAGCTCCTTCAGCCGGTCGACCGTCTCCATCTCCGAGACACCGGCGGGGAGATCGAGGCCGCCCTGGAGGCGCACGGATGTGGGGATCGTCGAGAAGAGGTCGTCGATCGTCGCGGCGCCCGTCCGCGCGAGCATCTCGCGGATGTCTTCCTCGGTGTGCGGCGCATAGCGCATCCGAGGGTTCAGTGTACGGGCGGCCGCGGCCGGTGCCGCGGACCTATCCCGTAAGGCCCTCGAGCCCGTACTTGCTGACGAGCGACAGGTAGTCGCGCTGATAGAAGATCTTGCAGTTCACCTCGGGGTACTGCTCCCGGAGACGCCGGATCTTCCGGTTCTTCTTCGTGACGAGCTTCTGGTTGAGCGTCGTGATCTCGATGTAGAGGTCGTACTGCGGCAGGTAGAAGTCAGGCGTGAATTTCTGGACCACGTTGCCCTCGTTGTCCCACTCGAGGTCGAAGGAGGTCGGCTCGTACTCCCATTCGATCTGATAGAAGTCGAGCAGTCGAGCGAACTGGCGCTCGGAGTGGTGCGCGAATCTGACGGTATCGCTGCGTGGGGCCGGCGGATCGGCCGTCACGACCGCGGTCACGCGCCTCCGGCGGAGGCGGCGCCTCGGGCCTTCTTGGCCCCGGAAGCGGACTTCGCGAGACTCCCCTCGAGGTCCGTGGCGACCTTGTCGACGGCGATCGCGAACACCCCTTGACCCTTGGAGAGGAGATCCACCACGGCCTCCGGCGAGTCGACGGCGTAGATCCTGTTGCCGTCCGACATCAGCGTCACACCGGCGGCGGGCATCTTGTTGCTCTGGAGGTACTCCACCGCCTTGCGAACCCGCTGGAGCGAGACACCCGCGTCGAGGAGCTTCTTGATGACCCGGAGCTCCACGAGATCCTGGAACGAGTAGAGGCGCTGGGTGCCGGAGCCCTGCGCGTCCTGGATCGAGGGCCGGACGAGCTCCGTGCGGGCCCAGTAATCCAGCTGCCGGTAGCTGATGCCGATGATCCGGCACACTTCCGGCACCCGATAGCCCTGCTCCACCATCACAGCTCCGTAATTACGAGGGCGTAAGGAACCCTACGTCCGGGCATGAAGCGTGTCAACGAGTCGGATCTCCGCTCCCGCTGTCGCGATCGCCGCACGAATCCGTTTCCTTCGGACTCAACTGAGGATGACGCTCGTCCGATGGATGGAGGGACGGGCGTACCCGGAGGAAGGTAGTTCCATGAGGTTATCGATGATGCGAAGCGCATCCCGGCCGCTGATTGCAGCCGCCCTCTCGTGCGCGCTCGCGGGCTCGGTCTCCCTCGCCGGCGCCGAGCCGGCCCTCGCCGCAACCACGCCGCGACAGCAGATGCTCGCGCTCACCAACCAGAGCCGCGCGAACCACGGGGTCCCCCGGCTGAAGCTCAACACGCGCCTGTCCAAGATGGCGACGCGACACAGCCGCCAGATGGCCTCGCAGAACACCCTGTTCCACACCGCGAACGTCCCGAGGGAGCTTCGCCACTGGCGCTGGTCGGTCTGGGGCGAGAACGTCGGGATGACGACGGACACGCTGCCGACGCTCCAGGACGCGTTCATGAACAGCCCCCTGCATCGCGCGAACATCTTGAACGGGCGCTTCACTCATGTCGGGATCGGCGTCGCGCATGTCAACGGGGCCTACTGGGTCACGCTCACCTTCTACGGCTGAGCAACTCCGGACCGGCGGGCGGAACCGAATCGGGGGCTAGGCGAAGTCCTCGGGGTTCACGCTCTCGATGAACTCGCGGAACTTCTCGACCTCGTCCTCCTCGTCGCTCGGGATGAGGATCGAGGCATCGGTCAGGACCTCCTCGTCGGCGAAGATCGGCGCTTCCACACGGACCGCCAGTGCGATCGCGTCACTCGGCCGCGCGGAGATCTCGTAGGCGTTGCCGTTCATCCGCATGTTGATGTTGGCGTAGTACGTGCCCTCTCGGAGCTCGGTGATCTCGATCCGCTGGATGTGCGCGCCGACCTCCTCGAGGAGGTTCTTCATGAGGTCGTGCGTCATCGGACGCGGAGTGACGACGCCCTGGAGCGCGAAGGCGATGGCCGCGGCCTCTGCCGCTCCGATCCAGATCGGAAGGTACCGCTCGCCTTCGTCCTCCTTGAGCAGCACGATCGGCTGGTTCGTTGGCAGTTCGACCCGGACACCGGCGAGGGTCATTCGAATCATGGGCTTACCGAGGACTGTAACGAGGCCCCTCTGGTCCGACAACTTCGCCGGCGCTCGCGGGGGCGTCGCGATCGGCGAGGTACGGCACCAGGAGGTGGGGGTTCGCGGAGAGGCTCTCGGGATCGACCGCGACGATGTCGGGGAGGTTCCGGTACCGCTCCTCGTGATCGAGGCCGTATCCCACCACGAAGCGGTCCGGACAGTCGAACCCGACGTAGCGCATGCCGAGCGGCGCGATCCGCCGCACCGCTTTGTCGAGGAGGGTGCAGACCTCGAGCGAGGCCGGCTGGCGTGAGCGGAGGGTCGACAGCAGATAGGACAGCGTGAGGCCGGTGTCGACGATGTCCTCCACGACCAGGACGTCCTCCCCTCCGATGTCGCGGTCGAGGTCCTTCAGGATCCGGACGACGCCGGAGGGTCCCGACGCTCCGCCGTATGCCGAGATCGACATGAACTCGACACGGAGCGACACCGGCATCGCGCGGAACAGGTCCGCGAGGAAGATGGAGCCGCCTTTCAGGACGGAGATCAGGACCGGCGTGCGGCCCGCGTAATCGCGAGCGAGGGCGGCTCCGAGCTGTTCGACGCGCTCACGGATCTCCTCGCGCGGAAAGAGGACCGTGACCTCGTCGGACATGCGTCCCGATTCTATCGGCGGCTCAGGAGAGCAGCGCCGAGAGCGTGGCCGAGAGCGCCGCGTGGAGGGCGCCCGCCGCGCGGCCGAACCACCCCCCAGGCGGTGGCGGGGGCGGCTCAGGCCGCGCCGTCGCGACGAGCGGCACGGACCCGATCGGCTTTCCGCCGGCGGTCACCACCACGGTCGCGACAGCATCTCCCGTGGCGGGAGGGAACGGCGCCCGCGGAACGACATCCACCTGGCGCTTCGCCGACGAGGCCGACCCGGCCGGAACGAGCCCTTCCAGACGCTCCTGTGCGGCCACCGGAACCGACTCACCGTGGAGCGCGACGGGGGGGAACGTCTGCCCTTCCGTCACGAACGTCTTCCGGTCGAACGCGCGGAACCCGTAGTCGAGGAGTGAGGCCGCGTCGGAGAAGGCCTCCCCCGGCTCCCCCAGCACGACCGCGACGAGCCGGAGTCCCTCGCGTTCCGCTGCCGCGACGACGCAGTACCCGGCCGCGCGTGTGTAGCCCGTCTTGACGCCGAACGCGCCGGGATACAGCCACAACAAGACGTTCCGGTTCTGCAGGTGCCGCGGTTTCCCGTTCGGCCCGGAGACGTCGGCGAACTTCGTTCGCGTGATCTTCGCGAACAACGGCTGTTCGTATGCCTCCCGTGTCAGCTCGAAGAGGTCGTGCGGTGTGGAGTAGCCGCGGTCGTCGAGCCCGTTCGGAGAGAAGAAGCGCGAATGGTCGAGCCCGAGCTTCTCCGCGCGCCGGTTCATCAACGAGACGAACGCGTCGGTGCTCCCCGAGATCTGCTGTGCGAGCGCGACGGCGGCGTCGTTCGCCGATGGGAGCATCAGCCCGTAGAGGAGGTCGTGGACGGTGATCCGCTCCCCCGCGACCAGCCCGAGCTCCGAGAGGCCGACGACCTGTCCCGGAGCGGCTTCGGGCTTGACCGTTACGACCGTGCTCGGCTCCAACCGCTCGAGCGACAGGAGCGCCGTCATGATCTTGGTGATGCTCGCGATCGGTCGCGGATGGTCGGGGCTGCGGGAGAACAGCACCTGGCCGGTGGAGAGGTCGCCGAGGATCGCGCCCTTCGCTGCGACATCCGGCGGATGCAGCGTCGGCGCGGGCGTGTGCAGGACCGTGGGGAACGGAGACGGCGATCCGTGCGGCGGGACGGGCGTCGCGGGCGGAACGCCCGGCGAGGCGGCACCGGGCTCTGCAGCGACGACGAGGGCCGGCGAGGCGAGCAGGAGCGCTGCGAGGAGAGCGCCCGCGACGGCGTGTCCGCGGGGCCGTCGCGTCACGCGCTCTCGAGGTACTGGCGGAGGTTCGTCCGCAACAGCGCCTGCTTGAGCTTCTTCGAGACCTTCGCAAGATCGGTCAGCGAACGCGTCGCCGTGCGGCGCGCGTCCGGATTCCGCTGCCGCAGCATCGGCAGGATGATGGCCTCGAAGAACGACGCCTCGCGCTCGGCGAAGTGCCGGTACATCGTCAGGTGGCGCGGCTCGACGCCGTACTTGAAGAAGTCCTTCACGATCGACAAGACCACGTAGTCGTCCCCGTCGTAGTACGGACTGGCCGACGGACCGTGGCTGCACACGAGACCGAACGACTCGAGCTCCTTAATGTGTTCCTGGTCGACCCCGGTCGCGGCGGACATCTCCTCGATCGACATCTGCAGCCCCGTCGCGGGCTCCACGAGGTCCTCGTCCGCGGTGTCCTCCGTGTCGACGAGGTCCTCGGACGTGTCTTCCGGCTCCGCCTGCTGTTTCGCGAGGCGCTCTTTGATCACCTTCAACGGGAGGTACTCCCCACGCTGCATCTTCAGAATCGACCGCAGACGTTCGACATCGGCCTCGTAGAACTTCCGGTAGCCCGACGGCGTGCGTTCGGGCTCGATGAGTCCCTTCGCCTCGAGGAACCGGATCTTCGAGATCGTGATGTCGGGGAATTCCGCCTTCAAGGAGACGAGAACCTCACCGATCGACTGGTAGCTCCGTGTTGCCATGTCCCTGCCTCACTCTCTCGAGAAGAACCCGAGCTTGAACTTGCCGATCTGCACCTCGTCGCCCGACGCGAGCTCCGTCTGCTCGACCCGCTCGCCGTTCACGTATGTGCCGTTGAGGCTTCCGACGTCGCGGATCGTGTACGCGCCCCCCGACCGCAGGAACTCCACGTGCTTGCGAGAAACGGTCACGTCGTCGAGGAAGATGTCGCTCTCGGGGAGGCGCCCGGCCGTCGTCCGCTCCGCGTCGAGGAGGAACGTCGATCCCTGATTCGGGCCACGCCGCACCACAAGGAGAGCCTGGCCGGGCTCGAGCTTGTCCGACGGTACAGAGACGTCGGTCGCACCGTCATCCTCCGCCTCGATCGGACTCACCGAGAGCGTTGTCTCGCCTTCCAACGAACGTCCGCAGTTCGAACAGAACCGCGCGTCGTCGGGATTTCGATGTCCACAGTAGGGGCAGAACACTGTCATCCGCCTTCGCTTCCGAAGCTCGGCCTCACGGTTGGTCCTCTCCTAGTGCCACAGGCTCAACCGATGGTCGAGATTAGTGGAGCTCGAACGAGAGGTCAACGCTCGCGTCGTGCTGGACGGTTCGGATTCCGGGCGTCGGCGGCCGGTCAGTCCGAGGAGAGCTCCTCGACGAAGGATCGGTAGGCCGCAGCGGCGAGGAGGCCGTCGAGGGCCGTGCGTTCGGAGACCTCGATCAGTGCGA
Source organism: Actinomycetota bacterium (assembly GCA_045805285.1). Taxonomy (GTDB): domain Bacteria; phylum Actinomycetota; class UBA4738; order UBA4738; family JBJMLN01; genus JBJMLN01. Next base: position 29,271 of record JBJMLN010000126.1, on the reverse strand, counting down.
TCCATCCCTCGCCGTACGGAGCCTGGTTCACGAGCTCGGCCGCGTCGTCGAGCGCCGCGTTCTTTTCCGCGACGACGCCGCTCACCGGGCTGTAGATGTCGGACACGGATTTGGTCGACTCGACCTCGCCCAGCGGCTGCCCGGCGTTGACCTGCGTTCCGGGTTCGGGCACGTCGACGTACACGACGTCGCCGAGCGCGTCCTGCGCGTAGTCGGTGATGCCCACGCGAACCTTGCCGTCGCCCTCGTCGCGAGCCCATTCATGCTCGCGCGTGTATCGGAGATCGTCAGGCGTCTCCACGCGGCTCATCATAGCCGCGCGCCTCCGGCTCCCCGGAGCGCCGCTTGCTCGCCTGAGGCGAGCGCCACGCGTCGCGGAGATCGCTCGCGTAGAAGACCGTCGCGACGTAGGACTCCGCGAGCCCGATCCCGTAGCCGATCCATCCGAGCGCACGCGAGAGCGAAGCGGGCGGGATGCCGAAGTGTCCGTATGCGAGCAGCACGATCGAGACCATCAGCGTGAACGTCGCGACCTTTCCGAGGAAGCGGACGTCGATGCGAGCTCCCCTGACGGCGAGGAGGGCGATCCCGGCTGCGAGGACGAGCAGGTCCCGCACGATCACGAGCAGCACCGCCCACCAGGGCACCGCGCCGGCGACCGCGAGCGCGATCAGTCCCGCGCCGATCGCGAGGCGGTCCGCCGTGGGGTCGAGGAGCTTTCCCAGCTCGGAGACCTGGCCGGTCCTTCGCGCGACGTAGCCGTCCACCCAGTCGCTCGCCGCGACGACCGCGAACAGGAGGAGTCCCGCGCGCTCGGTTCCGTCGTTCAACAGCAGCGCGACGAATATCGGGATGAGCAGGATGCGCGCGAACGAGATCGCGTTCGGCACCGTCAGAACGGCGGAGGACGCCGGCTCTTGCGGATGCGCCACGGATCGCCTCAAGCCGAGCCGGACGCGCGCTGACGGAGGGCCTCGACGGCTTCAGCGGCCTCCTCGCGAACCTCCGCGGAGGGATCCGTCTCCATCACCTCGGTCAGCGGCGGGATCGCTCGCGGATGACCGATCGCCTTCAACGCACGAACGGCCTCACGCCGGCTCGGCGGATACGGATCTCGTAGCGCGCCGATCATCGGACCGAGGAACCCCACGTCGAGATCTTCGGCCCTTCGCCGTTCGATCGGATCTGGCGCTGTGGGACGCGAGACGGGACGGAGCGGGCGTTGCGGCTCTCGGACCTCGAACCCGCTCGGTGGCCGCCGCCGTTGACGGCGTCGGTTCGCGTAGCGCCCGTACGCGAACCAGACTCCGAGGAGGACGACGTTGAGGGCGATCCAGCCGAGGATGGCCCAGACGACGAACTTCACGCCCGCGCCCTGCCCCCGCCCGCTCGCATCGAGGGAGCTTAGGCGACCGTTCCGATCGCTTGAAGCTGCGTTCCGATCTTCCGTCGGGCCGGGCGGATTCGAACCGCCGACCTTCTGACCCCCAGTCAGACGCGCTAACCAAGCTGCGCCACGGCCCGATCCGGCGCGGCGGACTCGCACCCGCCGCTCGGTGGAACCTTACCGCTCCGAGCGGCGGGTCAGCCTCCAAGCCGCGGGCAGGAGCGCCGCGGCTGCGAAGAGCTTCAACACGTCGCCCAGCACGAACGGGTACAACCCGAGGACGAGCGCACGCTGGATCCCGACGCCGGTCGCGGCGGCGAGCCACGGAACGCCGATCGCGTACAGGACGATCTCCCCGAGCAGCATCGCGCTGATCGAACTCCGCAGCGACCGATCCCATCCGCGCCGCGCGAGCGCTCCGACGACAGCGCCCATGGCGACGAAACCCCACAGATAGCCCCCCGACGCCGACGTGAGCGTCAGGAGTAACCAGCCGTGACCCCCGGCCGCGAAGAATGGAAGCCCGATCGCCCCTTCGGCGAGATAGAGCAGCATCGCTCCTACCGCGAGCTCCGGGCCGAGCGCGGCTCCCACCAACAGAACCCCGAGCGTCTGCCCGGTGACCGGCACGGGCGTGAACGGAAGCGGGAACTGCAATTGCGCCAAGGCCGCAACGAGCAGGCTTCCTCCGACGACGAGCGCGACGCGGTAGGCGCGCCGTTCGGCGGCCCGGGTGGGCGGGAGTGCGAGTGCGAGCGTGGTCATCCTGTGTCTCCTCCTGTTTCGCGGCGCGCCGCACGTTCGCTCCGACGCGCCTGGTCGTGGGCGGTTACGTCTCCCGGGCGCTCCGGCGGCCCGAGCGTTCCGTGCGGAACCGAAGTCGGATCGGCACGCCGTGAAGGGAGAACGCTTCGCGCAGCCGCCGCTCGAGGAACCGTTGATAGGTCGGCGGCGGCTTTCCTCCGCCGAACAGCACGAACACCGGCGGCCCGGTCTGTGCCTGGGTCGCGTACTTGAACCTCCGAGCGGGAGCCGGCGGCGGGCGCTCGGCCTGAGCCTGTTCGAGGACGCGGTTCACCTCCGCCGTGGAAGCTCGACGGGTCCAGGCCTCGGCCAGCCGCAGCAGCTCCGGCTGGACCTTGGAGACGCCGGTGCCCTTCACCGCAGAGGTCCGCAGGACCGGCGCGCCGGCGAACGGCGCGCCCAGGCGCCCAAGCTGCTTGAACGCAGTGTCCTTCTCCTGGATGAGATCCCACTTGTTCGCAGCGATCACGAGGCCACGCCCGGCCTCCATCACGCGCGCCGCGATGCGCTTGTCCTCGGCGGTGAGCCCGGCCGTCGCGTCGATCACGAGGAGGGCCACCTCGGCGCGTTCGATCGCGCGGACGGCGCGGAGGAAGCCGTAGTACTCCACCCCCTGCGCCCGGGTTGGGCGTCGGAACCCGGCCGTATCCACGAAACGCAGGCGACGGCCGTTCCACGTCACGATCGCGTCCACCGCGTCGCGTGTGGTGCCGGCCTCCTCGAACACGACCGATCGCATCGTTCCGACGAACCGGTTGAACAGCGACGACTTGCCGACGTTCGGCCGGCCGACGATCGCGAAGCGGTCCTCACCCTCGATCACACCTCGACTGGAAGTTTCGGGAAGGAGCGCGACGATCGCGTCGAGCAGATCCCCGGAGCCTCGACCATGAAGCGCCGATACAGCGATCGGCTCTCCCAAGCCGAGGGCGTGGAACGAGAACGCCTCCGCTTCATCCCTCTCGCTGTCGGTCTTGTTGACCACGACCAGGACGGGAGCCGGAGCCTTGTGCAGTCTCGAGGCGAGGGTCGCGTCCTCCTCGGTGACTCCGGTTGCGGCATCCGTCACGAGGAGGATGAGATCCGCTTCCTCCGCAGCTCGATCCGCCTGCTCGCCCACGAGGCGCTCGATGCCGCGCGCGCCGGCGAGGTATCCGCCGGTGTCCACGAGAAGGAACGTCCGGCCGCGCCACGAAGCCTCGACCTCGACGCGGTCACGCGTGACGCCGGGGCGCTCGTCGGCGATCGCTTCTCGCCGGCCGTGCAGCCGGTTGACGAGGGTGGACTTGCCGACGTTCTGGCGACCCACGACGGCAACCTTCGGTGCGCCTTTCACGGCCGGCTCGGGTCGGAGCCCTCGTCGGTGCGGTTCCGGACGAGGTCCAGGACCGCGTCGAACACCTCGTCGGCGCTCATCGTGGAGGTATCGAGCACGAGGGCGTCCACCGCGGGCACGAACGGCGTCGTCCGTTCGTCGGCGGCATTGCGAGCGGCTAGCGCCTCTGCGATCGGTTCCTCCCCCTCGCGGCTGCGCCGCGGGACGCCGGTGCGCTCCTCGATGCGTCGGGAGGCACGTACCTCCGGCGCGGCGTCGAGGAACACCTTCACCTCGGCGTCGGGAAACACGATGCTGCCGATGTCTCGGCCCTCGATCACTCCTCCACCGGCGCCGAGTCGGCGCTGCGCGGTCCGCAGAACGGCGCGAACCTCCGGGTGGCTCGACACTCGGGAGACGGTTCCCTCCACCTCCTGCGACGAGAGATCCCAGCGGGGGAGTTCTCCGTCGACGTGGAGCACGGGGATCGACGTCGAGGAGCTCAGGTCGAACCTGAGGCTGCGGGCGATCGCCTCCAGCCCATGCGCGTCGTCGGGGGAGATCTCTCGACGTCGAGCTTCAAGTGCCACGGCCCGATACATCGTCCCCGTGTTGACGTACGGAAGGCCGAGATGGCTCGCGAGGCGTTCCGCGAGCGTCGACTTGCCCGAACCCGCCGGGCCGTCGATCGCGATCACGAGCCGGGCGCTCATGCGAGATCGATCTCCGCACCGAGCCGGCGGAGGGCCGCGAGGAATCCCGGGAAGGAGACCTCGGCGGCCTCGATGCCTTCGATGGTCGTCTTATCCGTCGCCGCGGTCGCCGCGATCGCGAACGCCATGGCGAGACGATGATCCGCGCCTCCGTCGACGCTCCCGCCGCGGATGCCGCCCCCCGCAACGACGAGGTCGTCGCCCTCCACGGCGGCGTCGGCACCGAGGGCGCGGAGACCCTCGACGATCCCGCTCAGACGATCGGACTCCTTCACGCGAAGCTCCCCCGCGCCGGAGAATCTCGACGGGCCGTCCGCGGCGGCGGCGAGGACCGCGAGAGCGGGAATCTCGTCGGCGAGGAGGGGGAACCGCTCCCGGCTCGTCGAGAGTCCTCGAAGCCCGGTCGTTCGAGGTGCGAGGAGGAGCTCACCGACGGGCTCGCCCACCTCGGACGATTCGACACGCGCTTCGATCTCGCAACCCGCTTCGCGCAGCACATCGAGGAACGCCGTGCGAGTGGGATTCATGCCGACCTCGCGGACGCGCAGAGCCGATCCCGCGATCGCCGCTGCGACGATGAGGAACGCGGCGGACGAGGGATCTCCGGGCACGACTCCGCGGAAGCCGGGCACGTCCGACGCGTGGACGGTGATCGCTCCAGTTGCGATCGTGACCGCCGCGCCGAGGTACAAGAGCGCGCGCTCCGTGTGGTCGCGGGTCTGCGAAGCCTGGCGGACGATGGTCTCTCCGTCAGCCCGGAGCGCCGCGAGGAGGATCGCGCTCTTCACCTGAGAGCTTGCGATCTCGAGCGTCTCGTCGATGCCTCGAACGGCGGCCTCGTGGAGCGTCACCGGCGGCGTCCCCCGTGTCGTCCGGATATCGGCGCCCATGCGGCGGAGCGGTTCGGCGACGCGCTCCATCGGACGCCGCGACAGGCTCTCGTCCCCGACGAAGACGACGTCCCCCGGCCCGGCGGAAAGGAGGCCCATCAGCAACCGCATCGTGGTTCCGGAGTTGCCGCAGTCCAACCGCTCGGAGGGCGCTCGGAGCGCGTCCCAACCCTCACCCTCGATGCGAACCGACGACGCCGAGCGTTCGCGGGCCGGTTCGTCCCACGTGAAACTCCCCACCTCACCGCCCGACACATGGGCGTTGACCCACTGGCTGAGGCCCGTTGTCGCTCGCGGGTTGACCTGGGCCAGGCACCTGGCCGTCGAGCGCAGGTCGAGCCCCGCTGGAACTCCGATGAGGTCGCTCCTTCCCTCGGCCACGGCGGCCAGGATCAACCATCGATGCGCGATCGACTTGTCGCCGGGTACGCGCAGCTCGGCGTCACGAAGCCTCGACGGGGTGACGTGGACCCGCATCGCGATTCAGGCGAGGCGGAGAGCCTCGAACCCTCCACTACCGAGACAGGCGAGGGCACGGTCGAGGTCGTCCAATGCAAGCGTGAGGTGGACGGTTCCTCGCCCTCCCTCCGGGGAGTGAACGATCTGCAGGTCCTCGATGTTCACGTCGGCGGCCCCCAGCGCGGCGGTCAGATCGGCGAGGACCCCCGGGCGGTCCGGCACCGGAACCTGTAGGACGGCGACGCCGGCGCGAACCTGCGGCTTCGCGGCGAGGCCGAGCCGGGCGCGTTTGGCGTCCGCGAACGCTCGTTCCAAGCCGCCGTCTCCTTCGGCGACGAGCTCTCGGAGGCGGTTCAGGCGCTCGATGTAGAGGTCGAGCGCTCGGGAGAAGGCGTCCTCGTTCGCGCGAAGGATCCCGGCCCAGAGCTCGGGGTTCGACGCCGCCAGCCGGGTGAGGTCGCGGAAGCCGGCCGCGGCAAGCTGGAGGATCTCCGGCTCGCCCGCCTCCTGCTCCGCCGCGAGGCCCATCAGCGCGGTCGACGCGACCTGCGGGAGATGGCTGACGACGGCCACCAACCGGTCGTGGCGTTCGGCGTTCATCAGGATCGGCTGCGCGCCGACCTCGGAGGCGAAACGCTCGACGCGGGCCACCGCGGCCGGATCGGTCGAGGCCGTCGGGGTCAGCACCCACGCGATCCCGTCGAGAACGGAGGCGGAGGCGCCGTCCGGTCCGGATCGCTCCGAACCGCCCATCGGATGACCGCCGACGAAGCGGGCGGTGTGCTCGGGCGTCGCGCGTTCCACCTCCTCGACGACGTGCGACTTCACGCTGCCGACGTCCGAAACCACCGCGTCCGAGCGCGACAGCACCTCCGAGGCGACCGAGGCGATCGTCGGGATCGGAGTGCAGACGAACGCGATCGACGCGCCCGCGGCCGCGCTCTCCACGGAATCCGCCGGCTCGAACGTCGCGATCGCCGCTGCGCTTGCGAGGACGCTCGGGTCCGCGTCGATCCCGACGACGCGATGCCCCGCCCGATGCGCCGCCATCGCGATCGAGGTCCCGATGAGCCCCGTTCCGATCACGGCGACGGTGTCGACGGAGCGAGGCATCCCCGTCACGCCAGGTCGTCTCGAAGGGACTCCGCGCCGTCGAGGTACACGTGGACGACGTCGTCGAGCGCCGCATCGGAGCGGAAATGCATCAGCACGCGAACAACGCTCCGCATCGCTCCGGGAACGTCGATCTCGCGGGCGCACAGGAGCGGCACCTTCCCGAGGCCCATCTTCCGAGCCGCCTCGGCGGGGAACACCGATCGGAGATCGTCGGTCACCGTGAACAGGATGCTCACGAGGTCCTCCGTCTCGATCGCGTTGCGCTCCAACAGCTCCGAGAGGAGGCGCTCGGTCGCGGAGAGGAGGACGTCGCGGTCGTCCGATGCGACGCGGATCGCTCCGCGCGCTGCCCGCATGCTCATCGCGTGCCGTACCTCCCTCGTGGTGGCTACGGCCGGCGCAGGTGCCGGCCGCGGCTCAGGCTACCGTCCGGGAGCGCGGTAGAGCGCGCCGAGCTCCTCTCCGTCGATCTCGCGGAGACTCCCCGCCGGGAGCGTTCCGAGACGGACGGGGCCCACGCGGACCCGGACGAGCCTCCGCACCGGGAGTCCTACCGCGGCGAGCATCCGTCTGACCTCCCGCTTGCGTCCTTCCGTCAGCACGAGCCGAAGCGCCGCTCGCTCCCCCGCCGAATCGACGACGCGGACGGAGCGGGGTCGCGCGAGGCCGTCGTCGAGCTCCACGCCGCGTCGGAGGTCGGCGAGCTGCTTGGCGCTCGGGGCTCCCTGGACCTCGGCGAGGTACTCCTTCTCCACCTCATAACGCGGGTGCATCAGGCGGTTCGCAAGCTCGCCGTCCCCGGTCAACAGCAGCAACCCTTCGGTCTCCCGGTCGAGCCTCCCGACGGGGACGACACGCGTCTCGGCCGGCAGGTACGCCGTCAGGTCCGGCCTTCCCTGCGGATCCTTCAGCGAGCTCACGACGCCGGCAGGCTTGTGGAGGGCGAACGTCCGAGCGTCCGGATCCGTGACGGCCCGAGAGCCGTCGACCTCGACCACGTCGGTTACGGGGTCGACGCGGTCGCCGAGGGACGCCACCCGACCGTTGATCGTGACGCGACCGTCTCGGATCAGATCCTCCGAGGCCCGTCGGGAGCCGAATCCGGCGCGGGCGAGCGAGCGCTGGACCCGCTCGAGAGGCATCGTCCCGACGGCTACTCCGCTTCGCGGGCGGCGCCGGCGGCGTTGCCGAGGAGCGGCGCGAGCGGCGGGAGATCGGAGAGCGACGGGAGCGCGAGACGCTCGAGGAACTCAGGCGTCGTTCCGTAGAGCAGCGGATTGCCCGGCGCGCTCTCCCGTCCGACTTCGGTCACGAGGCCGCGCTCCCCCAACGCGCGGAGGACCCCGTCGGAGTTGACGCCACGGATCGAGTTGATCTGGTGGCGGGTGACCGGCTGCTTGTACGCGACGATCGCGAGGGTCTCCAGCGCCGCGCGGGTCAGCCGCGCATGTCGCGACGACGTGACGTATCGCTCCACGACGTCGCTCGTGTCCGGATGCGTCGCGAGCTTCCACCCTCCCGCGACGTTCTGCACGACGAGGCCCGCGCCTCGCTCCTCGTACGAGCGCGAGAGCTCCTCGCACAGGCGATCCACGAGGCTCCGGTCCAGGTCGAGGGCCTGCGCGAGGACCACGGACGTCACCGGCTCATCGGAGACGAACAGCAGAGCCTCGAGTGAGCGCAGCATGTCCGTCACGTTGACCTCCCGGGTTGCGTCGACTTCAGCCGTTCCATCGAACCTCGATCTCGCCGAACGTCTCCGCCTGGGAGAGGTCGACCTTTCCGTCACGGTAGAGCTCTAGGAGCGCGAGGAAGCTCACGACGACCTGGATCCGGTCCTCACACGCCGCCACGAGTTGCCGGAACGAAGCGGCTCCCGCCTCCCCGAGCTGCGCGGTGACCATCTCGATCGCATCCGCCACCGTGAACGTGATCGGAGTCACGTGAGACAGGTCGAGAGCCGGCGGCGGGCGGAGCGCCGCCGCCGCGATCGAGGCGAGCTCGGCGACCGTGACGTCCTCGAGCACGTCGGGATACAGGTGGGAGAACTCCGGCGGCGGGCCTGCCGTCCGGGGGAACGACCTGCTCGCCTGCTCGATCAGCCTGGAGACGTCGACCGTGGCCTCGCGAAATGCGGCCAGCTCGAGGCTCCTGGCGTAGAGGAGGTCAGGGGAAACGCCGAGGATGTCGTCCTCGTCCGGTTCCTCGTGGCGCGGCATCAGCCGGCCCACTTTGAGCTCGAGGAGCATCGCGCAGGCGGCAACGAACCACGTGGCCTCCTCGAGGTTCCACGACTCGACCTCCTCCGCCGAGCGGTGAAGGAACTCCTGCGTCACGCGAGCGATCGGCACATCGCAGACGTCGACCTTCTGGTCGAGGATGAGGTCGGTCAAGGCGCGGAAGGGGCCGCGGAACACCGGCAGCTCGACGGTGAAGCTCGACATTGCGTCCGGGTCGAGGGTCATCTGCATCTCCCGTCGGGGGCACCGCTCGCCGTGGTTCGCCGGGCGCGCGTTGCGCATGATACCCCTCGGATGGTCGAACTCCGCGGAGGATGGAAACGCTTCAGCAGCGCCCGGCGCTGAGCGAGGTGCAGAGCGAGCCCGCGACGATGTTCACGATCCCGAGGATCGGCCCGCCGAAGACGAAGAAGACGACGATCAGGACCAGAGGGAGGTATTGCGCGAAGTCGACATAGACCTCCTTCGCGCGGCCGTGGAGGTAGCGAGCGAGGATGCGCGCGCCGTCGAGTCCCGGGATCGGCAGGAGGTTGAAGACGAACAGGATCGCATTGAAGTACAGGACCGCGATCACGAAGCGCTGAGCCTCTCCGCCGAGGAAGCGAACGAGGATCCCGGCCACCGCCGCGACGGCGAGATTCGCGAACGGGCCCGCGAGGGCGACGAGGACGTCATCTCGGTCCGGGCGGCGCAGGTACGAGGGCTCGAGTGGGAGCGGTTTGGCGTAGGCGAACGGGATCGCGGGGACTCCGACGGCGATCAGGAGCAGAAGCAGAGCCGGCAGGACCACGGTGCCGAAGCGGTCGATATGCGGCCGAGGGTCGAGGGTCAGTCTCCCCCACCGCCGAGGCGACGGATCTCCGAGCCGGCCCGCCGCACGCGCCTCGGCGTACTCGTGCACGGCGACGCTCGGCAAGACCGCGATCGCGAGGTAGAGGGCGAACGTGATCGTTTGGGAGGTCATCGCGGCCGAACGATACCCCACCGGTCGAAGCGAAACCGGTGCGTCGGCGTATCCCTCAACTAGACGTCGAGGGATACGGCGACCTGGCATTACCCCGAGTCAGACCTCCAGAAGATCGCGGAAGCTCTCTCGGGCCGCGCCGTCGGGCATCTCCACTCCGAGGAGGTCCGCCACGGTGGCGCCGAGGTCGGCGAAGGATCCGCGGGTCCCGAGATCGACTCCGTTCCCACGCGCGCCGGCGACGAGGAGCGGTGTGCGCTCCCGGGTGTGATCCGTCGACGGTGTGGTCGGATCGCACCCGTGGTCGCCGGTCAGGAACAGCATCCCTCCGTCCCCGAGCGCCCGGAAGATCTCCGGCACGCGGGCATCGAACGCCTCGACGCAGTTCGCGTACCCGTCGACGTCGTTGCGATGGCCGTACTTGGAGTCGAAGTCGACGAGGTTCGTGAACACGAGGCTCGGCCCGGGGCGCCGAAGGAACGAAAGTGTCAGGCGGACACCGTCGTCGTTGTCGTCGGAGTACCGCCCTTCCGTGATTCCGGCGCCGGCGAAGATGTCCTGGATCTTGCCGACGCCGTAGACGGAGACTCCTGCCGCCCGACATGCGTCGAGGAGCGTCGGACGAGGCGGCGGGACGGAGAAGTCCCTGCGACCGGGCGTTCGCACGAACCTCCCCGGTTCCCCATCGAACGGTCGCGCGATCACGCGGCCGACTCGGTGACGCCCCGTCAGCAGCCGGCGCGCGGCCCGCGACCATTCGTACAGCACGGCCAGCGAGGCGACGCTCGCGTGAGCGGCGATCTGGAAGACCGTGTCGCCGCTCGTGTAGACGATCGGCTTGCCGGTGCGAAGCTGCTCCTCTCCGAGCCGCTCGATGATCTCGGTCCCGCTCGCGGGCTCGTTGCCGAGGATCTCCCGCCCGATCGCTCGCTCGAACGGCTCGATGATTTCGGCGGGGAAGCCCTCCGGATAGGTCGGAAACGGGTCATCGAGGACGATGCCGGCGATCTCCCAATGGCCGGTCGTCGTGTCCTTGCCGGCGGACCGCTCGGTGAGGCGCCCGGCCGCGGTGCCGTTCTCCCCCGCGGGCGGCACCCCTTCGATCACGTCCGTTCGCCCCAGACCGAGTCGCTCGAGGTTCGGCGCCCGGATGCCGCCGACGGCGCGGGCGGTGTTGCCGAGCGTGTCCGCTTCCACGTCGCCGTACGCCTCTGCGTCCGGGGCGTCGCCGACGCCCCAGGAGTCGCAGACGACGAGCAAAACCCTGGAGATGCCGCCGCGCCGGCCTCCGGTCGTCATGCCGGCGGAGCGCCGGCCGTCATCGCGCCTCGGCCTTGTCGGAGCGCGCCCTCGGCGCCCGCCTCGCCCGTGGATGCGCGGAGAGGTAGACGTCGCGCAGATGCTCGCGCGTCACGAGCGTGTAGATCTGCGTCGTCTGCACGCTCGAATGCCCCAGGAGCTCCTGAACGACGCGCACGTCGGCTCCGCCCTCGAGGAGGTGCGTCGCGAACGAATGACGCAACGTGTGCGGTGTCACGCGCGACCGGATGCCCGCCCGGCGAGCGCTCGCCTTCAGGAGCTTCGCCGCTCCCTGGCGCGTCAGGCGGCCGCCGCGCTGGTTAAGGAAGAGCGCCGCTTTCGAGTTGCGGCCGGCGAGCTCGGGGCGGCCAGAGCGCAGGTACCGGTGCAGCGCGTCGACGGCCGCCCGTCCGAGCGGCACGATCCGCTCCTTCGAGCCCTTGCCGAACGCGCGGACGCTTCCCTCCTCCAGGTCCACGTCGTCGACGTCGAGGCCGACGAGCTCGGAGATCCGAAGGCCGGCGCCGTACATCGTCTCGAGGACGGCGCGGTCTCGGAGCTCCGCCGGCGTTCCCCGGGACGTGGCATCGAGGAGCTTCGTGACGTCCTCGGCCGAGAGCGGCCGCGGCAGGGTGCGCGGCTGCTTCGGCCGGTGCACGTTCTTCGTCGGATCGGTTGCGACGGAACCCTCCGCGAGCTCGAAGCGGTACAGCGACCGTACGGAGGAGAGCATCCGCACGACCGTCGAGGTCCGGTACGGCGCGCCGTCCTCCCGCGGCGACGCCGCGAGCGACGCGACGAAGGCGGAGATCGTTCGCTCGTCCGCCTGGCCGAGCGAACGCACGCCGCGGGAACCGAGGTACGTCGCGAACCGCGACAGGTCGCGTCGGTAGGCCTCCACGGTGTTCGGCGCGAGCCCACGCTCGACGCTCAGGTGGTCGAGGAAACGCTCGATCTGTCTCCGAACGCTGGTCGCCATCTACCGTGGAGGGAGGAGCGGCTCGACCGGTGCATACGCCATCCCGTGCGCCTCCGCGACCCCCCGGTTCGTCACCTCGCCTTGGAGGACATTGATGCCGGCCGCGAGGGAGGGATCTCGTCGGGCGGCGGCGGAAAGGCCCTCGTTCGCGATCTCCAACGCGTACGGGAGCGTCACGTTCGTGAGCGCGTAGGTCGACGTGTTCGGCACCGCGCCCGGCATGTTTCCGACCGCATAGTGAACGACCCCGTAGCGCTCATAGGTCGGATCCGAGTGCGTCGTCATCTCCGCCGTCTCGATCGAGCCGCCCTGGTCGATCGAGATGTCGACGATCACCGCGCCCGTGCGCATGCTCTTGACCATGTCCTCGGTCACGAGCTTCGGAGCGCGGGCGCCGGGGATCAGGACCGCGCCGATCACGAGATCGGCCGACGCGACGAGCTCCTCCAAGGTCAAGTGGCTGCTCATCACGGTGCGGATGCGCCCACGCTGGATCTGATCGACGAAACGGAGAGGTTCCACCTTGCGATCCACGATCGCGACGTCGGCCTCCATCCCCGCAGCGATCCACGCGGCGTTCGTGCCCGCCATCCCCGCCCCGAGAACGAGGACGCTCGCCGGAGCCACGCCGCTCGCACCGCCGAGGAGCACGCCCCGGCCGCCACGTGGTCGTTCGAGATAGGTGGCGCCGACGTGGGGCGCCATGCGACCGGCGATCTCGCTCATCGGAGCGAGCAGCGGAAGCTTCCCGTCGCTCTCCACCGTCTCGTAGGCGACCGCGGCCGTGCCTGCTTTCGCGAGCGCGCCGGTCAGGTCCTCGCTCGCGGCGAGGTGCAGGTACGTGAAGAGGATCAGATCGCTCCGCAGATGGATGAACTCCTCCTTCTGCGGCTCCTTGACCTTGAGGACCATCTCGGCCGCCCCCCACACGTCGTCGGCGTCCGAGACGATCTCCGCCCCCGCGGAGGAGAACCGATCGTCGGCAAGCGCGGAACCCTCGCCCGCACCGCTCTCGACGAGGACGCGGTGACCGCCGCGGACGAGCTCGCGAACACCCTCGGGCGTCGCGGCGACGCGGTACTCGCTGTCCTTGATCTCGCGCGGGACGCCGACGATCACGCACGCACCTCCTCGACCTCGGCCGGGGGGAAGCCTACCGGAGGAACGCGCCCCCGCCGTTGAACCGTCGTCAGCGGCTCGCGCCGGCGCCTTTGTCCTCGCGAGCGGCCAGCGTGATCGCGAGCGCGGTCTTCACGTCCTGCAACCCGCCCGTCTCCACCTGCCGGAGCGCGCTCGCGAACGGCATCCGGACAATCTCGATGCCCTTCTCGGGAGGCGCGCCGGCGATCGGAACGGCGTCGGCCCGGTAGAGGTGGAACCGCTCGTCGGTCATGCCGGGCGAGGTCAGGAACGAACCGAGGGAACGGACGTTTCGCGCGTCGTGGCCCGTCTCCTCGACGAGCTCGCGAACGGCGCAGTCGCGTGGGGACTCGCCCTCGACGTCCAGGAGCCCCGCCGGCACCTCGAGCGTCTCCGCGCGCAGGGCCGGGCGGAACTGCCGGACGAGCAGGATGTCGGCGTTCCCCGTGATCGCGACGACGGCGCAGGCGCCCGGATGGCGCACGATCTCCCAGTCACCGACTGGCCACGTCTCGACCTCGACTCGGAGGTAATGGCCGCGGAACGCCTCCCGCGAAGCCTCCGGCGCGGGGCCGCCCTCAGGAGGTGACGACGACGGCCTGCTCCGCTCGCGCTCGGCGGAACGACGCCGCCGCGCCGACGAACTCTCGAAACAACGGATGCGGATTCGTCGGTCGCGAGCGGAGCTCGGGGTGGAACTGCCCCGCGACGAAGAAGGGGTGATCGCGAAGCTCGACGATCTCCACGAGGCGCCCGTCCTTGGTGTGGCCGGAGACGACGAGCCCGCAGCGCTCGAGCGTCTCCTGGTAGATCGGGTTGACTTCGAAGCGGTGGCGGTGGCGCTCGTAGACAACCGGCTCGCCGTACGCCTCCGCTGCGCGCGTCCCGTCGACGAGATGGCACGGCTGCGCGCCGAGTCGCATCGTGGCCCCCATGTCGGTAACGTCCTTCTGCTCGGGAAGGAGATCGATCACCGGGTGCGGCGTCGCCGGATCGAACTCGGAGGAGTTCGCGCCTTCGAGCCCGCACACGTTGCGGGCGAACTCGACGACGGCGCACTGGAGACCGAGGCAGATGCCGAGGAACGGGACGCCCTGTTCCCGCGCGTAGCGGATCGCCTCGATCTTTCCCTCGATGCCGCGGATGCCGAAGCCGCCGGGAACGAGCACGCCGTCGACGCCTGCGAGCACCTCCGACGCGCTTCCCGAGGCGAGCTCGTCGGAGGCGAGCTCGTCGGAGGCGATCCAGCGAAGGTCGACCGCCGCACCGTGGGCGAAGCCACCGTGCGCGAGGGCCTCCATGACGGAGAGGTAGGCGTCGTGGAGGTTCACGTACTTCCCGACGATCGCGATCGTCACGGGGTCGGATGCCGCCTCGACGTTGGCGACGAGCGTCTGCCACTCCGAGAGGTCCGGCGGATCCTGCACCCGAAGGTGATCGGCGAGATAGTCGTCGAGCCCTTCCTTATGGAGCACGAGCGGGACCTTGTAGATCGAGTCCGCGTCGATCGCGCTGATCACGCCGGAGATCGGCACGTCGCACAGGAGCGAGATCTTCTCCTTCAGGTGCCGTCCGATCACGCGGTCGGAGCGACACACGATCGCGTCGGGCTGCAGCCCGAGCGAGCGAAGCTCCTTCACGGAGTGCTGCGTCGGCTTGGTCTTGAGCTCTCCGCTGGGGCCGATGAACGGCATCAGCGAGACGTGGACGAACGCACAGTTCTCCCGCCCGACCTCGTTGCGGAGCTGACGGATCGCTTCCAGGTACGGGAGGCTCTCGATGTCTCCGACGGTTCCTCCGACCTCCACGACGACGAGGTCGGCGGTCTCGGAGTCTGCGAGCGAGCGGATCCGTAACTTGATCTCGTCGGTGATGTGCGGGATCACCTGCACGGTCTTTCCGAGGTAGTCACCTCGGCGCTCCTTCGCGAGCACCGTGGAGTACACCGCGCCCGTCGTGAGGTTCGAGCCCTTGTGAAGGTTCTCGTCGGTGAAGCGCTCGTAGTGGCCGAGGTCGAGGTCGGTCTCCGCGCCGTCGTCGAGCACGAACACCTCGCCGTGCTCGAACGGGTTCATCGTCCCCGGGTCGACGTTGATGTAGGGGTCGAGCTTCTGGAGGGTCACTCGCAGGCCGCGAGACTTGAAGAGGCGGCCGAGTGAGGCGGTGGTGATGCCCTTCCCGAGCCCGGAGGCGACTCCGCCGGTTACGAAGATGAACTTCGGCTGTTTCTTCACTCGGGACTCGATGCTAGCAGAAGGCAGCGACGGGATGCGCGAACGCGCGCCGAGATGTCGCGTCAATCCGCGCTTTTTCGCGCGCCGGCATCCGGGCTCCGCTCGCCGGCGTCGCGGACCCGTCCCAGCCGGTCGAACCACCTCAGCGGCGCCGAGCGCTCGATCACACGGCTGAGTGTGAGCGTCTCCGCGACGGCGTTGAGAGCCACGGCCAGGACCGCCGCCGCGACGATCCACGCGTCCGAGAGCACGACACAGAGGCCCACGCCGATCTCGAAGCCGAGGAGGTTCGCTCCGGCGTCACCGAGCATCGCCCGCTCCCGGAGATCGAGAGCGAGGACGAGTGCCGCGGCAAGGACCGTCGCCGGAACCGCCGGCGCGTCGATCCAACCGCCGGCCGTGAGGAACCCGCCGATCGAGACGGGGACGCCCACGACGAGGAACCACTTCAGCGCGCGGCCGGGCACGACGTCGAGGCCGTTCCACAGGTTCGCGGAGGCGGCGATCGCGATCGCGGACGCCGCAGCGATCCAGTCCGGCCGGAACGGCAGCGATGCCACGGCGGCCACCGCCGCCCCGCAGATCAGGAGCACCTTGACGATGCCGCTGGAGACGTCCATCCGGATCAGCGCGCGGAGATGCTGCCGGATCCCGCGAGGACCCGCCACCACGAGGTCGTCCACGAGCCCCGCAGCGAACACCACGGCGGAGGCGCCACAGACGATCCAAGCGACTCCGCCAGCGTCCCAGCCGATCGCGGCGACGAGCGTGCCTCCGAGTGCCGCCAGGATCAGCGGAACCCCGAGGATCCGAGGCACCGGCGCTCCACGATGGTTCGCGACGGAGAGACGTCCCCAGTTCATCCGCGCAGCTCGGCGGGCCCGCCGACGGATCATGCGCGGCACGACGGCGCGGAGGATGTCGACGCCCTGTCGCCCGCGATGGAGGAACCCACGCGCGTCGCGGCCGGTCGGCCGGTGGTGGAGTTCCGCGGACGCCTCCACGATCCGGAGGCCGGCGCGGGCAGCGTCGATCGTCATCGCGGTCTCCAGGCCGAAGCCGCGGGCGAACGGACGGCAGACGGTGAGGGCCTGCCTCGTCATGACGCGCTGGCCGGAGAGCGGCTCCTCCGCGTCGTAGCCGGACAACCGCCGGATGGCGGAACGGCTCGCGCGCTTGACGAGGCCGAAGCCCCCTCCCTGCGGCGGAAGGACCGCGATCGCCACGTCCGCCCGGTCGCAGGCGACTTCGGCGAGGAGCGGCACGAGCGCTCTCGCGCTCGAGCCGAGGTCTCCGTCGGCGAGCACCACGATGTCCGCCGTGATTCGGTCGAGAGCTCGATCGACCGCGCGGCCCTTGCCGAGCCGTCTCCTCGACGACAGCACCCGCGCTCCCGCCGACCATGCCACGGCTGCGGTTGCGTCGCGGGAACCGTCCGCCACGACGACGACCTCGTCGATCTCGGGGACGTCCCGCAGCGCACGAACGGTGTCGGCGATCCGGTCGACCTCGTCGCGCGCCGGAACGACGGCGACGATACGAGGGTCGCTCAAGGAGCCGGCGTCGGCGACGGTGTCGGGATGAGGCTGTTTCCGTCGACGCCGTAGCTCCCGCCGCCGGACGCCGGAGCGTTCAGGAGCTGATCTAGACCGAGCACCAAGGCTGCACCCCCGATCGCGCGGTCGAGGTCGTCGACCGTCACGATCTCCTGGTCGTCGACGTTCCCGTCGTCGCGCAGCAGCGGAACGAACGGATCGGCGCTGTGCGTCGACTCCCCCGCTGCGACGGGCATCCCTCCTTTCACGAGCTGGTCGACGAGCGGGACCATGAACGCCTGCGGCTTCAGGTCCAGCTTGGACGCGCCGCCGGTCACGGCGACCACCGCATCTCCCGGTTGTCCGACCGCACGGAGCGTCGCGGCGGACAGGTCGCCCTTCCGGATGAATCCTTCAGACACGAGCTGCGTCAGGAGGTCGCCGCCCTGGCCGGGTCTCGGCGGCACGGCGCTCAGTCGCCTCGCCAGGTCGATCGCGACGGCGTGCTGCAACGTGGCAGGCGGCGTATCCGCCGGAGCGCCGACGATCTTCGCCAGGGCTTTCGCCGCGTCGGCGTCGGTGAGCGCCATCCGCGACGTCATCGGCAGGACCCCGACGACGTTGGCTCCCGCCGCCTTCAGCGAGGACTCCGTCCGGTCGAGCGTGTTCCCGTCGGTCCCGTCGTAGGTGACGAGGACGATGTTTGCGCCGGGAAGCTTGTCGGCCACGATGTAGGGAACGAGCTCGTCGACCTGCTTCTTCAACTCGAGTGCTTGTCCTTCCGCCGTCGTCGCACGTTGTTGGAGGTTGTCCGTCTGGATCTGGAGGCGTTTGACGAGCGCGCCGTTGATCACGGTCGTTCCCGCGAGCAGTCCCAGGCCGAGCGCGAGGAAGACAGCAACGATCGTCACGAGGTGGTACCGGAACGAGATCAGAGCAGCTCCTTCAGATGGAACAGCCACTGCCTGAACTCGTCGAAGAGCTGTACGACGTAGAGACGCAGCGGCGGCGACACGACGACGATCATCGCCATCGCGAAGATGGCGGATCCGACGAGCAGCGCGGTGTCGCGTCCGCGGATCCTGCCGGAGTACAGGCGCGACACTCCCTTCGCGTCCATCAGGATCTCCCCGACGCGCAGACGCACCAGGAACGTGCTCGCCATACCCCGGCGTCCCTTATCGAGGAACTCGCGGAGATTCCCGTGGCTTCCGACCGCGACGATCAGATCCGCTCCCTTCTCGTGCGCCAGGAGGAACGCGAGGTCCTCGCTCGTTCCCGTCGCCTCCACCGTGGTGTACGGCAGTTCGAGGCCGTCCAGACGCGCCTGGCCCGGCGCCTCACCACCGGGATAGGCGTGGACGATCAGCTCGGTCGGCTGCCGGCGCTTCCGCCGACGGGCGCCGTTCGCGAGCGCGAGCGCGTGGTCCGAGACGCTGTCCATGTCGCCGACGATGAGGTCGGGGTCGTAGCCCTCCTCGAGGAGCGCGTCCGCTCCCCCGTCGACGCCGAGAAGGACCGGGCGGACGTCGCGGATGTACGGACGGAGGGCCGCGAGATCTTCCCGGTAGCCGTAGCCGCGAACGACGACGAGCACGGGTCGGTCCGACATGTCGTGGCCGATCTCCGGAAGACCGGTTCCGCCGAACAGGAGGTCGCGCTCGCGCTGCATGTAGTCGACGGTGTTTCGCGCGAAGCTCTCGAAGCGATCGCCGAGGGCGACGCGAGCGTCCTCCATCGAGCGCGCCACCGACGCCCCGCTCTGACGAACGCCGACCGCAAGCAGCGTGTCGCCGGCGTACACGCGGTCGCCGTCGAGTCGAAGGACGTCGCCTTCCTTCACCTTCTCGAGCAGGAGCGGTCCGACACCGTCGATCAGCGGGACCTCGGCGTCGACGAGGATGAGCGGGCCGAGGTTGGGATATCGGCCGCCGATCGAGCGGGAGGCGTTGACCACGCCGGCCACGCCGGCGTTCACCAGTCCCTCGGCGCTCACGCGGTCGAGGTCCTCGTGCTCGATCACGGCGATCTCTCCCGGATGGATCCGCGTCAGCAGGTCCTTCGTGCGCCGGTCGACCCGTGCCGCGCCCGCGGTCGCGCGCGGTCTACGGAGCGGTCGAAGCAGGCTTCTTGATCTCGATGTGGACGTGCGGATCGCCTCCCCGGACGTAGTCGTCCGTCTCGGACCGGAACGGGAACACCCGCGGCGCTCCGATCACCGAAAGGGTAGCCGAGACCCGGTCTCCACGAACCACCCGCACGTGCGTGAGATGGATCATCACGACATGGACATCCGGATGGCCGTCGACGGAGATCTCGACGCGGTCGTCCCGATACGCCCCGTAGAGCTTGTACTCCTTGACCTGCACGACGACCCCGGACACCGGCGAGCGGACGTGTGTCGACGGCGGCATCACGACGTCCACGGCGGACGTCGCGGGCGTGGGCCGGCCCCGGGACGCCATGACGGTGTAGGCAGGACCTTTGACGTCCTTCGGCGGACGGAACTTGGTGCGGTTCGCGTTCCGCTCCAGGCGTCCGACCGGAGTGAGCTCGGCGGCGTCCGGATACGACGCTTCGTGGTAGCCGATCAGGCGTGGATCGTCCGCCGGAAGGTAGAGCGTGACGCCCTTCGCCTTCGCGAACGCGACGCCGTCGGGCGGAGGCGCCGGAGCGACGGGAGCGGCTGCGAGGGTCGACGGAGCTGGCTGCGGCAGCGGTTGCGCCGACGGCGCGCGCACGACGGCCTGGAGCGCTCCCGCGGCGAAGGCGAGTCCGACGACGGTCGCGCTGAGGGCGAGGCGCCGGCGGACGCGACGCCCTCCGCCGACGGCGGCACGGTGCCTCCCGCTACTCCCCCCCATCGGCGGCTCCCGCCTCGGGCGTTCCCGGGAGCTCGAACTTCTCCCGGACGAGCGAGAGGAAGTCTGGGCCGTCGTCCCTTCGAACGAGGCGCGCGGACCGAGGCGCCTGGGCGATCGCGATCCGCGCGCCGACCGGGAGCTCGACGCTTTGCCGCCCGTCGGCGGAAAGGAGTCCCTGCTCCTCTCCCTCGACGCGGAGCGAGACTTTCGACGCGGCGTCGAGCACGAACGACCGGTCGAAGACCATGTGGGCCGCGACGGGCGTGACGATCAGGGACCGGACGCTTGGCGACACGATCGGCCCGCGCGCGGAGAACGAATACGCGGTCGACCCGGTCGGGGTCGCGACGATGACGCCGTCGGCGGAGAACGTCGTGACGTACGTGCCGTCGACGTAGACGGCGAGCTTGATCAAGCGGTGCCGCGCACGCTTCTCCACGATCACCTCGTTGAGCCCCCACTGCGGCTCGAACCGCGTTCCCGTCTCCGGAGCGGCGAGCGCGGCCATCCGCTCCTCCACGCGCGCCCTTCCTTCGAGTGCGCTGCGGATCAGCGGTTCGGCGTCGTCGGGTTCCACCTCGGTGAGGAACCCCATGCGCCCGACCTTGACGCCGAGGACGGGGGCGTCCACCAGCGCGGCCACGTGCGCGGCGCGGAGGAACGTTCCGTCGCCGCCGACCGAGACGACGAGGTCGAGCGACTCGGCGAACGTCTCAGCCGGAAGCGTCTCGTCGGCACCGAGCGACTCTCCTCCGAGCTGCCGCGTGGAGATGCCGCTCTCGTGGAGCCGCCCGATCAGCCTCTCGGCGGCGCGGAGCGCGGCGTCGCGGCCGAAGTGCACGACGAACCCGGCGCGCGTCAACGGTCCGCCTCCGCGACGGCTTCGGCGGCGTCGACGTGGGATCCCGGAACGCTCCCGCGGCGGGCGTGGAGCAGGAACTCCGCGTTCCCCGCGGGACCGGTGAGCGGCGACGCCATCACGCCGGCCGGCTGCAAGCCGCTCCGTGACGCCGCCGCGGCGACGTCTTCGATCGCTCGCGCGCGAACCGCCGGGTCACGCACGACGCCTCCCTCCTCCACGGCCGCTGCGGCCGCCTCGAACTGCGGCTTGATGAGCAAGAGGAACTCCGCTTCTGGGCTCGAGAGCTCCGCCAGCGTCGGCACCACGCTCGCGAGCGAGATGAACGACAGGTCCGCCGTCACGAGGTCCGGGCGATACGGAAGCTCGTCCGCGCGGAGCTCCCTCGCATTCGTCCGTTCGAGGACGGTGACGCGTGGATCGGTCCGCAGTGTCCAGTCGAGCTGTCCGTACCCGACGTCGACGGCGATCACGTGCTCGGCGCCGGCACGCAGGAGGCAGTCGGTGAAGCCACCCGTCGAGGCCCCGGCGTCGAGGCACCTGCGTCCTCGGGCGTCCACCCCGAAGCGCTCCAGGGCGGCGGAGAGCTTCTCCCCGCCCCGGGAGACGAATCGGCGCCCCTCCGGGCCGAGTGCGACGGCATCGTCGGGCCGGACGAGGGTGGAGTCCTTGAGCGCGGGACGGCCGCCGACGCGGACGCGCCCGGAGGAGATCACCTCCCGGGCAGCGTTCCGATCGGAGGCGAGGCCTCGCCGGACGAGTTCCTGATCGAGCGGTCTGCGCACGACCCCTCCTCGGCCACGCGAGCAACGGCTCAGGATACCGTTCGTCCTGCGCGGCTTCGCGAATTCCGGGACCGCAACGGCTCGAAGGACTTTGCCCGACTGCGAGCCGGGCGCCGCGCAGACCGCCGCCGCTCGCCGGGGTACGGTTCGTTCGTGATCCCGCTCCACGACAACAACCCGACGTCGCGCTTCGCGTGGGTGACGCTCCTCATCATCGCGGTGAACGTCGCCGTGTTCTTGCTGTGGGAGCCCACGTTCGGCAGTCAGGGACAGCAGCAGGTGTTCTTCTTCTGTCACGCGGAGATCCCGTGGGAGGTCTCGCACCAGACGAGCCTCGCCGAGGGCGGTCCTGCGGCGGCAGCGGAGATCCGTCAGCAGCTCCAGATCAACGGCGCCGCGGCGGAGCGGTTCCTCCAGCAGCGGTGTCCCGGCAAGAGCTGGTGGGAGTCGGTGTTCGTCGCGATGTTCCTGCACGAAGGGTGGCTTCACATCGGCGGGAACATGCTGTTCCTCTGGATCTTCGGCAACAACGTGGAGGACCGCCTCGGCGTCGTCTGGTACCTGCTGCTCTACTTCGCGGGGGGCATCGCCGCCACCGCTCTCCAGCTCGCGGTCGGCCCGGACTCGGTGATCCCGAGCCTCGGCGCGTCGGGAGCGATCGCGGCGATCCTCGGCGCGTATCTCGTGCTGTTCCCGAGAGCCCGGGTGCTCACGCTGATCATCTTCTTTCTCATCACGGTCATCGAGCTTCCCGCGTCACTCGTTCTGGGGGCGTGGTTCGTTCTGCAGCTGTTCAGCGGCGTCGGGTCGCTCGGCGCCGACGTGAACGGAGGCGTGGCGTACTTCGCCCACGTCGGAGGCTTCGCTCTTGGAGCCATCGCGGCGGCGACGCTGTTCCGCCGCTACCGGCGGCCACCTCCGAGCCGGAGCGGGAGCGCTATCCCTCCCGCTCTTCCTCCGGGGCCGCATTTCGGTTGAGACGGGCGAGGAATCCCAGATCCGCCGCGACGTAGGTCGGCTTCTCGGTCAGCGCGGCAAGGTCGCTCTCGGTGGTGACGCCGGTGAGGACGAGCAGCGAGTCCCACCCGAGCGCGTTCGCTCCCGCGATGTCGGTGTCGATCCGGTCGCCGACGACGAGCGGCTTCCTGCTCCGAGCGCGGTCGCGCGCCGTCTCGAACAACGGCGGGTACGGCTTGCCGACGACGGTCGGGGTCGCGCCCGTCGCGGCCTCCACCGCCGCGAGGAGTGCGCCCGCCCCGGGCCAAAGTCCGTCGGTCTGGGGGAACGTGCGGTCGGGGTTGGACGCGACGAGCTCGGCGCCGCGTTGCACGAGCAGCGTCGCTCGCTTGAGCTTCGCGTAGGTCACGCCGCGGTCGAGGCCGACGACGACGAAGTCGGCGCGCTCGGGGTCTCCGTCGAGGACGTCGATGCCGGCGGAGATGAGCGCCTCCCGGAGGCCGCGCTCACCGAGCACGAACGCGCTCGCTCCCGCGCGAGGGGAGAGCATCGCCGCGGTTGCGATCGCCGAGGTCACGACCTCCTCCGGCGTTGCATCGAACCCGAGCTCCCGGAGGAACGACGCGACGTCCTCCGGTGTCCGAGTCGCGTTGTTCGTGACGAACACGACCGGCCGCTCGGCCGCTCGGACGGCGCGGACCGCCTCGACGGCGCCATCCACGGCGGCGGACCCGCGATAGAGAACGCCGTCGAGATCGAACAGGAATGCGTCGTAACGGACGAGCAGGTCCTCCGGCGGCGGTTGCGTCACGGGATCGTCAGGCGCTCCGCTCAGCCGGCGAGACGCTCGAGCGCCTGCTCGTAGTGCTCGATGCCCGGACGCATCACGTTCGCGAGCTTCAGGTGCGCGATCGCGCGCGTCCGCTGGCCGGTCCGCTCGCAGGCGAGGCCGAGCGCGAAATGCGCGTAGTCGTCGGCGGGGGCGATCTGCACGGCCTTCGTGAACTCGCGACGCGCCCCGGCCATACGGCCCGCCATGAAGAGGGCTCGGCCGAGGGCCTCTCGGATCGACGCCTTGTCCGGTTCCAGGAGCTTCGCGCGAGACAGGAACATCGCGGCCTGGTGTGGATGTCCCTCCGCGAGAAAGCTCGTTCCCTTGGCGTAGAGCGCGTACGCGTTGTCGGGCTCCGGCTGCGGGCCGGTGCTATACAGAGGTGATGCCACGCCTCTCCCCGTTCGTCGGCCTCGTGTTCGACCCGTCGCGCGTCGGTCCGCTCGAGCGCGTGACCGCTCCACCGTACGACGCGATCTCGCCGGAGGAGCGGGTTCGGTTGCAGCGCGCGAGCGAGGCGAACATCGTCCGGCTGATCCTGTCGGAGGAGCGGCCGGGTGACGACGCCGACCGGAACAAGTATACGCGGGCGTCCGCGCTGCTCCGGACGTGGAGAGACGACGGAACGCTCGTTCCCACCGACGGGCCGCGGATCTATCCGTACGAGATGCGATTCCGATTCCGGGGCGAGCCCCGATCGGTCCGCGGCGTCATCGCAGCGATCGGCCTCGAACCGTGGGGTGGAACGATCCTCCCGCACGAGCGAACCATGTCGGCGCCGGTCGAGGATCGCCTGTCCTTGATGCGGTCGGTTCGGACCAATCTCTCTCCGATCTACGCGCTCCTCGCGGGTCCGTGCGCACCGCTCGCGGACGTCCTCGATAAGGCCACCACGGAGCAGCCGCTCGCAGAGCTGACGGACGAGGCCGGCGTACGCCACCGGATGTGGGCCGCGGACGCGCCCGACGCCCTCGTGGAAGCCGTTGCCGCCGAGCGACTCCTGATCGCCGACGGGCACCACCGCTACACGATGGCGCTCCGGTATCAAGAGGAGATGCGAACGCTCTCCGGACCCGGATTGTGGGACTCCGTGATGATGCTCGTCGTGGACGGCGCCACGGAGGATCCGCCCGTGCTTCCGATCCACCGTGTCCTCGTCGGCGCCGCGGCTCCATTGATCGGCGAACGTGTTCGCGACCTGGAGGAGGTGCTGACACTGGTCGACGACGAGACCGTCACGGTCGGCACGGCCTCGTGGGAGGACGGAGAGCTCGTCCATCGCGCGGGGCGCCTCCACGGGCCACCACCCGCGGTATGCGCGCTCCACGACGGGCTCGTTGCGTCGTTCTCCGCCGCCGAGATCACCTACCAGCCCGATGCCGTCGCCGCCGAGGAGGCCGTCCGAACGCAGACCGCCTCGAGCGCGGTCTTCCTGCCGCCGACGCGCGTCGAACGCATCCGCCCCATCGTTGAACGCGGTGAGCGCCTTCCCGAGAAGTCGACCTACTTCTGGCCGAAGCCGCGCACCGGGATGGTGATCCGACCCCTCGATCTCGCGGAGCGCGGCGCTCGCCCTACGCCGGATCCGCCGGTTCGAGCTTCTTGATCCCCGTCGCGACGACCTCGGTGAGGCTTCGGGCTCCGGCTCCGCTCCGGTAGAAGCGACGCGTCAGCTGTCCGTAGACGAGCACGTCGTCGCCCTTGGCGATGTCCTGCACCGCGTCACGATCGACGGAGCCGTGCCAGACGGCGACGGGCAGCGGAAGCAGCCGCTTGCCGGTCTCCGGAACGGAGATGCGAAGCTCGGTGACCTCGTCGCCGGACGGAAGCTGTCGCTCCACCGGCTCGGCCGCCACGGTTCCGGCGAGAACAACGACATTGACCGTCACCATGTCGACGCTCCCCTCCGAGTGGATGCCGTCGCGACGCACCGGATGCGTGTCTTCGGTTCGTGCATGTCTCCCCCCTTGCGAACGCGAACGCTAGCATCGGGTACCGACATCGAGCCGAACGCCGCGCGTACACTCCGACCGTGGAACGCGAGACAACGCGCCGTGCGACGTTCGCGGTGGCGGACGGACTCTCCGCGATCGACACCGTCATGACCGGGCGCTACCTGGTGACGTCCGCGTACCTCCTCGAGGCGACCGAGCCGGCCCTCGTGGAGACCGGTCCGGCGACGTCCGCCGGTCACGTGGCGGACGGGCTCGCGGCACTCGGGATGGGTCCGCAGGACCTGGCTCACGTGATCGTCACGCATATCCACCTCGATCACGCCGGAGGGGCCGGAACGATCGCTCGCCGGTATCCGAACGCGAGGCTCTGGGTCCACGAACGCGGCGCGCCCCATCTCGCCGATCCGACGAAGCTCGTCGCGAGCACGGCTCGGACCTACGGCGAGGAGCGCATGCGGCGGTTCTTCGGAACCGTCGAGCCGGTTCCGGCGCAACGACTCACGGCTGTCGAGGACGGAGACGGCATCTCGCTGGGCGATCGCGAGCTCTCGGTGCTCGCGACGCCCGGCCACGCGTCGCACCATGTGTGCCTCCAGGACTCCCGAACGGGCGCCGTCTTCGCCGGAGACGCGCTCGGTGTCCATCTGCCGGACGTGGGAGTGCTGCGACCCGCGACGCCGCCGCCGGAGTTCGACATCGAGCTCGCCGTCGACAACATCGAGCGCATCCGTGATCATGCGCACACCTTGCTGCTGCTCTCGCACTTCGGTCCGGTGGAGGAGGTGGACGCACTCTGCGATCTCGCGGTCCGGCGGATCCGCGGGTGGGGAGACGAGGTACGGGTCGCGCTCCGAACAACCGACGACGTCGAGGAGATCGCTCGGATCCTCGGGCGGCGCGGCGCCGAGGAGTATCTCGAATTCCGGCGAGTCGATCGATCTCGAGCGCTACGACGTGCTGTCGAGCATCAAGATGAACGCCGCCGGCCTGATCCGATACTGGAAGAAGCGGAACGAAAGCGAGGCCGCCGGTCTCGCCGCCGCCGATCGATCGGCGCCCGGTCAGGCAAGCTGATCGAGCCGCTCCGCCACGTCGAACGCGCCCGCGTCGTGGCGGAGGATCTTCTTGAACTCCCGGACGGCCTCCGCGCGCCGGCCCGCGCGAGCGAGGATGTCGGCGGTCACGTACCAGACGCGGAGCACCTCGGGTCGAGCGACGTCCTCCCGAGTGCGAACGCGTCGAAGCAGCGCGAGCGCTTGGTCGTAGCGCCCCATGTCGGCGAGAGCGGAACCGGCGACGACTGCTGCCTCCGCTTTCGCCGCGTCGGAGATCGGCGCGGCGAGCGCCTCCTCCGCCAGGGGAACCGCTCGATCCGGCCGGCCCGTGGCTCGCAGGGAGTCGGCGATGATGTGGTTCTCGTCCGAACGGCCGGTCATGCGCTTGTACGTCTGCATCTCGGAGAGGGCCTCCCGGTACCGGCCCTGCCCGTAGAGCGCGAGTCCGAGAACCTCGCGAACCGCCGGGGAACGGCTCGCAAGCCGTTTCGCTTTCGTTGCCTCGGCCGCCGCTCCCTTCGCGTCGTCGCGATCGAGCAGCGTCACCGCTCGCTCGAGGTCGGCGATGGCCTGGTCGCTCTTGCCGGGACGCGCGACGCGGCGCAACTCCGCGACGACGTCCTTCGAGAGACCCGAGGTGGGCGGCTTCGAAGCACGCGGTTGACCCCGGCGCGGGCTCAGGGCTTTCGGCATCGACGCAAGCGTACCCGCGGGCGCAAAGCCGCAGCCCGCCGAGCCGGCGCAGACACCGGGAAAACGAGAAGAGCCGCCCGAAGGCGGCTCTTCTGCACGATGTTCCGGCAGCGACCTACTCTCCCACCCGGTTACCCGGGCAGTACCATCGGCGCTGGAGGGCTTAACTTCCGGGTTCGGGATGGGACCGGGTGTCTCCCCTCCGCCATGGCCACCGAAACGATGGCTCGGGCGGGGATCCCGCCCGAAGGGGGCGCGAGCTCCGAGAGTTCCTCGGAACGCGATAGCGAGCGCGAGCAAAAGCCAAGTCCTCGGCCTATTAGTACCGGTCGGCTCAACACGTCACCGTGCTCACACCTCCGGCCTATCAACCTCGTAGTCTGCGAGGGGCCTTACCGGGTTAACCCCGTGGGAGACCTCATCTTGGGGCGAGCTTCGCACTTAGATGCTTTCAGCGCTTATCTCTGCCGTACGTGGCTAACCAGCCGTGCCGCTGGCGCGACAACTGGCACACCAGAGGTACGTCCGCCCCGGTCCTCTCGTACTAGGGGCAGCTCCCCTCAAGTCTCCTGCGCCCACGACGGATAGGGACCGAACTGTCTCACGACGTTCTAAACCCAGCTCGCGTGCCTCTTTAACGGGCGAACAGCCCGACCCTTGGGACCTGCTCCAGCCCCAGGATGAGACGAGCCGACATCGAGGTGCCAAACAGTGCCGTCGATATGGACTCTTGGGCACTATTAGCCTGTTATCCCCGGAGTACCTTTTAGCCGTTTAGCGACGGCCCTACCACGAGGAGCCGTCGGATCACTAGGCCCTGCTTTCGCATCTGCTCGACCTGTCGGTCTCGCAGTCAAGCTCCCTTGTGCCCTTGCACTCGACAGCCGATTGCCAACCGGCTTGAGGGAACCTTTGGGCGCCTCCGTTACATTTTGGGAGGCAACCGCCCCAGTTAAACTACCCACCAGACACTGTCCCTGATCCGGATCACGGACCGAGGTTAGACAGCCAACACGACCAGAGTGGTATTTCAACGTTGACTCCACCCGAACTGGCGTCCGAGCTTCATAGTCTCCCACCTATCCTACACAAGCCGAACCGACCACCAATATCAAGCTGTAGTAAAGGTCCCGGGGTCTTTCCGTCCTGCCGCGCGTAACGAGCATCTTTACTCGTAGTGCAATTTCGCCGGGTCTGTGGTTGAGACAGCGCTGAAGTCGTTACGCCATTCGTGCAGGTCGGAACTTCGTCATAATCCGCTGTTTCCAGCGGGACAGACTATGCCTTCATCTCAGTCAGAGATTGCAGAACCTGTACCGGCAGATACCGTCGCTTACCGCTCGGGTTCATCTGGCCGGCTTGACGCACGATCTCGCTGAGCCCGCACGTTGTGCGGTGCTCGCCTCGAGCCATCGCCTCGCATATGGCGGCGAAGAGCTCGAAGTCCTTCTGCTTGCTGGACAGAAGCGGGTGTCGCCGGAAGTGCGGAAGGACCCGATCAATGATCGGTCTGAGACTTCTCGTCTCCCACTTCAACGTCTTGTCACTGCGATCCGGTCGGATCGTGCCGCAGCCGAAATAGCGCTGCAGCAAGCTCAGGACCTCTGCCCGGTCGCCGTTCTGGCTCACGGACAGGCTGGGCCTGACCTCCCAACCGACGCAGAGCGTCGGCCGGAGTGACAACGAGATGTTGAAGCAGCCTTCTCCGTCGACGTACCCGGAGATGTACGACGCCAGGTCCACTCCTTGCTGAGAGCCCGCGTCTTGCCCCGGCCATAGATTTGCCATGGGCGCACGTTAAGTGCGACCTCCGACAGGACCGGAGCCGAACCCACAGCGTTAGCTGCGTCCGTGGATTCAGTCGTTACGGGGCCATATCTCGTTCACCGCCTAGAGCGGGTCACTTCGACAGAGGGCTTCCCACGGCATTACCCGCCGGCGTACTGCGTCACGTCCTTACGTGACTACCGGGGAGGGCTTCGCCGTTATGAGCGGGATTGTTGTGTGCGGTCGCCCGCACACCGGGCAATTGCTCACCCGACAAGGAATTTCGCTACCTTAGGATGGTTATAGTTACCACCGCCGTTTACTGGCGCTTAAGTTCTGAGCTTCGCAGCCCGAAGGCCACTAACCCGTCCCCTTAACGTTCCAGCACCGGGCAGGCGTCAGTCCGTATACATCGTTTTGCAACTTCGC
>JBJMLN010000125.1:0-8593 GCA_045805285.1 Actinomycetota bacterium | reverse complement strand
CCTGCGGGCGTCGATGAAGACGCTCGGCGCGAAGGGCTCGATCGACTGGAGCGCCACGCCGATCCGGGAGTATCGCGACCTGTGGAACATCGACGACCGCATCCCGCAGCTCGCGTGGCTCTGGCAGCTCAATCGTGGAGTGTTCAAGTCTCCCGGCTCCAAGTGGGAGAGCTGGACGACCTCGATCGTGATGAGCGACTCCGACGCTGCGCGCTACGTCGAGAACTTCGAGTCGCTCGCGGACGCCATCACCCGCTGACCTGGGGTCACGTGCACCGAGTGGGGGCGTGACGCGCCTGCTTAGACTCCTCGGACCGACACGGAGGGGAAAGCGCGATGGCGAAGGGGATCCTGGAACGGCTGGCCGACGGCCCGGTGCTCGGCGACGGGGGCTATCTCCTGGAGATGGAGAAGCGCGGCTACGTCCAGGCCGGCCCGTTCACGCCCGAAGTCGTGATCCAACATCCCGACGCGCTCGCAGAGCTCCATCGGGAGTTCCTCCGCTCCGGCGTCGACGTGCTGCAGACGATGACCTTCTATGCGAGCGACGACAAGCTCGCGACGGTCGGCCTCCAGGGAAAGGTCGACGACATCAACCGGAACGCCGTGCAGATCGCGCGCAAGGTGGCCGCTGAGGGAGACGCGCTCGTCGCCGGGAACCTGTCCCTGACCTGGGCGTACGAGCCGAATGACGCGACGTCGCAGGATCACGTCCGGGAGCTCTTCGACCGCCAGCTGCAGGACCAGACCGACGCGGGCGGCGTCGACTTCTGGATCGGGGAGACGTTCTCCTATCTCGGCGAGGCGCTGCTGTTCGTGGAGCGCGCGAAGCGGACGAGTCTCCCGGTGATGGTGACGATGTGCTTCGAGCAGGTCGAGCCGCGCTCCTACGAGGGCGACACGCCGGCGGAGGTGGCGAAGCGTCTCGCCGACGCGGGAGCCGACATCGTGGGAGTGAACTGCCTGAACGACCCCGCGCACCAGCTCCCGATCGCCGTGGAGATGCGTGGCGCGGTCGATGCCTACGTCGCGACGCAGCCCGTCGCGTACCGCACCGACGGGCAGCGGCCGGACTTCACCTCCACCGGAGCGTTCCCGTACGACCTCGATCCGCTGCAGCTCTCCCGGCACGACCTCGCGGAGTTCGCGCGGCAGGCGAACGAGGCGCGCATCCAGTACATCGGATCGTGTTGCGGCTCCGTCGCTGCGCACGTGCGGGCGATGGCAAAGGTCCTCGGCAAGCTCCCGGAGGACGAGCGGGAGTGGAAGTCGAAGTCCGACAAGGCGATGTCGGCCTACGAGTACTACGAGCACACGGAGACCGAGGTCCCCAAATAGCGTCCCTCGGATGACGAGGTACCGCGATCTCGGCCTGACGGTCGGACAGCTCTCGCCGGGTCCGCTCAACGGCATCACCGACGTTTCCGGCGTGCGTGTCGGCGTGTCCACCCTGATAAGGGGAGGCGGACCGCTGATCCGCGGGCAGGGCCCGATCCGCACCGGCGTCACCGTGATCGTTCCCACCGAACGGATCGGCCGTCATGTCGTCTTCGCGGGCTGTCACCGGCTCAACGGCAACGGAGAGGTCACCGGCCTCGAGTGGGTGCGCGAGTCCGGAGTGCTCTCCACCCCGATCGCGATCACGAACACGCACAGCGTCGGAGTGGTTCGCGACGCGCTCGTCGCGCACGACGTCGCCACGCACGAGGGACACGACTCGTTCTGGAGCCTTCCCGTCGTGGGGGAGACCTACGACGGCGGGTTGAACGACATCAACGGGTTCCACGTTCGACCGGAGCACGTCGACGCGGCGCTCGAAGCGGCGTCCGGCGGGCCCGTTCCGGAAGGGAACGTCGGTGGCGGCACCGGCATGATCTGCCACGAGTTCAAGGGCGGAACCGGGTCAGCGTCTCGGATCGTGGGCAACTATGTCGTCGGCGCGCTCGTGCAGGCGAACCACGGGCGCCGCGAGCGGTTGTCGGTCGACGGAGTTCCCGTCGGGCGAGAGATCTCGACTTCCGAGGTCCCTTCCGCGTGGGACGAGGAGGAGCGCGTGACCAAGGCCGGCGCGGGCTCCATCATCGTCGTGCTGGCCACCGACGCGCCGCTCCTACCGCATCAGCTCGACCGAGTCGCGCAGCGTGCCGGCCTCGGAGTCGCTCGCGCGGGCGGCGGAGGCGAGCACTCCAGCGGCGATATCTTCCTCGCGTTCTCGACGGCGAACGTCGGTTCGCTCAATAGCTACAAGCTGGAGTCGGAGGGCAATGCGCCCGTGGAGATCTCCATGCTCCTGGACACGGAGATCACGCCGCTGTTCTGGGCCGCGATCGAGGCCACGGAGGAGGCGATTTTCAACGCCCTCGTCGCCGCGGAGACGCTGACCGGCCGCGACGGCATCACCGGATACGCGCTCCCGCACGACCGGCTCGTGGAGATCATGACGCGCTACAGTCGCGGTCCCGCGGAGAATCGGTAGCTCGCCTCAACCGCGTTCGGCTTCGTCGACCCGGCCCCGAGCAACCTTGGGGAAACCTGTGGAACGCAGCCACCGAACATCCCGACTCCGTCCTCGTCGGTAGTACCCGTGTGAGCTGAACCGTCCTCGAGAGCAAAGGAGGAGACGATGTCTGCACAGCCTCGATGGGATCACACGGAACCGGCACCGCGACCGACGGTGGCGAAAAGGCCGACGATCGAGTCGGGACCGGCTCCGGCGATCGCGCTCACCGCGATCGGACTCGCAAGCGTCGCCGTCGGAGCGATCCACATCTCCGCGGCCACGACGCTGGGGCAAGGCAGCGCGCAGAACGCCGCGTTCTTCGGTCTCGCCGCGACCGCGGAGATCATCTGGGGCGCGGTCGCGCTTTTCCGCGCTCCGCGCTGGTGGCTCGCGCTCGGCCTGCTCGGGCATCTCGCGGTGGTCGCCACGTGGGTCATCTCCAGGACGGCCGGTCTCCCGGTCGGCGTGTACGCGCACGTGAAGCTCCCCGTGGGGTACGCGGACGGGCTGGCCACGGTCCTCGGGGCGGTCGTCGTCATCGGCGCAGGATGGCTCCTCACACGGGATCGGGTCCCGGCGCGCGCCGCGACCCATTCGGTCGGAGCGACGGCGGCGATGGTGATCCTGCTCGGCGCGCTGGCCCTGAGCGGCGTGGTCTGGCAGAACAACGCGTTCGGCTCCTCTGGCGGAAGCTCGAGCGGCGGCGCGAGTGTCTCGAACGGATACGGCTCGACCGGCTCCGGTGGTTCCACGGGCTCGACAGGCTCGACGGGGTCAACCGGCGGGACGACGTCGGGTGGCGGCTACTCCCGCGGCGGCTACTGAGGTCGCGGCCGATCGGCGAAAGACGGTTGCTAGCGCCGCGCGGCTTTGCGGTCCTTCAGGACCCGCCGCGCGGCGTTGTAGCCGGGAGCTCCGGTGACGCCGCCGCCTGGATGCGTTCCCGCACCGCAGAGGTACAGACCGCGCACGGGCGTCTGATACCGCGTCCAACCCGGCACCGGACGCATGAAGAACAGCTGCTCGATGTTGAGGTCACCGTGGAAGATGTTTCCCTCCGTCAGACCGTACGTCTGCTCGAGATCGAGCGGCGTAATCACTTTCATCGCCTCGATCGCTCCGGGAACGTTCGGCGCGTAGCGGCCGACCTTCTCCACCACCCGCTGTCCGAGGAGGTCGCGATTCTCCTCCCACGTTCCCGAGCGGAGCTCGTACGGCACGTACTGCACGAAGCACGTCATCACGTGCTTTCCCTCGGGCGCGAGGGAGGGGTCCACGTTCGACGCGACCACGCAGTCGACCCAGAGGTCCTCCGGGATCTCTCCCCACTTCGCGACGTCGTACATGCGCTCCGCGGCCTCGAGTGTCGGCACGAGCGTCGCCAGCGAGCGGCGGTTCGGATCCGCGTCAGCGGGCATCCCAGTGAAGCGCGGCTCCTCGGAGAGCGCCATGTTCACCTTCGCGCACGGGCCCGCCATCTTGATGCCTTCCACAGAGAGGCGGAACTCCTCCGGAACGTCCGACTTCTCCATCAGCGAGAGGAAGGTGCGCTTCGGATCCGCGTTGGAGACGATCGTGCGCGCGCGGAGCTCGGTTCCGTCCTCCAGCGCGACGCCGTACGCGCGGCCGTTGTGCGCGAGGATCCGTTGCACCGGCGCGTTCGTGCGGATCTCGGCTCCGAAGCTTCGCGCAGCATCGGCCATCGCGTTCGTGATGGAACCCATGCCGCCCATCACGTGGCCGTAGAAGCCCTGGACGTCGTCGTCTCCACCGGAGAGGAGATGGAACAGCAACCCGATCGAGGTTCCCGGGCGGTATGGAGGCGAGTGCATCCCGTACACGTTGTTCGCGAGGAACATCCGCTTGATCTTGTCCGACTCGAAGTTGCGGTCGAGGAACTCTCCGAGGGAGCCGGTGAGGAACGATGCGAGGTCGGTGACCTCGTCACCCTTGATCATCCGGAAGCGCTTCAGCATCCGCATGCCTTCCTTGATCTTGTCGAAGCCGCGCGCGTGGACGTCCGGCGGCTCCTCCAGGAAGAACGGCTGGAGGTATGCCGCGAGATGCTTCAGCCGCTTGTCGACGCGGTCGAACGTCCGTGCGTCCGTGGCGGAGATGCGCGACCACTCCGCGACGGTGCGCTCGTGCTCGGTCCACCACGGGATCACGTCGCCGTCCTCGAAGACGGACTGAAGGCCCGGCTCGCACGCGACCATCTTCAGCCCGTGCTCGCCGAGCTTGAGGTCGCGGATCACCTCGGGCCGCAGCATCGACGCGATGTAGCTCGTCGTGGAGGCGCGCACGCCCGGTGCGATCTCCTCCGTCACGCAGGCGCCGCCGACGATGTCGCGGCGCTCGACGACGAGCGTCGTCAGGCCTGCACGCGCGAGGTACGCCGCCGTCGTCAGGCCGTTGTGGCCAGCGCCGACGATGATCGCGTCATACGTCTGACCGGGCATGAGCACGCTCCGCGAATGCGACCGAGGGACAGGTGGAGCCTACGACCTCGCAGGTCAGGCGCAAACTCGGGGGAGTGACCGGAGGTTACGGGTGCTCAGTGTGTACCGGCACTCGCCGCGTCCGGAACCATCCGGTCGAGGCGGAACCTCGTCGGTGCGAAGGGCTCGATCAGGTCGGGCGTCTTTCCCGTGGCGATCAGCTCCGCCATCGTGCGACCGAACACCGGCGACCCCTTGAAGCCCCATGTTCCCATGCCGGCGGCGACGTAGAAGTTCCGGACGTCCGTCTCACCGAGGATCGGAGACGAGTCCGGCGACATGTCGCAGAGGCCTGTCCACTGCCGCATCGCGCGCGCGCCGGCCATGAACGGCATGATCTGGATCGAGCGCTTCGCCGCCTCGGAGAGGAAGTCGAACGTCGACCGCGTGGAGTAGGTGTTATAGGGCAGGATCTCCGCGCCGGCGAGGAGCTCTCCGCGCGCGGTCTGCGACACGTAGATGAAGAGGTTCATCGACGAGACGAGCCCGTTCAGCACGGGTCGGTACGGCTCCGTCACGAACGCCTGGAGCGGATGCGTCGAGATCGGTAGCCGCACG
Source organism: Actinomycetota bacterium (assembly GCA_045805285.1). Taxonomy (GTDB): domain Bacteria; phylum Actinomycetota; class UBA4738; order UBA4738; family JBJMLN01; genus JBJMLN01. The sequence continues at coordinate 3,037 of JBJMLN010000125.1, read as the reverse complement.
CCGGCCATCCCGCACACGATGGAGGTGTGCCCCGCCACCGCGCTCACGGTCGCCCCGGCGGAGATCGAACGTCCCTCGACGCGGATGCCAGTCGCGCGACCGTCGCTCACGTCGATATCCGTCGCTCGAACGCCCTCGTGGATGTCCACTCCGAGTCGCTGCGCTGCCGTTGCGTATCCCCACACGACCGAGTCGTGGCGCGCGAACGAGCCGGGCGGGTGATATGACGCGCCGATCACGGGGAGCTCCCCGCCGCCGGAGAGGTCGATGAGGGGGTTCTCCTTCTCGATCTCCTCCGGCGTGAGGATCACGGTCTCCACTCCGTACGCCTGATTCAACAAGACCTTGTCCTTCTCCACGTCGAGCGCGTCGCGCGTGTGGCAGAGATCGACCTCCCCCTGCGTGGAGAACAGGATGTTGAAGTCGAGCTCCGCGGAGAGCCCGCGCCAGATGCCGAGCGACTCCTTATAGAGCGGCACGTTCTCCGGCGTGTTGTAGTTCGCGCGGATCACCTGCGTGTTCCGCCCCGACGCGCCGGAACCGATGTACGCGGCCTCGAACACGGCGACGTTCTTGATCCCGTGGCGCGCAGCGAGGTTATACGCGATCGCGAGACCGTTCACGCCGCCGCCGATCACGACCACGTCGTAACGCTCGCGGGGTTCGCGTTGCCGGAGGAACGTCCGCTTCCGCAGAAGGCCGCTCACGCGAGGCTCCAGTCCATCTCCGGAGAAACGCGGAGGTCGAGGCCCGCTGCCGCGTTGCGGATACGCAAGCGGAGGTGCTCCTCCCACATCGCGGGCACCAGGAGATGGAGACGCTCCCCGAGCGCGATCAGCCGGACGGGAACGTGCGCGACGTCTCCCTGGAGATAGCCGTCTCCGGTCTGCTTCAGCTCGGAGAGCCGCTCGAGGACGTCGTCGGTTCCGGCGCCGGAGAGCGTCCACGCGCTCCATCCGTCGCTGACGTCCAGGACGACCGCATCGTCGTCCGCGCCGGAAAGCGCGACGCGCGCGGAGCCGATCACGTCGTCGGCGGTGTCCGGCCCGCCAACCAGCATCACTTCGTCCTCCGCGACCCAGCAGAGGTATGCGCCCTCCGGCGTCTCGAGCTCAGCGAGCGCCTCCGGAGACGCGAGGCTCGACACCACGGAGACCCGTGTCGGCGTGAGCTCAAGCACGAAGGCGTCTCCCTTCCGGGTCGTAGAACGGCGTCTCGACGACCGTCGCGCTTGCGTCTCCGCAGCGAAGCCGAGTCGCGAACTGCCCGTCGACCGCACGGAGCCATCCGAGGCCGATCGCCTTTCCGAGGATGTCCGACCACGAGCACGACGTCACGCGGCCGGCCACGCGATCGTCGAGATGCAGAGGCGCTCCGCGCTCGGGCGTCCGATCGAAGTCCAGGCCCACGAGCCTCCGCTCGAGCGGGAGCTCGGCCATCCGTTGGAGAGCCGCCTTTCCGACGAAGAACTCCTTCTCCATGTCGATCGCCCACTCCATCCCGAGCTTGCGCGGATGGTCGTCGGGGAGCGTGTCCTGCGCGAGGAAGATGTGGCCCTTCTCCAGGCGAAGGAGATCCATCGCGTCGAGCCCGTGTGGGCGCATGCGGTAGCGAGCGCCCGCGTCGGCGAGCGCTCCCCACAGCTCCGGTCCGCGTCTGCGCGGATGGTGGAGCTCGTAGCCGAGCTCTCCGACGAAACCGACGCGCATCGCGCGGCACGGAACTCCGGCGACGGTGAGATCGCGGACCGCCATGTACGGAAAGCTCTCGCGAGAGACGTCGTCGTCGCTCAAGGACGCCAGCACGTCGCGCGATCGCGGACCGGCGAGGAGGATCGCGCCGAGCATCGCCGTCTGGTTCACGAGGTGGACGTGGAGACCCAGCCGGTCCGCCCAGTTGCGGAGCCACGCCTCCATCGCGTCGGCGCCACCGGACGTCGACGTGACGAAGAAGCGTCCGTCGCCCGCCGCGGAGACGATGCCGTCGTCCATCACGTAGCCGGCTTCGTCCAGCGCGAGGAGATACCGCGCGCGCCCGTCAGCGAGGTCGCTCACCCGCGTCGGGAACACGCGGTCGAGGAGCGTCCGCGCGTCCCGCCCCGCAACGAGGAACTTCCCGAGCGTTCCGACATCCATCGTGCTGACGTCGCGACGGACCGCGAGGTACTCCTCGTGCCAGTCGCCGTAGGCGAACGGCCGTTTCCACGAGCCGGACCATCCGAGATGCGCGCCGAGCTCCAGATGGAGATCGTGCAACGACGTGCGCTTCTCCACGATCTCGTCGATGCCCGCGGCGAGCGTGTCGAGTCGGACCGGCCGCGCCGGAGGCCGAGCCGTCGTCCTCCCGCTCACGGCCGGGGAACCGGAGCGCGCCTGTGCGAACCGCGCGAGGTGCCGGCCGCAGAGCGCTCCCTGGCACGGGCCCATCGTCGCGGTCGTGTAGCGCTTGAGGATCTCCGAGGAGTGCCACCCCTCCTGCCACGCTTGCTCGAGATCGGAGACGGCGACGTCCTCGCAGAGGCACACGTAGCCGGCGGCTGGCGTTGCGGTCGGAACGCTAGTCTCATCCAGACTAGTCGCTCCTTCGGGCGTCTCGCCGCGGCCGGCGCGGTTTCCGCTTTGCTCGGCGGCGTCGAGGCCGGCAAGGCCGGCTGCATCTCCCGCGGCGGTGACGGCGTCGAGCTCGGTCGACATCCGGAGCAAGCCGTCTCGCGGCTCCAGGCCGAGGGAGAGCACGAGGGCATCGCAGTTCACCTTCCGTGTCTTGTCTCCGACGGCGGTCTCGACGAGCGACACCTGCTTCGAACCGTGCGCCCGCAGCACGGCTCCGTCGCCCACGACGTAGACGTCCTCCGGCGCGTCAGCAGCGATCCCTTCCGGCGCGACGAGGGCGACGCTCGCTCCGGCCTCGAGGAGCGTGCGGGCATGCTCGACACCCTCCTCGGTGTTCGTGACGACGAGGCAGCGCCGCCCGGGCAGCACTCCGTGGACGCCGGCGAGACGAGCCGCTCCGCGACCGAGCCAGATCCCCGGCAGGT
>JBJMLN010000124.1:0-6604 GCA_045805285.1 Actinomycetota bacterium | reverse complement strand
CGAACCGGGCGATGTTCGAAGAGCTCCTTGACCTCTCGATGGCCCGGGCACGTCGCCACGAGCTCTCCGTGGCGGTGATCTACGCCGACCTCGACAACTTCAAGCTCGTCAACGACTCCCTCGGTCACGAGGCAGGAGACGAGCTCCTTCGCCAGCTCGCCGATCGCCTCCGGGAGGCCACGCGGGAGACCGACCTCGTCGCGAGACAGGGCGGAGATGAGTTCCTGCTGCTGCTCGCCGACCTGGAGCGGGACGTCGTCGGCCCGGCATCGGACCCGACCGACGGGGCGATGCTCATCGCGGAGACGGTGGCGAGCCGCATCCACGACTCGCTCCGACAGCCGTTCGTCTTGAACGGCGTGGAGTGTTACGCGACCGTCTCCCTCGGGATCTCCCTGTTCCCTCAGGACGCGAGCGACCTCCGCGGCCTGCTGAAGAACGCCGACACCGCGATGTACCAGAGCAAGACGATGGGGCCGGGCGGATACGTCCTCTATGCGGAGGACACCGGCGACCCGATGTCTCGGTTGTCGTTCTCCACGCGACTACGCAAGGCAGTGGAGAGCCGCAACTGGATCCTCCACTACCAACCGGTCGTCGACCTCGCGCGCGGCGACATGGTCGGCGTGGAGGCGCTCCTGCGCTGGCAGGATCCCAACGGCGGCCTGATCCCACCCGGAGAGTTCATCCCGCTCGCCGAGGAGATGGGCCTGATCGAGGTGATCGGCGACTGGGTGATCGAGGAGCTCTGTCGCCAGGATGCCCAATGGCGAGGCGAAGGCCTGTCGCTGGAGATGAGCCTGAACCTCTCTCCGCGCCAGCTCTGGCAGCCGGACGTCGTGGAGAAGGTTCTGCGTCCGATCGAGGCGTTCGGCGCCGATCCTTCGAACATGGTGCTCGAGATCACGGAGTCCACCGCGATGACGGATCCAGAGCGCACGCAGCGCCTCCTGTGGGAGTTTCACGCGAGGGGATTCCGGATCGCGCTCGATGACTTCGGCACCGGCTACTCGTCGCTGTCGCGGCTGAAGCAACTCCCCGTCGACATCCTGAAGATCGATCGGTCGTTCGTCCGCGACGTCGCGCTCGACGCCGAGGCGGGGAGCATGGTGCGCGCGATCATCCAGCTCGCCGAGGGACTCGGCATGACACCGCTCGCCGAGGGCGTCGAGAACGAGCAGGAGTGGCGGTTCCTCACCGATCACGGCTGCCGGCTCGGGCAGGGCTACCACTTCAGCCGTCCGGTCCCCGCATCAGAGATCACTGCTCAGTACCACCGTTCGGGGCTGCGGCTCCTCACCGGCGGGGCCTGAACGAGGCGGCACGCCGCCGCCGCAGCAGCTCCGCGGTTCGCGCCGCGCTTCATCGGGTAAGTTCGTGGAAGACCCGGCCCTGGGTGAGGTCGGGTCCGAAAGGAGTCTGCATGAATCCCGCTCTCCGCAGGTTCATCGCTGTGCCTGCGTTCTTGCTCCTCGTGTTCGGGGTTGCGTGTTCGAGCAGCAAAGACAGCTCAACCGCCTCCTCCGGATCGTCCGGATCGTCGACGCAGAGCTCCTCCGCGAGCGGCGGCGTCGGCGCAACGGAGAAGGACTTCGCGATCACGCTCGACACGAGCACCACAAAGGCCGGTTCGGTCACGTTCAACGTCACGAACCAGGGACCCTCGACCCACGAGTTCGTGGTGTTCAAGACCGATCTAGCGCCCGACGCGCTTCCGACCAAGAGCGACGGAACCGTCGACGAGACGGCGAAGGGTCTCAAGCACATCGACGAGGTGGAGGACGTCACCGCCGCCTCCACGAAGTCGCTGACGACGAACCTCGACGCCGGCAGCTACGTGGTGATCTGCAATCTGCCCGGTCACTACCAACAGGGGATGCACGCGCCGTTGACCGTCAGCTAGGCCGACGCGTTCCGGCCGCCCGCGCAGAGCGAGAGGACTTCAGAACTTGCGACGCGCGGGCGGCCGGAGCCCCGACCGCTTTCCCTTCCGCGAGCCCGAGAAGACGACGCGCGGGGGCGCGACCTTCATGCCCTCCTCCTCGAACTCCTCGTTGAGATCGAGTCGGGCCGCCATCCGGCTCACGTCACCCTGCTGATCGGCCGTGACGAGTGTCACGCCGGTGCCGCTTCGGCCCGCACGCGCGGTCCGGCCGACGCGGTGGACGTAGCCCTTGTCGTCGGCGGGCGGATCGAAGTTGATGACGTGCGTGATGCGATCGAGGTCGAGGCCTCGTGCGGCGACGTCCGTCGCGATCAGCGTGTCGACCTTTCCTGACTCGAATCGGTCCAGCGCCCGCTCGCGAGCGGCCTGCGACAGGTCTCCGTGCATCGCCACGGCGCGGATGCCTTTGGCCTTCAGCTTGTCGGCGAGGCGGTCGGCGCCGCGCTTCGTGCGAACGAAGACGAGCGCGAGGCCGCGATCCTTCTGGAGGAGCTCCACGAGCGCGTCGACCTTTCCGTGCGAGGAAACCGGGATGAATCGGTGGTCCACCTCGAGCACCGTCTTGGACTCGCTCTCCACCTCGAAGCGCTTCGCGTCGGTCGTATAGACGTCCGCGATGCGCCCGGCGTCGCCATCGAGCGTCGCGGAGAAGAACATCGTCTGGCGCTCCTTCGGCAGACGCCGTACGAGGCGGTCCACCTGCGGCTGGAACCCCATGTCGAGCATCCGGTCGGCCTCGTCGAGCACGAGGATCCGCACCTTGCTGAGGTCGACGAGTCGTCGCTGCGCGAGGTCCTCGAGCCGCCCCGGCGTCGCGATCAGGATCTGCGCCCTCGGAACAGCCTTGCCCTGCTCCCCGATGCTCACGCCGCCGTAGGCGAGCGCGACTCGGAGCCCCTTGGCTGCGGCGATGTCCTCGGTGTCCTCGGCGACCTGTGAGGCAAGCTCACGGGTCGGAACCAGCACCAGCGCCGCGGGCTTCGCGTCGTCGGGGCGGATCCGCTCCACGATCGGGACCGCGAAGCCGAGCGTCTTTCCCGACCCCGTCTGTGACTTCGCCAGAACGTCGTGGCCCTCCATCGCGTCCGGAAGCACAAGCGACTGGATCGCGAACGGCATCAGGATGTCGCGGTTGGCCAGAGCGTCGACGACTTCGCTCGATACGCCGAGTTCCGGGAAGGTCTGTTGCGTCATGATCTCTCCTTCGCGCGGGAGTTCCCGCGTGTCGATCGTTCCAGGAGGCTCTATCTCCTGAACGACGCACGTGCGCGAAGGGGTACTGGAGGGAGAACCTCACGGGCCGGCGTCATCGCCAGCCGTGCAGCCATGCTACCAGGGCCTTTGCCGGCCTCGAGCGACGAGCCGTTTCCTCAGCTGAGGGTCGAGCGGATGCGTTCCGCGACCTTCGCTGCGCTGATGCCCGCCCAGTCGCGCAACTCCTCGGGCGATCCGGAGCCCGGCATCTCCGTGACACCGATCTTGAGGACGCGCGAGCTCCGCTCGTCGGCGAGAGCCGCGAGGACCGCGTCGCCGATGCCGCCTTCGATCCAGTGGTCCTCCACGACGACGACGAGTTCCGTCTCGCGGGCCGCTTTCCGAAGGGTCTCCGCGTCGATCGGCTTCACCGAATACGCGTCGATCACCCGCGTCGGGATGCCCTCGCCGGCGAGCGTCTCCGCGGCCTTCAGCGCCTGGAAGAGCGTGATGCCCGCTCCGACGATCGCGACGCGGTCATCGGAGCCCGCACGATGCGTCTTGCTGCCACCGATCGGGAACTGCTCGTCCCCCTCGTACAGCTTCGGCGTCGACTCGCGCGTGCTGCGCAGGTAGGAGATGCCGTCGAGCTCCGCCATCGCGCCCGTGAGCTTCGCGGTGGAGTTCCCGTCCGCCGGATACAGCACGGTGGAACCGTGTACCGCGCGCATCATCGCGAGGTCCTCCAGCGCCATCTGCGACGGGCCGTCCTCTCCGATCGAGACGCCGGCGTGCGAGCCGTTCAAGCGAAGGTTCGCGCGGCTCACCGCGGCCATGCGTACGAAGTCGTATGCGCGCGTGAGGAACGCGCCGAACGTCGCCGCGAACGGAACCTTCCCGAGGGCCTGGAGACCGACGGCAGCGCCGAGCATCCCCTGCTCGCCGATGTACATCTCCACGAAGCGCTCCGGCGCGACCTTCTGGAACTCCTCCGTGTGGGTGGAGTTGCCGACCTCTCCGTCGAGCGCGACGACGCGCTGATCCGCCGCGAGCGCAGCGAGCGCGTCGCCGAACGCCTTTCGCGTGGCGACCTTGTCGTCGTACGTGGGCAGTTGGATCTCCGGCCGCGTCGTCGCCGGGCCGATGAACGACTCGGGCTTCGGCGGCGTGATCGTGATGTGGCGCTCGCCGCCGAGTTCGGCGATCGCGTCCTTCGCCTGGTCCTCGGAAAGCGCCTTCCCGTGCCACCCCTCCTTGTCGGCGAGGAAGGAGACGCCGTGACCCTTGACGGTCCGCGCGACGATCAGCGTGGGATCGGTCTCGGATTCGGCCTCGCGGTACGCGCGATCGATCTCCTCCACGTCGTGGCCGTCGATCTGGATCGCGTGCCACCCGAAGGCCTCCGCACGCGCCGCGTAGCGGTCGCCCTCCCACTCCAGCATCGTCGGTCCGCGCTGGCCGAGGCGGTTCATGTCGAGGATCCCGATCAGGTTCGAGACGCCGTGATGCGGCGCGTTCGCCATCGTCTCCCAGATGGAGCCCTCCACGAACTCGGAGTCGCCCATCAACACCCACACGCGAGCCGGAGAGCCGTCGAGGTTCATCGCCAACGCTTCGCCGAACGCGATCGGCATGCCCTGGCCGAGGGAGCCCGTCGCGACGTCGATCCACGGCATCTGCGGAAGGGGAACCGGATGGCCCTGCACGGGGCTTCCGAACCTCCGGAACGACAGCAGCTGCTCGTCGTCGATCGCGCCGATCGCCTTGAGCACGGAGTACATCAACGGCGAGGCGTGGCCCTTCGACAGGATGAAATGGTCGTTCCCAGGCGCCTGCGGATCACCGACGTCGAGCCGGAGGTGGTCCGAGTAGAGCACCGCGAGGAGATGCGCCGCGGACATCGACGACGTCGGATGTCCGGACGCCGCGGCCGTCGATGCGCGGATGCTGTCAACGCACAGTTGCGCTGCGAGGTCGTTCCATTCAGAGGGAGTGGTCATGCGTTCGGTCGCCTCCAGAGGTGGGCCGTCCGATGGAGTTGTACCCAACGGCGAGCCTAGCGCACCTCCGGAACGAGCGATCGGGCGGGCCGCTCCCGCCGCCGCTAATGACTGACGGAGCGCGCGGCGGGCGGCGCTTCGTCGGCCTCGCCGTCGCCGGAGCGATCCGCGGCGCGGCCACGCTCCCGGATGAAACGCTCGCGCACGTCGGCCGGGTCGAGCGGCCGCGAGAACAGGTAGCCCTGCGCGAGCGCGCAGCCGTGCGAGGAGAGGAACTCGAACTGCTTCTGCGTCTCCACGCCCTCGGCGAGCGGGACCATGCCGAGGCCGTTCGCGAGCCGTGTGATCGCGTTCACGATGCTGGCCGCGTGGTGGTCCTCCGGGAGATCGCGGATGAACGAGCGATCGATCTTCAGGATGTCGACCGGGAGATGCTTCAGCCGCGACAGCGACGAGAACCCCGTTCCGAAGTCGTCGATCGCCACCCGAAGCCCGCGCGCGTGGAGATCCCACAGGATCCGCTGCACGCGCTCCGGATCCGTCATCGCTGCCGATTCCGTCACCTCGACGACGAGCTGCGACGGCAACGCTCCGGTCGCGTCGACCTGCGCGATCACGCGCTGACCGATGTCCGCCTGCCAGAGCTGCCGCGGCGACAGGTTGAAGCTGACGTCGATCTGGACCCCGTCCTGCCTCCACACCTGCATCTGGCGGCAGAGCTCCTCGATCACCCAATCGCCGATGACCTCGATCAGGCCCATCTCCTCCGCGAGTGGGATGAACTCTCCCGGTGGGATCAGGCCGCCGTTCGGATCGAGCCAGCGAAGGAGGGCTTCCACGCCGACCATGTCGCCGCGAAGGAGATCCACAACGGGCTGGTACTGCAGCACCCAGTTCTGACGCTCCACCGCCCGACGGAGACGCGTCGCGAACGAGAGCTTCGTGAGCGAGTCCACGGTGTCGTTGGAGAACACGACGGCGCCGCCCGGCCCGGCCTTCTTGCTCTGGTACATCGCTGTGTCGGCGTTCTTCAGCAGGCCGTTCGCGTCGAGGGCGTCCTGCGGGAACAGCGAGATGCCGACCGAAGCGGAAACGTAGAACTCGTTGCCCGCCAGGACGAACGGAGCCTGGAACGACTCGTGCACCCGGTTCGCGACGGCTTCCGCGGCCGCCCTCGGGTCCTCGAAGACGTCGTCGCTGATCGTCGTGGCGTCCCGCTCCAGGTCGGCGAGCAGCAGCAGGAACTCATCTCCGCCCTGTCTCGCGACGAGGTCGGTCTCCCGCGTGGCCTCCCGGAGGCGATCGGCGAGCTGGCGAAGGAGCTCGTCTCCTGCCTCGTGACCGAGGGAGTCGTTGACGAGCTTGAAGTTGTCGAGGTCGGCGTAGATCACCGCCACGGAGAGCTCGTGGCGACGTGCCCGGGCCATCGAGAGGTCAAGGAGCTCTTCGAACATCGCCCGGTTCG
>JBJMLN010000123.1:0-2319 GCA_045805285.1 Actinomycetota bacterium | reverse complement strand
GAGACGCGGAGACCGGCGTACAGCGCGATCGCCATGATCGCGGTGTCGCGGAGCGCGCCGTTCCGGACGCCGCGCGGTTGGGAGCTCCGCACGGTGTCGAGGACGAGCGAGCGCTCGGACTCCGTGAGGTACACGGGCAGCTTCCGCGAGCGCCGCCTTTTCGCTGTTCTGCGGCGCTGAGACACGCGGCGGCACCGCCTGGAAGTTGGGAGATCACATAGAGCAGTCCTCGGTCGCGGAGAGAATCTCCCCAGCAACAACCAGTATGGCGACGCCACCCCGTACTTCGGTTCCCGCGTGCCTACCCGGTCCACTCCTGCACGAGCTGCTCGAGCGTTCCCGGCTGCGGGATCTGCGGCTCGCCCTTCCGCTTGTTCGGGTTCCACGAGAGCGGCCGGTACGTTCCCATGCCTCTCGGCCCCGCCTCCGTGATCTCGCCGCGGGCGACCTTCCCGTGGAAGTAGCAGACGTCGAGGACGTGACCTCCGACGACCGCGGTCTCGGTCGCGACGTAGGGACAGCCCCGCACGCCGTCGGTCGCGCCGCACTCAGTCATCGTCGCCCCCGTTCATGTGCCGGTGGATCTTCTGCACGATGCCCGGCCTCTCCTGGTCGCCCCAGAGTGTCTCCCCGACCAGTGACTTCCTAACGTGCAGCGCCTGCGCGATCTCGCCCTGGCTGAAGCCGAACGCCTTGAGCGCGACGATCGCTCGCTCCTGGATCGTCAGCACGGCGACCGCCGCCATGAAGTCCCAAAGGACGCACGCGACCTCTGAGTCCGGAGCGAGCGGGCCGCGTCGCGCCATCCACCCGTCCGGCTCTTGGAGGACCTGCTGATGCCAGAAGTCGTCGCCGCCCGGATCGCTCGCCCACGAGAGCAGGTCGATGACCGTGACGTGACGGCCGCCGTCGAAGGCGCGCGCCTCCTTGATGCCGAGCAGCACGAGGACCGTGCGGAAGTCGTAGTGGTGCCGGAAGTAACTCGATCGCCCATCCATCGCTCTCCCTGAGAAAAGGAAAAGGCCGACCAAGGGGATCTGGTCGGCCTCTCACGTCGTCCGTGTCGAGGTGCGTGGGAAAGGGGGCGCCTACGTCATGGGCGACCTCCGAGGAGGTTCGTGATCTCGTCAGGACGCGCGGACTGGTTGACCTCGACGCGCGTCATCGCGCCGGCGGAAGCGTGGATCGTGAGCGTGCCGAAGGACACGCCGAACATCTCGATCAGGGAGTTGAGCACGCGCCTCACCTGTTCGGGATCCGTCGAGCCTCTCCTCCAGAGCGCAAAAAAGGCGCCGCACCTGTGAAGTGCGACGCCTCAGGTCGTCCCTGCCGGCTGTCGTGACGTCTGGAGGTTACGCCGACGCGGAGCGCGCGGCAATACCCGGTTCAGTCCTCGTCGCCGTCGAGGTCCGCGAGCTCTTGCGCGTCGAGTCGCACGACGTCGCGCTCGTCGATGCGACGCGTCACCTGGATCGCGTGGATCACTCCGTGGTCGACCTTGAACGTGATCGCGCCGAAGTCGAGCTCGAACTCACTCGCGAGTCGCTGCGCGTAGGCATACGCGAGCCGGACGTCGCGCCGGCGCTCCGGGTGCAAGAGGTCGCCTGACCTGCGGTTTTCCTTCACGATGGCGGCTACAGTATGACGGGCTCATACAGCAGTTGAGGGAGCGGCACGGCCGGGCGGGCGCCTTCCCCACCGCCCGACCGTGTCCTCTACGAAGGGGGGAAGACGCGTGTTCACGGACTTCGAGCTCGAGAAGCGGTTCAACTACCACGCACCGGACGAGGCGAAGGGGCAGCGCCACGAGAGCGTCCGGTACCAGCTCCTCGCGGCCGCGCGGTACGTCGTCGCGAACACGCCGGAGGGACGTGAGCAGTCGCTCGCGATCACCCACCTTGAGGAAGCGATGTTCTGGGCGAACGCCGCGATCGCGCGCTGGGGCGCCGTCTGATGACGCGGCTGATCGACTGGAACGCCGCGACGGTCCCAATCAACGTCCCGGTCGACAACGACGGGACGCGCTACGTCGCGACGTTGAAGTTCCCGCTTGCGTTGCTGCTGAAGCCGTCGGAGCTCGAGAAGCTCCGCTCCGACATGGGCATCGGCGAGGCCGCACTGATGGGCGTCGCGGAGAAGGTGAAGCTCGAGGACTCCGAGGCGATGCCGGCGGAGCAGGCGGTACCCGGCGTCGACGTGCTGCCGTCGGTGAACGTGCGGCCGGAGGACGCGCCACCGAGTGGCGGACTGCCGATGGCGAAAACGACGCACGAGGAACCAGGGCTCGACTAGTCTGGCCGAGACGAGTCCTCGAGCTCG
>JBJMLN010000122.1:0-26726 GCA_045805285.1 Actinomycetota bacterium | reverse complement strand
TACAACGGATTCCCCCTCGCGGGCGACTACCTCTCCCAGGCCCAGGCGAAGAAGGGAACGGCGGCGGACGTTCCGCTCGACACCGGGAGCAGCTTCCCGTGGTGGATCATCGCGGTGGCGGCTGCCGTCGTGGTTGTTCTCGTCATCGTGGCGGTCGTGCTCAGCCGGCGCGGGAAGAGGACCACGACCCAGCCCGTCACGGTCGGAGCCACCGCGGCGACGCCACCGACGACGGCCGCGACGCCTCCTCCTCCGGTCGCGACGCAGCCCGCGGCAGCTCCACCCCCTCCCGCGGCAGCTCCACCCCCTCCCGCGGCAGCTCCACCGCCTCCTGCGACGGCACCGCCGCCTCCTGCGACGGCACCGCCGGGCGGCCGAGCAGCCCCGTGGGGAGGGCGCGAGCAGGCAACAACAGGTCCGACGGAGACGGCCGCTGCCGGAACAGCATCGTCCGCCGCGGGAACCAATGGGCCTGCCGAGGCCGCCAAGCACGAGACGCCGCATTTCTGTCCGAACTGCGGTCATGCGGTCACGCCGGACGAGAAGTTCTGTCCGAACTGCGGTCACGAGTTGGACTGAGGCGGGAGCCTTCGCGGAACGCCGGGGGGGCGCGCGCCGAACCGCCTTCGTTGCGCTGACGGCGATGCTGCTCGCCGGTTGCGCGACGACGGCGCAGCCGCGCGTGCACGCAACTACGCGGCAGCAGTCAACGGATCGTCGTGACCGCTCGATCGATCCTTCCGGCGGTAACAACCGTTCCGGCGCGGACGACACGGCGCGACACGGCTCTGGACGGAAGCCCACGGGCGATGGCGGGAATGCGGGCGGCGCCGGTCCGCCGAGCGTGTCCGGACCGAAGAGCGATACGGGTGGGTGCCCCGGGAACCCGCTCATGGGCGTGTACCACCCGTACCGGCTCCACGTGATCGCCCCGTGCCGGTGGTTCCGAGGCCGCGTCACGACGATCCGTCACGAAGAGGACGGCGACTACCACGTCGATGTGGTTCCCGATCCGACGTTCGGCCGGTTCCTCGTGAAGAACAACTATTCCGAGCAAGGTGGCGCACTGGTGACCGAGGTGATGCCGGGCCAGCGTCTCCCGATCCCCTCGAGCGGCGAGCACGTCGCCGTGTTCGGCACGTGGGTCCTCGACACCGACCACGGATGGAACGAGATCCACCCGATCTGGGCGATCCGTTACCTCGACCGCGGGACGACCGTGCGTCGGCTCCCGCCGGTCCCGCCGAGATACGAGCCGGACGCGGGACACGAGGGCGGAGGCTCCCGCCCCGCAGGGGGCGGCGGCGGTTCCGGCGGGTCGGGCGGCGGTTCCTATCTCCCACCGCCACACGATTACGACTGCTCCGACTTCCCGACGCAGCGAGCGGCGCAGGACTACTTCGACGCCTATCCGGGCGACCCATCCGGTCTGGATGGAGACAACGACGGGCACGCTTGCGAGGACAATCCATGAGCGAACCGGGCCCGGAGCGAACTTGACTCACGGGTCAGGCTCTCCGTAGCGTCACGACCGATGAAGCTCGCGGACCGCATGGGCCGGCTCGGAACGGAATCCGCCTTCGAGGTGCTCGCCAAGGCGCGCGCGCTCGAAGCGGAGGGACGCTCGATCATCCACCTCCAGATCGGTGAGCCCGACTTCGACACGCCCGAGCACATCGTGAAAGCAGCGGAGGAGGCGCTCTCCGGCGGGATGACGCACTACGTTCCGGCTCCGGGCATCCCCGCGCTCCGGGAGGCCGTCGCGGCGTTCCTGTCCAGGACGGGACGACTGGAGACCGACGCTTCGCGAGTGATCGTCACGCCAGGCGCGAAGCCGATCATCTACTTCACGATCATGGCGCTCTGCCAGGAGGGCGACGAGGTCCTCTATCCGGACCCCGTTTTCCCGATGTACGAGTCGATCGCGAACTACTCCGGAGCGACGCCGGTGCCGCTCCCCCTCCGAGAGGAGAACCGCTTCCGCCTCGATCCCGACGAGCTCGCGTCGCTCGTCACGGACAGGACCAAGCTCATCATCCTGTCCACGCCGCACAACCCGTGCGGCAGCGCGCTCACGCGACAGGAGCTCGAGGCTGTCGCGCGCATCGCGATCGAACACGACCTCGTGGTCCTCTCCGACGAGGTCTATTGGGCGATCACCTACGGCGGCAAGCACGCGAGCATCCTGGAGATCGACGGCATGGCCGACCGGACGGTGCTGTTGGACGGTTGGTCGAAGACCTTCGCGATGACCGGATGGCGTCTCGGCTTCGGCGTCTTTCCGCAACCGCTCGTGGAGCCGGTCACCCGGCTCGTGATCAACACGGTCTCCTGCACGTCGGCGTTCAGCCAGTACGGCGCCATCGCCGCGCTGGAGGGACCCTGGGACCAGGTCGACGCGATGGTGGAGGAGTTCCACCGACGCCGCGACGTGATCGTCGACGGCCTGAACTCGATCGAAGGCATCTCCTGTCTCTCCCCCGACGGCGCGTTCTACGTGTTTCCGAGCGTCCGTGATCTCGGGCTCCCGTCGAAGCGCGTGGAGGAGGAGATCCTGGAGCGCGCGGGCGTCGCGTGCCTTTCCGGAACCGCGTTCGGACAGCACGGCGAGGGATACCTCCGGTTCTCGTACGCCAACTCGGTGGAGAACATCTCCGCGGCGCTCGACGCGATCCGGACCACGCTCCCGGAGATCACGGCGTGAGCGAGGCGCGTCCGAAGCTCCTCGTCACACGCGAGCTCGTGCCGAGCGTCATGGAGGCACTCCGCGGGCGCTTCGACGTCGACGTCTACGACGGCGACGGCGCGATCGCCCGCGAGGACCTTCTGAAACGGATCCAAGGCGCGGACGCGGCGCTGACGCTCCTGACCGAGAAGGTCGACGCGGAATTCTTCGACTCCGCGGGACCGCAGCTCCGCATCGTCGCGAACCACGCCGTCGGATTCGACAACGTCGACGTTGCGGCGGCGACGAGGCGCGGGGTTCCCGTCTCCAACACGCCGGAGGTCCTGACGGAAACCACCGCCGACCTCGCGTGGTCGCTCCTGCTCGCGGCGGCGCGAAGGATCGCCGAGGGAGACCGGTTCTTGCGGTCGCGCACGCCGTGGATCTGGGGTCCCCAGATGATGATGGGCGTCGACATCCACGGAAAGACGCTTGGCGTCGTGGGCTTCGGCCGGATCGGTCAGGCCGTCGCGCGGCGAGCGTCCGGGTTCAACATGAAGGTGATCTATTCGTCGTCGTCCGGTCCTCGCGAGATCGAGGGCATCGAGGCCGAGCATCGCGATTTCGACGAGCTCTTGACGGAGGCCGACTTCGTCTCCGTCAACGTCGCGCTGAACGACTCGACGCGTCACCTCTTCGGCGACGAGGAGTTCCGCGCCATGAAGCCGACGGCGGTGCTCGTGAACACCGCGCGCGGGCCCGTCGTCGACGAGGCGGCCCTCGCGCGAGCCCTCAAGGCCGGTGAGATCTTCGCGGCCGGCATCGACGTCTTCGAGAAGGAGCCCGAGGTCCATCCCGAGCTCCTGGAGTGCGAGAACGCGGTGATCATCCCGCACCTGGGAAGTGCAACGATCGACACGCGCGAGGCGATGGGGATGCTCGCCGCGGAGAACCTCTTCGCGGTGTTCGACGGCGAGGAGCCGCCGACGCTGATCAATCCGGAGGTCCGGAAGGTCTAGCGGCGGCCGTCACCACGTGGCGCGCATTGGCTCGCGGCGTCCGCTACCGCGCTGCGGCCGCGAGCGGCGCGGCAGCCGCGATCTCGCGAACCTCGGTCCGATCTCCCGCGACGACGAGGTGCTCGCGGTTGTGGAGATGCGACACCTGCCCGACCCGCTCTCCGCTCGGATTGAAGATGCCGATCTGCGCGCCGACGTACCTGCGTGACTCGAACGTCAGGACCTCGACGTGTTCGCGGTCCGCGCACATCGTGAGGAGCTCCTCCAGCGGAACCCAGCTCTCGTCGCTGATCGAGACGATCATCACCCGGGACCGGACGTGCCGGATCACTTCGCCGAGCGCCGGAGCCGTCGTCGCCCGAACGTTGAACGCGCTTCGCGTGTCGGGCTCACGGGAGTCGAGGCGCTTGCACGCGACGCCGTAGTGCTCGGGCGCGTCCCAGCGAACGAGCGTCTCCCAGACGTGGTAGTTCGTGAAATAGCGGTGCTGGTTGTACGGCGGGTCGAGATACGCGACGTCGACCTCCGGGAGCATCGGAGAGAGCGCGACGGCGTCTCCACTCAGCACGTGGCCGCCGCCGCGCAGAAGCTCGGGCACCCGGAGCTCCAGCCGTCCGTGCGACCGCGGCGCCCATGCCTTGAGATACGCCATCTGGACGCCCGTCGTGGAGTCGACGCGGTCCGCCGCCTCGATCAGGCTCGTCAGCAGCAGCGGGAAGAGCGGCGACCCGCGGTGCTCCTTCTCGATCGCGCCGCGGATCGCGTCGATCCGCATCCCGTTGAACGGCTGGAAGTAGCGTGACCGGCGGCAGAACGTCTCCGTCACGTAGCCGTCGACACCGGCGAGCGCGTTCAGGTTTTCGACCGCGTCGGCGAGCTCTTTCGCGTCGACGTCGTCCGCATCGGTGGCCACGTAGCACTCGGCGAACACGCGCGAGTACGCGGCCGAGTCGGCCGCCCAGACCTCCGCTCCGCGACGCTTGAAGTCCTGCGCGACGCGCGTCGTTCCGGTGAAGAGATCGATCGCCGTTTCGGCTCCGGCGCGCGAGAGCAGCTCGCCGAGCACGGGAACGAGCCGTCGCTTCGAACCGAGGTACTTGATCACCCCCCGATCATCCGGGGAGCTGGAGGGCCGCTCAAGCACCTCGGGCGCGACGCCGTAGGCTGACCCGCATGGAACCGCTCGCGCTGATCCGCAACGACCCCGTCGACACGTTCGGCATCGCGCGCGAGGCGTTCGCGCAGGACGACCTGCCGCTCGTTGCGATCGACGCCTGGGACGAACCGCTGCCCGACCTCGCAGAGATCGCCGGCGTCGTGGCGTTCGGCGGCTCGATGAACGTCGACGAGACGGGCCGCTTTCCCTATCTCGAGCGTGAGCGGCTCATGGCTCGGGAGTGCGTCGAGCGCGGGATCCCGTTCCTCGGCATCTGTCTCGGGGCTCAACTCCTCGCGCGGGCGCTCGACGCTCCGGTGGCGAAGGCTCCCGTCAGAGAGATCGGATTCACACGGATACATCCCACGAACGCCGGCGCGAGCGATCCGTTGCTGTCGTGCTTCTCGGACGGCGCCCATGTCTTCCACTGGCACGAGGACACGTTCGAGCTGCCCGCGGGCGCAGAGCTCCTCGCGACCGGCGAGGAGATCCCGATGCAGGCGTTCCGCGCAGGAGAGAGCGCCTGGGCGTTGCAGTTCCACCTGGAGATCGACCTTCCGGAGATCGAGCTCTGGTTCGATGACGCCGGCGCGGACGTTGAGAAGACCTGGGGGAAGTCGAAGGAGACGGTCCTCCGCGAGTCAGAGCTGCACCTCGCAGCGCAGTCCGAGCGAGCGCGCGACGCCTTTCGCCGGTTCGCGGGCATCGTACGGGCGTCCGCGACCGCGAACGCCTGAGCGCGCCGGCCTCCCCCGCTACAGGTGCGTGATCCGGAGCCCGCCCCAGGCTGCGTCGAGGTACTCGAGAACGATCCGCCGGTGGCAATGCTCGACGTCTGCACAGGCGCACAGGAGCGCGGTCGGCACGGCGAACTCGCCGGGGTCGAGCCGCTGCTGGACCCGGCGTTCGGCCAGGAGGTCGCGGATCCCTGCCTCGTAGTCGTCCCAGGAGAGAACCTTCGTCTTCTTCAGCCCGTCGAACAGCTCCGGCGACGGAGCGAGGAGAGGCTCGTGCTCGTACTCCGCGCCGCAGAGCTCGCGGAGGAAATACGGCAGGTGAGCAGCCTTTCCGTAGCCGGCCAGATTGGAGGTGTTGTGCAGCCGGATATCGAGAACGCGCTTGACCTCCGCATCGCGCAGAGCGCCGAAGAACGACTCAGCGCTCCGCCCGGACAACCCGATCGAGAAGACCTCCACCTCATCGAGCGTAGCCGCCGCGGGCGGAACGCCTTCTGAACGTTCCGGCGCCTGCGCGCGCTTCTGCCGGATGATCTACGCTTTGCCGCCGGAACCGGGCGCATCTGTCCGGGCGGAAGGCCCGAACGGGGAACGACTCCGGCTCGCGGCAGAAGACCGAGCGGATCGATCGAAGGGAGCCGAAGAGCGTCGATGGCGTGGACCGAGCCGCTCCTCTACGAGCGACTGACCTGGCCCGAGGTGCGCCAGGCTGCCTCCGAAGACCGGGTCGCGGTCATCCCGGTCGCGACGCTCGAAGACCACGGGCCGCACCTCCCGATCGACGCCGACCTCCGGATCGCCGCTGAACTCTGCCGGCGCGTCGCCGAAGCCCTGCCCTCGGAGACCGTGCTGCTGCCGGCGATCCCGCACGGATACTCCCCGCACCACATGGATTTCCCCGGCGCGATCACGATCGGCTGGGACACGTTCACGCGCTACTGCACGGACGTCGGCACGTCCCTCGCTCGTCACGGTTTCAAGCGGATGCTCTACGTGAACGGCCACGGCTCCAACCAGAACCTCGTGGAGATGGCGGCGCGCCTCGTGGGCCTCGAATACTCCGACACGCTGGCTGCGGCGTGCTTCTACCTCCAGTCGCCCGACGCGGTGAAGACGATCGCCGAGGTCCGCGAATCGACGCTCGGCGGGATGGGGCACGCGTGCGAGCTGGAGACCTCGATCTACCTGGAGATCGACCCGGACGCTGTCGAGATGGAGAAGGCGGTCGACGAGCGCTCCTCCACCCAAGGAGAGAACGCGTGGTTCGACTGGTCCGACGGCCCGCTCAAACTGATGCCGTGGTGGAACACGTTCTCCACGACCGGGGTCCACGGCGATCCGACGCTCGCAACGGCGGAGAAAGGAAAGATCCTCCTCGACGCCGCGGTCGCGGAGGTGAGCTCCTACGTGCGAGAGCTCAAGGAGCGGCCGCTCCCCGTCCGCCGCGAGCCGAGGGAGACGCCGTGACGGAGATCCAGGCGACCCGCTTCGGCAAGCCGCTGCCGGACGGCGGCACGATCGGCGTTCCGGCACCGTCGGGGCCGTGGTTCAACCGCTCCGACTACCTCCGCAGCATCGAGTGGTGGGAGGAAAAGGGCTACCGCGTCAAGCTCGCGGAGGGCGCGTGGGACCGCGACGACTACGTCGCCGGCGACCCGAAGACGCGAGCGCGGGACATCTCGAGCATGTTCGCCGACCCGGAGGTCGACATCGTCCAGTGCCTCTGGGGCGGGACCGGGGCGGCGCAGACGCTCCCCTACCTGGACTTCGAGACGATCGCGGAGCACGCGAAAGCGTTCATCGGCTTCTCCGACATCACCTCGCTGCACGTCGCCATCCGACAGGAGACGGGCCTAGCGACGATCCACGGCATCGGCTTCGGCTCGATGGGGAGCCCGGAACGCAAGCAGTGGAGCAAGGACCGGACGCTCGCCTTCCTGAAAGGAGAGACGACCGGGGAGATCCCGCGCGATCCCGACGACCCGTACGTCCGCGCCATCCGCGGCGGAAAGGTCACCGCTCCGCTGGTGGGAGGGAACCTCTGGACGATGCAGCACTCGCTCGGGACTCCCTGGGAATTCCGGACCGAGGGGTGCATCCTGTTCTTTGAAGAGGTGGACTCGCCCCCTTATGTCATCGATGGCATGCTCTGGCAGCTCCGCCAGGCCGGCAAGTTCGACGAGGTCGTCGGCGTCGTCGTGGGCGAGATGGACAAGTGCGATTGGCGAGAGGACCGTCCGGAGGCGCCGCGGACGCGGTCGCTCGAGGACGTACTGGAAGAGCGCCTAGAACCGCTCGGCGTGCCCGTGCTATATAAGCTCCCGCTCGGTCACGGAAAGCATCTGGCCCCCATGCCCCTCGGCGTGCCGGTCACGCTCGACGCGGACGAGCGACGCCTGGTCGTGGAGCAATCGGCGCTGCGTTCGAATGCGTAGGACAAGGCAGAAAGGCGCCCTGAGGAGAGGGGGATCTCGATGAGGATCGGTCGATCGGCAGCAGGGATGGTGGCCAGCACCATCCTGGTGGCGCTGGTACTGATGCCCGGCATCTCCTCGGCGGCGAGCTCGAGCTCGAGCCCGAGTCCGGCGGCGAGCACCGGGGTGGCTCCCAGCAAGGACACGTTCATCTGGGCGGACACCAGCGAGCCGAGCTCGCTGAACCCAATCAAGGGGTATCTCGGCACCGACTACACGATGTGGGCATTGGAGTACAACCTGCCGATCGAGTTCGGACTCAACTTCGAGTCGGACATGAAGAACTCCATCACCACCAGCGTGGACACGAGCTCCGACAATATGGCGTTCACGTACCACATCCGTCCGGGCATGAAATGGTCCGACGGCCAGCCGTTCACCGCGAACGACGTCGCGTGGACGCTCAACTACTACAAGAAGAACTCCGTATCCAACTACTCGAGCGACCTCACGCTCATGACCACCGCCGAGGCGACCAACGACACGACGTTCGTCATCCACACCTCCAAGCCGACGACGGTCTACAGCGGCGACACGCCGTTCATGTACGAGTACATCCTTCCGGAGCACATCTGGAGCAAGTTCAAGACCTACGACGCGGCGAAGCAGTTCACCGATGTCCCCGCGGTTGGGAGCGGCCCGTTCGTGGTCACGCAGTACAAGCAGGGCCAGTACGTCAAGCTCGAGGCCAACAAGTACTTCTGGGGCAAGGACATCGGCCTCGCCCCGCACGTCGACACGATCATCTACCAAATCTTCAACGACGAGAACCAGGAGGCGGCCGCCCTCCAGAACGGTGAGATCGATTACGGCTACTTCAACTCCGCGAACGTCCTGAATGCGCTGCAGGGCAAGCCGAACGTCGCGATCAACGGCGGGCAGATCCCGCTGTTCGACGAGCTCGGCTTCAACACAGGCTCGAACATCCAGACGGATCCGGCGGGAGGATTCACCCCGCACGGCGACCCGATCCACGCCGTCACCGATCCGGCATTCCGGAGAGCGATGCGACATGCGGTCGATAGCAACGTGATCGCCGAGAAAGTCTTCGGCGGATACGCGACGCCGGCGGACTCGCCCGTGCAACCGACCGCCACGACCGGGAACTGGGACCCGCCACCCGATCAGATCAAGTTCAGCATCCCTCTTGCCCAACAGCAGCTCGCCGCGGCGGGTTACAAGGACACCGACAACAACGGCATCGTCAACGATCCGAAGACCGGCGAGGACGTCATCCTCAGGTATTACGTCCAGACGAACGACAAGAACACGACGAACACGGCGCCGTTCGTGAAGGACTGGTTCCAACAAGCGGGCGTCGGCACGAAAGTGATCGCCGTCAGCAGCGCGAAGCTCGGGACCATCATCAACGACGGCACGTACGACATGTTCCACTGGGGCTGGTACCCGAACCCGGACCCGAGCGTCATCCTGAGCGAGTTCCTCTGCAATGAGCGTCCCCCCGGCGGCGGGAAGTACGGCAACGACGACGCCTACTTCTGCAACCCCGAATACGACAAGCTCTTTCAGGAACAGCTGACGGCGACGTCGGCGACGGAGCGGGCGGACATCGTCCACCACATGCAGCAGATCTTCTGGGACAACATGCCCTACATCATGCTGACCTATGACGACCTGCTCGCCGGATATCGGACGGATCGCTTCACCGGATACCTCAAGCAGCCCGAGGGGAACGGGGACCTGCTCGCGACCTGGGGGTTCCGATCGTTCGTGAACATCCGGCCCGTGTCGGGTACCTCCGGCGAGGCGACCGCGGAGGGCGGAATCTCCGCGGGCGTGTGGATCGCGATCGCGGCCGCCATCGTGGTCGTGATCGCCATCATCCTGCTCGTCCGTCGGCGTGGAAGCGACGAGGAACGGGCCTGACCGCCCCGAACGCGGAAGAGACGGACCGCTAGGGTGAGCACGCGCCGCTACTTCCTCACGAAGATCGGCCAGGCCCTGCTCACCCTGGCGTTCGTCCTGGCGTTCAACTTCTTCCTGTTCCGCGGCATCGGGAACCCGCTCACGGAGCTCCTTCGAGGGGCCCGGGGCGGCATCAAGCCGGCGCAGCTCGCACAGCTGGAGAGAGAGCTCGGCCTGAACCTTCCGTTGCCGCAGCAGTTCGCCCACTACGTCGGACAGACGCTGCAGGGACACCTCGGGTACTCGACCTTCTACAACATCCCGGTACGCACGGTGATTGCGCAGCGCATCTGGCCGACGCTCCTGCTCGTCGGAACCTCCACCATCGCCTCGACCCTGATCGGCATCTGGATCGGGATCGCTCAGGGGTGGCGGCGCGGATCGAAGTTCGACCAGGGGATGCTCGGCTTCACGCTGTTCACCTACGCGATGCCGGAGTTCTGGTTCGGGTTGCTGATGATCATGGCGTTCTCCGTCGGCGTGGGCATCTTCCCCGCGATCTTTCCGACGGGCGGCTATCAAACCACCGGCGTGGAGCTCACCGGCGCGGCGCACGTCGCCGACGTCCTGAATCACATGGTCTTACCATTCTTCGTCCTGACGGTCGCCTACCTGGGCGAGTACTCCCTGATCATGCGCTCGTCGTTGCTCGAGACCCTCGGCGAGGACTTCATCGTCCTCGCGCGGGCAAAGGGGATGCGGGAGAAGCGCATCCTGCGCAAGCACGCGGTGCCGAACGCGCTGCTGCCGACGATGACCGTGACGATCCTCGGCCTCGGCTTCGTCATTTCCGGCGCGATCACCATCGAGCTCATCTTCAACTGGCCCGGATTGGGACTCCTGACGGCGACGGCCATCGACCAACGCGACTATCCCGTGCTTCAGGGGATGTTCCTGTTGTTCAGCTCGGCCGTGATCGTGGCGAACCTCGTTGCGGACCTGCTGTACTCCTACCTCGACCCGCGCGTCAGGGCGGGCTGATGAAGGGCCCGACGATCCCACCGAACGAGTCCACTGCGGGTATCGACCTGGCGGTCGAGGACCGGCAGGAGCCGCCCGGCACTCCCACGAACCCGAAAGCGATCGCGCGGTCACGGCGCAAGCTCGCGAGGCGTCGGATCTGGAAGCTCTACCGGCAAAATAAGATGGGCATGGCGGGGCTCATCATCCTCGTCTTCTTCCTGGTCGTCGCCGTCTTCGCGCCGCTGATCGCGAGCGGCTGCTATCTGAACCCCACATGTGCGCTCACCGGTGCGCCGCTGAAGCCGCCGAGCATCGACTATCCGTTCTGGTTCGGCACCGATAACTTCGGACGGCCGGTGCTCGCCCTCACGGTCTGGGGTGCACGGATCTCTTTGCTCGTCGGCCTCGTCTCGACGTTCATCACGATGATCCTCGGCAGCGGCATCGGGCTCGTCGCCGGCTACTACGGCGGCTGGCGCGAAACGGTGCTGATGCGCTTCACGGACTGGATCCTCGTGATCCCGTTCCTTCCACTGGCAATCGTGCTCGCCGCGATCCTCGGGGCGTCGCTCTTCTCGATCATCTTCGTCATCGCGATCACGTCGTGGCCGAGCACGGCGCGTGTGATCCGGGCGCAGGTCTTATCGCTGAAGACGCGGTCCTACGTCGAACGCGCGAGAGCGCTCGGTGCGAGCGACTGGCATATGGTCAGCCGGCACATCCTGCCGAACGTCGGCCCGCTGATCTACGCGAACACGGTGCTCACCGTGGCGATCGCGATCCTGTCCGAGGCGACGCTGTCGTTCCTCGGGTTCGGTGACCCGCTCCACGTCTCCTGGGGAACGATCCTGGAAAACGCGTTCGGCCAAGGAGCCCCGTTCGCAGGGAACTGGTGGTGGATCGTTCCACCCGGTCTAGCGATCGTGTTCGTCGTCCTCGCCTTTACCATGATCGGGTACGCGCTCGACGACATCCTCAACCCGAAGCTGCGCGCCCGATGAGCCTGCTCTCGATCGAAGACCTCGAGATCACCTACACCACGCAAGGTGGAGACGTGCCCGCCGTGCGCGGAGTGGACATGACGATCGACCGCGGTCAGGTCGTCGGGCTGGCCGGAGAGTCGGGCTGCGGGAAGTCCACGATCGCCCAGGCGATCCTCCGGTTGCTGCCACCGGCGACGAAGGTGAAAGGCCGCATCCTGCTGGACGGCAACGACATCCTCACGATGAACCCGGGCGGGCTGCGGGCGGTGCGGTGGGGTGAGGCCTCGATCGTGTTCCAGGGCGCGATGCACGCGTTGAATCCCGTCCGCCGAGTCGGCGATCAGATCGAAGAGGCAATCGTGATCCACCATCAGGCCGGAGAGCAGGAGGCGACCGTGCGCGTCGGCGACCTTCTCGAGCAGGTCGGGCTCCCCGCGCGACGGGCGCGCGACTATCCGCACGAGCTCTCCGGCGGGCAGAAGCAGCGTGTGATGATCGCGATGGCGCTCGCATGCAGCCCGAACCTCGTGATCGCCGACGAGCCGACGACGGCCCTCGACGTGATGGTGCAGGCGCAGGTCCTCTCGCTGTTGAAGGAGCTCCAGCGCGAGCTCGGTCTCGCGATGCTGTTCATCACCCATGACCTCTCCGTTCTCGTCGAGGTCTGCGACCGCATCAACGTGATGTACGCGGGCAGGATCGTGGAGGAGGGTCCCGCGCAGCAGGTATTCAAGGACCCCGCCCATCCGTACACGCGAGCGCTCGCAGCGGCGTTCCCCGAGATCGGCGACGTGCGTTTCCGCATGGCGCCGTCGGGGCTGCCCGGCGACCCGCCCGACCCGCAGGCCATCCCGAGCGGGTGCCCGTTCCATCCGCGGTGCCCGCTCGCGTTCGAGGACTGCCCGAAGGTTGTGCCCGACCTCTACGCGGCCGGCCCTGACCGGCACGCCGCGTGTCTCCTCGTCGAGGGTGCACGTGAGGAGGTCCGTCCATGAGCGATCCGCAGGCCCAGACCGCCGTCCGGGAAACGGAGTCGGCTCCGCTCCTGGAGATCGACAACGTTCGCGTCACGTTCGCCGGGCGACTCGGTCTCGGCGCCGGCCTCGTCGGGAAGCAGGCCACCGAAGCACGCGCGGTCGACGGCGTGAGCCTCAGCCTGCACTCCGGGGAGGTCCTCGCGCTCGCCGGAGAATCCGGCTGCGGAAAGACGACGATCGCACGCACCGTCCTCGGACTCGAGCGGCCGAAGAGCGGCCAGATCCGCTTCAAGGGGACGCCGCTCGGCCGCAACCTGCGGAGCTACCGCCGCAAGGTCCAGATGGTGTTCCAGGATCCGACCGGCGCGCTGAACCCAAGGCAGACGATCTACGAGTCGATCGCGGAGGGCCTCCGCATCCACAGCGTTCCGGGAGACGAGCAGAAGCTCGTCGCCCAGGCGCTCTCCCGCGCGGGGATGCGCCCGCCGGAGTCGTTCTACCTCCGTTACCCGCACGAGCTCTCCGGAGGACAGCGTCAGCGCGTCGTCATCGCTGGAGCCTTGGTGCTCGAGCCCGAGGTGATCGTGGCCGACGAGCCGGTCTCGAACCTCGATGCATCCGTCCGCGGAGAGATCCTGCAACTCCTGCTGAAGCTCCGGAGCGAGCTCGGCCTCGCGATCCTCATCGTCACACACGACCTCGGGCTCGCCTGGACGGTCGCCGACCGCGTCGCGGTGATGTATCTCGGGCGCATCGTCGAGCTCGGACCGGCGGAGGACGTCCTCACCGAGCCGCTCCATCCGTACACCCGCGCGCTTCTCGACGTCGTTCCCGAAGCTGGCGGCGGCGAGCGTCCGATCCTCACCGGAGAGCCGCCTGACCCCACGAGGATCCCCGAAGGGTGTCGGTTCCACCCGCGGTGCCCCGTCCTCGCGAGGGGCCGCGCCGCGGAGATCGGTGTCGCCGATGCCTGCACCGGAAAGGATCTCGGCCTCGACGAGCTCCGGCCCGAGCACTTCGGAGCGTGCCACGTGGCCTCGAAGGAGCTTCAGGACCGGGAAGCGCCTCCGCCGCCCGGCACCTAGGCGATCGCGGGCGCGGCGGGGTCAGCCTTGCTGGGGAGCGGGCTCCGCGGTCGCGTCGTGCTCCTTGAGGACGCCGAGGATCGCCTCCATCTCCGCGTCGCCGAGCTGCGCGTCTCGGGAGGAGCCCTTGGCCGCGATCAGCATCGTGCGGAGGTTGCTCTCCGCCATCTCGAGACGGGCCTCCAACTCTCGCACGCGGTCGGTGAGCCCGGCGGCGCGGCGCTCCGCCTCGTCCTTCGCCTCACGCGCGTCGCGCGACTCCTCCCTCGCGGTCCGCAGATGCGCCCGCAGCGTTCCCGCTTCGCGCCCGAGCTCGATCAGACGCTCCACGACGGTGTGGCCGACCTCCGAGTACGTCGGGCGTCCGGAGGCCTCACGCGGAGCCGCGGCGGAGCCGGCACGCGGCTTGCGGCGCTTCCTCGGCTCGCGCGGGATGGACTCCCGCTCGTCCGGATCGACGGGGCGCGCGTCGATCAGCCGGTAGCCGCCGTCGGCGGCCTCGAGCCGCCGCCGAGCGAGGAGAGCCCGAACCGCCCGGGCCGCGGCGAGGGGTTCCGGGAGACCGACCTCCCGCCCGATGTCAGCGGGGGTCACGTTCAGGACCTCCCCGACCTCGACCCGCGTCGAGACAGCGGCAAGGAAGGCGTTCACACGCTTGAGGGATTCCTCGTTCACGTCCCATATCGTGACGATTTCGGAGCCGAGGCGCCAGTCGGGGTCGCTCGGTGCCTCACGCGCCCCGACGGGAATCAACGACAATCCCGACCCGGTCCGAGGAGGCGAGCAGTTTGACGCCCGAGGAACATCGAGCTTTGGGACCCCAGCCTCTCGCCGGCCTTCGCGTGGTGGACCTCTCGCGCGTGCTCGCGGGGCCGCTGTGCACGATGATCCTCGGCGACCTCGGGGCCGATGTGATCAAGGTCGAGCGGCCCGGAAGCGGCGACGACACGCGCGCGTGGGGACCGCCGTTCGTCGAAGGCGACGCCGCCTATTTCCTTTCGCTGAACCGCAACAAGCGCTCGGTCGTCGCGGACCTCACGACCGAGGACGGCGCGGGAGCCGTCGGGGACCTGATCGAGGACGCGGACGTCCTGATCGAGAATTTCCGCTCCGGCGTCATGGAAGCGTTCGGACTCGACCTCGAGGGGCTGCGCCAGAAGCACCCGCGCCTCGTTACGTGCACGCTCACCGCTTTCGGAGAGGACCCGGCGGAGAGGCGTCCCGGCTACGACATCATCATGCAGGCGCTGTCCGGGCTGATGAGCGTCACCGGAGAGCCGGGCGGCGACCCCGTGAAGGTCGGCGTCGCGCTGCTCGACGTGATCGCCGGGCTGTACGCCGCGATCGGCATCCTCGCGGCGCTCACCGAGCGAGACCGAACCGGACGCGGCCGGCACGTCTCCGTCTCGCTGTTCGAGGCGGCCGCCGCGGCGATGACGAACCAGGCCGCAAACCATCTCCTCGGCGGGGTCGTTCCGTCCGCGATGGGAACTGCCCACCCGAACATCGTTCCGTACCAAGCGTTCCGGGCGGCGGACCGTGCGTTCATCCTCGCTGCCGGGAACGACCGCCTGTTCGCGCGGACGTGCGAGGTCATCGGCAGACCCGAGCTCGTAACGGACGAGCGATTCGCGACGAACGACGCTCGCGTGCGGGAGCGCGAGGTGCTCGTGCCGCTTCTCCAGGAGGCCTTCGCGACGCGGAACGCCGACGATTGGCTGTCCGCACTGGGAGAAGTCGGCGTGCCGAGCGCGCCCGTCCGGCGATTCGACGAGGTTTTCGCATCTGCCGAGGGACGCGCCGCCATCCAGGACATCGCGGGCCTCGACCTCGTCGCGAACCCGATCAGGCTCGATGGATCGCGGCTCCCTGCGCGACGCCGACCTCCGCGTCTCGGAGAGCACACCGATGAACTGCTCGGCGGCCCGGCGGGAGACTAGGGGCTGGCGAGTCGCAGCCGGATCGAGTTCCTCACGATCGCGGTGTCGGTCGGATCGGTGGGAACGACGCGGATAACGGCGTGGTTCGTCGCGACACCTTTGGATTCCGTCAGCGTGATCGTGCGTCCATCCGCGAACGCATCGTCGAAACCGCCGTAATCGATCCCGTCGCCCATCGGCGTCGCGGCGAGACGGAGCAAGAGACGCTCGCCCGTCTCGCGTCCATGCACGGCGACATCGAAGCGGCGCACCTGAGGCTGGCCGGTGACGAACGGGCAATCGGGTCCGGACGTCAGCGATGCCGTTCCGTCGCCCGAGGCCGAACCTTCGGGATCGACGGCGACGCGGAGCGACGTGCGCCACGACGTCGAGCACGTGCCGCCGCTCCGATACCCCCGCGTCGTCCCGGTCGACATGACGCCGCGCCAATGCTTCGCCGCGGCCACGTTCGGACTCGAGGAATGCTGTGACTCCGTCGTCGCGCCGACGCTCGGAGCGTCACGCTCCGCGGAGTGCGCAGCGATCACCGCGCCGACGCCAGCGGCCACGACCATCGCGAGAAGGGTCCCGCCGACGATGGTCAACCCGCGCACGCAGCGCTTCCGAACGGCGAGGCCGTCACGACGACCGGCGGTGGACGTAGTCGCGGACGACGAAGTCGCCGAGCGCCTCGTCCTCCATCAGGAAGATCCTCCCGGACGTGAGCCGCGCGAGGCGTTCCATGAACCGGATCAGGCCCGGCGAGTCCTCGAGCATGAACACGTTGAGGGTCACCCCGGACCGCGCGAGGCGGACGGCCTCCGCGAGCGTGAGACGGATCGTCTCCGGCACGGGCGGCCAGGAGAACTCCGCGTACTCGCCGACGAGATGCGCCGTCGGCTCGCCGTCGGTCACCATGATGATCTGACGTGTGGCGCGTGGATGGTTCGCGAGCAGCCGTCCGGCGAGGTTGAACGCGTGCTGCATGTTCGTTCCGTAGACCCGCTCCCATCCCGCCGCCGTGAGGTCCTGCGGCTCCATCCGGCGTGCGTAGTCGGAGAAGCCGATCAGGTACAGCGTGTCGTGCGGATAGCGGCCTTCGATCAGCGCGTGGAGGGCGAGCGCCATCCGCTTCGCGTGCACGAAATGCCCTCGGAGCGGCATGGAGAACGACACGTCGAGGAGGAGGGCCGTCGCGGTCTCCGTGCGCCGTTCCGCCTCGACGAGCTCGAAGTCGTCCGGCTCGAGCCGCACCGCGGATCCGGCGCCTCCGCGGACGACTGCGTTGAACACCGTGCGTTGCACCGCGATCTGACCCGTGTCGCCGAAGTTCCACGGCCGCGTCGCGCCGGTCGGCTCCGCTTGCCCGCCGACCTCGCGCGTCTCGTGGACGGCCTCGCGGTCCTGCTTGAGACGCTCGAAGACGCGGACGAGCGCACGCTCGCCGAGCTTCCTCGCGCCGCGCGGCGTGACCTCCAGCCGTCCGCCCTTACGGGCGACGAGGCCGGCCTCCTCCAACGCACGCTCGATCGACTTCAGGCGCCGGAGATCCTGGACGGCGGGCTCACCGAGCGTCCGCCGGAGCGCCTCCTCGTCGATGTCGTCGAGCGCCGCCCCCGCGTAGTCGCCGCGGAGGGAGCGGTCGAGGTCCTCGTAGTCGTGCATCCGCTCCAGGGCGTCGACCGTCGAGGAGAGCGGCTGGGCGTCATCGCCGGCGCCGAGCTGCGGCTCCCCCCAGCCCATCTGCGGGAACATCTGGGAGAGATTGGATGCGAGCCGGTCGGCCTGGAACGCGAGATCCATGTCGCCGAGGACCTGCTGCGCGAGGTCAGAGAGTTCCTGCCGCTGCTCCGGGGAGAGCGACGCCATGAGGTTGCTCATCGCCGCCATGCGCCGCGCCATGCCGTCGAGGAGCTCCTCCAGCGACCTGGGGTTCTCGGGGAACAGGTCGCCGTGGCGCTCCATGAAGCCCTCGAAGTCGTACTCCTCGCCCCGGTCGCGGGCCTCGATCATGTCGTTGAGGTCGGAGAGCATGTCCTTGAAACGCTGCATGTCCTCCGGCGAGGCGCTGCGGAGGCCCTCCGCGACGTTGCGGAAGTACGCGCCGAGCATCTGTTCGCGGAGGTCGTTCATCAGCTCGTCGAACTCGCGCTGCGCCTGCGGGTCCACGAAGCGGTAGTCGGACAGTTCCTGCAGCTTTCCGGGAAGGTCCGGGGCGAGCGAGTCGAGGAAACCCTCCCGCATCCGCGCGTCGTCGCCGGCCTCGAACTGAAGCGTCGAGCGCTCGCGGTCCAGCACGTCGTCGAGGCGCCGGGCGATGTCCTCCAGCGGCCCGGAGAGGTTCAGCGCCTCCTGTTCGCGCGTCCGCGCCTGGCGGAGTCGCTCGCGCAGGGCCTCGGTCCCGGAGAAGCGGCCCTGGATCCCGCGGCGGAGCAGGTTCGACAGCGCTCCCTGCGCGCCCGCGCCCGAGAGGAGCTCCTCCGACATCTCGTCGAGCACGTCGGCTGCCGCGACGTCGGGGCCGAACGGATCCTGCAAGCCGTCCCAGCGGGAGTAGCGGAAACGCACCCCTCCAGGGTACGCCGCGCGTCGTTTACCGAGCCGCGGCTCGTGCGGCCGGCGTCAACGGTGACCGGCCGAGCGGAGCTTCCTCGCCATCCGCTCCGCACGCTTGGCGTCGAAGACCCGTGGCCGCTCCGCGATGTCCTCCACGAGCCGTTCCACGTGCACGGCTCGCACGCCGCGGACCGACGTCGCCGGAGCGGGGAACGCGCGCGTGAGACAGACGATCGTCTCGACGCGGACGTCCAGACCGGAGGAGAGCAGCCGGTCGCGCATCTTCCGGGCGCCACGTCGAAGTCTCCAGAGCCCCGACGCCGTCGAGTCACCCACGACGAGACGGGCCGTCCTCGGCTTGACGTAACCCTCGAGGGAGCACGTCGCGACGGCAAACGCGCCGGTCGTTCCGACGACGGAGAACTCCATGCCCTGCGTGTCCGCGGGCACCACCCAGAAGCTCCAAGGATCGAGCCGCGAGAGCTCGCGTCGCACGGACCTCACGTCGTCCTCGGTCTTCTCCACCGCGGCCCCTTCCGCCAGACGGCCCGACGCCCCTGTCTCGGAGCGTCGCTCGGCGACCTTGAGCGCGGGGCAGCCTCCGAGCACGCGAAACGCTGGCGGCTCGGCGGGCCGCAGCGTCAGCCGATCCCGAGACCGGTCATGAGCGCTCGGAGCGTCAGGCCGAAGCAGAAGAACCCGGCCCACGCGAAGGGGATCCACGGCTCCCGCTCCATGCCGCGCGCGATAACGTGCGCAACCACGAGGACGATGATCGGGAACAGGCCGTAGGCGTAGTGCAGCAGCGTGTCCGCTCGGTAGCCGGAGAGGAACAGGATGACGCCGAGGATCGTCTGCACGACCACGATCACCTGCACGAGCGTGAGCCAGCGCCAGAACCAATCCCCCGGCCCGCGCTTGATCACCTTGGCGCCGATCCCCCACACGAACAGGACGAAGAACGAAGCGACCAGGGCGAAGCCGACGTACTTGTGGAGGTCGGGCACGGAGGAACCCTAATGGCCTTCGGCGCCCTCGTAGCGATACGTTCCGGGCCGGCCGGGTGTGTCCTTGTTCAGTCTCCGCGATAGGTGGAGACCCTCCAGCGCGAACTCCACCGCGGAGGCCGCGGAGCCCGGGGACTCCTCCTCGACGCCGAGGCGCTCGAGGAGCTTCGCGAGACCCGGCACCGGCCCGAACTGGTCGAGCAGCGCCGAGGCCGGCGTGAGATCGGATGTCTCCGCGACGAACCCGGATGAGAACTTCGACAGCAGCGCGGAGGCGTCGAATCCGGAAAGCCGTCTGCGGAACACCTCGAGCTCCGCGGTCCGAAGCGCGCGCGACAGGATCTCCTCCTCGCGACCCTCCTCGATCGTGTCGAACTCGATCCGGCCGAGGGAGGACTCCAGCACCGCCGGGAGGTCGCAGACGCGCGGAACGGCCTCCGGTTCGGCGGCGCGCGCGGCGCGGCGCACGGCTCCCGCGATCAACGTCTCCAGGTTCCCGATCGAGTAGCGGACCGAGACGCCGGAGCGCTGGTTCACGTGCGGTGAGCGCCGGAGCTCCGCGGTGAGCGCCGCGAGGATCTCCAACATGTAGACGGGAACGCGCACCGGAACGCCGCCAGCGGGCGGGCGCGCCTCGAGCTCCATGATGCGGATCTCCTCCTGCGTCGTCTCCGGATAGTGCGTGCGCACCTGCGTTCCGAAGCGGTCCTTCAACGGCGAGACGATCCGGCCGCGGTGCGTGTAGTCGTCCGGGTTCGCCGTCGCGACGACCAGGAGATCGAGCGGCAGCCGGATCCGGTAGCCGCGGATCTGGATGTCCCGCTCCTCCAGGATGTTGAAGAGAGAGACCTGGATGCGCTCCGGGAGATCGGGCAGCTCGTTGATCGCGACGATGCCGCGATTGGTGCGCGGGATCATGCCGTAATGGATCGTGAGCTCGTCGGCGAGGTATCGGCCCTCGGCCACGCGGATCGGGTCGACGTCGCCGATCAGGTCCGCGACCGATGTGTCCGGCGTCGCGAGCTTCTCCGCGTAGCGCCGGTCGCGGCCGAGCCATTCGATCTCCACGTCGTCGCCGCGTTCGGTGAGGAGGTTGATACAGCGGCGGCAGATCGGACGGAACGGGTGGTCGGAGACCTCGCAGCCGACGATCGCGGGAACGTCGTCGTCGAGGAGCTCCACGAGGTGGCGGATCAGGCGCGTCTTCGCCTGTCCGCGCTCCCCGAGCAGGATCAGGTCGTGGCCCGCGAGGACCCCACGTTCGAGCG
Organism: Actinomycetota bacterium; assembly: GCA_045805285.1. Lineage (GTDB taxonomy): Bacteria > Actinomycetota > UBA4738 > UBA4738 > JBJMLN01 > JBJMLN01. The sequence goes on along the minus strand of JBJMLN010000122.1, from coordinate 5,991 downwards.
CGGGGAGGACCGACTCGCTGAAGCCCACGATGGAGGGAAAGAGCTCGTCACCGGCCTCCAGATGGGAGAGCAGGTTGTCGCGGAGCTCCTCCTTGACGGTGCGATCGCGATAGCCGGAGGCGCGGAGCTCTCCGATGGTCGTGGGAGCGGGCATCCCGTCCAGGGTATCGCCGCTGCGGAAAAAGGGCCTCAGAGCCTGGTCGCGGTCCAGAGCGTGACGAAGCCGGGCGCAAGCGACCGTTCGCCGCAGGAACCGAAGCCCGCCGTGGAGAGGAGCGTACAAACCTCCCGTGCGGGCGGGAGCGTCGTCGCCGACCGCGCGAGATAGCGGTACGCATCGGCTCGTCCGGTGATCCGGCCCAGAAGGGGCGCCGCGGTCCCGAGGTATCCGTTCATCAGGAAGCGGAGCGCGGGCTTCCGCGGCTGCGTGATATCGACGAGCGCGATCCGTCCGCCCGGACGCACGACGCGGGCGAGCTCCGCGAACGCGCCCGGGAGATCGTCGAGATTGCGGAGAACGAAGCCGCTGACCACTGCGTCGAAGCCGCCATCCGCGAACGGCAGCCGGAACGCGCTCCCCTGTACGACATCGAGACGGCGACGGCGACCGCGGCCGCGCGCGCGACGGAGCATCTCTGCGCTCACGTCGACACCGACGACACGGACGCCTGGAGCGAGTTGCGATCCGAGCTCGCCGGTTCCGACGCCGAGATCCAAGGCCACGTCGCCCGCTCGTGCTCTCACCGAGTCCGCCGTCACGCGCCGCCATCGCCGGTCCATGAAGAGCGAGAGGACGTCGTTGACGAGGTCGTAGCGGCCCGCGATGGAGTCGAACATCGCGCGCACTCGTTCCTGGGAGGGCCGTCCGGCGACGGGCGGGCGGTCAGACGAGGCGCGCAACGACCAACGCGACGGCGATCGACACCGTCGCCAGCGCGAGCAGGCGGAGCGAGGACTCGGGAGCGCTCCGCAACGTCGCGGCGTCCACCGTCCGCAGCGATCCGTCGTCGAGCTCCAGCTCTCCGGAGACGCGCACGACGTGCCGCCGGAGCTCCCGGACCGGAGTGGAGAGCACCCGCTGCGCCGCGGAAAGGGCCGTGCATCCGACCGCCAGGATCACCGCCCCGATCCGTATCGTCGCCGACTGGACGAAGTAGCCGGTGAGCGCAGGGAACGCTCCCCACGCCAGCGCGAACCAGAGATCGGAGTGGAAGGCGCCGCGGAACAGCTCCAGGTTGTACGCGACCAGCAGGAACGCCCCGACGCCGACGAACGCGAGCATCCACGGCGACACGTTCACCGCCGCGTCGATGCCGAGCGCGACCCCTCCGGCGAGACCGACGCCGGCGATCGTCCAGAGCACCGAGCTCGGGATGCGCGTCCGCAGCGGCCGACCGTTCAGCTCGTCGAGCGCGTGCGCCGAAAGGCCGAGACCGAAGAAGAAGGCCAGCAGGCTCTTCGCGAGCCACGCGCCGTCGAGCACGGGCGCGATCGCCGCTCCCATCGCAACGTACGAGAGATGCCAAGCGGTGTACGGCGGGTGCAGCAGCGTCCAGTAGTCCCTCCATCCACCCGGGGCGAGCGCGTAGAACGCGGGGCGCCCGGCGTCACTCACGGGTGCCCCACGTCACGATGCCGACGCCGAAGGTCATCCGCCGCGCGCGCACGTCGGGGATGCCCGCTCGCCTCCACATCCCGAGCTGCTCCTCGAGCGGATGCGCTTCGTAGAACGCGGAGATGTCAGGGCCGAGGAACCGCCCGGTCGCGGCCCACTCCGTCGACTGCATGCGTCCGATCAGCGGAAGGAGGCGGCGCGTGTACGCAGTCCACGCCGCGCGTGTCAGCGTCCGGCCCGGGACGCCGAACTCCAGGGCGCCCAAGACACCGCCGTGTTTGACCACGCGCGCGAGCTCCGCGAGCGTCGCCGCGGGATCCTCCACATAGCGCAGCAGGTACGTGAACGTGACTGCGTCGAACGCTCCGTCCCCGAACGGAAGGCGCTCCGCCTGACCGAGGCAGAGGGAGACGCGGTCTTCCAGCCGCTCGCGGCGGATCGCCGCCTCGGCGCCGCGGAGCATCTCCGGGCTCTGATCGACACCGACGATCCTCGCGGCGGAACCTCGCGCGATCTCGCGTGCGACGAGACCCGTTCCGGTCGCGACGTCGAGCACCCGTCCACTCTCCGCAGGAGCGATCCGAGACACGAGGAAGCGTCGCCACCGGCCGTCCTGACCGAACGACATGATCCGGCCCATCCGGTCGTACTGCGGCGCGATCCCCGCGAAGAGCTTCCGGGCGAGGTCGGCGCGTGTGGTTGCGATGGGCAAGCCTACGACGCGTCGAACAGCGCCGGGAGGTCCGCGATCGACCCGATGACGTGCGCCGGAAGCTCGTCGCCGTCGAGGTCACGCTCCCGGAACTTCCCGGTCCGCACGAGCACGCCGGTCATGCCGATGCGCTGCGCCCCGCGAACGTCGTTCTCCACGTCGTCGCCGACCATCAAGGCTCGCTCCGGAGCGACGCCGATCTCGTCGAGCGCAGCGCGGAAGAACGTCTCGGCCGGTTTGCCGACGATCGCGGCTTCCTCGCCCGCCGCTTCCTCGAGGCCGCGGACGTACGCGCCGGAGTCGAGCCGCAGACCGTCCGAGGCTCGCCAGTACAGGTTCCGATGCATCGCGACGAGGCTCGCGCCGTCGACGAGCATCCGGAACACGCGGTCGACGTTCGAGTAGCTGAAGTCCTCGGACGCGCCACCGATCACCACGACGTCCGGTTCGTCCTCTACGAGCAGGACGCCCTCGAGGTCCTCGGTCGCGTCTCCGTCGGAGAGGAGGAAGCATCGCGCGCCCGGATGCGTTTCCCGAAGGTACGCCGCCGCGCCGACGACTGCGGTCACGATCTCCTCCGGCTCGACAGAGATGCTCGCCTCCGCGAGCGTCCTCGCGAGCTCCGTGCGCGTATGCGTGGTGGTGTTCGTCAGGAGGCGGAACGGGATCCCGCGCCGGCGGATCTCCTCGACGGTTGCGGCAGCCCCGGGGATCTCCCGCCACGAGGTGGTCAGGACGCCGTCGATGTCGAGGAGGACGCCCCCGGGCGCCGCGCTCACGACGCCGCTTTCCGCGTCCCCGCGAGCCACTCCTGGTACGGCGCGATATAGCGGAACTTCGGCGGCAACAGCGGCCGGACGAGCCGGAGCGACGGAAGCGATGCCCTGAGCGCCAACTCTTTCGCCGGACTCCACCGTACGCCGTACGCGTCGCGGACGGGCGGCGGCAGCGTTCCGAAGGCCCAGCGCGACACCGCCTTCAGGACCGGGCGCCACTCCGCCTCCGGCGGCGGATCCTGGAACAGCCGCGCGACGCTCCTGGCCGCATCCGTGACACGCAGGATGCCGCTGTCGACGACGTCGTCGATGTAGGCGCGGAGATCCTCCACCGTTCCCGGGATGCGCTCCCGGGGCAGAAGAACCATCTCGGCGGCGAGCATCTGCTCCTCGTGGAAGCGTTGCCGTCCCGCCGCGTCGAGCCGGCCTACGGTGTACTCCTCGAATCGCAGTGCGCTGTCGACGAGACAGGCGTGCACCCAAAGGAGAAGATCGGGGTCGAGCGCGTCGTACGGCAGACCCGTCACCTCGTCGACGCCGTGGACGCGGCGATGGACGTCGTTGATCCGATCGGCCGCGGCTTGAGCCTCCTCCGCCGAGCCGAAGGTGAGCGTGTAGGTCAGCATCAGCGTGCGCTGCAGGCGTTTCCACGGGTTCCGCTCGTAGAACCCGGTCTCCCGAGCGCCGGCGATCACGAGCGGGTGCGCCGCTTGCATCAGGAGGGCGCGCGCGCCGCCGAACAGCACGGTCACCTCGCGATGGACCCGCCAGGAGGCGCTTTCCGGGCCGAAGATGCCGAGATCACGCCGCATGACCCAACTGTATCGGCGGCTGACCCTATGCTTCGTCGCGATCCATGGTCCTGTTGATCGGCGTCGTGCTCGCGTCCATCGGCCTCGGCTATCTGGTCGGAGGGCGCCTCAGCGGATTCGAGCGTTTCCGCTTGCGCTGGTGGTTGCTCGCCTTCGTCGGCCTCGCGCTTCAGCTGGCGCCTGTTCCCGCGGATCTGGTGACGGGGAGCCTGATCGCGTCGTACGTGCTCCTCCTAGTGTTCGTCTCTGCGAACCTCCGCGCCCCGGGCGTCTGGCTCATCCTCATCGGGCTCGTGTTGAACCTGGCGGTGATCGCGCCGAACGGCGGGATGCCGGTCAGTCGCTCGGCACTCGTCAGATCCGGTCAAGCCTCGACCCTGGCGGAACTCGAGAACGGCGCCGGAACGAAACACCACCTGGAGACATCCAGTGACGTGCTGACGCCGCTCGCGGACGTCATCGCGGTCGGAGGCCCCGTGAACCAGGTGGCGAGCGTCGGCGACGTGCTGGTCTACGCGGGGTTGCTCTGGTTGATCGTCGGCGTCATGCGGGGAGCGAAGCAGGTCGACCCGGCTCCTCCCTGGGTGGCATACCAGGGGAAGCACCGGGCATCAGCATAGTTCCGGCGGTGGACGGACTCTCCTGTTCCGCCGCGGCGTTCTCTTCCTCGCTCCGGAGCCACGACGCCGGCAGGCGGACCGAGATCGTCGTTCCTTTGCCGCGGGCGCTGCTGACGGAGTACGTCCCGCCGGCGACCTGGGCGCGTTCCCGCATCATGGCCAAGCCGAAGTGGCCCTCTGGGCCGGGCGCGTCCGTGTCGAACCCGACGCCGTCGTCTCGGACCGCAAGGAGGACGTCGTCGTCCTCCATGTGAAGATCGAGGTAGACGTTGGTCGCTCCGGAGTGCTTCATCGCGTTCAGCACGCCCTCGCGAGCGATGTGGTACACGAGCAAGGCGATCGGCGGCGGGAGCTGCGACTCGGTGACGTCGGTGTGGAAACGGACTCCGGAGTCCTTTCCGATCTCCTCGATGAATCCGCGGAGCGCATCGGCAAGTCCGGCGTGGCCGAGCGGTGAGCGGTGCAGGTCTCGGATAAGCGCGCGGATCCTGTCGGCGGTGCGGTTCTTCGTTTCCCGGATCTTCTCGAGGCTCTGACTCGTCGCGTCGAGGTTGCCGTTCCGCAGCTGTCTCCGGGCGATGTCGACCTCGATCGAGAGGCGGAACAGGAGCTGGGCGAGGTCGTCATGCAGGAACGCCGCGATCTGAGCGCGCTCGTCCTGCCGCTCCTCCGCCATGCGGTTGGAGAGTGCGAGGAGGACCTGCTCACGATCCTGGAGCTCCTTGTGGGCCACCTCAAGCGCGCGGCTCCGGAAGAACATCTGCCGCGCGAACAGGAGCGGCAGCAGGAAGACCGGGACAGCCCAGAACTGGACCTGATTGAAGAACTTGGCCAATACGAGGCCTAACAAGCCCAGTCCCAGATAGCTAACGAGGAACTCACTCAGGCGACCGACTCGGAGCTCACGCCAAACACGCGATGGCGGGGCATTGAACATGATGCTCGCGCCAATCGTTACAAGAGTGGTGTTCACGACGTAATCGGCCACTGCGGCCAGCATCGCGGCGAGGAAGAGAACAATCGTGGGCGACTTGATATCGGCTATCGAATGGAACACAACGCTTGCTGCAAACACCGAAAGAGCAATCTGCGACCTGTTAAACAGGGCCCGCAGGAGGCCAACCTCGCCTTTGAACTCGCGGGGGTCGAACGAGCCGAAGAGGGCCACAAGGCCAGCCGCGACAGGAGGGTTGAGGATGCCAACGACTAGGAGCACTGGGAACGTCATGCTCATGTGCATGCCCCGCCAGAGCGGGACCGGCACAAGCTCCACAACTGCGACGATCGCGACCCAAACGAGGAGGGCAGGATCGAGCGCCCCCGAGTTTCGGATCAACAGCAGCGCGCCGCCGATTAGCGTCGGCGCAATCACAGCTAGCTCGAACAGCTGGATGCGCGTCCCTCGCTGCGGCCTCTCCGCAACACTCAAAGAGACAACTCCTCGTGCTTAGCGGTC
>JBJMLN010000121.1:0-73775 GCA_045805285.1 Actinomycetota bacterium | reverse complement strand
TCCATTCGGCGGTCTCCAGCGACATGCGGAAGCATCCACGTCGGGTCGCCAGCTCCTCCGCGCGGTCGAGCAGGGCCTTTCCGACCCCGCGGCTTCGTGCGTCAGCCGTCACGACGAGGTCGTTCACCCAGGCCTGCGGGCGGTGGTGGCCGAGGCGCTGGCGGTACTCCATATCGATGAACCCGAGCAGCGAGGTGCCGCCGTCCGCGACGAGCGTGACGACCTCGCGGCGGGCCAGGTGACCGCCGAAATGGATCACGTGCGAGGGGTTCGTCGTCGCCGACTCCGGAACGTCGCGACCGAGCTCGACGAGCAAGCCGGCGACCGAGGGCCAATCGCGAACGTGCGCGTCTCGGATCGCGAACTCCATCTCAGAACCACTCCGGGAGCCACGGCGGCGGACCCGCGAAGAGCGCGGAAAGGAACTCCACCGCCGCGCCGTCCGCCTGCAGCGCCCCGACGCGAACCGCATCCGCGGGCGAGGTGAAGCCCGTGAAGATCGAGGAGAATGTGCCGATCGACGCGACCGCGCTCGCGGCACGCTCGACTCGGGACGCGCGGACCTTTCCGCTCTCCGCCTCGAGGTGGTAGGTCGCGCCGTCGTCCTCCTCGAACGCGGGGTCGCGGAGCATGAGGTCGAGCGACCCCGACACGGGCGGGTAGCCTCGCCCCTCGAGCGCTCCGGGAACGTCGAGCAGCCGGAGCATCCAGTGGAACGTCCACGCCGTCTTGATCTTCTGCTCTTCGATCAGGAGCGCGATCGGGTCGGCCGGCGGGCCCGACCACTGCAGCGACTCTCCCAGCCCGCGGAAGCCGCGGAAGTAGACGAGCAGCGACCTCAGCGCCGCTTCGGAGCGAGCGACGAGGTGAGCGGTCTCGATGCCGAACGCGAAGTCGAAGTCGCCTCCTCCGCCTTTTCCATAGCGGAACGGGCAGAAGCCCTCGATCGCTCGGTTCTCGCCGCGAACGACCGCGACTCGGAACAGGACATCCGGCTCGCGCGTGGCGAGGATCCGCTCCGTCCACCAGTCTTCGAGCTCCGAGTAGATCGGGCCGTTCTGCGTCGACATGACCTCGCGGAACACCGCGCGCACGTCGTCGAGGTCGCCCGTTCGATACTCCTCGACGCGGAGCGGCGCCGGACCCTGCGGCAGATCGGAGATCGCGATCCGATGGTCGGTATACGTTCCGGCGATCTCGTAGCCGATGCCCCGGTACGGGCGGACGGCCGCCGGATAGAGCGCCGAGATCAGCGCTCCCTCCTCGCGGCCGCGTCGCATCAGGCGCGTGACGAGCTCGGATGCCAGGCCGCCACCCCGATGCTCTGGAAGCGTTGCGACCGCGTAGACCCCGGTCATCGGGAGCGCCCTCGCTCCGAACCACTGCAGGAACGGCCGGGCGGCCGACGTCGCGACGACGCGACCGTCGTCGACGGCCACGAGGAACTGCTCCAGGCGGAACGTGGGCGCTCGCCGCTCCGCCCACGCCTGTCCGAAGTTGAGCGAGATGCTCATGACGGAGCCGATCTGCTCGCGCTCGTCCTCCGTCGGCGTGCGGATCTCGGTCACTCGAACCCGCAGTCGCAGGGGCTGTGGCCACATTTCGGGCAGCCGTTCGCGTAGCGCTCGGCCGCGGCGGAGAGCTCGACGCCGGTGAGCGACGCCAGGGACGTGAGCCAGGCGAGCACGTCGCCGAACTCGTGCACGAGGTTCTCGCGGTCCTTGCCGCGGAGCGCTTTCGCGAGCTCGCCGACCTCCTCGGTCAGCCAGCGGAACGTCGCGTCGGGCCCGCGCCGTGCGTCCCGCTCCAGATAGGTGCGGCGCAGGACGTCCTGGAGCTCGGAGATCTCCATGAGGCCGCGAGTCTACCGAGGTCAGGAGGCCTTTCCGTGTGTCGGTGGCCGCCGATACGCTTCGGCTCGTGCCCCCTCCGGCCCGCGCGCTTCGACAGGTCTCCCTCCGCGATGCGCGCCGCCTCGCCGTGGTCAAACAGCGGCTCGCGGGGCCTCGCGCCGCCGCCGACGCGGAAGGCATCCTCGCCCTGGTGCGAGAGCTCGGTTGCCTCCAGCTCGATCCCATCTCCTACGTCGCCAAGAGCCACCTCCTCGTGACGTGGAGCCGCGTCGGCGCGTTCGATCCCGCGGCGCTCGACCAGCTGCTGTGGACGGACCGCACGCTGTTCGAATACTTCGCGCACGCGGCCGCGATCGTGCTCACGGAGGACTATCCGATCCACCGGTTCCAGATGCGCAGGGCGTGGACGAGCGATGCCGACTACGCCCGCCGGATCCGCGAGTGGTACGCGGACAGCGCTCCGCTCCGCCGCTACATCGTCGCGCAGCTGCGAAAACGTGGGCCGCTCCGCTCGCGGGATCTCGAGGACAAGTCGGAGCGCGACTGGAGATCGGGCGGCTGGACGAACGAGCGGAACGTCGGCCGGATGCTCGACATCATGTGGACGAAGGGGCTCCTGATGGTCGTCGGCCGCTCGGGCGCGCAGCGCTGGTGGGACATCACGGAGCGCTGGCTCCCGGAGTGGACTCCGCGAGACCGGCTCGGAGACGCGCAGGTCGTGCGGAGGTCGTCACAGCGGTCGCTCCGCGCGCTCGGTGTCGCGACGCCGCGGCACATCCAGCGACACTTCACGCGGTTCATGTATCCGAATCTCAAAACGGTGCTGGCACGGCTCCGGGGAGAGGGCGTCGTGGAGCGGGTGGAGGTCCTCGACGCCGACGGTGCGCCTTTTCCGGATGAGTGGTTCGTGCACGCGGAGGATCTCCCGCTGCTGGGGCTGCTTCAGGCCGGGAACTGGGATCCGCGCACGACGCTGCTCTCGCCGTTCGACAACCTGATCTGCGATCGCGATCGGACGGAGCTTCTGTGGAACTTCCTGTACCGGGCGGAGTTCTACACGCCGAAGGAGAAGCGCGTGTACGGGTTCTACGCGCTCCCGATCCTCCACGGCGAGGAACTGATCGGCCGCATCGACGTCGAGAACGACCGCAAGGGAAAGCGGCTCGTCGTCCACAGGGTGTTCGCGGAGCCCGGCGCGGCCGTCACCCGCGAGACGGGAGGCGGGATCGCAACCTCCCTGCGCGACCTCGCGACGTTCCTCGGAACGGAGAACATCCACCTCGACGGAGAAGCGCCCGCGGCCTGGAAAGCCGCTCTCCGCCGGGCCTGACGGCAGTCCACCCGGCCCCCGTAGACTTCGCTCGACATGGAGGTCCGCAAGACCGTCACGATCCTGTTCTCCGACGTGGTGGGTTCCACCTCGCTCGGAGAACAGCTCGATCCCGAGTCGCTTCGAGGCGTGATGTCGCGCTACTTCGACGAGATGCGGGCCGCGATCGAGCGGCATGGCGGAACCGTCGAGAAGTTCATCGGCGATGCGGTGATGGCGGTCTTCGGCGTTCCGACCGTCCACGAGGACGACGCTCTCCGCGCCGTCCGAGCCGCCTCGGAGATGCGCGAGCTCCTCGGGACCCTGAACGCCGAGCTCGAACGCGATTGGCGCGCCCATCTGGAGATCCGCACCGGCGTCAACACCGGCCAGGTGGTCGCCGGCGATCCGTCCAGCGACCAGACGTTCGTCACGGGCGACGCCGTCAACGTGGCGGCCCGCCTCGAACAGGCCGCCGACCCCGGCGAGATCCTCCTCGGCGAGGAGACACGGAGGCTCGTCCGCGACGCCGTCCGCGTCGAAGCCGTCGAGCCGCTCGAGCTCAAGGGAAAGAGCGAGCGGATGTCGGCGTTCCGCCTCCTGGAGGTGCTGGACGTCGCGGTTCCGTTCTCCCGACGGCTCGACTCTCCGATCGTCGGACGAGACGAGGAGCTTGCAGCGCTTCGCCGGACCTACGACGAAGCCGTGGAGCGACGCGCGTGCGCCTCTGCAACCGTGCTCGGCGACGCCGGCCTCGGCAAGACGCGTCTCGTGAACGAGTTCGTGACCAGGACCGCCGAAGCCCGTGTTCTCTGGGCCCGATGCCTTCCGTATGGCGAGGGCATCAGTCTCCTTCCGGTCGTGGAGCTCGTCGACGACGCGGCTGGTGTGGTCGAGACGGACGCTCCCGACGAGCGGCGATCGAAGATCGACGCGCTCACATCCGACTCGGTGGACGGCAACGACGTCGCGGAGCGCCTCGCCGCGGCGGTCGGCCTCGCGGACGCGACGGGCGATGTCCAACAGACGTTCTGGGCCGTGCGCCGTCTCCTCGAGATCGTTGCGGCGGCACGGCCACTGATCGTGGTGCTGGAGGATCTCCACTGGGCTGAGCCGACGTTCCTCGATCTTCTCCAGTACGTAACGCGGTTCAGCGGCGGTCATCCCGTCATGTTGCTCGGCACCTCCCGCCCGGAGCTCCGGGAGCTCGATCCGGACTGGGTGAGGGACACACGGGTCGTGGAGCTCGAGCCGCTCACCGATGACCAGTCGCAGGAGCTGATCGCGAACCTCCTCGGCCGAGCGGGTCTCACGGGGGACACGGGGCGCCGCATTTCCTCTGCAGCGGAAGGAAATCCGCTCTTCGTCGAGGAGATGCTCCGGATGCTGATCGACGAGGGCCGGCTCGAGCGGACCGACGGACACTGGACCCCGACGGGGGACCTCTCCGAGGTCTCCGTGCCCGGAACGATCAGCGCGCTGCTCTCCGCTCGGCTCGATCAGCTCGAGCCCGACGAACGCACGGTGGTGCAGCGTGCCTCGGTGATCGGGAGGACGTTCTGGTGGGGAGCCGTCACGGAGCTCTCACCGGAGGATCTCCGTCCGCGTGTGGGCTCGCATCTGCAGACGCTTCTGCGGAAGGAGCTCGTGCGTCCCGACGCCTCGACGTTCGTGGGCGAGGACGCGTTCCGTTTCAGTCACGTGCTCGTCCGAGACGCCGCGTACGGCTCGACGCCGAAGCGGGCGCGGGCGGATCTCCACGAACGGTTCGCGTCGTGGCTGCTGGCGAAGGCGGTCGACCGCGCGGCCGAGTTCGGAGAGGTCCGAGGTGCACATCTGGAGAGCGCGTACCGGTACGCGGTTGACCTCGGGCCGCCGGACGAGCACACCCGCGCGCTTGCCAAGGAGGCCGCGACGGAGCTCGGAGCCGCGGGGCGCCGGGCGCTCGACCGAGCGGACGTGAAATCCGCCATCAACCTGTTCGAGCGCGCGGTGGAGCTCCTTCCGCCTGAGGACCATCTCCGCGCGGAGCTGCTTCCGGAGCTCGGCGTCGCGCTCGCGCAGGTCGACATCGCGCGGGCGGAGGCCACGTTGACCGATGCGGTGGACGCGGCCCGTGCCGCCGACGACCCGTTGCTGGTGGCCCGCGCGTCGCTGCGACGCGTCCTTGCACGACTGCTCCTGGATCCCGACATCGAACAGGCCGCGGCGCTCGCGGAAGCCGGTGGATACCTCGACTCCTTCGAGGAGTGGGGCGACGACCGCGGCATGTCCGAGGCGGAGAGCATGCTCGGCACGATCCGCTTGTGGCAGGGCCACGTCGCGGAATCCAAGGAGTTGCTCGAACGCGCGCTCGATCATGCGGCGCGGGCGGGAGACGTGCGGCAGCGGGGGGAGATCTCCCGATGGCTGGGGCTGGGGCTGGCCGTCGGGCCCCTCCCGGTCGAGGAAGCGCTGGGGCGTCTCGGTACGCTCTTCGAGAACGAAGCCAGCGATCCGCGGGTACAGCTGGCGGCCGCGAGGACCCGTGCGGAGCTCGAGTCGATGTCCGGCAGGCTCGACGACGCGCGCGCGTGCATCGCTGACGGGAAACGACTGGCGGAGAAGCTAGGGGATCAGGTGACCCTCGCTGCGGTCCATCGTGACTCCGCGGACGTGGAGATGCGTGCAGGCGAACCGGCGAAGGCCGAGTCGGAGGCCCGGGTTGCCTACGACATTCACGAGCGCATCAATGATTTCGGGCATCTCTCCAGCGTCGCGCCCGATCTCGGCGAGACGATCTATGCGCAGGGCCGGTACGACGAAGCCCTGGAGATCTCCGAGTTCGCCGAGCGCATCACGATCGAGGGGGACGTCGACGCGAACGTGCGCTGGCGCATGTTGCGTGCGAAAGGGCTCGCACGGAAGGGCGAGCACGTGGACGCGGAACGATTCGCGCGTGCGGCGCTCGCGGTCGTCGGAGCGACCGACTACGTGAATCTCCGGGCGGAGGCGTCGATGAGCCTCGCGGAGGTCCTGCGCCTCCAGGACCGCGACGGTGAAGCGCGAGCGGCCGTCGAGCAGGCGTTGGATCTCCTGCACCGCAAGGGCAACGTGGTCGAAGAGGCGAACGCCCGCGCTTTCCTCGAGGAGCTGCAGGGGTAGCTCGCTGCTACCGAGGCCGTGCGCTTCCGCAGATGAAGTGCTCGCCGGAGCTCCCGACAGCTACTTTCCAGCCGACCTCCTCGAGCCGATGCGTGAGCTTCTCCGGTGAGTAGAAGACCTTCACGATGGTGTACTCGCGTCCGCCCGAGAGTCGGCGTCGGTGCGCATGGGGCGGTCCGTCCTCCACGACGTCGCCGGAGTACGGCCGGTCCGGGCCCGCTGTGTCGTCGACGATGTAGGCCATGCCGTTCGGGAGGAGCCATGACGCGACGCATCGCCACCACTTCTCCCACATCTCGGGCGGGATGTGCGAGACGAAGAAGCCAAAGAACACGAGGTCGAAACGCTCCCTCGTCGTCCACTCAAAGGCGTCGGCGAGGACGTACTCCACATTCGGTGCTCCGTAGCGGCTGCGGTTGAGTTCGAGCATCCGAGGAGAGGAGTCCACCGCAACATACCGCGCCGCCTTCGGTGCGAGTCTGCGCGTCCACAGGCCGGAACCGCAGGCGATCTCCAGCACCGCCCCGTCGGTCGCGATGCCGTCGACCGCGGTCTCGACGATCGCCGTCTCCCGGAACCACTGCTCGTTGAATGCTTCGCCGCGATCGTGCGCGCCGCGCCGGAACCAGAGATCCTCGTACTCCGGAGCGCGGTCGTCGTAGTAGCGAGCCTGCTCTGAGAGCAGGTCGCGCTGCTGCGGGCCTCCGTGTGCGTCGTGCTCGATTTCGCGAGCTTACTCAGACGCGAGCCAGGATCGTGACCGTGATCTTCCGGCCCTTATTCTGAAGCTGGCCGGTTGCGGCGACGGAACAGCTGTCTGGACGGTGGTACGGCATCTTTATCCGTCGCTTGACCGCCGTCGTCGCGCGGAAGTGCCCACTCTTGGAGCCGGCGCCGAATCCCTTGCCGCACGTGTCGGTCCAGCTGACGTACACGCGCTCGTGCGGTCGCGAGGTGACCTTCACCCAGAGTCGCTTCGGATGCCTCACGTTGCCACCGGCCGTCGCAACCGCGTAGTCACCGCGCCCCGACTTCCGGTCCACCACCTGTGTCGATGCCTGCGCCCCGCTTGCCATCGCAAGGACGATGAGAACCCCGGTCGCCACGATCGTCACTCTTCTCATGCGAACACCCCCTCGGGAAGTTTCCGTACCCCGAAGCTCCCGCTCCGTTCGTGAGAATGTGTTGACCTACCAAGTGGTAGATGCCAGTATCTACCGGATGGTAGAGAACTCCTCCGCCCCGATCGCCGAGCGCCTGGCCGGAAAACGCCTGCTCATCACCGGTGTGACGGGATTCCTCGGCCAGGCGGTGTTCGGGAAGGTCCTCTCCTCCGTGCCTGACGCGGGGATCGTCCTGCTCGTCCGGCCGCAGCTCGGCGCGACCGGGCGCGATCGCGTGGAGACGCTCCTCAAGCGCCCGGCGTTCGATGGGCTGCGCAAGGAACACGGCGACGAAGGCCTGATCCGGCTCCTCGACGACCGGGTCGAGATCGTCGAGGGCGACTTCACCAAGGCTCCTCCACCCTTCCCGAGCGACCTCGACGTCGTCCTCCACTGCGCCGCAGAGGTCTCGTTCGACCCCCCCATCGACGAGGGCTTCCAGACGAATCTCCTCGGAGCGTTGCGGTTCTACGAGGCCGTTCGCGACAGCGGCTCGACGCCGCATCTCGTGCACGTCTCCACCGCCTACGTCGCCGGCATGAAGAAGGGGGTCGTTCCCGAGGCGACGCTCGACCACCGCGTCGACTGGCGAACGGAGGCCGACCTCGCGCTCACCGCGCGGCGCGACGTGGAGGCCGCCTCCCGCAAGCCCGAGCTCCTCGACCATTTCATGGGCGAGGCGCGCAAGGAGCACTCCCGTGCGGGCCCCCAGACCGTCGCCGCGGACGCGGAGCAACGACGCAAGGACTGGGTCACGAAGCGCCTCGTCAACTACGGCCGCGCGAGGGCGCAGACGCTCGGATGGCCCGACCTCTACACGTTCACGAAGGCGATGGGAGAGCGCGCGGTGGAGGAGCTGGCCCGCGACGCGGAACTTCCGCTCTCGATCGTGCGGCCCTCCATCATCGAGAGCGCGCTGGAGCATCCGCAGCCCGGATGGATCGAGGGCTTCAAGATGGCGGAGCCGATCATCCTCGCGTACGGGCAGGGGAACATCCCCGAGTTCCCGGGCATCCCCGAGGGGATCGTCGACATCATCCCCGTCGACCTCGTCGTCAACGCGATGCTGGTCGTCGCTGCGACGCCGCCTGAGCCAGCGAAAGCGCAGTACTTCCACGTGAGCTCGGGGAACCGGAACCCGCTCCAGTACCACGGCCTCTACGAGATCGTGCGGGAGTACTTCGAACAGCATCCGCTCCCGGAGCGCGGGCGTGGCGAGATCCGAGTTCCGGAATGGAGCTTTCCCGGCGCGATCAGGGTGGAGCGCCTCCTTTCCACGGGCGAGAAGCTCGCGAAGGCTGCCGACCAGGTCGTCAGCCATCTCCCGAAGTCGAAACGGATGCGCGATCTCGTCGGACGCGTCGACAAGGACAAGAACCGGCTCGACTTCATCCGGCGCTACGCCGATCTCTACGGCTCCTACACGGAGGCGGAGGTGATCTACACCGACGACCGGACGCTCGAGCTGTATCGATCCCTCGGCGCGGAGGACCGCGCCGCGTTCTATTTCGACTCCGCGGTGATCGACTGGAAGTACTACCTCCAAGACGTGCACTGCCCGTCCGTGACGTCGAGCTTGCGGAACCTCTCCACCCGGCGGACGACGCCGAAGGTGCGCATCGCCGAAGGGGAGGAGCTCCGCCTGGCGGTCTTCGACATGGAGGGCACGATCCTCACCTCCAACGTCGTGGAGTCCTACGTGTGGGCGCGACTCGCGGACCTTCCTCCCGACGAGTGGCCGAAAGAGATGCTCTCGGTCGCGGCACGCATCCCGTCGTATCTGATGGCGGACCGCCGCGACCGCGGTGAGTTCCTGCGCTCGTTCTATCGCCGCTACGAAGGAGCCTCGGTCGAGGGCGTTCGGAAGCTCGTCCGAGAGGTCGTCGCGGAGCTCATGTTCCAGAAGACCTCGGCGGCCGGGATCCGGCGGATCCGCGAGCACCGCGCGGCCGGACACCGCACGATCCTCATTACCGCCGCGATGGACGAGTTCGTGCAGCCGATCGCGGCGCTGTTCGACCTGGTGATCGCCGCGGAGCTCGCGCGCAAGGACGGCCGGTTTACCGGCTACATGGCGGCGCCTCCGCTGGTGGGAGAGGCGCGGGCCGCGTGGCTCCGCCGCTACGCCGAGGCGGAGGGCGCCGACCTGAAGAAGTCGTACGCGTACGCGGACTCCCACTCCGATCTGCCGCTCCTACGCGCCGTCGGAAACCCCGTGGCGGTGAGTCCCGACGCGGCGCTGCTTCGCGCGGCTCGCCGGCGACGGTGGCCGATCGAGGAGTGGGGCATGGCGGAGGGTTCCCCGCGCGTGCGCCTTCCGAGGCCGGCCGGAGCGATCCGATGAGCCTGTCGCTGGAGCTGTTCCGTTCCGCCCCGCGGTTCCT
Organism: Actinomycetota bacterium; assembly: GCA_045805285.1. Lineage (GTDB taxonomy): Bacteria > Actinomycetota > UBA4738 > UBA4738 > JBJMLN01 > JBJMLN01. Next base: position 63,922 of record JBJMLN010000121.1, on the reverse strand, counting down.
CGCCGCGAAGGCCGTGGGAGATCGCGTGCCCGGGTTGCTTTCCGGGCCGCTCGCGCCGATGCGGCTGGTCAACAAACGCGATCCTGAGCCGCCGGCCGAGGGATGGGTTCGCATCAGGCCGCGTCTCTCGGGCATCTGCGGCTCGGATCTCGCGCTGCTCGCCGGGAAGTCGTCGTTCTACTTCTCCCCGTTGGTCTCGCTGCCGTTCGTTCCCGGACACGAGGTCGTCGGAGAGCTCCTCGACGACGCGGACGGCTTGGCGGCCGGCACCCGCGTCGTCCTCGACCCCGTTCTGAACTGCTACGTGCGGGGACTCGCACCGTGCGCCGCGTGCGCCTCCGGTCATCTCGGACGCTGCGACCACGTGACGGAGGGCCACGTCTCGGCCGGCCTGCAGACGGGCTACTGCAAGGACACCGGCGGCGGATGGAGCCGTCTGTTGGTCGCGCACCGGTCGCAGCTCCACGAGGTTCCGGACGCGATCGACGATGAGCCCGCCGTCCTGATCGAGCCGCTGGCCTGCGCCGTCCACGCGGCACTGGCCGGCCACGTCGAGCCGGACTCGGACGTCCTGGTGATCGGCGCGGGCACGGTCGGGCTGCTGGCGACGCTCGCGCTGCGGAAGCTCACCGACGCCGGCCGCATCACGGTCGTCGCGAAGCACGAGCATCAGCGCGACCTGGCGATGGAGCTCGGCGCTTCGGAGACCGTGACGCCGGACCGCGCGATCGGTTCGCTCCGACGCGCCACCCGTTCTGTGAAGCTCACGCCGGAGCGCGGGATGCCGTTCCTGCTCGGGGGCGTCGACGTGACGCTCGAGTGTGTGGGGTCGCGCAGCTCGCTCGACCTCGCGCTGCGAACGACGAAAGCCGGCGGACGCGTGGTGCTCACCGGGATTCCCGCCGGCGCGGATCTCACTCCGGTGTGGTTCCGCGAGCTCGAGCTCGTCGGCGCGTACACGAGCGGCGAGGAGCAGCTCGGCGGCGTCACGCGATCGTCCTTCGACATCGCGATGGAGCTCGCTGCCGACTCGCCGATCAAGCGGCTCGTCGGCGCAACGTATCCGCTCAACCGCTGGCGCGACGCCATCGACCACGCGTTCGGCGCCGGAAAGCTCGGAACCATCAAGGTCGCGTTCGATCCGATGCAGAACTGAGGGGAGCTCAACCCATGACGAGACCGGGATTCGTGCTGGACGTGGACGAACGCACGCCGCCGCTCCTCGTTCACGAGGGAGAGGGCTTCCGCCTGCAGAAGTTTCCGATGGGAACGCGGGTCGTCTATCCGCCGGACCCTCTGCCGGGCATCGGAGACGTGGACGCCGCGATTCGCGACGCGCTCCTTCATCCGCAGAACTCCGAGCCCCTGTCGGAGCTTTTGAAACCCGACATGAAGCTCACGATCGCGTTCGACGACATCTCGCTGCCGTTGCCGCCGATGGTCGCGCCGGACATCCGGCAGCGGATCATCGAGCACGTGATCGAGCTCGCTGCGCGCAAGGGCGTCGAGGACGTCGAGCTCGTCGTCGCGAACTCGTTGCACCGCAGGATGACCGCCGCGGAGATCCGCCGCGCGGTGGGCGAGCGCGTCTTCCGCTCGTTCTATCCGAAGCACCTGAAGAACCACGACGCGGAGGATCGCGACAACCTTCTCCATGTCGGCGTGACCGACCGGGGCGAGGACGTGGAGATCAACCGCCGCGCCGCGGAGTCGGACCTGATCGTCTACGTCAACATCAACCTCGTCGCGATGGACGGCGGCCACAAGTCCGTGCCGGTCGGACTCGCCTCCTACAAGTCGTTGAAGCACCACCACAACGTGGAGACGATGCTGCACTCGCGCTCGTACATGGACCCGAGGGAGGGCCACTCCGCGATCCACGACTCCGCGACGCGGATGGGTCGCCTGCTCGCCGAGCACGTCCGCATCTTCACGATCGAGACGACTCTCAACAATGACACGTTTCCGAAGCAGTTCGGGTTCCTGAACAAACGGGAGTGGGAGTGGTCGGTCACCGACCAGGCGACGTTCTACGCGGCGAAGAAGGCGAACGACATGGCACCCTCGCGGATCCGTCGCGAGGTGTTCCGCCGCATCGAGGCGCCCTACAAGGTCACCGGCGTCACCGCGGGGGAGACGGAGGCCGTCCACGAGATCACGCTCGCGAACCTCCACAAGCAGCAGCTGGTGGAGGTGCAGGGGCAGTCCGACATCCTCGTCGTCGGGCTCCCGTACATCTGCCCGTACAACGTGAACTCGATCATGAACCCGATCCTCGCGCACTGCCTCGGGCTCGGATACCTGTTCAACATGTATCGGAACAAGCCGCTCGTTCGGCCCGGCGGCGCGATGATCCTGTTCCATCCGCTGGAGCCGGAGTTCAACCAGATCCACCATCCCTCCTACGTCGACTTCTACGAGGAGGTTCTTGCGGCGACGACGGACCCGAGCACGATCGAGTCGAAGTACGAGGAGCAGTACGCGACCGACCCCTGGTACATCAACCTGTATCGGACGAGCTACGCGTACCACGGCGTGCACCCGTTCTACATGTGGTACTGGGGAGCGCACGCGCTCGACTATCTCGGCGACGTCATCTTCGTCGGAGGGAATCGCAAGGCGGCCGCGCGGATGGGGTTCCGGTCGGCGACGTCGTTCTCCGACGCGCTGGAGATGGCGGGCGAGACTGTCGGGAGAAGCCCCTCGATCACGTACTTCCACAACCCTCCGCTCGCCATCGCGGACGTGCACTGATGGCGAGCGTGCGCGACGACCTGAACGAGATCGCCCGCGGCTGGAGATGGGGCCGCCGGCCGCTCGTTCCGCGGTCGGCGCTGCCGTACGCGCCGGAGCCTGAGCCCGATGTGTTTCCGACCGCATGGGCGCGGACGCCGGCGGCGGGAGCAGCGAGAGAGCTGATCCTCCGCTACGGGCTGCGGCCGGTCGTCTGGAGCGAGACCGCGCCGCGGGTCCATGGGCTCGACCGGCTGGCGGGCGTCCGCGGCCCCGTGATGTTCGTCTCCAACCACACGAGCCACCTCGACGCGTCGCTGATCATGACGTCGCTCCCGGACCGGTTCCGCGAGAAGACGGCGGTCGGAGCGGCGAAGGACTACTTCTTCGACGTCTGGTGGCGTGGAGCCTTCACCGCGCTCGCGTACGCGGCGTTCCCGATCGACCGGGCCGGAGGTTCCGGCGCAACTGATACCGCCAAGGAGCTCGTCCGCGACGGCTGGTCGCTCGTCGTGTTTCCCGAAGGGGGTCGCTCTCCAGACGGGTGGACGCAGCGCTTTCGCCACGGGGCTGCGCGACTGTCGATCGAGCTCGGGATCCCCGTCGTTCCGATCGGCATCCGCGGCGCGTACGCGGCGATGCCGAAGGGTCGCAGCTGGCCGAGGCCGGGTCGTCCTCCGATCTCGGTGCGGTACGGCCGCCCGCTCTATCCCGAGGAGGGAGAGACGCATCAGGACGTCTCCCGAAGGATGACCCAGGCGATCGCGGCGCTCCTCGACGAAGACCGCACGACGTGGTGGGAGGCGCTGCAGCGCGCCGAGCACGGCGAGACGCCGGCTTCCTCCGGGCCTCAGGGCCCGTCATGGCTCCGTATCTGGGAGGGCTCGAAGTCGCCGCGTCGCGGGAAGCCGTCGGCCTGGAAATGACCCGCCCGAGCGGAGAGCAGCGCAAGCACCTCCTGATCGAGGAAGCGATCCAGGCGTTCGGCCGCGACGGCTACAACGCCACGTCGCTCGACGCGATCGCGTCCGCGGTCGGGATCCGCAAGCAAACGCTCCTGTACTACTTCCCGACGAAGGAGGCGCTGCTGGAGGCGTGTCTCGCCGCCGCCGGCGAACGACTCTCGGAGGCCATCACCGAGGCGATCGAGGAGAAGGACTCCGCCTGGGACCGCGCGGAGGCGGTGATCCACGCGGTGTTCCAGCTCGCGGGAGAGTGGCCGGAGTTCCCGATGTTCGTCCGCGAAGCCGGACGGCTCGGGCCGGATGCGTTCCAACGCTTCGCGGGCGCGCTGGAGCCGCTCCGGATCCGCGCGATGGCGTTCCTGGAGACGGGGATGAAGGACGGGATGATCCGCCGCCAAGACCCGGCGCTGCTGCTGTTCACCTTGTACACGGCAGTGATCGGATCGCTCACGGAGGCGAGCGTCCTGACCGCCGTCGTCGGAGAGGACAAGGGCCGCACCGCGTTGAAGATGCGCGAGCGCGAGGTCGTCCGATTCGTCAGGCGCGCGCTCGAGCCGGGAGAGACGCCGGACGCCTAGGTGCGCGGCGAGTAGTACTCCACGACGAGACGCTCCTCCAACGGTACCGGGAGTGGAACCTCGTCGCGCTCGGGGAGACGCGAGAGCGTTCCCTGGTACTGCTCCTTGTTCCGGTAGAGGTAGTCGGGCGGCTCGGGAGCGATCTCCAACGCCTCGCGGACGCCGACGAAGGCGCGCGCCTTCGGAACGACCTCGACCGTCGATTCGGGCTTGACCTTCGCGCTCGGGACGTCGACGCGCTTGCCGTTCACGGTTACGTGTCCGTGGGAGACGAGCTGACGGGCCTGGCGCATCGTGAGCGCGAACCCCAGCCTCAGCACCACCGTGTCGAGCCGCGACTCCAGCTCGCGCAGGAGCTCCTCGCCGGTGACGCCCTTCCGGGAGTTCGCCCGCGTGAAGTAGTTGAGCATCTGGCGCTCGCCGACGTTGTAGATCGCGCGGAGCTTCTGCTTCTCCACCAGGCGCATGTGGAACTCCGTCGGGCGCTTACGGCCTCGGCCGTGCTGGCCCGGCGGATACGGCCGCTTGAGGGCGGGACAGTTCGGCCGGCCGCAGAGGGCTTCGCCCACGCGGCGGCACATGCGATGTCGGGGTCCGAGCTTGTCCATCGGTCCGGCAAGCCTAGCAGCGGTCCCGGCCAGCTGACCCGCAGGCACGCCTCCCGCTGCGGCCGGAACCGCCCGTTAGTCTCCTGCGCCGTGGCTGCGGACATCGCCGACCGGGTCGTCGGCTCAGTGCTCGGGCTCGCCCTGGGCGACGCGCTCGGAGCCCCGTATGAGTTCTCCCGCCGCGATGATGTTCCCGACCCGCTGGTCCCGTTCGGGCGACCGTGGATGGGCCTCCCGCCGGGCACCACGACCGACGACACCGCCATGGCGCTCAACCTCGTGCGGAGCCTCGTGCAGAATGGCGCCCTCGTTCCGGCCGACCTGATGGCGCGCCATCTCCGCTGGCTCAACTCCGATCCCCAGGACGTCGGAGCGCTGACCCGACGGGTCCTCCGCCGCGTCGAGGCGGGCGAGGACGCGGAGAAGGCGGCCGAGGCCGTCTGGCAGGAGCGCGGGCCGGAGGTCTCCGCCGGCAACGGCTCGGTGATGTACTGCGCGCCGCTCGGGGCCGCGTACGCGAACCGGCCGATCACCCTCCTCGGCCTAGCACCGTGGCTCTCCGCGCTGACGCACTACGACGAGCGTTGCCGGACCGCCGTCGTCGCCGTCACGCTGACGGTTGCGGCGCTCATCCGCGGCGAAGACGCGGAAGCAGCCGTCCGCAAGACCGTCGAGGTCGTTCTCGACCGCCCCGGAGGAGAGGAGCTCGAGTTCCTCGTCGACGCGGTCGGCTGGACGCGTGCGGTGGACGGCCCGGATCAGGGCTTCTGTCTCTACACCGCCGCGATCGGTCTCCAGGCCGTCGCGCGATCGCTTGACGTCGAAGAGGAGCTCGTCCGTGTCGTCCGGCTCGGAGGAGACACCGACACGAACGCTGCCGTTGCGGGAGCACTCCTCGGTGCTGCGGTCGGCGCATCGGAACTCCCGCCAGGATGGCTGGAGCGGCTCCAGGCCTCCGGAAAGATCCGCGCCGACGCGGAGTCGCTCGTTCCGCTCGCGGAGATGACCTAGGCTCCGTCGTCCTCCTCGGCGGAGGTCTTTCCGTCACCGTTGCTCTCCGGAGTTCCGTCGGACTCGTCGAAGCGCTCCGCACCCTCGTCAGACGGACGCGCCGACTCGGTCGAGAGCAGCACCTTGAAGGACGCGCCGCCGCCTTCGCGTTCCTCGACCCACGCGCGACCGCCGTGGAGCTCCGCGAACTTCGCGACGAGCGCGAGGCCCACACCGACGCCCGAACCCGTTCCCTCCGGACCGCGGCGGAACGGCTCGAAGATGCCCGCGCGTTCCTCCTCCGGAACGCCCGGGCCGTCGTCCTCCACGGAGATCAACACGCCGCCGTCCGCGGGATGGACGGAGACCCACACGGAGGTATCCGCAGGCGTGTGCCGGACGGTGTTCGCGAGCAGGTTCTCGATGATGCGCTCGACCATCGCCTCGTCCACGTTGACGGTGATCGGTTCGCTCTCGATGCGGACGCGCCGCTGCGTGACCACGCCGGAGTCCGCGACCTCGCGCCAGATCAACGCGCCGACGTCGACGGGCTGGAGATCGAGCTCCACGATGCCGCGCCCGAGCCGGTCGAGATCCAACAGGTCGTTCACCAGCCGGTCGAGCTTCCGCGCGTTCGCGGCGATGCGTCCGGCCATCTCCTTCGCCTCGTCGGGCTCGAGCTGGACGTCGTCGCGCTCCAAGGTCAGCGCCATGCCGAGGATCGCGGCGAGCGGTGTGCGGAGGTCGTGCGACACCGCCTGGATGAACGTGTTCTTCGTCTCGTCCATCTCGCGGAGCTGGTCGACGGAGAGGCGCTCCTTCTCCAGCGCCTGCTCGAGCTCCTCGGAACGCTTCTCGCCGGTGATGTCGACCATCACCCCCTGCCAGTACTTCGGGTTTCCCTCGTCGTCGCGGATCACGATCGCCCAGTCGTGCACCCAGACGACGCTTCCATCCTTCCCCTGCAGGCGGTATTCGAGCCCGTACGGCTTGGCGCTGCGGCCGTGCCTCCGCGACTTCGCGAGCACCCATTCGCGGTCCTCGGGGTGCAGGATCCGCTCCCACAGGTTCGCATCGCTCGTCCACTCCTTCGGGGTGTAACCGAGGAGCTCCTCGACCTGCGGGGAGATGTAGATCGTGGACTCGGGGGTGAGCGCCTCGTCCCCATTGGCGCGCGCCTCGTCCCCGTTGGTGAACGCGTCGATGTAGGTGACAACCGGCGACTGCTCCACGAGCGTCTTGTATCGGCGCTCCGCGCGGGCCAGTTGCTGTTCCGCTCGCCTCGTCGCCGTGACGTCGAGCATCACGCCCTGCCACGACAGCACCTCTCCGTTCGCGTCTCGGAGCGGCACCGCCTCGTCGCGGAACCACACGGTCTCTCCCGAGCGGGAGACCGCCCGGTACTCGGAGACGAACGGCGTGCCCGCCTTCAGCGCACGTTGGTTCTGGAGCTCTACCCGTGCGCGGTCGTCGGGGTGCACGACGCTCCGCCAGAGCTCGGGATTGCGGAGCCACTCCTCTGAGGCGTAGCCGAGGGTGCGCTCCACCTGCGGAGAGATGTAGGACATGGCCGCGATCGCCGCGTTGCCGTTCTCCGAGTACACGATCGCGGGGAGGCGCTCCACGAGCGTGCGGTACTTCTCCTCGGCCTCCTGGAGGCGCGCCTCCGTCATCTTCTGGTCGGTGACGTCCACCATCAGGCCGCGGAGGGACTCCGCGTGCCCACGCTCGTCGCTGACGACGTGGACGAGGTCTCGGATCCACGTGACGGAGCCGTCGGAGGAGATGAAGCGGTACTCGACGTCGTAGTCGTCGCCTCGCGCGACGGCGGCGCGGCTGAACGCGATCGTCGCCGCGCGGTCGTCGGGATGGATGTGGTCACCCCAGAACTCGGGGTTCGCGATCCAGTCCCTCGGGCGGTAGCCGAGGATGTCCTCGGCGCGCTCGCTGACGAACGTGTAGCGGAGGGTCTCGGGCTCGGCCTCCCAGACGATGGCGTCCAGGTCGGAGATGAGGCTCCGGAGCCGCTTGAGCTCGTCTGACGCCCGGGTCATCGGCCCCTTTCCGCTCGGCGTGTCCGAGGGCACGAACTGTACGCCCCGAGGATGGCGGGTGTTTTTCACCTGGTCAACGGGCCTTTCGGCCTCCCCGCCCGGGCGTTGGACGCGGCTCGGACGGGCCATCGTCATCGGCCGGGAGGCGTATCGTGCGAGCCGCGGCAATGTGCGCCGGGAGGTGCTGTAACGCTCTCCCCCCCGGGGAACACCTGAGGCGAACACGTGCGAAACCGAGGGAGGAAGACGCCATGAGAGCCGTCACGGTGGTTCCAGAGCGGAAGGGAAGCGCGGAGCTCCTCGACGTTCCCGATCCGGCGCCCGAGGACGGCTCCGTCCTCGTCGAGACGCTTGCCGTCGGCGTCGACGGAACCGACAACGAGATCGTCGAGGGCGCGTACGGCGAGGCGCCGCCCGGCAAGGAGCGCCTCATCCTCGGCCACGAATCGCTCGGCCGGGTGCTCGAGGCGCCCGACGGAAGCGGCTGGGAGGCGGGCGATCACCTCGTCGCGTTCGTCCGGCGCCCGGATCCCGTTCCGTGCCCGCAGTGCGCGGCGGACGAGTGGGACATGTGCACGAACGGGCAGTACACGGAGCACGGCATCAAAGGACTCGACGGATTTCTGCGCGAGCGGTTCCGCGTGCCACCCGACGCCGCGATCAAGGTCGACCGCTCCCTCGGAAAGCATGCCGTGTTGATCGAGCCGATCAGCGTGGTTGCGAAGGCGTGGGACCACGTCGAGCGGATCGGCTCGCGCTCTCGATGGGAGCCGAAGAAGGCGCTCGTCACCGGCGCCGGTCCGCTCGGGCTGTTCGGAACGATGCTCGGCGTTCAGCGCGGGTTCGAGATGCACGTGCTGGACGTCATGACGGACGGTCCGAAGCCCGAGCTCGCTCGCGCTCTCGGCGCCACGTATCACGCGGGCGACCTGGAGAAGGCAGGGAGCGACTTCGACATCGTGCTCGAATGCACCGGCGTCGGGCCGCTCGTGTTCCATGCGATCGATCACCTCGCGTCGGGCGGAATCATGTGTCTCACGGGCATCAATCCCGCGGGCCGCGAGTCCTCGCTCAACGTCGACGACCTCAACAAGGAGATGGTCTTGAACAACGAGGTCGTGTTCGGGTCCGTCAATGCGGGCCGCCGGCATTACGAAGCGGCGGCCGAGGCGCTCCCCAAGGCCGATCCCGCGTGGCTCGACCGCCTGGTCACGAGGTGGGAGTCCCTGGAGGACTGGCAGGCCGCGCTGGAGCGTCGCGACGGCGACGTCAAGACCGTGATCCGCGTCTCCGACGAGCTGGAGTCGGCATGACCGAGCAGGAGATCTTCGAGCTGATCGTGAAGGCGGACGAGGCGCTCAAGTACGCCACCGAGGAGAAGGGCGCCGCTCGCCGCAAGCAGGCGCGCGAGCATCTCGAACAGGCGAAGGCTGCGGCCGAGGAGATCGGGAACCAGGCGCTCGTCCAGCAGGCGGATCAGCGACTCGCCGACCTCGCGGCGCTGGAGCGCGGCGACGACTGAACGGCGCTTCGCGCGGGCGTCCGTGCTCGCATGATGCCGGACGTCTCGTTCGGCGGCCTCCTCGTCGTCTCCGCGGTCGCGTTCGCGGTACCACTCGTTCTCGGGCTGTTCCCGCGGCTGCGTCTGCCGGCGCCCGTCGTGGAGCTCGTCGCCGGCATCGTGATCGGCCCGGCGGTGCTCGGATGGGTCTCTCCGGACGACCTTCCGGTCCAGGTGCTGGCGCTGATCGGCCTGGCCTTCCTGCTGTTCCTGGCCGGGCTGGAGATCGACCTGCGCGCGCTCCGAGGACGGCTCCTGACACTGGCCGGCGGCGGCTTCGCCGTGTCGCTCGCGCTCGCAGTCCTCGCGGGCGTGGGCCTCCATGCCGCCGGCCTCGTGGAGAGTCCGCTGTTGGTGGCGATCATCCTGTCGTCCACCGCGCTCGGCGTGGTGACGCCGGTTCTCAAGGACGCCGGAGAGAGCGCGACCCCGTTCGGCCAGCTCGTGATCGTCGCGGCCTCGGATCGCCGACTTCGGCGCGGTGATCCTCCTCACGCTGTTCTTCTCGAAGGAGGCGACGTCGGGATCGGCGCGGGTGCTCCTCCTCGGCGGATTCGTGGCGCTCCTCGTCGCCGGAGGTATCGCGATCGCTCGTGCGGGACGCTCGGTCCGGCTCTCGGACGCCTTGCTTCGATTGCAGGACACGACGGCGCAGATCCGCGTCCGCGGAGCGGTGCTGCTGCTGATCGGCTCCGTCGCGCTCGCGGAACGCTTCGGCCTGGAGTCGATCCTCGGCGCGTTCATCGCGGGCGCGATCCTGTCGCTCCTCGATCGCGACGCGATGATGACTCACCCGCAGTTCCGCGTGAAGCTCGAGGCGATCGGGTTCGGATTCCTGATCCCGATCTTCTTCATCTCGAGCGGGATCCGCTTCGACGCCGACGCGCTGTTCGCGAGCGCCTCCACCCTCGCGCGCGTTCCGGTCTTCCTCGTGGCGCTGCTGGTCGTGCGAGCGCTTCCGGCGCTGCTCTACCGGTCGATGCTCGACGGACGGAGGGTCGCGGCGGCGGGGCTCCTTCAGGCGACGTCGCTCACGTTTGTCGTCGCTGCGGCGCAGATCGGGATGGATCTCGGCGTGATCGGAGCCGCGACCGGGGCGGCATTGATCGCGGCCGGGCTCCTGTCGGTGCTGGTCTTCCCGCTCGTCGCGCTCGCGTTGCTCGGTCGGGATCGAGACGAAACCGCCGCGGCGGAGGCGGCTAGCTTCGCCAGCTCCTGAACGCGTCGAGGAGCTCCGAGGACGCCTCAGGGGAGAGCTGCTCCGGCGTGAGCATCCCGGTCACGCGGATCGTCGTCCGCATCTGCTCGAGGTAGTTCGTGCAGCCGTCGCACACGGCGATGTGCTCCTCGAAGCGCGTGCGGTCGGGGGCGGAGAGGGAACCCTCCAGGTAGTTGGTGACGAGCTCCACGAGCTCCTGGCAGCTCAACGTGCGGTCCTGACTCATGCGGGCGCCTTCTGTTCGTCCTGCTCCGTATCGAGGTACTTCTCCAGCGCCCGCCGAACCTTCGAGCGCGCGCGATGCAGCAGCACCCGTTGGTTGGTCTCGGAGATGTCCAGAAGGTTACAGACCTCTTGCGAGCTCCATCCCTCGATGTCGCGGAGCGTGATCACGATCCGTTGCATCTCCGGGAGCGCTGCGATCGCCTCGTCCACCTTGGAGAGGGTCTCCGCCGAGAGGAGCCGGTCCTCCGGAACCTCCTCCCAGTTCGCCGGCGGGGAGGCCCATCCGTGCCCGATGTGCTCGTCGTCGCCCTGGAACCGGGAGGGGTCGACGGCCCGCTCGTCCGAGTCCGTGTCGGCGCCCGCGAGGGCGGAGAACGGGATGCTCCGACGCTCCCGCTGGCCTCGCGTCTTTGCCCGGTTCGTCAGGATCCGGAAGACCCAGGTCTTGAGCGACGACCGTCCCTCGAACCGGTCGAGGCCTTGGAGGACGCCGAGCCATGTCTCCTGGACGACGTCCTCGGCAACGGCACGCGACGGCGTGTAAAGGGAGGCGATCCGGAGCATCGACGGGGAGTACCGCTCGACGAGCGTGGAGAACGCGAGCTCGTCACCCGAGCGCAGGCGTTCGAGCAGCGCGAGATCGGGGTCGGCGAGCGGTGGATCGGTCGAGGTGGCGGGAGGCTTCGTGATCCGGCGAGCTTAGCCGGGCCGGCCGGCGCCTACGAACTCGCTCCAATAGATCGGATCGATCTGGACGGTGGAGCCCGTATGCGGCGCCTCGATCATCGAGTTTCCGCCGACATACATCGCGACGTGGTGGATCGGCGAGTAGAAGAACAGCAGGTCGCCCGGCTGGAGATTCGACCGGTCCACGTGCGGGATCACCGTGTACTGCGCCGCGGAGGAGTGCGGGAGGGACACGCCCACCTGCGCCCACGCCCACATCGTCAGGCCCGAGCAGTCGAAGCCGCTCGACGGGCTCGCGCCTCCCCAGACGTACGGCGTTCCGATGACGGACTTGGCCGCCTCCACCGCGCCGGCGGCGCCGGAACTCGTCGGCGGGGGCGGGCTCGGGTTGCCGCCGCTCGGCGGAGGACTTCCGATGCCGCCAGAGCTCGAGGACGTGGAGGTCGTTCCCCCCGCGGCCGGTCCGGCGGTCTGTGCGGCCTGCTGCGCGGCGGCCCGCAGAGCCGCCTGTCGCGCTGCCTGAGCGGCGGCGATCTGATCCTTGATGTGCTGGACGGTCTGTTGCTGCTCCTGCGCCTGCTGCTCGGCTTGCGACTTCGCCGCATCGGCCTTCTTCGCCGCGGCCGCATGTTCCGCGACGGCCTTCTGGTACTGCTGCTGCGCCCACTCGGCGCGCTGACGCGCCGCGGCGGCCTTGGTCGCCAGGTCGGCGTCGTCCTGCGCCAGCCGGTTCATGAACTCCAGCCGGTCGGAGAACTCCGAGAACGTGTCGGCGCCGAGAAGGACGTCGACGGAGGTCCCGACGCCGGTGAACGCGTCGGCCGCCCGCTTGGAAAGGCTCGCGACCGCGTCGTTCAGGTCCGCCTGGGCCCGGTCCATGTCCGCTTGGGCCGCGTCGGCGTTCTTCTGGGCCGCCTCCTTGGCCGCGATCGCCTGGTTGTACTGCTCGTCCAGGGCGGAGATCCGGTTGTTGATCGCGTTGAGCTTCGCCTCGGCGCTCTGGAGCTGGGACTGACTCGGGGCGGCGGAGGAGACGTTGATGAGGGTGAGGGAAGCGAGGACGGTGATGAGGACGGCCGCAGAGGCCCTCCTAGCCAAGGCACGCGTTCCGGTCATTTCCCTCCACATAACGAAAACGGCTGCCGTAGCAGCCGCGAGAAGGCTACCGGCCGTCCGGGGATGCGTCAAACCCTTCTCGGAAGCAACCCCTGTCTGGGCAGGTGAGAGGACCCTGAGAAGTTTCCTTCGAAGTCGGGACGGCGGGATTTGAACCCGCGACCTCAGCGTCCCGAACGCTGCGCGCTACCAAACTGCGCTACGTCCCGCCGGGAGCGGACAGTCTAGCGGCTCGTTATCCGGGTGCAGCCGGTACGCTCGATCGCAGCCGCTCGGGCACGCGCGGCGCCGGAGCACGTGCGCATGGAAAGGAGCTCCCGATGCGCATCGCGGAGGTGGCACCGCCCTGGCTCGCCGTTCCGCCTCGCGGCTACGGCGGCATCGAGTGGATCGTGGCCCTCACGGCCGACGGATTGGTCGACCGAGGGCACGAGGTGACGCTCTTCGCGACGGGTGACTCCTCCTCCAAGGCGCACCTCGAGTACCTCTTCGAGAGCGCGCCCGGTCCCGCCGAGATCAACTCGCTCTGGCTCGACACCGCGCAGTCCCTCGTCGCGTTCCGCGAGCCGGAGCGGTTCGACGCGTATCACCTCCACAGCTCGTGGTCCGCGCTCGTCGGGGGAGCCGTGAGCACCGTGCCGGCAGTGCACACCGTCCACGGCGCATTCACTCCCGAGATGCGCGAGGTGTACTCCCAAACGCTCGACCGCATCTCGTACGTCGCGATCAGCGAGGCGCAACGCGAGCAGATGCCGGAGCTCAACTACGCCGGCGTCGTCTACAACGGCATCGATCTCGAGCGGTATCCGTTCCGAGCCGAGAAGGAGGAGTTCCTGTTCTTCCTCGGCCGCGCCGCGCCGGAGAAGGGATTGATGCGCGCTGTCCTGACCGCGCGCGAAACGGGCATGCACCTCGTGCTGGCGCTCAAGGTCGCGGAGCCGCGCGAGCGCGTGCACTGGGAGCAGGAGGTCCAGCCGCTCCTCCCCGGGGACGCGACGGTCCTGATGGAGATCGAGCACGACGAGAAGGCCGACCTGTTGTCGCGCGCGAAGGCCGTGCTCTTTCCGATCGACTGGGACGAACCGTTCGGCCTGGTGATGACCGAGGCGATGGCGTGCGGAACGCCGGTGATCGCAACGCCGCGAGGTTCCGTTCCCGAGGTGATCGTCGACGGCGAGACCGGCTTCATCGTTCCCGTGGAGGACTATCCGTCGGTCGCGGCGGAGCGCCTCAAGCACCTCGACGACATCGATCCGGCTGCGTGCCGCCGGCGCGTCGCGGAGCACTTCTCCAAGGAGTCGATGGTGGAGGGCTACGAGCGCATCTTCGAGGTCGCGATCGGGGGAGCCTCCGCCTCCTGATGCGACGGGCGGAGGTCGATCAGCGACACCTCCGGCGGACAGAAGAACCGGAACGGCGCGTACTTGCTCTGCCCGAGTCCCGCGGAGATCGACACGACGGAGGGACCGATCCGGAACACCCCGCGGCAGAGCCTCCGTGGCAGCTGCCCGTTCGTGACGAGCGCGCCGATGAGCGGAAGCCGCACCTGGCCGCCGTGGGTGTGACCGGCGAAGATCAGCGGGTAGCCAAGCGCGACGAGCTCGGGCGTCGGGTCGGGCGAGTGCAGGATCGCGATCCCGAAGCGCTCCGGATGGTCCCGTAGGGCTGCGCGGAGGTCGTGCCGGACGATGTGCGCGTCCTCCAGGCCGACGACCTCCGCTTGCAGGCCTCCGAGGTCGAGCTGCCGACGGTCGTTGCGGAGCACCGTCCATCCGTCGCGCGTCAGCTGCTCGATCAGCTCCCTCGACCGGCCCCGCACGCCGACGCGGACGCGGTGGCGCTTCCGGAAGTAGCGGACGTAGTTGATCGGGGTCGGGCTGAACAGGTCGTTGGAGCCGAGAACGAGGAACGACGCGACGCGGCCGCGGACGGGCTCCAAGGCGGCGACGGCGTGCTCCACGGCCTCGGGCTCTCCGACGACGTCGCCGGTCAGGACCGTGATGTCGGGCCGCTCCAGGGTGGCGAGGAAGGCCGGCATCTTCGTGTCGCGACGGACGAGATGGAGATCCGACAGGTGCAGGACGCGGAGCGGCGTCTCCGTTGCCGCCGGTAGGATGTCCAGGCGGTACCGCCGCACGCGGTACCACCTCCGCTCGATCACCACGCCGTAGGCGACGCAGAGCACGCCGGCGAGAGCGATCAGGAGGATGATCCAGAGGACCACGGAGCGGATTCTACGGTGGCAACCGACGCGACCCCCGGACAGCAGACGTTCAAGGAGCGGCTCTCCGACGACCTGAAGGCGTCGATGAAGTCCGGCGACAAGGTGCGGCTCTCGACGCTGCGGCTGCTCTCCGCCGCGGTGAAGAACCGCGAGGTGGAGGTCCTCCACGAGCTCTCCGACGCGGAGTTTCAGGAGGTCGCGTCGAAGGAGGCGAAGCGCCGGACCGAGGCGATCGAGGCCTACGAGTCCGCCGGCCGCGAGGACCTCGCCTCCCGCGAGCGGGAGGAGCGCGAGGTGCTCGCGCCGTGGCTCCCCCAGCAACTGTCCGAGGAGGAGGTCGACGCGCTCGTCGACGAAGCCATCGCCTCGACGGGCGCCTCCGCGCCGTCGGACCTCGGCAAGGTGATGGGGTTCGTGATGGGCCGCGCGAAGGGCAAGGTCGACGGAAGCGCGGTGCAGGCGCGCGTCCGCGCGCGGCTCGGCGGCTGAGCTTCTCGTGCGACGGCTCGCGGTTCTCCTGATCGCCGCATGCGCCGTCGTTCCGATGTGGTCATCGCACGCTGCCGCGCACGTGGATGCGGCCACCGCCGTTGTGCGTCCTGCGGCGCTCGTCGACGTCGTGAAGGTCGAGGGCGCGATCGACCGCACGATGAACGACTACCTCCAGGGAACGATCGCCGAGGCGGAGGCCGCGCGCTCGACCCTCGTCTTGCAGATCGACACCGCGGGAACGCTCGACGTCGATCCGATCGCGCTCGCCGACATGGTCGCTCGCGCGTCCGTTCCGGTCATCGTGTGGGTCGGCCCGCCTCCGGCGCAGGCGGCCGGAGCCGGGCTGCTGCTCGTGTACGCGTCGAGCCTCGCCGCCGTCGCTCCGGGAGCAGCGACCGGCCCGCTGCTCCCGGTGGACCTCGGACATCCCGACGAGTTCACGTCGGAGGAGGTGCGCCCGTACGTGGCGCGGTGGCAGACGATGCACGGTCGCTCCCCGTCGGTGGAGTTCCCGACCCACGCGTTGACGGGGGCGGAGGCGGAACAGGCCGGCATCATCCAGACCGACGCGTTCACGGTGCCGCAGCTCCTCCAGAAGATCGACGGGCAGACGGTCCAGACGGCTGACGGCCGCGTGACGCTCGACACCGCGGGATCCTCCGGAGACCAGGTGCTCGTGCGGTTCCACGATCTCGGTCCCGGCAAGCGCGTCCTCCACGCGGTCGCCTCGCCGACCTGGATCTACGTGCTCCTCGTATTCGGCCTCGCGGCGATCGCGTTCGAGCTGACGCAGCCCGGGTTCGGCTTCGCGGGGTTCAGCGGCGTCGGCATGCTCGCGCTCGGCATCTACGGCATCACCGCCGTCCCGGTGTTCTGGCCGGGGCTCGCGTTGTTGCTCGCCGGCATCGCACTCATGGTGGCCGACGTCCTGGTCCGGCGTCTCGGCTGGATGACGTATCTCGGGCTCGTGACGTTCGTTGCCGGGTCGGTGCTCGCGTTTCGCGGCGTCGCGCCGGCGATCGGCATCTCCCGGTGGCTGATCGGCGGAACGGTGTTCGCGAGCCTCCTCTACTACGGGTTCGCGCTGACCGTGGCGATCCAGTCGCGGGAGCGGATCACCTCCACGCAGCGCGGCCTCGTCGGGCTTCCCGGAGAGACCCGGGGCGAGCTCGCGCCGGAGGGCCCGGTCTACGTCAAGGGCACGCTCTGGAAGGGGAGGAGCTCCAACGGCCCCATCCCGCCCGGGACGCGGATCCGTGTCCGTGGGGTCGACGGCCTGATCCTTCGCGTCGAGCCGGAGGAGGACGAGGGCTCCGAGTAGGAGGAGTCCCGGCTCCGTTCCGGAGCGTCGATTTCTTCACCCGGCGGGCGCTTTGGACGGTTCGAACAATCTTCCGCGGCTCCGGATACGAATCTCTTGTGCGAAGGACGGAATCCGCGACGGGTTCGAGGAGTCACCGATGGCCGAGCCGATCAGGAGGAGCTGGAGCGCCGGTTGGCAGTTCAGCGCCGCCTGCCGCGGCGAGGACTCCTCCCTGTTCTTCGCCCCGAACTACTTCGAGCGCCGGGAGGAGAAGCTCGGGCGCGAGGCGCGAGCCAAGGCGTTCTGCGCGCGGTGTGACGTCCGGACCGATTGCCTGGAGTACGCCCTCGACGTCCGCGAGGGCCACGGGGTCTGGGGCGGGCTGAACGAGCTGGAGCGCCGCGCCGTTCTCCGCCAGCGGGAGCTGCGGGCGGGCTAGCGCCCGCAGCGCCCCGCGGCCCGGACTCTGGAAGAATCCGGCCATGTCCGTCCAGCCGGAAGGCCCCGAAGCGGCGCTCGCGAGCCTCGGGATCGAGCTCCCGCCGCCCGCGAAGCCGCTGTACTCCTACATCCCCGTGAAGGTTGCCGCGGGTCTCGCCCACGTCTCCGGTCAGGTCCCGATGCAGGACGGAAAGGTCCTCGTCGAGGGACATCTGGGCGCCGAGGTCTCCGTGGAGGACGGAGCGGAGGCCGCCAAGCGATGCGCGCTCCAGGCGCTGTCGGTGCTTCGCGCGACGGTCGGATCGCTCGACGAGGTCGCGGGGATCGTGCAGCTGTCGGTGTTCGTCTCCTCCGCGCCAGGTTTTACGCAGCAGCCATCGGTCGCGAACGGCGCGAGCGATTTCCTCGTCGAGGTGTTCGGTCAGGACGCCGGGTCGCACGCGCGGTACGCGGTCGGCGTTCCGGAACTGCCGCTGAACGCCTGCGTCGAGGTTGCGCTGATCGCCGAGCTCGCGTAGCCGGAACTCAGCGGTCGGCGGCGCTCTCGCGCAACACACGAACGTCGCCGCGACGGAGCGTGATGCCGCGCGCGTCGAAGTACTCCAACAGCGGAAGTGCGAACTTGCGCGACGTTGCCAGGCCCTCGCGGAACGCGCTGACGGTGATGCCGCTCGCGCCGAGCTCGCGGACGATCCGTTCCGCCTCGGCGACGAGCTCCGGCGTCATCACGAGCTCCGGAGAGATCCGCACGAGCTTGCCAGTCGTCGTCGCCGCCTCGATCGCGTCGCGCTTCGTTCCTGAGGCGACGAGCTCCGGAACCGTCGGTGGAGTCGGTTCCGCGACGGCAACCGCCTTCACCAGTCGCTCGATCTCCTCCTCCCGTTCGCCGAGCGTGACGCGATGCGAGGCGAGCCGGAGCGTTCCGCCCTTGCGCGACAGGACGCCGTTCGTGACGAGATCGTCGACGAGCGCGTCCACGAGGTCATCGGTCGCCTCGTGGGATCGGCGATGCAACGATTCGGAGGCGGCGCGCCGCGCGAACGCAACGTCCGCTCCCTCCCGCATCGGATTCGCTCGATGGAAGTCCTCGAACGCGGCGGTGACATCGTGGACGACGTCGCCGTGGAGGTTTGCGCTCAATGTCCAATCGCCCACGCGATGGATGTCCGACGTCGGTATCCGCCCCGTCAGGAGCACGACGTCGCGGATGCGCACGGCGCCGCGTTCCGCGACGGTCAGGTCGGCGATCCGCGAAGGATCTGCGTCGCGGCGCGCCGTCAGTCGGCCGGAGGCATCTCTCCCCGACCGCGAGGGCGGCGCCACGTCGAGCACGACACCGCCCGCGACGGTCTCGCGCCGGCCGGTGTCGCGGAGAACGAACCGGTCGCCCGCTTCCAACGGAAACGGAACGGAGATCCGCACACGCGCGAAGGTCCGGTCGCCCGCGCCGAGCTCAGCGGCGCCGTACAGGCGGATGCGCGCGTCACGCTCGGCCGACCCCGCATACAGCTTGTAGGAGCCGCGGTCCGTGACGGCGTGACGCAATCCCCGGACGCCGCGGAGCTCGGCCTCGAACGTCGATGTGCTCCTCCACGCGCGAGGACGGATCAGCACGTCGCCGCGCTGGAGATCCGCACGCTCGGTTCCGGAGAGGTTCACCGCGACGCGTGTTCCCGGAGCGGCCTCTTCCAGGGAGCGCTTGTGCGTCTGCAACGCTCGCACGCGCGCCCGCACGCCTCGCGGAGCGATCTCCACGTCGTCGCCCGCGCGCAGCGCTCCGCCGGTCAGCGTTCCGGTGACGACGGTTCCGGCGCCGCGGATCGAGAAGACACGGTCGATGAACTGCCGGGGACGCTCGTTCTCCGCGGGCGTGGGCGCGCTCACGATCATGGAGTCGAGCGCCGCCGCGACGTCGTCGACCCGGTCGCCGGTCGAGGACGAAACGGGAACGATGGGCGCTCCCGCCAGCGCCGTGGAGACGATCCGCTCCTCCGCCTCCGCGCGTGCCATCTCCAAGCCGTCGTCATCGACGAGGTCGGACTTCGTCAGGGCGACGACTGCTCCCTCGACGCCGAGCACGTCCAGGATCGCGAGGTGCTCCTCCGACTGGGGTTTCCAGCCCTCGTCGGCGGCGACGACGAATAGCACCAGCCGGACGGCTCCGACGCCCGCGAGCATGTTCGCGACGAAGCGCTCGTGGCCCGGAACGTCAACGAACCCGATCTCCTGGCCGGACGGGAGCGTGACCCACGCGAACCCGAGATCGATCGTGAGGCCGCGGCGCTTCTCTTCCGCGAGACGGTCCGGATCCATCCCCGTCAGCCGGCGAATGAGTGAGGACTTCCCGTGGTCGACGTGGCCGGCCGTCGCGACGACGCGGGGATGCGCGGGGACGCTGTCCGCCGCGGAGTCGCTCACGGGCCCGGAGGCTCCTCTGCGTCGTCGTCGGCGTGCTCCGCCTGCTCGTGGAGCGGATCGCCCTCGAGCGCGTACGTGATCGCGCGCGCGAGGTGCGGGAGCTCCTCGTCCGCGACCGTCCGGAGGTCGAACGACACCGTCGTCTCCTCCACGCGACAGAACACCGGAACCGCGCCGGTGCGAAGGCGCGCCGCGAACTCGGGGGGGTCGGCGATGTCGAGGAAGACGCTCCACGACGGCAGCGAGTGGCCCGGCATGGAGCCTCCTCCGACGACGGCCTCGGAGTGGCGCAGGTGCGCTCCCTCCAGCTCTCCGTCGAGGGCTTCCTCGAGCGTCTGCGCGCGGTCGCGAACGACCGCGTCGGACTCGTGCAGCATCCGGTGAACCGGGAGCTCGGTCTCTCTCCCCATCTCGTGGTCACGCAGGACCGCCTCCAATGCCGCCACCTGCATCTTGTCCACGCGCAGCGCTCGGGCGAGCGGATGCTTCCGCAACCGTTCGACGAGATCCGCGCGACCGACGACGATGCCTGCCTGCGGCCCTCCCAGGAGCTTGTCGCCGGAGAAGCAGGCGAGGTCCGCTCCGTCCGCGAGCGCGTCGCGGACCGAGGGCTCGTCGTCGGGAAACCCCGGCGTCTTTCGCAACAGGCCGGAGCCGAGGTCGAAGAGGAGCGGAACGTCGCGCGGCCGCGCGAGGTCGGCGAGCACCTTCGTCGTCGGCGTCGCGGAGAACCCGACGACGCGGTAGTTGCTCGGATGGACCTTCAGGATCGCGCCGGTCTTCTCGGTCAACGCGGAGCGGTAATCGCCGATCCGCGTCCGGTTCGTCGTGCCGACCTCCACGAGCTTCGCGCCGGACGCAGCCATGATGTCGGGCAGGCGGAACTCTCCGCCGATCTCGATCAGCTCGCCGCGGGAGACCAACACGTCCTTGCGTCGCGCGATCGCGGCGAGCATCAACAGGAGCGCCGCGGCGTTGTTGTTGACGACGAACGCGGCCTCCGCGCCGGTGATCGCCGTCAGGAGCGCCTCGGCGCGCGTCGTTCGCTTTCCGCGAAGGCCGCGCGCGCGATCGATCTCCAGATCGGAGTAGGAACGCGCCGCCTTGGCTGCGGCCTTCGCCGCTCGTGCCGGAAGCGGCGCCCGCCCGAGACCGGTGTGGAGGATCACCCCCGTCGCGTTGATCGACGGGGTCAGCCCCGTGACGATGCTGGAGGAGAGCTGTGCGGCCCGAGCGAGGATGACGTCGTCCTCCGGAGGCGCCACGCCCGCGGCTGCGTCGGCGCGGACGTCGAACAGGACGCTTGCGAGCGACTGCTTCAGGATCGGCCGGCCGACCGCCTCGGCGATCCTCGCGCCCGCCGGAGAGCGGAGGAGAGTGTCCACCGACGGGATCCGGCGCCGGAGCCCCGCCGTCGCCTTCCGGGTCGCCTGCGCCATAGGGATGGAGCGTACCGTCAGGCCTCACCACCGCGACCTGGGAAGCGTGTCGGCTCCGCCCGAGTGCGGCAGAATGGAGGGAATGGACACCGAGGAGCGCACAGCCTTCTCCACCGCCGCCGAACACTGGATGGTCCGCGGCGGCGGCCTGGACATCGAGGTCGCGGAGCCGGGCGGCCTTCGGACCGAGGAGATGATCCTCAACATCGGGCCGCAGCACCCCTCCACCCACGGGGTCCTCCGGGTCGTTCTCGAGCTCGACGGAGAGGTGATCCGTCGCGCCGAGCCGGTGATCGGCTACATGCACCGGGGCGCTGAGAAGATCTCCGAGTACCGCGACGCCCGGCAGGTCCTCGTGTTGATGAACCGTCACGACTGGCTCTCGGCGTTCAATAACGAACTCGGCTGGGTGAACGCGGTGGAGCGCCTCGTCGGCATCGAGGTTCCCGAACGAGCGCAGTGGATCCGCACGATGATGGCGGAGTGGAACCGCATCCTGAACCACCTGATGTTCACGGGGTCCTTTCCGCTGGAGCTCGGCGCGATGACGCCGATCTTCTTCGCGTTCCGCGAGCGGGAGATGATCCAGGACCTCATGGAGTCGTGCACGGGCGCGCGCATGCACCACTCCTACTGCCGCGTCGGCGGACTGAAGGACGACCTCCCCCGTGGCTTCCTGAAGGAGTCGGCTGAGGTGTTGAAGTGGGTGCGCGCGAAGCTCAAGGACTTCGAGAACCTCGTGATGGGCAATGAGATCATCTTCGCGAGGACGCGCGGTGTTGGCGTCCTTCCACCCGAGACCGCGATCGCGTACGGCTGTTCCGGCCCGGTGGCGCAGGGCTCCGGCGTCGCCGTCGACTCCCGCAAGGACGAGCCGTACGAGAAGTACGGCGAGGTTGAGTTCGACGTCCCGGTCGGCAAGGACGGCGACGCGTACGACCGCATGTGGGTGCTCGTGCAGCGGATGTGGCAGTCGACCAACATCATCGAGCAGTGCATGGAGAAGCTCCCCGCCGGGCCGTACATCGCGCCGAAGCTCCCGAAGACCGTGAAGCCGGAGGGCGAGATCTACTTCCGCACCGAGAACCCGCTCGGGCTCATGGGGTACTACCTCGTCGGGAACGGCAAGAAGGAGCCATACCGGCTTCGGATGCGGACCGCGTCGTTCAACAACGTGTCGGTGCTTCCGGCGATGCTTCCGGGAACGCTCGTTCCGGACCTGATCGCGATCCTCGGCAGCATCTTCTTCGTCGTCGGAGACGTCGACAAGTAGCGCTCAGCGGTTCCACGGCGGCTTCGGCCGGCCGTCGGTCGCGAGCGTGAGCCAGCGAAGCGTTCCGAGTCCCGCCGGGTCGACGAGCTCCATCGCGGCATTCTTCCCGCTCCAGGTCTGGACGGCTTCGATGCCGCTTCCCGATGAC
Organism: Actinomycetota bacterium; assembly: GCA_045805285.1. Taxonomy (GTDB): domain Bacteria; phylum Actinomycetota; class UBA4738; order UBA4738; family JBJMLN01; genus JBJMLN01. The sequence continues at coordinate 41,448 of JBJMLN010000121.1, read as the reverse complement.
AGGAGCGACGTCTGTCGATCGCGTTCCGCGAGGAACCACTCCTCGAACCCGAGCGTGCGGAGCGCATCCGTCTGGGAGACGGTTCCGAACGAACGGAAACCCCGCGCTTCGGCGTGCCGCGCGACCGCCTGGAGGTCGACGCCGGCGGTGATGTCCGTCGTTCCGGGTGCGTCGACGTCGATCTCCACGACGCGGTGCTCGCGGTAGCCGTGGACGTCGTTTGTTCCGCCCTCGTAGTCGATGAGCAGCGCGTAACCGTCGCCGAGGGCATCGGCCAGCTCGTCGACGAATGCGAACGCGCCGACGGGAACGGCGATCTCGTCGCCTACCGCCGGTTTCGTCTCGATGTCGTCGCCGGGAGGCATCTCCACCTCCACGAGTCGCTCGTCGGCGAGACCGACGTGTACCTCGACCGGTCCGTCCTCTGTCCCGCGGACCCGCCTGAACGGAAGGTTGTCCAGGAGCTCGTTCGCGAGCACGACGCCGCGTTCGATCGGCTCGCTCGCCGAAAGGTCGCCGACGACGAAGAGGCCTCGCTCCTCGAGCGCAGCTCGGGCCCCGCGGCTCCGCTCCACCGCGGTATACGCGACCGGAACGTCTTCGAGCGCCTCGAGAAGTTGCCGCGCGAAGGTCCCGTCGCCGGCCCCGGCTTCGACGATCGGGAAGGGATCCGGCCTGTCGAGCAGCCCCCAGACCTGGCGGAGACCGTTCGCGAGCAGCTTTCCGAACAACGGATGGACGTGCGGGCTCGTGACGAAGTGCCTCGTCTCCCCGACCGGCGGCGCGTCGAAGAACCCGCCGGGCGCGTAGAGGGCAAGTTCCATGTACTCGTCGAACCGGATCGAGCCGTGATCTTCGATCGCTTCGACGACGCGCGCGCGAACGTCCTCCGGTCCGGGCATGGGACGAGTATGGCGCCTGGGAGAATCGCGCCATGGAGACGCCTGCGCCCCAGGAACCGCGTCCGGCCGCGACCGTGATCGCCGCACGCGACACGGACGACGGCATCGAGGTGCTCGTCTTGCGGCGTTCCTCAGAGAGCCGGTTCCTTCCCGGCTACGTCGTGTTTCCCGGTGGGGCCGTGGATGCAGAGGATGCGGCGCTCGCTCAACGGTGGTTCGGGAACGCAGCCGAGGCGACGCGCGCGTGCGCCCTCCGCGAGTTGGCCGAGGAGACCGGCCTCGCGCTGACCGCGGCCGGCTTGCGACGCGAGGCTGACGGAACCGTCGAGGACGCCCCCCCACCGGCCGCGGAGCTCCATCTGATCTCGCATTGGGTCGCGCCGGAGGAGGTTCCCGTCCGCTTCGACGCGCGCTTCTTCGCGGTGCGCGGTTCCAACGGGGTGCAACCGACCGCGGACGGCGCGGAGGCGGAGCGCGCGTGGTGGGCCGATCCGCGCGCGTTACTGAAGGAGTACGAGGCCGGAGCCACGTCGCTGTACTGGCCCACGTTCAAGACGATGGAGGCGCTCGCTACCTGCTCCACGGTGGAGGAGGTCCTCGCCCTCGACATCCCGCAGGACGACGGCGACGAGGCGGACGAGTGACGCCGCGCATCGTTCGCGTCCTCGCTCCGAACCCGAGCGTGTACACGCTGGAGGGAACCAACACGTGGATCGTCGGGCGCGATCCCGCAATCGTGATCGATCCGGGTCCGGACATCCCTTCGCATCTCGAGGACGTGGCGCGCGCCGCCGGACGGGTCGGCGCGATCCTCCTGACGCACCACCACGAGGATCACGCGACCGGCGCGACGGCGTTCTCGAAAAGCACGGGCGCTCCCGTGCTCTCCTTCGCCGCCGAAGGCACGGCGCATCTCCGCGACGGGCAGCAGCTGACGTTCGGCGGCCTCTCGCTGGTCGTGTTCCACGTTCCCGGACACACCGCCGACTCCGTCGCGGTCATCGAGCCGGAAAGTCGCGCGCTGTTCACCGGCGACACGGTGCTCGGGAGAGGCACGAGCTTCATCGACCCGCCGGAAGGAGACCTTGCCGCGTATCTGCGCTCGCTCCGGCGGCTCCGCGATCTCGACGCCGCGGCGATCTATCCGGGACACGGGCCGGCGGTGTTCCGCGTCTCGGAGAAGCTCGACGAGTACCTCCGCCATCGCGCCGAGCGCGAACGCCAGGTCCTCTCCGCGCTCGGTGACGAGCAACGCACGGCGGAGGAGCTCGTTCCTGCCATCTATGCCGACTATCCGCAGGAGGCCTGGCCGCTCGCGGCGCGCTCGGTGCTCGCGCACCTCCTGAAGCTGGAGAGCGAAGGCCGCGGGCGCCGCGTCGAATCGGCGCCGGACGACGACGCCCGGTTCGCTCTGACGGAGACGCACCCGTGCGCGCGCTGCGGCCGCCCCATCCGCGGAGCCGCGCCGCTCTGCGAGAAGCACAGCGTGGAGATGCTCCAGGAGCCCGTTACGGCGGAACCGAGTACGGCACAACGAACCGACGACCCCGGCGCAGCAAGCGGCGCTCCGCGAGCAGAGGACCGAGCGTCCGGTTGACCGTCTCCCGTGTGCATCCCGTCATGCGCCCGAGGTCCTCCTGCGTGATGGAGACGTCCACGCGCCGCCCCTCCGGCGTCCTCGTGGATCGGCGATCGGCGAGATCCGACACCACCGCCATCACGCGCTCCGCCGAATCGAGGACGAGCGCTTCGCGGAGGCGCTCCGCCAACCGCAGCGCGCGCTGCTGAGCCATCTCGGTCACGGCCGTCGCCACTCGGGCATCTCGAGCGGCCTGCATCTCGGCGGGACCGGCACTGAGAACCTGACATTCCTCCCTCGCGATCGCCGCGAACGGCGTCTCGCCTACGAGCCCGCCGAACGCCTCTCCAGGAAGCACCAGATCGAGGACGCACTCCCGCCCCGACTCCGCGACGCAGGAAAGCTCCACGACCCCGGATTCCACGAGGAAGATCCTCCGCTGCGGCTCGTCCTGACGGAGGAGCGCCTGTTCTGCCCGAGACCTTGACCGAACGGCGACTCCGCCGAGCGCTTCCCATAGCCGTGACCCCGCGTCGCGTGAACGCGAGTCAGGAGCCGGTCGAAGCGGGGGGAGCGCGCTCGCGGCCGGCGCCGGAGCGGCGGTCGTGAAGCCCACGAGGGAGAAACGTAGCGAGGGGGGACGACACCGTTCCGCGAGGCCCGCCGGACGGGTAGGCTGGCCGCGCCGGATAGGGAGGGGACGTGGCGAACCGAGGTCGGGACATCCTGATGAGTGTGCCGCTCTTCTCCGAGCTCTCGAAGCGCCACGTCAAGCGCGTCGCCGACGTGATGGAGGAGGAGCGCTACCACGAAGGCGCGAGCATCGTGCGCGAGGGCGAGGAAGGCGACAGCATGTACGTCCTCGTGGAGGGACAGGCCGACGTCGTCCGAGACGACCGCACCGTGGACCGGCTGCTCCCCGGCGACTTCTTCGGCGAGATCTCGCTCCTCGACGGCGGACCTCGGACCGCGACGATCGTTGCCGACACGCCCATCACGGTCCTCGCGATCCGGCGAGACCCGTTCAACCGCATGCTCACGCAGGAGCCCGAGATCGCCGTCAAGATCCTGACGGCGCTCGCGCGCCGGCTGCGGTTCATGATGCGTCGCCAGCGGTAAGCGGGACGACGTGCGAGTCGAGTTCTTCCGCCCCGATTCTTCCGATGACGTCGTCGGCCGCGCCAGATGGGACGGCCGCCGTGCCGTCGTCGAGGCGGAGGACGACGACGTCCGCAAGAAGCTCGAGCGTGTGTTCCGTGTGACGCCGGTCGTCGCCGATGACGCCTCGATGCGGATGCTCGGTGCGACCGGCGAGTCGGTGATCCAGCCCGGAAGTCTCGAATGGTTCCGCGCCGCAGCGCTCACCCGAGCCGGAGAGGCAGAGCTCACTGCGCGCATCGTTCCCGATCTCCGTCCCGGCACGGGATGGGATCCGGCGTCGGACTACCGGACGTTCCGCAACGAGATCCGTCGGATCGACGCCGCGGAGGCTCCGGAGGATGTCGCCGGCCCGGATTGAGCCCTCCGCTAAGCCCTCTACGACCCGCACCTGATTCTCGAGAGGACGACCGTGCGAGGGAGGATCAATCTCGGCGGCGTCTTCACATCCTGCGTGGGGTGGGACACTCCTCAGCCTTGAGTTCCTCTCCGGTGTGATCGTCCGGCGGTGCCGGGCCGGTCCGTATCGCCGATACGACGCACAGACTCGGCCCGTCACCTACGACGCGCATCCTCCGCGCGCTCCGACGGACCGGCGGCCGCGTCCGCGGGGGAGACGACCCGCGATGGATTGGCTCGCCGTGAGATGTCCACGTTTGCGTTTGCGTCGTACCTCCACCACATCGTGGATGACGGGGAAGCCGAGGAGCGTCGCCAGCAGGACCCAGAAGAACGCAGCGCCGCGCGGGATCCGAGCGGCCATTAGGCGACTTTAGGACAGCGCCGCCCGCTACGACAGAAGACCCTCGAGCTTCCGTTCGAACGTCGCAGCGATCTTGCGGTAACCGGTCCGGTTCGCGTGCGGGTCGCCCAAGTACTTCGAACAGAACCACGTCCACTTGCAGACGAGCGCGACGTTCACGGGCACCGGCCCGAGGCCGGGAACTTCAACCCTGTCCTTGAAATCGCGGATCTTGAAGGTCTCCGCCACGTCCGCGACGGCGACTCCGGAGTGGACGTACGCGGCGGTGAGGGCCGTGTTCAGCATCGCCCAGGCGCGCTGGTCGGCGCGCGCGACGGCGTGTCCTCCCGGGATCAGCGCCCACAGGCCCACGAACGGGTCGTAATACTTCATCCCGACGATCGGCACATCGGGTCCCGCCGCGCTCCGCAGGGCATCGACGATGTGGGTAAGCCTCGCCCGCAGCCGGGGGATCAGATCGGCCGTGCAATCCGGATCGAACATGCCCGTGCGGAAGTCGAGGCACCGCCCGACGAGATCGTTCGAGCCGATGTCGATCGTGACGAACGACGTTGCTCCGGGATGCGCCTTCAGGAATGTGACCGCGGCATCGAGCTGCGACCCCGCCGCGTAGTGACAGAGCGTCCGCTTGCCAGTGATCAGCGAGCGGGTCGTCTCTCCCGGGCAGCCGACGTTCCGGAGGGCGAGACCAGGGGCCCTCTGCCGGAGGCGCCCCAGTAGCTGGTCGGTGTACCCCTCATGGGTCGACCTGCCCATCCCGGGCTGGTGGCCGACCGACAGGGAGTCGCCGAGCGCGAGGTAATAGGTCGTTGCCGCGCCGGCCTGAGCCGACGGGATCGTTCCCTGGAGCACGGTGACGAGGAGCGCCGTCAACGCTGCAACCGAGCAGAGTCTCCGCATGGAGACCGCCCTCCCTCCCAAGGGGTAAACCGGTCGCCCCTTCGGAGCCGACCTGCGGGCAACCGTAGTTGCCCTGTCGTAGCGGCGCAAATCGGTGCGTTACGCCGGCTCCTGCTCCGCCATGAACGCCTGCCCGGCGTCGCAGAACGGAAGGAAGTCGCACCAGCGGCACTGCGGGCCCGGCGTCGGCTCGAACTCGCCCGCGGCCATGCGTTCGAACGACGCGAGCAGTCGGGCGCGCGTTTCCGCGGGATCGCCGGCGGGAGTGGAGACCGCGTCCCCGCTCGCGAGATACAGGTACGTCAGCTTGAGGTCCTCCGGGCGCTTGCGCCAGACCTCGGTGCAAGCGAGCGCGTACACGTCGAGCTGGAGTGACGAGAGCGGATCGTCCGCCGCCGGCTTGCTCCCGGTCTTGTAGTCGACGATCTCCCACGGCCCGTCGGGCTCTCCGTAGATCGCGTCGATCCTCCCGGAGATCACGAACCGCTCGACCTGCAGCAGGAACGGCCGTTCCGCGAACAGCGGCACGATGCCGGAGAACCGACTCTCCAGGAAGTTCCGCTGGAGCCGGTCGACCTTCCCGGGCTGGCCGGAAAGTTCCTCCGCCGTGAGATCCGGCGCCTCGTCCAGCTCCAGGAGCGACGTTTGGCCGCTCGATCGCAGCTCGATCCAGCGGTGCACCTGCGTTCCGATCCGCGCGGCCGGACCGCTGAAGCTCGGTAGCGGCCGGATCGTGGTCCAGTAGAAGCGCTTCGGGCACCGCGCGTACTCGAGCGCTCCGCTCACGGCGATCGTCGCAGGGAGCGTCGCGGGCGCCACGGATTCTCCGTCGCGATCGATCGCCTCCGCCGCCGCGCGAGTCTTGCCGGCCGCGAGCTCCTCGAAGCGCTGCACCTCCTCGGGCGAGAGCGTCTCGAGGAGCGTTCCCTCGCTCGGATGCAGCAAGGCGGCCGTCGCGCCGGCGTGGGCCGCATCCGAGGCCGCCCTCCTCCAACCGTTGCGGAACAGCGGATCGCGCTCCGATCGCAACGCCGGACCCGGCCACGGGGCGACGAGGCGCTCGCGGTAGCCGTAGAGCGGATTCTCCTCCGAGACCTCCACGATGTCGTCCACGCTCGCGTCGCCCGTCTCCTGGGCCCACGCCGCCAGCTCGTCGAAGAACTCGCTCGGCTTCTTCGCGGTATCGCCGTCCCCGTACCAGTGCGCGCCGGTGACGAACAGCCGCCGCCTCGCTCGGGTGAGCGCCACGTAACAGGTGCGCCGCTCCTCGATCATCGCCTGGTCGCGCAGCGCGAACCAGAACTGCTTCAGGTTGTCGCTGAACTTCGGGAGGATGTCGGCGTCTCCGCGGAGGTCGAAGTCCAGCGACTTCCCTTTCTCCGCGGGGTTCTGCTGCACGCGCGCGTCGGGGAGGATCTCCTTCGCGAAGCCGGGAACGAACACCGTGTCGAACTCCAGCCCCTTCGCCTGATGGATCGTCATCACCTTGACGGAGTCCTCGTCGCTCGGTTGCACCGGAGCCCACTCCTGGCGCTCGAGCTCCTCCTCCGCGCGGACGTAGTCGAGGAACTGCCGCAGCGTGAGCTCTCCCTCCACGGGTGAGAACGAATGCACCTCGTCGAGGAACGCCGCGAGGTTCCGGCGCGTCGCGGCCGCGGCGGCGCGGTCGGGAGACGCCTCGAGCTCCGCGAGCAATCCGGTGCGGCGGACGACCTCGGCGAGGAACTCTCCGACGGGGCGACGGGCCTCCACGCGGAGCTCCGCCAGCTCGCGCCGGAACTCCTGCAGCCTCGCGTAGCCCTCGTCCGACAGTCCTCGCCGGACACTTTCGTCGTCGAGGTGCTCGAGCGCCTCGGCGAACAGGAACGGCGTCGTCTCGTCCTCCTCCTCGTCGCGGAGCTCGTAGTTGCGCCCCTTCGCCCACGCCGCGACGACCGCGAGGTCCTTGAACCCGACGCGGTATCGGGGGCCGAGGAGGATCCGCGCGAGCTCGACGCTCGCATACGGGTCGTCGACCGCGCGCGCGTACGCGAGGACCTCCACGACGGCGGGGAGCTTCAACAAACCCGCGAGCCCGACGATCTCGACAGGAACGCGGCGCTCGGACAACGCGCTCTGGAGCGGTACGAACAACCGCGACTTGCGGCACAGGACCGCGACGCTCGACCACGGCTCTCCCGCGTCGTGGAGCGCGACGATCCGATCGCCGATCCAGGCCGCCTCCGCCTCCTCGTCGGCGAGGCGGGCGAGCTCCACCTCCCCGTCGCCGTTCGGACCGAACGGACGGAGCTCCTTGTCGGGGTCGGGGCGCTGGGTGGTGGGGATGTCCGCGATGATCCGGTCGGCGGCGGACAGGATCCGCGCGCCGCTTCGGAAGTTCGTGTACAGCGGCAGCTTCTCCGCAGCGGAGCCGTCCGCGAGCGGGAATCGCTCCGGGAACCGCAGGAGGTTGAACAGGCTCGCGCCGCGCCAGGCGTAGATGTTCTGGTCCGGGTCGCCGACCGCCGTCACGGGGAACCCCTCGCCGAACACGCCGTGGAGGAGGTCCGCTTGCGCGACGTTCGTGTCCTGGTACTCGTCGAGGATCAGCGTTCGGAACCGCGAGCGGTAGTCGCGGGCGACCTCGTCGTAGCCCTCCACGGTCTTCAGCGCGAGCGTGATCTGATCGCCGAAGTCGATCACGCCGAGCTCCTGCTTGATCGCGCGGAACCGCTCAGCCGCGATGGCGAGCTCGATGCGTTCCTCTGCCGCCTTCAGGGCACGATCGCTCTTCAGCTGCCGGAGCTTGTCGCGCCGCTGTTCGTTGAAGGCGACGACGGCGAGCGGATCGACCCGGTGGTTCGCGGCCTGATCGGAGAGGTCCAGGATGTTCTGGATGAGACTCGGCTGCCACTCCGCGCGCGCGTGGTCGAACGTCATCTCCTCGAGGACGCGCCCGCAGAGCTCGATCCGCTGCGCGGCGGTGAGGATGCGCTGTCCGGGCTCGATGCCGGCGAGCAGCCCGTGGCGCTCCAGGATCTGCGCGGCGAACCCGTGGTAGTTGAGGACCTCCGGCTCCTCGCCCTCCGGGAGCTCGAGATGCGCGAGCGCCGCGCGGATGCGAAGCGTCAGGTTCTCCGTCGCCTTGTTCGTGAAGGTCAGGCACAGGACGTTTCCCGGCAGCACTCCGTCGTGGCCGGCGTCGACGCGGCCCAGCGCGACGAGCGCCAGGTATACGACGCGCGCCGCCATCACGGAGGTCTTGCCGGACCCCGCTCCCGCAACGACGACGTACGGCTCCAGCGGCATGGAGATCGCGCGCCATTGCTCCTCCGTCGGACCCGCTCCCATCGCGAGGACGATCTCCTCGGGGTAGCCGCTCACGCGGTCACCTCCGCTGACGCTTCGGGGAACAGCGGCGCTCCCTCGGGGAAGAGCGGACACAGCGACTTGAAGCTGCAGAACCGGCAGTTCGCCTCGGGGTTCGGCGTGTAGACCTCCGAGAGCTGGAGCGCCGTGAGCCGCTCGATCAGGGCTCCGAGGCGCGCGGCCATCTCCTCCTCGTACGCCTCACGGGTCTCGGAGGTGAGCGCCATCACGGTGCGCTTGACGGTTCCGTCGCGGTCGCGGTCGCGCAGGAACGCCAGCTCCACGGCCTTGACGGGTCCGAAGCCGGAGAGCTCCTCCGCGAGCTTCACCGCGAGCGCGTAGATGCCGAGCTGGAGGTTCTCCTCCGCATCCGGGGCGTTGCGCGCCTTCCCGGTCTTGTAGTCGGTGATGAGGACGCCCTTGCCGGCCGGGCCGATGCGATCGATCTTTCCGCTGACGGTCGCGCCGGCGAAGGGGAACTCGAAGTGCGTCTCCTGTCCCAGCGCGGTCGCCGCTCCGTACTCGCGGAACCACGCCGGCAGCATCGTGCCGACGACGAGGCGGCGGAACGCCTCCGACACGGCGTGCGACGGGAACTCGTTCGGGCGCCAGCGTTTCTCCGCGGCTTCGATCAGGGCGTGGAGCTCGCGCGCGATGACCCCGTTCTCGCAGTCCTCGATCAGCCGGTGCACGAGGTGCCCGACCCAAGCCTGGTAGCCGGAGCGGCTCTCCAAACCGAGCTCCTCGCCGAGGACGTACTGCAACTCGCAGTTCTCCAGGCGCGACAGCCGCGAGTAGGAAACGCGGAGCCCCTCGTGGAGCGGTCGGCCGGTGTCGGTCCAGTCGCGTTGGAACCACCAGCGGTCGGGATCGGAATGCAGCGCGAGCAGACCTTCGAGGGCGGCGAGTCGTTCCGGCGCCGGCCGCGTGCCGTCGGCGAGCTGCAGGCGCCAGGCGCTCTGTGCTTCCGCAACCGTCAGCGGCTCCCGCGCGTTGGGTCCCGGCGCAGGTGTCCACGTCACGCCGAGCTCCGTGACGAAGCGGGAGGGAGCGCTCAGGGCGCCGGCGTCTCCGTGCGGATCGCTCCCCGTGAAGAGGACGCGTCGCCGCGCGCGTCCGATGACGAGTCGGAACAGCCGGCGCTCGTCCTCGAGGCGGAGACGGTTGCGTTCCGACTGCGAGATCGCGCGGTCGAGCGCCTCGAGATCGAACATCGGCTCGGGCCGCGAGAGGCTCGGGAAGTCTCCCTCCACAGCGCCCGCGACGACGACGGTGTCGAACTCCTCGCCGGCTGCGCCGTGTGCGGTGAGGATCTGCACGGCATCTCCTCTGCGGGCGTCCGGGCCCCAGCCGCCGACGTCCTCTCCCGCGCCGGAGGCGTCGAGGAACGCGGAGACGCTCGCGTCCGCGCGCTCGCCCACGGCGGCGACGGCGTCGGCGAACGCCATGACCGCGTCGAGGTCGCGTTCGGCTTCCGGAGACGTCGCGGCCGCATCGACGAGCCGCCTCGACGCTGGGAGCGTTCTCCACAGCGTCGAGAACGCGTCCACCACAGAGCGTTCCGCGAGCGGTTCCGCCTCGTCGAGCGCGTTCCGCAATGCGTCGAGCGCGGCGATCTCCTCGTCGGTCAGGTCGTCGTGGTGCTGCAACGCGGCGTCGGGCGGCTCTCCGGCTGCGCGCGCCGCGCGAACGAGCGCGTACGCCTTCGCGGGCGGGATGCGACCGAGTTCCGAGGTGAGGAGCGCCTCGATGCGCTCCGCGCGCCCGTCCGGGTACGCCAGCCATCGGAGTGCGAGGAGGTACGGATACGTCGCGGCCTCCGACGCGACCGCGATGCCGCCGTCGGGCGCCGATCGCGGGATGCCCGCGTCGTCGAGCGCGCGCAGAACGCTCGGGAGATCCGACCCCTGCCGCCGCACGACGACCGCAAGGTCGCTCCAGGGGATCCGCTCCTGCGCGTGGATTCGCCGGAGCTCGGTCGCGATCGCGGCGTGCTCCTCGGAGGAGTGCGGCGAGTACCACGCGGCTTTGTCGATGTCCGTTCCGCGATGCGGCGTGGTGAGCTCGACATGCTCGACGCCGGCGAAGGTCTCCTCGAAGCGCTCCAGCGGCACGCGCGTCGTCCCCTGGAACGAGAAGACGTGCGCGTCGGCGTCTCCGGCGACGCTGAGGCTCGTAAGCTGGAGGCCGCCGAGAAGTGACTCCATCGCGAACGTGGAGTCCTGGAAGTCGTCGACGAGCAGGTGGTCGAACTCCGGCTCGCCCTTGGAGGCAACGGCGGCCGCCTGCATCAAGAGTCCCGCGAAGTCGACGGCTCCCTCCGCGTCGAGCACCTGGAGATACCGGCGGTAGAACGCGGCGAGCTCGCGCCAGCCCGTCAGTCCCCGCTCCTTTGCCTTCGCTGCGATGTCCTCCGGCTGCAGGAGCGCCTCCTGCGCGCGGAGGAGGAACTGCCGGACCTGATCGGCGAACCCGCGGAGCTCGAGCATCGAGCGGTAGGCGGGCCACTGATCGGGGTCCTCGCCTCGGAGGAGATCGCGGACGTGCGCATACTGCTCCGCCGCGGACAGGACCTGCGGCGGCCCGCTGTAGCCGAGCTCCTCCGCGCGCGTGGAGACGACGTGGAACGCAAGCCCGTGGACGGTCAGGACGCGGAGACCGGGGAGGGAGCTGCGGAGCCTTTCCAGCAGCGTCCGGCGCGCCGCAGCCCGGGTGCGTTTGGAGCGGGTCACCAGCGCGATCCGCTCCGGATCCGCTCCGTCCTCGATCAGCCGGGCGAAGAGCTCCGTGAGGGCGGCGGTCTTTCCGGTGCCGGAGGCGCCCGTGACGAGGAGCGTGCCGCGGCGATGCTCCAGAACTCGGAGCTGACTGGGATCGGGGTCGATGAAAGACGTGCCGAGGGGTCGCACGTGGCCGATGCTAGCGCTCGGGTACGACAGCCTCGTCGCGACGGGCCGGCGTCGGGTTACGCCGACCTTCCGGAGACCTCTCGTTCGACGGTCACGGTCACCCACCAGCTCGAGCTGCCGTCGGCGTTCTTCGACTCCGTGACGACCGGGTCGCCGACGATCCGGCGACCGAGGCGGCGAGCTTCAGCCTCCGCGGATGCGACGGCTTCTTCGAGCTTGTCGCGATCCTGGAGGGCGAAGGTCTGTGTGGCCATGTTCGGCGTATCGGCAGGTTCGTGCGCGGACTCAATCTCGCGCCGACGGCCGCGGAAAGGCCTTCAGCCGACGTGGTTCGCGTTCGCCCAGCGCTGGACGTCTCCTGCCGTGAGCGCTCCCACGAGCTCGCCGTCGCGGAGGACCAGCGCGGCTCCGTTGCCTCCGAGTCGCTGGAGCGCCTCCTGCAGCGGCGCGTCGACCGCGACGGTGGTGACCTCCGCCAGCGGGATCATCGCCTCACGCGCCGGCGCGAACGGGTTCACCTGACCCACCTTGCTCGCGGCGTCGAACGTCAGCAGGCCAGCCACGTGTCCGTTCTCGACGACGGGGAACGCCTCGTGCTCGTGGCCGCGGAGGTAGGTCTCCAGGACCTGTGACAGCGGCATCTCCGCCCCGATCGCCGCGGGTGGAACTCCCATCGCCTGCTGAACCGTCGCGTCCTTGAGCGCGGATTGGAGGGCCGTCCGCCGCCTCGCCCCTTGCGCGTTCTGGATCAGGAACCAGCCGATCAGCGCGATCCAGAGCCCGCCGCCGACGTCGCCGCTGTAGAGCGCGAGCGCTCCCAGACCGAGGAGTCCGCCGCCGACGATGAAGCCGCCGATCGTCGCGACCTTCGTCGCGAGCGTTTCGTTGCCGGAGACGCGCCACACCGCCGCCCGGAGCATCTGGCCGCCGTCGAGCGGATAGCCGGGGATCACGTTGAACGCCGCGAGGACGAGGTTGATCCATCCGACGTAGCCGAACGAGAGTGTGACGAGGCTTCCGGTGGTCTCGCGGGAGATGAACCAGAACGCGGCTCCGATCAGCAGGCTCGCTCCGGGACCCGCAGCGGAGATCAGGAACTGGTCGCCGGGCTGCTTGTCGAGTTTCGTCGCCGTCGCGCCACCGAAGAAGTAGAGCGTGATGCTCGACACCTCGACGTTGCGGAGTCGCGCGACCAGCGCGTGCGACAGCTCGTGACCGAGGATCGAACCGAAGAACAGCACCGCGGTGAAGAGCGCGAGCGGGAGCGCCGTCGACTGCCGGAGTCCGTAGTTGTTCGTGTACTGCACGACCAGGCTGTAGACGACGAAGATCGCGATGAATACCCAGGAAGAGTCGACCCGCACGGGGATCCCGCCGATCGACGCGATCTTCCAGGCGCGTCCTCCTCCGAACATCTCGCTCCTTGGTGGCTGAGGCTGGGTCGAGGCTCCTCCGAGCGTACTCCAGGCTCTCGCTAGCTCCCGAAGCCATCGAAACGCGGAGGTCTGGGCTTGAATCTGGTTCGCCCTGGGTCTTCCGACGGAGTAGCTACTCCTCGACGCCGAGCAATCCGGAGAGCTGGCGCGCGTTGTTGACCGCGAAGTCGCGGTAGCAGTTGTTCATCAACACGTGCGTCTCCCGGGTCTCTTCGGAAAGCTCCTCGATCTTCGGAACCCACTCCTGCAGCTCCTTGTCGCTGTAGTCGTAGCGGAAACGCTCCGCGGCGCCGCCGGCCTTGCGTTTCCATGCTTCGGGATCGCGGCCGTGGAACCGCACCATCGAGAGATCCTTCGCGGTTGCCGCCGCGATCCGAGGTAGCGACGAGTCGAACCCCTGCGGCATGTCGACGCAGACAAGAGGCAGATTCCGCTCCTCGAGGAACGTCAAAGTCTCCTCGAGGTTTCGATCCTCCATCCACGACTTGTGGCGGAACTCCACCGCGATGCGGAAGTCCTTCAGCCGCTCCGCGACCTCCTCGATGTAGGCCTTGTTCTTGCGTGCGATCACGAACCACTGCGGGAACTGGAAGAGCACCGCGCCGAGCTTCCCGGTGGAGTGCAGCGGCATCAGCGCGTCGTGGAAACGCTGCCAGACCTCCTCCACTGCCTCGTTCGGCAGGTCCTTGCGGTACAGGTTCTTCTTCTCGCGCGCCTCGTCGGGAACCATCTCCTGGACGTCCTTGTAGAGCGAATCCGGTTTCGTCGGGTGCTCCGTCAGCAGCGAGTACGCCTTGATGTTGAACGTGAAGTCCTTGGGCGTCCGCTCGATCCAGAGTTCGGAGTTCCGCTCCGACGGCGGGAAGTAGTAGGTGGAGTCGACCTCCACGATCGGGAACTGCTCCGCGTAGAACCGCAGGCGATCTTCGGCCGACTTCGTTCCCGGCGGGTAGAAGTGGCCCTCTTTCACGAGCGTCGGCTCCGTCCAACTGGAGATGCCGACGCGGATCTCTCCCATGTGTTCGAGCTTACTCAGGAGGTCGCACTACGCGGACGGTTTCTCCCAGACGGAGACGTGCTTGCGGCTCTCGCTCGTGAACGGCTCGCGTCTCCAGTCCTGCCAGCGCTCCCGGAGCTCCATGCCGGCGATCCGCGCCATGAGGTCGAGTTCCGAGGGCCAGACGTAGCGGAACGTCCCGGAGGAGCGTTCGTACCGTCCGTCAACGTTCTCGACGTGGTGCGAGATCAGGCCCTGGTTCACGACGTCGTACTCGTCCACGCCCCAGTAGTCGTCGCTGCCGTGGAACACCTGATACGTCTCACCCACCGGCAGCCGCTGCAGACCCGGGACGCCGACCTCGATCACGAACCTGCCGCCAGGCTCGAGATGCGCAGCGACGTTGCGGAAGCAGGCGACCTGCTCCTCCTGGGTCGTCAGGTTCTCGATGGTGTTGTAGACGAGGTACGCAAGCGAGAACGAACCTTTGGCACGCGTCGTTGAGAAGTCTCCGATCGTGACGTCGATATCCGCGCCGCCGGGCTTCTGCTTGAGCTTCGCGACCATCGGCTCGGAGAGGTCGATCCCGCTCACGTTGATGCCGCGCGCGGCAAGCGGGAGCGCGATCCGGCCCGTTCCGACGCCGAGCTCCAGAGCTCGCCCCCCGCGCGCGTTGTCTGCCAGGAAATCAACGGTGGCCTCGATCGTGGCCGGCTGGAACTCCTCCCACTGAGAGTCGTCGTAGGTCGCGGCATCGTCCTCGTCCCACTCGTTCTCCATGGCGCCGGAATCTAACTGACGGACCCCGCTGCTACCCTGGAACCTCGAAGGGGAGTAGTCCGCAAGCGGGCTTCAACCGTCATCACGGCCGCGTGGCGCGGCTCGGTTGGCCCCCCGGGTTTCCGGGGACGAGACCTTCGGTCCGACAGGACTGGAGGCTCACGTTGGAACCGGCTCCCAACCCCCTCACGACCGCTCGGTCGCTCCTTCCGATCGGCGTCGCCCTCGCGCTCACCGTTCCCGGCATCGTGCTGCGGATCGCAGACCCGGGCGCCTCGCATCCCGTCGAAGCGTTGCTCTTCGGATCCGCGATCGTCGGCGCGGCGTTCCTCCTCGCCTGGGGGGCCGAGGTCGCCCAGCTCGACATCTCCGCGGGGCTCGCGCTCGCCCTCCTCGCCCTCATCGCGGTCCTTCCGGAGTACGCCGTCGACTTCGTCTTCGCGTGGAAGGCCGGCAACGCCGTGGAGCGCTACGGCGCCGCGTGCCACGCGCCCGGCGTCACGGCGGACTCCCCCTGCTCACTCGCGCTCGCGAACATGACCGGCGCGAACCGGCTTCTGATCGGCGTCGGCTGGGCGGCGGTCGTCTTCATCGCGTGGTATCGGACGCGACGCAAAGGTGGCCGCCTCGAGGCGATCACCCTGCGGCGCTCGCACTCCGTGGAGCTTGCCTTCCTCGCGGTCGCGACCGGCTATTCGCTCCTGCTTCCACTGAAGCACTCCATCACGCTGATCGACGGCGCGATCCTGGTCGGGATCTTCATCGCCTACACGATCCGCGTCTCGAAGGGACCGGCCGAGGAACCCCACCTCGTCGGGCCGTCACGAACGCTCGGCGCCCTGCCGACCGCGCAACGTCGCGCGGCGGTCATCGCCATGTTCGCGTTCTCCGCGACCGTCATCCTCCTGTCCGCGGAGCATTTCGCCGAAGCGCTCGTCGCGACCGGGCAGGATCTCGGCGTCGGCGAGTTCTTCCTCGTGCAGTGGGTGGCGCCGCTCGCCTCGGAGGCGCCGGAGCTCCTCGTCGCCTGCCTGTTCGCGTGGAGACTCAACACCGACGCGGGACTCGGAGCGCTCGTCTCCTCGAAGGTGAACCAGTGGACGCTCCTCGTCGGAACGCTCCCGTTCGTGTTCGCGATCGCCAGCGGCTCTCTGCACGGTCTGCCGATCGAGGCGAACCAGCGGGAGGAGCTCCTGCTCACCGCGGCGCAATCGCTCTTCGCGGTCGCGGTTCTCGCGAGCCTGTCGATCTCCGTTCGCGAGGCCTGGGCGCTTATCGGACTGTTCGCCGCTCAGTTCTTGCTCGCGGCGGTCCTGCCGCCGTCCGTCCACGGAATCGAGCTGATCCTCGTCTCGGGCGTCTACGTCACGCTCGGCGTCGGGATCTTCGTCCGCGACCGCGCCCGCCTGCCGTCGCTTCTCCGCGACGGCCTGCGAACACCGCACGACGAGCTCCATCGGTAGGCGGGCCCGGCGCGCCGCGGCTTCCGGTTCGTCGGGAGAGCGCCCGGCGAGAAATCTCCCTTGTCAGGAGGCCCCGGACCCTGGGTAGAATGCTTTAGCACTCCCTCCCGGAGAGTGCTAAGCACGCAGATCCCGAGGCTGAGAGCGCACAAGGAGGAAACGCATGGCGCCAAAGCTCATCTCGTTCGAGGAGGACGCTCGTCGCGCCCTCGAGCGTGGCATGGACCAGCTGGCCAACGCGGTCAAGATCACGCTCGGACCCCGCGGCCGAAACGTCGTTCTGGAGAAGAAGTGGGGCGCCCCCACGATCACGAACGACGGCGTATCGATCGCGAAGGAGATCGAGCTCGAGGACCCGCTCGAGAGGGTCGGCGCGGAGCTCGTCAAGGAGGTCGCCAAGAAGACCGACGACGTCGCCGGTGACGGAACGACGACGGCGACCGTCCTCGCGCAGGCCATCGTCAAGGAGGGCCTCCGCAACGTCGCCGCGGGCGCCAACCCGATGGCCTTGAAGAAGGGCATCGAGCGGGCGATCGAGCTCGCCGTCGAGAACGTCAAGAACCAGTCGAAGGAAGTGGAGTCCAAGGAGGACATCGCCCACGTCGGCGCCATCTCCGCCGCGGACCCCGAGATCGGCGGCATGATCGCCGAGGCCGTCGACAAGGTCGGCAAGGACGGCGTGATCACCGTCGAGGAGTCCAACACGTTCGGCATGGAGCTCGAGCTCGTCGAGGGAATGCGCATCGACAAGGGCTACATCTCCCCGTACTTCGTGACGGACCCCGAGCGGATGGAGGCGGGCGTCGACGACGCGTACCTCCTGCTCACGACGCAGAAGATCTCGGCGGTGAAGGACCTCCTCCCGGTGCTGGAGAAGGTGCAGCAGAGCGGCAAGCCGCTCGTCATCATCGGCGAGGACGTCGAGGGTGAGGCCCTCGCGACGCTCGTCGTGAACAAGATCCGCGGCACGTTCCGCTCCGTCGCCGTGAAGGCTCCCGGGTTCGGAGACCGCCGCAAGGCGATGCTCCAGGACATCGCGATCCTCACCGGTGGCACGGTCATCTCCGACGAGGTCGGCCTGAAGCTCGACAACGCGACGCTCGACCTGCTCGGAACGGCCCGCAAGGTGGTCGTGACGAAGGACGAGACGACGATCGTCGAGGGCGGCGGCGAGGAGGAGCAGATCAAGGGCCGGATCAACCAGATCAAGTCCGAGATCGAGAAGACCGACTCCGACTACGACCGCGAGAAGCTCCAGGAGCGGCTCGCGAAGCTGACCGGCGGCGTGGCCGTCATCAAGGTCGGCGCTGCGACGGAGGTCGAGCTCAAGGAGAAGAAGCACCGTATCGAGGACGCCGTGCAGTCCACCAAGGCGGCCGTGGAGGAGGGAGTCGTCCCCGGAGGCGGGGTCGCGCTCCTGAACGCACAGCCCGCGCTCGACAAGGTGGATCTGGAGGGCGACGAGGCGACCGGCGCGGAGATCGTGCGCCGCGCGCTCGAGGAGCCGCTCAAGCAGATCGCCAGGAACGCTGGCCTCGAGGGCGGCGTCGTGGTGGAGAAGGTCCGGGCGCTCCCGAACGGGGAGGGCCTGAACGCCGCCACGGGCGAGTACGGCGACATGGTGAAGAACGGCATCGTGGACCCGACCAAGGTCACGCGCTCGGCGCTCCAGAACGCCGGGTCGATCGGGGCCCTGTTCCTGACCACGGAGGCCGTGATCGCCGAGAAGCCCGAGAAGGAGAAGGCCCCCGCCATGCCCGGCGGCGGCGGGATGGACGATTTCTAGAACGGCTTGAACCCCGAGGGCGAGGGCGTCGAACGACCAGGTGGAGCCCCCCTCTCTCCAGAAGATGCGGGCCCGGCGACTTGCCGGGCCCGCTCTTCGTTCCCGGGAGAGCTGGTGACGGCGGGTCCCCATGCGTGTGGGAGGATGCCGCGCATGGCCGTCGTCCTCCTTTCCGAGAAGGCCGAACGTCTGAGCTCCACGATCGCGGAGATGGAGAGCGTTCTCGTGGCGTTCTCTGGCGGCGCCGACTCCGCGCTCGTGGCGGCGGTCGCGGCACGGACCGTCGGTGACCGCGCCCTCGCCGTCACGGCCGTCTCGGCGTCTCTCCCTCCGGGAGAGCTGGAAACCGCCCGCGCGACGGCTCGCACGATCGGCATCGAGCACCGCACCGTCCGGACGCACGAGGTCCAGATGGAGGCGTATCAGGCCAACGGCTTGGATCGCTGCTACCACTGCAAGACCGAGCTCTACGACGTCCTCGGAGATCTCGCGCGGCAGGAAGGCTTCGCACACGTCGTTTCCGGCGCGAACGCGGACGACCTCGGCGATTTCCGGCCCGGTCTGAGAGCCGCCGCGGAACGCGCGATCCGACATCCGCTCGTCGAGGCCGGCCTCGGAAAGGACGACGTGCGCGAGCTCTCCAGGGAGCTCGGATTGCCGACCTGGGACAAGCCGGCGTCCGCCTGCCTATCGTCGCGGTTCGCGTTCGGAGTGAGGATCGGCGTGGAGGAGCTTTCGAAGGTCGGCCGGGCGGAGCGAGCGATCAAGGAGCTCGGGTTCCGCCAGGTGCGCGTGCGCGTGCACGACGACGTCGCGCGCGTCGAGGTCGAACCACAAGACATCACGAGGCTCGTCGAGCATCGCAACGCCGTCACGATCGCGCTGAAAGATCTCGGTTACCGCTTCGTCACGATCGACCTGGAGGGGTTCCGCTCCGGCAGCATGAACCCGCCCGACGGAACCTGATCGATGGCGAAGGGAAAGTTCCACCTCGCGTTTCCCGAGCAGCTGTTCCGGGAGCCCGTCATCTACTCCGTCGGCCAGCGCTTCAGCCTCGTCACGAACATCCGGCGGGCGAACGTCGATCCCGAGGAGGGCCACGGCTGGGTCATCCTCGAGATGGAGGGCACCGACGAGAACCTCTCCGACGCCGTCGCGTGGCTGATCGATCAGGGCGTGGAGGTCGAGCGCCTCGCCGATGACGAGGCGAGCTGACATGCACGAGCGCCGCATCGAGATCCGCTGGCGCGACATGGACGCCTACGGACACGTCAACAACTCGGTGTACCTGACGTACCTCGAGTGGGCGCGGGACGAATGGATCCAGGGCATCCTCGGTTCGGCGACGGACACATGGGACTTCGTGCTCGCGCACGTGGAGGTCGACTTCCGCAACGAGCTCACGCAGGACGACGGAGAGGTGATCGTCCGGTGCGAGCTCGATCGCATCGGAACGTCGAGCATCCGCACGCGGGAGGAGATCCGCAAACGCGACGGAACGCTCTCCGCGGAGGCGGCTGCGGTCATCGTTCCGCGGGATCCGCAGACGAGCCGGTCGCGGCCCTTGACCGGCGAGGAACGAAAGCTGCTGGAGGCGGAAAGCTAGCCGGTGATGTCGCGCGCGTGGCGGAAGTGGTCGCGGTACCACGAACCGGTGGAGAGCGAGATGATCGAGACGCCTCCGTAGCCGCTCGAGGAGTCGAGCGCCCAGCCCTTCCCGATGAACAGGTCGACGTGGTCGACGACGCTTCCACTCGCGTAGAACATCAGGTCACCGGGAGCGGCGTTCTCGAAGTTCACGCTGTTTCCGACGGCCGCCATCGTAGAGGAGCTCCGCTGCGGCAACGACCACCCGCGGTAGCCCCGGATCTTCGTGTTGTTGTAGCCGGACTCCGCGCGCTTCATCAGCCACCACGTGAGGCCCGAACAGTCGAAACCTCCGCGCGGCTGATATCCGCAGCAGTAGCCGGACGGAGACTTCCGGAACCACTCGCCGCCCCAGATATAGGGGTAGCCGACCCACCGGAGCCCGAAGTTCACGACCTGTCGCATGTTCTTCGTCAGCTTCGGAAGCTCGATCGTCTTGTAGCGCTGCACGGCGGCGAGCTTGTACGAGTACGTCGTCTTGTCGAGCGCCGCGCGCCAGAGCGAGTACGCGACCTCGCTGCGCGGGAGCTTCGTCTTCGGATCGACGTCCATCGCTTCGGTGGAGTGGTTGTAACGGAATCCGAGCTGCATCCCGAGCAGCAGCGGCGCCATGGAGCTCTTGTGCTTGAAGTGGTAGCCGTCGGCGGTGTGGATGTTGTTCAGCCCCTCGACGACGTCCTTCAGTCCGAGCGCGAGGACGAGCGCGCGGTGCAGGGTCGTCTCCGTGACGGCCTTCTTCGGAGAGAACTTTCCGTTCGTCCGGCCCATCCAGCCGTGCTTCACGGCGACGCTCGCGAACCCATTGAAGCGGTCGTTCTTCGGAAGGTCCTTGAACTTCATGTTCGAGTGCTCGACGTCCGCTCCGGGAGCGAATGCCCGGACGAGCGATCGCGCGAGGTACTCGCGGGTCTCCACGAGGTTGGGACGGAAACGGTCGCCGAAGTCCGCCATCCAGTTGTGCGACGCGGCGACGTAGCTGATCGCGGAGTAGGCCCAGCTGCTCCCGGACACGTCCTTGAATCGCGCGCCGCGAGGAGCGTGCTCGACGACGATGGGATCCTGCGGACCGGAGCCTGCCTCGCCGGCCGTGAGCTGGGACTGCGACGTCGCGACTGCCGGAGGAGCTTGCAGCAGCGAGGTCGCCAGCAAGGCCAACAGCAGCGGAAGCATCCTTCCGGAGGCACGCCGGAACGCCGTCGATGGGGTCATATCCCCCACCTCGGCGCGGCGCCGAGAATCCTTTAGCGAGCGGAGGGGCCGCAAGATCGGCCCAGGCTACCGACGGTCTCCCGGGCGTCAAACCCCCAGGTGGCCAAGGGGTCGAAGGGCTTCGGTACGCTGGTTCGGTGGAGCTCCGGGGGGCGTCTTCATGAGCGGATACGGCTGGACCTACGTCGATGCGAACGGCGAGGAGGTCGGCCACTCCGCGCGTTTCGACGACTCCGACGCCGCCGAGGCGTGGATGGGCGACTCGTGGCGCGATCTCCGGGAGAACGGCGTCGAGGAGGTCGCGCTGATCGACCACGCGCGCAACCGCATGCTCTATCGGATGGGCCTCACGGAGTAGGCCCGGCCGCTGCTCAGGCGGCCGTGCCTAGCCGGTGGAGGGACCCTCTGAGCGGGCCTTCTCCACGGCCACCAGCGCGTTTCTCAGGTTCTCGATCCACTCGGTCTGGTTCTCTCCGACGAGCCGCACGCACCACGCGAGGGCGTGGCTCCGGCTGCGCGCCACTCCCGCGTCGACGAGCGTGTCCAGAACGGAACGCTCTGACATCCGCAGACGTGTCATGACGGGCATGCTGAGGGTCGTGAAGAGCTTCCGGACGTCGCCGGCGCTCGCGCCCCAGGAGACGCGGCGACCGAATCGCTGCTGGGCCTCGTCGGCGATCCGCATCCGCTGGTCGCGGGTGTCCTCTCGGAATCCGTCGATGCGGGCCTCTCGAGCGGAGTTCACGACGTCGGCGGCCGCATCCTTGGCGACCTCCGGATCGGGGAGCGTGCCGACGACCAGGATCTCCTCCCGGTCGGCGGAGACCTCGGGGGCGCCGGTGAACCACCCGTCCGGGAGCCGTCCGGCGAACCAGCCCTGGACCTCTTCCTGTGACATGTTCCGCTGTCGTGTCATGCATACATGATTACATCGTTACACCGTAGCCGTCAACGAGGGACTGACGGCACCCCGAAGCGGTCCTCCGAGGGTTCGAGGTCAAGGTCTGCGAGACTGCGGCGGAGAGCGGCGCGCGGGGGCTCGCCGTGACCCGAGCCGTTGAGGAGAGAGGGAGGCCGTGATGGACGCGCCGCAGCCGGAACCGATTGAAGCTTCGCCGCCGACGGCGTCTCCCGTCGCGGCGGTGTTGACCGTTATCGGGGGCCTCCTGGCGATCCTCGGATCGTTCCTGACGTGGTTCAGCGTCACCGCGGACGCCTCCGCCCTCGGTGGAGGATCCGCGACGATCGCCGTCAAGGGTATGGACGGCGACGGCACGATCACGCTGATCGCCGGCATCGTCCTCGTGATCCTCGGCGGCGTGATGTTCGTCATGCGCGGCCGGAACATCACCGCCGTCTCCATCATCGCCTTGCTCGGCGGTGTCGTGGCAGCGTTGGTCGCGATCTACGACATCACGACGGCGAAGAGCAACGCGTCGGACTCCGTCGCGCAGACCATCGCATCGCAGTCGGGTGGGAAGGTGTCGGTCGACCAGGCGCGGCAGGTGCTGCAGCTCGTCCACTTCGACATCTCCGTCGGGGTCGGCGTGATCCTCGTCGCGGTCGCCGGCGTGATCGGCGCGATCGGCGGGGCGCTCGGCATCCGTGCTTCCCGGATGGCGGCGACGCCAGGTGGCGCGGTCGCGGTCGCTCCTCCGCCGTACGCTCCGCCCGCGGTGGAGTCCTCCGCGGAGGCCGCAGGTCCGATGGAGCCCTCCGCCGAGCCCGCACCTCCGATGGAGCCGCCGCCTCCGCCCGCGACGGACGAGGACGCGCCGCCGACCGTCTGAGGAATCCGCGATCCGCACGACCGAACTCCACGTCGACAGCTCGAAGCGGCGCGTCGTCGATCTCACCGACGACGTCCGGTCTTTCGTGAGCAACGACGGCGACGGTCTCGTCAATGTCTTCGTTCTGCACGCCACCGCGGGCGTCGCCCTGATGGAGACGGGTTCAGGCTCGGAGGAGGACCTCGAGGAGGTGCTGGAACGGCTCCTCCCGCGCGATGACCGCTACCGGCACTCCCACGGTTCCGCCGGGCACGGAGGTGATCACCTCCTGCCGGTGTTCGTTTCCCCGTCGGTAACGATTCCGGTCACGGGCGGACGGCTCGCGCTCGGCACCTGGCAGAGCATCGTGCTGGTCGATCCGAACCGGGACAACCCGAGGCGAACGGTGCGGTTGTCGTTCCTCGAGGGCTAAGCGCCCGAGCTAGAGGTACTGGCCGGGCGTACGCTCGCCGGGCTCCGGCGCCGTGGAGAGCGCCTGCACGTCACGCTCTCGGAGCAGGAGGTATTCCTCCTCGTCGATCTCGGCCTCGAGCGCCGCCTGCGGCAGGAACAGCACGCGGTCGCCCGGCCGCGCGGTGCGAACGTCGGGTCCGACCATGACGACCTTCGACCAGACGCACCGCTTCGGAGCGGGCGCGGCCGTCGCCGGGATCAGGAGGCCGCCGCGCGACTGTCGCTCGCCGTTGTCGGGCGACGCGACGACGATGCGGTCGCCGGTGAGCTTCACCTCGTGCGAGCCGCCGTCGGCTCGGGGAACCGGAGCGAGGGAACGGGTCGATCTGGCCATCGCTCGGATTGTATCGACGAGGAACGAACATCGAGCCTTCGCCTGATCGTTCCGCGGGTAGGATTGCGCGCCTTGGAAGCCGAAGACCTCCTCGCACGCGCGGAATCGGTGCTCATCGCATCGCCGTCGATCGACCATTGGCAGCGCGACCGCGAGCGCATCGAGGCCGAGGAGCTCCTCGCTCACGCCCTCGGTCACGACTTCGACCTCGACGACGAGATCCCCGCAGCGAGCGCGCGGAAGTTCGACCGGCTGATCGAGCGCCGCGCGACCGGGGAGCCGATTCCGTACATCAAGGGCTACGCGGAGTTCCGCGGCCTTCGGATCCCCACGAAGCGCGGCGTGTTCGTTCCTCGCGACTCCACCGAGTTCATGGTGGAGCAAGCCATTCGACGGCTCGCGAGGCGGCCGAAGCCGATCGTGGTCGACATCGCGAGCGGCGGCGGCACGGTCGCGCTCGCGATTGCGAACGAGGTTCCACGCGCGGAGGTGTTCGGCACCGACATCGCTGAGGACGCCGTGAAGCTCGCGCGAGCGAACGCCCGGCGCCTCGGTGTGCGCGCGACGTTCGTCCGCGGGGACCTGTTCGCGCCGCTTCCGAGGCGGATCGAGGGCGAGGTGGACGTGATCACGCTCCATCCTCCGTACGTGGCGAAGGGGGAGCTCCGCGAGCTTCCCGACGAGATCCGCCGTTTCGAGCCGGCCCATACGCTCTCGGACCGCAGCGTCGACGGCCTCGGCCTCGTGGAGCGGACCGCGAGCGCGTCGGCGACGTGGCTGCGGCCCGGCGGCTGGCTCGTCGTGGAGGTGAGCCCGGACCGCTCGCGCGGCGTGGCCTCGAAGTTCCGCGGCGCGGGGCTCACCGACGTGAAGAGCACGAAGGGCGGGGAGCTGAAGGTCACACGGGTCGTCGTCGGACGGCGCCCGCGTGGTTGAGAGCGCTCCGTACGGCTCCTGGCGCTCTCCGCTCTCGGCAGCGGTCGTCGCGGAGGCCGGAGCATCGATCGCGGAACTGCAGGTCTCCGGCGGCTCGCTGTTCTGGCTGCAGCGACGCCCGACGGAGGGCGGCCGCTCCGTCCTGATGCGACGCGACGCTGACGGAACGCTCTCCGACGTCACGCCCGAGGGCTTCAACGTCCGCACCCGAGTGCACGAGTACGGCGGAGGAGCGGTGCTCGTCGACGGCGCGCAGACGTTCTTCGCGAACTTCGCCGACCAGAGGCTCTATCGCCAGGACGGCGACGGCGAGCCGCGTCCGATCACGCCCCAGCCGCCGGCGCCCGCGTCGATCCGCTACGCCGACATGCGCGCGACGCCCGACGGAAATTGGCTCATCTGCGTCCGCGAGCGCCACGAGCCCGACGGCGTGGTCAACGAGCTTGCGATCCTCGCAAGCGACGGCAGTGTCGAGCCTCGGACGCTCACCGGTGGCCACGATTTCTACTCCAGCCCGCGGCTGAGCCCCGACGGAACCCAGCTCGCGTGGCTCGCGTGGGATCACCCGCGGATGCCGTGGGACGGCACGGAGCTCTCCGTCGCGCCGTTCGATCCCGAACACGGACTCCACGAAGCGCGTCGCATCGCCGGCGGCCCCGAGGAATCGATCGCACAACCGGAATGGAGTCCGGAGGGCGAGCTGCATTACGTCTCCGACCGCACCGGCTGGTGGAACCTGTACCGAACCGAGGCCGACGGAGACGCGACGGCGCTCGCCCCGCTCGACGCGGAGTTCGCACTGCCGGCATGGAACTTCGGGTACTCGCGCTACTCGTTCCTCTCCGGACGACGGATCGCGTGCGCGTTCGAGCAAGGCGGGGAGTCCCATCTCGGGCTCGTCGAGCCCGGGAAGCCGCTCCGCGACCTCGGACTCGCGGTCGACGCGCGGTATCTCCGATCGGACGGGGAGCGCATCCTGATGATCGGCCTCACCGCGTCGGAGTTTCCCGCGGTGTTCGCGCTCGATCCCACCGCCGGAGAGCCGGAGGTCCTTTACCGCGGCCGCGAGCGGAGCCTCGACCACCGATACCTCTCCACCGCACAGCGGGTCGAGTTCCCGACCGAGGAGGGCCACACCGCCCACGCGTTCTTCTATCCGCCCCGGAACCCGGAGTTCTCGGCGCCGGAGGACGAGCGTCCGCCTCTGGTGGTCCACAGCCACGGAGGTCCGACGTCGAACGTCTCCGACGAGCTCGACCTAGAGGTCCAGTACTGGACGACGCGCGGGATCGCGGTCCTCGACGTCAACTACGGAGGAAGCACCGGCTACGGCCGCGAGTACCGGAACCGACTCCGAGGCCGGTGGGGAGAGGTCGACCTAGCCGACTGCGTGAACGCGGCGAAGTTCCTTGCCGAACGCGGAGACGTCGACGGCTCGCGCCTCGCGATCGCGGGCGGGAGCGCCGGCGGCTACACGACGCTCTGCGCGCTGACGTTCACCGACGCGTTCTCCGCGGGCGCGAGCTACTACGGCGTCGGTGACCTGGAGGCGCTCGCGCGCGACACGCACAAGTTCGAGTCGCGCTACCTCGACGGGCTCGTCGGACCGTATCCGGAGGAGGTGGAGCGGTACCGCGAGCGGTCTCCGGTCCACTTCACGGAGCGCCTGTCCTGCCCGGTGATCCTGTTCCAGGGGCTGGAAGACGAGGTCGTTCCTCCCGAGCAGGCGGAGCAGATGGTCCGGAGCCTCGAGGAGAAGGGCCTTCCGTACGCCTACCTCGCCTTCGAGGGAGAGCAACACGGATTCCGCCGTCAGGAGACGATCGTGCGGACGCTCGAGGCCGAGCTGTATTTCTACTCCCGGGTCTTCGGCTTCGAGCTGGCCGATCCGGTGGAGCCGGTCGCCATCAAGAACCGGTAGCCCGGAGCGGCCTCGGGTGGAACCTCGGGCACGCATGCGGAAAGATGCGTCCCGACCGGTCGAGAAGGGGGGCGGATGGTCGGAACGATCGTCGGGGCGCTCGCGTTGGTGCTGCTCGCGAGCGTGATCTTCGGGAACCTGTTCGCCTCCCACCGGCGCGCCGCGGCTCGCGCGCGGAACTCCGTCTACGCCGTGGTCGGCAAGGGGCTCGTGGCGGCGCCGAACGGGCGGAAGGGCGCTCCCATCGGCGGTCTCGCGGAGCTCCCGCCCGAGGAGGAGGTCGAGAGCGACGTCTACGGGCGGCTCTCCGAGCTCGTCGATCCAGCGGAGTTCCGGCCGCAGCTCGCGCCGGACATCGAGATCAAGGTCTTTCGCCTCAAGTGGGGCAACGACTACACGATGGTCGCGAACCCGCGCGACATCATCCACTACCAGTTCGAAGCGGACGCTGCGGACATCATCGGATTGATGGACGGAACGCGGACCGTGAAGGAGATTGTCGTCGAGCGGTTCCAGGAATCCGGAGACCTCGAGCTCACCCGCGTCGCGGAGATCACCCAGGCGCTGCTCGTCGGGAACTTCCTCACCACGCCCTACGTCGACTCCGAGCAGCTCGTGCGCGACCGGCTCGATCCCGCGTCGGCGACGCGGAAGAAGCTGCGCGGGTTCGCGAAGACGCTTTCGATCGAGTGGGACCACGCCGACGGGTTCGTGCGCTGGTTCTACGACCACGGGCTCAAGCTCTGGTTCACGTGGCCGGCCCAGATCGTGAGCGTCGGCATCTGCGTCGCGGGGTTCGTGGCGTTCTGGGAGCTCGTGCAGTCGCACCGCTTCTCGCTCGGCGGCAGCACGGTGGCGCTCGCCTTCATCGTGCTGACGGTCCTCGACTACGTCTCCACCTTCGTCCACGAGATGGGTCACGCGATCGTGCTGCTCCGCTACGGCCGCCAGGTGAAGAGCGCCGGGTTCATGGTCTATTTCGGCTCGCCCGCATTCTTCGTGGAGGGCTCCGACGGCCTGATGCTGGAGCGGCGCCAGCGGATCATGCAGGCGCTCGGCGGACCATACGCGGAGACGGTGATGGCGGGGATCGCCGCGATGATCGCGTGGGCGTATCCGGACTTCTTCCTCTCCAAGGTGCTGTACCAGTTCGCGGTGCTCGGCTACCTCGTGATCTTCATGAACCTCGTTCCGCTCCTGGAGCTCGACGGCTACTGGATCCTCTCCGACGTGATCCAGGTGCCGGATCTGCGTCCGCGGTCGCTCGCGTTCATCCAGCACGACATGTGGCACAAGATCCGGACGCGCGAAGGCTTCACGAGGCAGGAATGGGGACTCGGTCTGTACGGTCTCCTCGGCGTCGCGTTCACGATCTTCTCGCTGTACCTGTCGTTCTTCTTCTGGAAGCAGATCTTCGCCGGGCTCCTCGGAAAGATGTGGAACGGCGGCATCCTCGGCCGCGCGTTCCTCCTGCTGCTCGCGCTCCTCATCGCGGGACCGCTCGTCCGTGGCGCGATCGGGCTCGTCAGGGCGGCGGCGAGGAGGCTCCGCGCCCTCGGGGACCGCGTGCGGTTCAGGCTCGAGACGAAGTGGCGCGTCGAGGCCGCGGAGCTGATCGACGCGCTGCCGATCTTCGACGACGTGCCGGAGGACGTGCTCTCCGACCTCGCGGGCCGCGTGAAGCTCCGGACGTTCGCCCCCGGACAGCCGGTCGTTCGCCAGGGAGAGCGCGCCGACGCCTTCTACGTCGTCCGCTCCGGAGCGCTCAACATCGTCGAGGAGGACCCGAACGGCGCGAACGAGCGGGTGCTGCGGACGATCACGCGCGGAGAGTCCTTCGGCGAGCTCGGCCTCGTCGAGGCCGCCCCGCGCGCGGCGACCGTCCGGGCCACGGAGGAGTCGCAGCTGTTCGAGGTCGACAAGGGAACGTTCGATCGTCTCCTCGCCGACATGATCCACGTGCCGGAGTTCGCGCCGACGTTGCAGGCCGTGAACGATCTCCGGGAGCTCTCGGCTTTCTCGCATCTGGAGCCCGACGAGCTGAACGAGCTCCTGGAGCACGGGGAGTGGGTGAACGTCCCGCCCGGCGAGACGATCATCGAGCAGGGCGAGGCCGGAGACGCCTTCTACGCGATCCGCTCGGGCCAGATGGAGGTCCTCAAGGACGGCGAGCAGGTCGGAACGGTCGGGCCGGGCTCCTACGTCGGGGAGATCGCGCTGCTCCTCGACGTGCCGCGCACCGCGACGGTCCGAGCACGGACGCCGGTTCGCGCGTACCGTCTCGACCGCGAGGGCTTCGACGCGCTGGTGGGCGACGCGTTCCGGAAGGGATCGCTGGAGACGAAGGTGAACCTGAGCAGGGTCCAGGCGAACTGAGGGGAGCGGGAGATGGATTGCTGGCACTGCCGCCGAACCGCGGTCGGAGCGTGCCGTTTCTGCGGACGCGGCATCTGCGAGGACCACGTCGAGACCCAGCCGTACATCCTCGAGCTCTTCCGCAGCAAGGACGTCCGGAAGGCGCTCGTCGTGGAGGACGCGCTCTACTGCGGCGCCTGTACCCCGCGGCCGGACCCGATCGACCTGCCGGAGCTCGACTGAGCACGTGTGACGCCCGTCACAGGATCGCCGTGATGGAGAACACACACATCCCGTGACGGATGGCACACACCTCTGCCCTGCGGAGGAGTTGGATAACACCAGCGATCGGACGAGGGGGAGGTGCACCAGGATGGCAGACAAGAAGGTCACACCGGCCAAGCCGGAGAGCTCCAAGGCCTCGAAGTCCACGGCCACCGCCGCAGCGAGCCGCGTGACGAAGAAGCGCCCGCTCAAGAAGAAGACCATGAAGAGGGCGCACTACAAGTAGCTTCGCGACAACCGCACCACCGCACCACGACCGAGCAGGGACGAGGAGGGAACTCGGATGGCACAGAAGAAGATCGCTCCGGCGAAGCCGGCCGCGGAGAAGGCGGAGACGTCCTCCGCGAAGACCGCCGCGACGCGGGTGACCAAGCGGAAGACCTTCAAGAAGGTCCACGCTCGGTAAGAGCGCAAAGGCTTTCGGAACGGGCTCGGGATCGCTCCCGGGCCCGTTTTCGCGTTCCGCGTGCCCGTTTGCGTTTGGCGGAGTCCGCAAGGAGGGCTTCCCGCGAGCCGTTCCCGCAGGTAGATTCGCTCCGTGGCGACGCGGACGGGGGGAACCGCGCTTCGGGGCATCGAGGCTGCGATGTCCGGCAGCCCGATCATGGAATCCGTCTCCGCGGTGTCGGTGCGCCAGCTCGCCGGCCGCGGGTCCGTCCGGGAGTACCGGCGCGGTACCTACCTGTTCCACCAGGGCGACGAGGCTCCGGAGGTCTTCTTCCTCCACGACGGCCGCGTCGAGGTGAGCTCCCTCTCCGCGACCGGCCACCGGCAGCTCCTGACGACGCTGGAGGGCTCGCAGTTCTTCGGCGAGATCGGCGTCCTCGGAGACCTCAAACGCACCTCGACGGCGATGGCGCTCGTGGACTCCGAGGTCTGGGTCGTCGACGGAGACGCGTTCGCGAGCTTCATCTCCAAGGAGCCGGCGGCGTCACGGGCGCTCCTACGAGCGCTGGCGAGGCAGGTGACCGCTCACGAGTCCCTCGTCGACGACCTGCTGTTCCTCGACCTGAAGGGCCGGGTGGCGAAGCGTCTCCTCGGCCTCGTGAGCGACCTGGAGGAGCTCCCGTCCGACGGAGCTGTGATCCCCTCGGTCGTCACGCACGCGGACCTCGCGAGCCTCTGCGGCGGGAGCCGGGAGAACGTCACGCGGATCCTCTCCGACTTCCAGCGCCGGAAACTGATCGACCGCGACGGTCGCCGCTACGTGCTGGCGAACGTGGACGGCCTCGCGAAGCTCGCCGGCCTGTAGGCCGGCTCAGCCGCCGATCATCGACATGCTCTTCGCGGGCTGCACGAAGTCGGGGTGATTGATCCGGTGGCCGGCCCACTTCCGCTCCACACCGCCGCGGATCAGCTCCGCCAGCTCGTCGTCGTCCGCGCCGGCGCGCAGCGGGCCGCGGAGATCCACCTCGTCGAGGGAGAACAGACACGAGCGGAACTGACCCTCGGCCGTCAGCCGCAGGCGGTTGCAGGTGTCGCAGAACGGTTCGGTGACGGAGGCGATCACGCCGACCCCGCCGGGAGCGCCGTCCGCGAACCGGTAGGTCGTCGCGGGATCGCCCGGATGGCCGGTCGCCTCGAGCGGGAACACGGCGGCGATCCGCTCCAGCACCTGGATCGAGGGAACGACCTTAGCGCGCTCCCACGCGTGCTCGGCGTCGAGCGGCATGTACTCGATGAACCGGACGAGGTGTCCGGTCTCGCGCGACCAACGTGCGAACTCCACGACCTCGTCGTCGTTCTGACCGCCGATCAGCACGCAGTTGATCTTGATCGGGGTCAGGCCGGCCGCGTCCGCCGCGCGGACGCCGTTCATGACCTTCTCCAATGCGTCGCGCCTCGTCATTTCCGCGAAGCGGTGACGCAGGAGCGAGTCGCAGGAGATCGACACGCGGTCGAGGCCGGCGCGCGCGAGCGGTTCGGCCAGCCGGTCCAGGAGCGTTCCGTTCGTCGTCATGGAGATGTCGAGCTCCGGCCCCGCCTCGCGGAACATCCCGACGAGCTTGGGGAGATCCGCGCGCACGGTCGGCTCCCCGCCCGTCACCTTGATCGAACGCACGCCGAGCGACCGGAACACACCGAGCAGGCGCGTCATCTCCTCGAACGTCAGGATCTCCGATCTCGGGAGCCACGCCAGGCCCTCCGCCGGCATGCAGTACGTGCAGCGGAAGTTGCAGCGGTCCGTTACCGAGACCCGGAGGTCGTCGGCGACGCGATCGAAGGAGTCGACGAGCGGCGCGCGGGTCGGGGAGGCGTCCATGGGCCCCTCCAGCCTACCGGCGCACGGTTCGGACGCGGCAGCGGGCCGTCACGGCTCGGGAGCGCCGTCGCGCTCCTCGCCCTCCTCGACCGGTATCAGCGACGCCAGCCGGTCGAGCACGCTCCGGAGCGCCTCGTCGCGGGACGCGCCCGAGGCCTGCGCGCGGCCGGTCGCCTCGCCGAGCAGGAACGTGGAGAGCGGTGTGATCTTGCGCTCGACCCGGTGGGCGACGTCGCGGGCGGCGCCGAGGAGGGCGTTGCGCTCCGAGGGTGTGAGCGGCTCCTCGCCGAGCGTCGAGGCGAGATCGTCGATCCAGTCCTGCCGTTTGCTCATCAGACCTCCCGTCAGGGGCGCTCCTGCCGTACCCACCGGAAACCGGGCCCGAACGTTCACAATAGGCGGATGGATGGCGTGCGGGCCGCGGTGCTCACGGTCTCCGACGGCGTCACCGCGGGCACGCGCGAGGACCGTTCGGGAGACGTTGCGGAGTCGTCGCTGCGCTCGGCGGGCTTCGGCGCGGTGGAGCGCTCCCTCGTGGCCGACGAGCGCGGAGAGATCGAGGGCCGGCTGAGGGAGCTGGTCACCGACGGCGTCGGCCTGATCGTGACGACGGGGGGAACCGGGTTCGGACCTCGCGACGTGACGCCGGAGGCGACGAGCTCGGTGATCGATCGTGAGGCGCCCGGGCTCGCGGAGCTGATGCGCGCGGCCGGGATGCAGAAGACGCCGCAGGCGGCCCTCTCCCGCGGCGTCGCCGGGTCGATCGGCGAGTCGCTCGTCGTGAACCTCCCGGGGAGTCCGACCGGCGTCCGGGAGAGCCTCGACGCGCTGCTTCCGATCCTGGGGCACGCGCTCGACCTCCTCGCCGGCCGCACGGGAGAGCACCCGACGGGCCACGACCACGGACACGATGCGCCTGCGCCGTCGCGTCGCGGAACGACGGCGCCCGGCGTGGACGGCGGCCGGGTGGAGGCGATCGCGGTGCGCGTCCACGGCGATCCTCCGTGCCGGGTCGGCAACCGCATGACGATCGGTGCCGACGGCAGCGCCGTTTCCGGAACGCTGGGCTGCGCGGAGTTCGACAGCGCGGCTCGCAGCGACGCCGCAGACGTGCTCGAGTCCGGAGAGCCGCGCACCAGCCGGTACACGCACGACCTCGGCGACGTGGAGGTGTATCTCGAGCCGCACGTCGCTGCCGCCCGTTTGCTGGTTCATGCCTCGACGCCGGTCGCGTCGCATCTCCTGGAGCTTGCGGGCACGCTCGGCTATCGCGCAACGCCGGTGGAGGATGCCGCCGCGATCGCGGCCGCGCAGCCGGACGACCGAACCGTCATCGTCTTTACCGATCACGACGCGCCCGGCGTCGCGGAGGCCGTCGCGGCCGCCCTCCGCTCCCGGGCGCGGTTCATCGGGATGATGGGGAGCCGCCGGCATGTCGGTCCGTACGTGGAGTCGCTCCGCGCCGGCGGCTTCACCGAGGACGACCTCGCGCGTCTCCGATCTCCGGTCGGCCTCGACATCGGCGCGAGCACGCCGGCGGAGATCGCGCTCTCCATCGCCGCCGGTCTCGTCGCCGCGCGGGAGGAGCGTTCCGGGGGCTGGCTGGATCGCGACCGCGGCGACGCTCCGAGCTCGCACGTCCACTAGTCTTGTTCAGACTACTCGGGCGTCCGGTCGTCGTGGCGCTCGGTCTGGTCCTCCTCTCGGTGCTGCCCGCGTGTACCCGCTCCGGAGCGCCCGACCACCGCATGAACGTCCTGGTGATCCTTACCGACGACCAGTCGATCGAGACGCTTCCGCATTCGCCGCCGATCATGCCGTTCCTGCAGTCCCAGATGGAGGATCGAGGAGGCGAGTGGGTCCGCTTCCCGAACGCGTTCCTCAACACGCCGCTGTGCTGTCCGTCGCGCGCCTCGTTGTTGACCGGGGAGTACTCCTCCCATACCGGGGTCGTGAACAACGAGACAGGAGCGAATCTCGACGAGCGCTCGACGCTCGCGACGTGGCTCTCCACGTCCGGCTATCGAACGGCGCTGTTCGGCAAGTACCTGAACGACTATCCGTTCGACCGAGGTCCGTACGTGCCGCCCGGATGGGATCACTGGTTCGCGAAGGAGCAGGGTCCGCAGTCGACGACGTATTCGGGGTACACGATCGTCGACGACGGCTCGCCGATCCGCTACGGAACGAGCCCGCGCGACTACCTGACGAGCGTCCTGACCCGAGAGGCGACCAACTGGATCTCCGACGCGCCGGCGGACCGGCCGTTCTTCGCGTGGTTCGCGCCGACGGCGCCCCACTTTCCATGGACGCCCGCGCCACAGGACCGGGGAGCGTTCGCGGACGTGACGATCCATCAGCCGCCGAGCGTGACCGAGAACGTCTCCGATAAGCCGGCGTGGGTGCGCTCGCTTCCGCCGGTCACGCGCGCTCAGCAGGCGGAGCTCCTCCGCGACCGGCGGCTGGAGTACGAGACGCTCCTCTCGGTCGACCGCTCGGTGGAAACGCTGCTCGCGGCCCTGCAACG
This sequence comes from Actinomycetota bacterium, assembly GCA_045805285.1. Taxonomy (GTDB): domain Bacteria; phylum Actinomycetota; class UBA4738; order UBA4738; family JBJMLN01; genus JBJMLN01. The sequence goes on along the minus strand of JBJMLN010000121.1, from coordinate 7,707 downwards.
GCGCGGAGCGCTCGAGCACACGGTCGTCTTCTTCCTGACGGACAACGGCTTCTCCTTCGGGGAGCACCGATGGATCACGAAGCCGTGCGAGTACGAGCCGTGCATCGACACGCCGTTCCTCGTCCGGTATCCGGGAGCGTCGCAGCATGACGATCCCTCCCTCGTCTCCAACGTCGACGTCGCGCCGACGATCGCGGACCTCGCGAACGTTCCCGCTCCGGGCGTCGACGGGGAGAGCTTGCTTCCACAGCTCACCGGGGCGCCGTCGGCCTCACGGAAAGGCGTCCTGATCGAATGGGCGGGCGGCTACGCGATCCCTCCGTTCTGGGAGGTGCGGACGAAGGACCTCGCGTACGTGGAGCTGCGGACGGGCGAGCGCGAGCTCTACGACCTCGGCGGTGTCGTCTCGAAACCGGATCCGTACGAGCTGCAGAACCGAGCGGGAGATCCCGCGTACCGGCAGGTGGAGGCGAGGTTGGCGGCGCTCCTCGCCCGCCTGAAGGCCGGATAGCGCGCGACCGGCGCGATCCGGCCGCCCATAGCGTGAGCCGCTACGCCTTCACCCCGGAGAACGACAGCCGAACGTAGTCCACCACGGGTTCGTCGAGCCGGTCCGCGACCTGGTGGACGACCGTGGCGCGGTCGGCCTCGGGTATGCGATCGAGGTGGGATCCCAGCACCACGGTCGCGAGGTACGTCTCGAACTCCTCGCCGGGAGCGAACCGCGCCGGATCCGGGATCAAGGAGACCTCGACGTCTTCGAACCCCGCTCGGCGGAGTCGCTCCCGGGTCTCGGCCTCGCCGGCGAAGTTCCAGACGTCGGATGTGGGCCCCAGCACGTTCGTGATGGCAGCCGCGATCTTGGCGATGTTTCCCTCGCCGCCGCATTCGGCGACGATGCGACCGTGCGCTCGCGTGACGCCCGCCAGGTTGTCGAACAGCGCCTGATGGTCCGCGATCCAGTGGAACGCCGCACAGCTGAAGACCGCGTCGACCGGAGCCCTCAGCGGCAACGGCCGAGTGAGGTCGGCTTCGATCACGTCCACGCGATCCAGGCGATCGCCAAGACGCGACTTCAGCCGCTCGAGCATCGTGCTCGACGCGTCGACCGCCGTGACGCGTCCGGCGGGGAGGCGCTCCAGGAGAAGCGCCGTGTCGCGGCCCGTGCCGCATCCCGCGTCCAAGACGTGCTCGTCTCCCCGGAGTGGCAATCGTTCGAGTGTCCGGGCTCCCCATCGCTCGTGCGGCAGCGGAAGGGCGTCGTAGGTCGCGGCGTCCCACTCGTGTGTCACGCCGGCCACCTTCGTTCCCTGCACCCGGCGATCGCGAGATCGCCGCTCCGCGCGTAGTGGACCTCCGGGAGCTCCATCACGAAGGAGTGTGGTCGAGCCCTCCGCCCGCGGCAACGGCGGAGCCGGGTCGGGGTCGTCCGGCCGGGATAGGCTTGCGCATGTGGAGCCCGAGCCGCGTCAGCGCCCACGCCTTCCCAGACCCGGCCAGCGGCCTGCGGCGGCGCGCTCGCGCGGCGGCGGAACCGCATCGGGGAACCGTCGTGGTGGAGGGATCGGCAGCGGCCCTGGCGGCCGGCGCGGATTCCTCGCGTTCATCGCGGCGTGCGCCGTTCTGATCATCCTCTTCGTCTCCACCGGGCCGGGCGGCGACGGCACGTCCGCGAGCAGCGCCGGTGGGCAGACGCCCTCTGCTCAGGGAGGGTCGCCGCAGGTCTCCGCGATCCTGCCGCCGGCGGGACAGGGCCCGATCAAGCACGTCGTGTTCATCGTCAAGGAGAACCGCACGTTCAATACCTATTTCGGCGCATATCCGGGCGCGGTCGGTTCCTCCACCGGAAAGACGTTCGACGGGAAGACCGTGCCGATCACGGCGGCACACGACGTGCAGCCGCACGACATCACGCACGGGTTCGCGTCGGGGATGTACGCGATCGACGGCGGAAAGATGGATGGCTTCAACATCATCAAGTACGGGGAGGACCTTTCCGGCTACGTGCAGTTCAAGCGGAGCGGGATCCCGAACTACTGGTCCTACGCCGACCACTACACGCTCGCGGACCACTTCTTCACGTCGATGTTCGGCCCGACGTTCCCGGAGCACCTGTATGCGATCGCCGCGGACGCCGACGGCATCACCGACAACAAGCAGACGACCGATCACCCGAACAGCTACTGCGACGACCCAACGGAGCACGTCCCGCACTTCAAGGAGGACCTTTCGAAGAAGGACATCGCGACGATCATGCAGCTGGAGAACGGAGCGGCGCAGCACATCCCCGCCAACCTCGTGAAGATCGGGGAGTACTGGGAGGAGATCCAAGCCTGCATCGATATCCCCGTGCTTCCGGACGAGCTGACGCAGGCGGGTGTCGCGTGGAAGTACTACGCGAACGTGAACCAGTGGCAGAACGCGCTGCAAGCGATTCGCCACGTCCGTTTCGGCCCCGAATGGCAGAACGTCGACACTCCGGAAAGCTTCATCAAGGACATCCACCACGAGCAGCTGCCGTCGGTGTCGTGGCTCATCCCGCCGGAGGCGTACAACGAGCACCCCGGAGACGCGCAGGCCGATCCCGTGAGCGTCTGCGCGGGCGAGAACTGGACCGTGGAGCAGATCAACGCCGTCATGAAGAGCGACTACTGGCCGAGCACGGCGATCATCGTCGTGTGGGACGACTTCGGCGGGTTCTACGACCCCGTGACGCCGCCGCACGTCGACATCATGGGATACGGCCCCCGAACGCCGGCGCTGATCATCTCGCCGTACACGCGGCAGGGGAGCTCAGCCGACGGTGGCTCCATCGATCACCACACGTACGACTTCTCCTCGGTGCTCGCGTTCATCGAGCACAACTGGGGATTACAACCGTTAAGCGCGCGGGACGACAACGCGGATCCGCTCACGGGAGCGTTCGACTTCACGAAGTCGCCGCATCTCGAGACGGACATCCTTCCGCTCAGGAAGGACTGCCCGTACGGAACGACGCTGGCGGATCTCCATCCCGGGTCCTACGACATCAAGCACTACGGCGTGCCGTACGGCTGACGTGCCGGAAGCTCAGACGCTCGCGAGCTCTCGGTCGCCCTTGGTGTACTCCCGCCAGTACTCCTGTCCCGCCTCCGGGAGCGTGTAGATCGGGTCGTAATACGGGTACTGCCGCGTGAGGAAGTCCGGGTCGTCGAACTCGATCCCCGTCCGGTAGTTCTTCGTCCAGTAGGAGATGCCCTTCTCGCGGTCGTAGTCCTCCAGCTGGTGGACCCAGCGCTTGCCGACGAACGGCACGTCGCAGACGACGCGCGGCGTGGCGAACCCTGGGAGGTATCCCATGATGGAATGCTGGAGCTCCTGTGACTCCCACACCGACGTGCGCCAGTGCTCGGCGTTCGGGATCATGTCGCACATGTAGAAGTAGTACGGCATCACCTTCGCGTGATCGAGGAGCGTGAAGCAGAGATCCAGGAGCTGGTTCGGCGTCGTGTTGACGCCGCGGAGCAGCACTCCCTGATTCCGGACGTCGCGGAATCCCGCGTCGAGGAACACGCGGACCGCGTCGGCCACCAGCGGCGTCACCTGCTGTGCCGCGTTGACGTGCGTGTGGACGGCGATGTCGACGCCGCGCTCGCGAGCGCGCTTCGCCATCCGCTCCGCTGCGGCTTTCACGTCGTCCTGGAGGAAGTGCTGCGGGATGCCCATCAGGCCCTTGGTCGCGAGCCGGATGTCGCGGATGTTCTCGATGTCGAGGAGCTTCATCACGAAGTCCTCGAGCCGCTTGATCGGAACGTTCGCCATGTCCCCGCCGGACACGACGACGTCGCGGACCGACGGCGTCTTGCGGAGGTAGTCGATCATCAGATCCCAGCGCTCGTTCTGCTTGATCTCGAACTTGTACTTGAGGATCTGGGCAGTGTCGTTTCCGACCAGGTCCATCCGCGTGCAGTGCCCGCAGTACTGCGGGCACGTCGGGATCAGTTCGGCGAGCACCTTGGTCGGATAGCGATGCGTGAGGCCCTCCACGGCCCACATCTCGGCTTCATGGAGGGAGTCGCGGCTCGCCATCGGATGGCTCGGCCAGTCGGTTCGCCGGTCGGAGAGCTTCGGCGCCATGTAGTGCATCACGGGATCGTGCCCGAGGTCGTTCTCGTTCATCGTGTTGAGCATCTGCGGCGGGATGAGCATCGACATCGTCGAGCGCTCCTCCTGGTCGCGACGGATGTCCTCGTACAGGTCCTCGGAGAGGAAGTCGCCCATGGCCCTCTTGAACTCCACGAGGTTCTTGACCGAATGCGCCCGCTGCCACTGGGCGCTCCGCCACTCCACCTCGGAGACGTCCTTGTAGCCGGGGAGGCGGTGCCAATCGGGCTCCACGAACTCGCGCGCGACCGGATACACGAACGGCTGGTCCGAGGCGTGGGCCTTGGAGTCGCGGTGTCCGGGGCGTACGTGCTCCGGCTGCTGGATGTCCTCGCTCATGACTGCACCCCAATGCTCGGTTTCGGATGGATCGGGGGACATCTGGAGTATACCCCTCCATTCATCCGGCGGAACCCCTCCTTTTCCGAAGGATATTCGGTCATCAGGCGTCCTGGCCGCAACTCCGTGTGCGGCCCGGGCGGTCGGGACGGCGGTCGCGCTCCCCGGAATCTTTCCCCGCGCGGAGGTACGCTCCCCGCGCATGGGCCCGTCGTCGATCGAACCGGATGCCGAGGATCAGGACCGCCTCAAGTCCGAGCTCGTCGCGACCGTGAGCCACGAGATGCGCCGCCCGCTGACGGCGATCCTCGGGTTCGCGCAGACCCTCCGCACGCGTTGGGACACGCTCCCGAGCCAGCTCCGGGGAGAGCTCCTCGAGCGGGTGGAACTGAACGCGCGGGCGATGTCGCACATGATCGGACAGGTGCTGGACTTCTCCCGCCTCCAGCTCGGGCAGTTTCCGATCGATCTCCGTCCGCTGGTGGTGGAGCCGCTCGTCGCGCGGGTCCTCGGCAACCTCGGCTCTCAGATCGCGGGGCACGTCGTCCGCACGCGCGGCGAGAGCGACGTGCGAGTCCTGACCGAGCCGTACGCGTTCGAGCGGATCCTCGGGAACCTCGTCATGAACGCGGCGAAATTCGCTCCGGCGGGAACGACGATCGAGGTCGGCTGGACCCTTGAGAGCGAGGAAACGGTCCGACTCTGGGTCCGCGACGAGGGTCCCGGCGTTCCGGAGTCCGACCGGGAACGGATCTTCGACCGCTTCTACCGGGTGGAGCGGACCGGCCCCGGCGCGGGTCTCGGCCTCGCTGTCGTGAAGGAGCTCGTCCTCCTCCACGGCGGCCGTGTCTGGATGGATTCTGCCTCTCCGGGCGCGGAGGGAGTCGGTGCGGTGGTCTCCTTCACATTGCCCGCGGCGGCGGAAACCGAGGACCGCGCGGAGCCCTGAGGCGGCTCGCGAGATATTGCATTTCCCCTGGTGACAGCACGAAAAGCGCACTAGTACGCGCGAAAGACATCTGCTATCTTCCGCCGCGAGGGTTCCAGCATCGGAAGTTCGCTTCAGAGCAGTTCCCTCGCCGGCAGTTGCGTCGGCGGCCGACGGGAGGGTCTCCCATCGCTGATCGGCCAAGGAAGGAGGGGATTGCTTGTGGCAACCGGTGTTGTGAAGTGGTTCAGCTCCGAGAAGGGGTACGGCTTCATCTCCCAGGAGGGCGGTCCGGACGTCTTCGTGCACTTCAGCGCCATCAAGGGAGATGGCTACCGCAACCTCGAGGAGGGCCAGACCGTCGAGTTCGAGGTGACCTCGGGCGCGAAGGGCCCCCAGGCGGCGAACGTGCGCCTGACGGGGTAAGCGAAACCGACGAGGAAAACGGAAAGGGCCCGCTTTCGGCGGGCCCTTCTCTTTGCGTTCGCTTGTCGTGAGCTTCCGCTCTAGCGGCGACGTCCTCCGCCTCCGCGGCCTCCGAAATTCTGTCCGCGCGGCCGTCGCTCGTAGCGCTGGTCGGGCGCTTCCTGGCGTGGGAGACGCGCCTTCAGCGGCGCGACACCGGTCCGCTCCACGTGGACGAGGATGGAGTCGGGCGCCTGCGTCCGGTCGATCTCGCGGTAGCCGTTGGCGAGGAGGTGCTTCAGCCTCGCCGCCGCGGTCTTCCGGAGCTTGTCCGTGCCCGGAACCTTGACGTAGAGGCGCTCGTAAAGGACTTCCTTGTGGTCACCCATGGGAAACGCAGCCTAGCAGGCGAGGTGCGCGGGGCGTCAGCCGATCGGGCGCCGCCGTCCGGCTTCAGACAGGCACGCGGGCTCCCGATACCGCAGGAAGCCATGGGATTCTCGCCCGCCTCCGACGGGGCGAGCTCGGACCGGCGGTTCCGGCTCGGCCTCCTGATCGCGCTTGCCGCCGTGGGCATCGCCACGGTCGCGGCGATCCTGCGCGGCATCGGTGACATGCCGGTGCTGTCGAAGGTCGCCCTCGGTGCGCTCTATGCGGCCTTCGCCGTGGTCGTGGTCTCCACGGTGCCGACGTTCCGCGGGCAGCGCCGGCGGCTCTCCGACGCCGAGGCGCAGTACCGAAGCCTCGTCGAGCAGGTTCCGGTCGTCGTCTACATGGATGCGGTCGACGACATCAGCAGCCCGCTCTACGTCAGTCCGCGCTACAAGGAGCTCCTCGGCTACACGCCGGGGGAGCGCCTCGCCGACCCCGAGCTCTGGACGCGCGCGCTCCATCCGTCCGACCGCGACTGGGTGCTCACGGAGCTCCACCGCGTCAGCGGAACGATGGAGCCGTGGCACTCCCAATACCGTTTGATCGCGAAGGACGGCTCCACGGTGTGGGTCCGCGACGAGGCGACGATCGTCCGCGACGACGAGGGCCGCGCGCTGTTCTGGCAGGGCGTGCTCGTCGACGTGACGCCGGCCAAGACCGCCGAGGCCGCGCTCCTTCGCAAGGAGTCGATCCTCGATGCCGCGGCGTTCACGGCCGACCGGTTCCTCCGCGCCGAGGATTGGCGCGACTGCGTCGATGAGGTCCTCCGCCGCGTCGGAGAGGCGACGGCCGCGAGTCGCGTCTACATCTTCGAGAACCACCCCGGAGATGACGGAGAGCTCCTGATGAGCGGCCGCTACGAGTGGGTTGCCGACGGCATCCGCTCGACGATCGAGGACGAAGGCAACCAGAACTGGCCGTACGCGCAGGGTTACGAGGCCTGGCCGGAGACACTCGGCCACGGGGAGGTCGTCTGCGGCCTCGCGGAGGACTTCGGCGGCGAACAGACCGTCGATTTCGCCGAGGAGGGGATCCTCTCGGCAGCGATCGTGCCGATCTTCGCCGGCGACGAATGGTGGGGCTACATCGGTTTCGACGACTGCGTCGAGCCGAGGGAGTGGTCGGCCTCCGAGGTCGACGCGCTGAAGGTCGCTGCCGGCGCCCTCGGCGCGGCGATCGGGCGCCACCGGGCCGAAGAGGCGCGGCGCGAGGCCGACGTCCGATACCGAGCCCTTGTGGAGCAGATCCCCGCGATCGTCTACATCGACGTGGTGGACGAGACGATGTCGACCTCCTATGTCTCGCCCCAGATCACGACGCTGCTCGGGGTGCGGCCCGAGGAGTACATCGCCGACCCCGACTGCTGGTACAAGCACCTGCACCCCGAGGACAAGGAGCGGGCGCTCGCGGAGTACCTGCGAGGCCGAGACGCAGGGGAGTCCTTCACCTTCGAGTACCGC